>NZ_CP136856.1:1853750-2473125 GCF_033807535.1 Oceanisphaera sp. IT1-181
TCCGTGTTCTTCCGTGGCAAAAGCTAGTATTTCTCTTTTCTTGGACTACAGGCACAAAAAAACCGCCCGCAGGCGGTTTTTTTAGTTTCATTCGCAATTAAGCGCGGATGAAATCTAAGTGAGCCAATTTAGGCTTGAAGGGATGACGCTGTACGTCTTTAACCTTCACGCTCACTTCTTTGCCGTCGATAACCAAAGTCAGCACTTCGCTGTAAAATGCATCATCGGCTTGAGCGATGATTAATTTTTTATGGTCCAGAGCAATGGCAACTGGCTCTTGGCCTGCGCCGTATACGATAGCAGGAGTTTTGTCTTCATGACGCAGGCGGCGGCTCGCACCTTTCCCCAGGTCTGAACGAACTTCTGCTTGAAATGTGAATGACATAATTTTCTCTCTATAAGGTTAGTGGCAAACATTGCGACCGATATTCGCCTGTAAAATGCGCGCAGATGATAACACGCACCCCACAACGCCACAACATAAAGTCCGTCTGCGGCTTACTAAACACAGTGTTACCTTGTTTGATAAGGTGCCAGTTTTTGGTAGATAACAGTCTCATAGGTACAGAACATGAACCACGGTATGGTGCTAGTTTTCCCCTGTAGGGGCCCCTGTTGTAGATAAAGAAGATTCGGCCCAGTTTTATGTTGACCTTAAACCTTAAAACATTCTGCTGCGCAGAACCGGCGAACAAGTTGCCGGCTACAAAGACCGTCTTTTGTATTGCTCGGCGCTATATTTTCCCCTCACTCTTCACTCTTCACGATTCACGATTCACGATTCACACCTCACACACTCACAACCCATTAATCTGCTGCAAAATACGTTTCTCCGAAATCGGATAAGCGGTACCTAAGGTTTGGGCGAACAGCGACACGCGCAGCTCTTCAATCATCCAGCGAATAGCGGCCACCTCAGGTAACAACGGCTTACCTTTGGGCTGCTTGTTTAAGAGCGCCTGATAAGCCTGTTGTACTTGGCTAATTTTGAGTAATTGCAGCCGATCCCGCTGGGGATCGATGGGCAATTTATCTAAGCGCCGTGCCAACGCTTCTAAATAACGATTTACGTCATTCAAGCGTTCGCCACCGGTGGCGGTGACAAAGCCTTTAAAGATCAAGCCGTTGAGTTGCGCCTGAATATCAGCCATGGCCATGGCTTGGGATAAGTCGATTTTGCCTTTTAAGCGTTTTTTCACTTCATGAGCACGGCTTAATACTTCTTCCACTTGTAAGGCTATCGCCGCCACTGCCGGATTCAGCTCGCCCCCTACCTTATCTTTAAGCACCTCAAACTCAGTAGGGCTCCAAGCCGGCGCTTGATAACGGCGCATCAACGCCTCAACACCCGCACGAATACAGTCATCCACTAAATCTAATACTCGACCATAGGGATTAAAATACAGACCGAGCTTGGCTTTATTAGGCAGCTTTTCATGCAGGTATTTAATGGGTGACGGCAACTGTAGCAGCAATAAACGGCTCTGGCCCTGCCACATGGTTTGGGCTTGGCTTACTTCATCTTCACACAGAGTGAGTGCCACGCTGTCGCCGTTATCCGCCAGTGCCGGATACGCTTTTACCGCAAAACCGGCCCGTTTAGCCTCATAGGTTTTCGGGATCGCCCGCTCTGGGAATTGACGCAGCTCTGCTTGCTCAAAGCGGTCGTCATCCACCGCTTGGGTGAGCGCAGTTTGCACTTGGCCCTGTAAGGACAACTTAATGGCATCTAAGTCGCGCCCTGCCGCTAATACGTCACCTTTAGCATCCAAGATACAAAAACGCATCTGCAAATGAGTTGCCAACGCCGACCAATCCCATTGCTCGCGCGGCACCGTCACGCCTGTCATGCGCCGCAAATGCTTTTCTACTTGATCCAGTAGCTCGCCCTCTTGGGCTGGCATGGCCGCTAACAGCGCTTCTGCATAGTTGGGGGCTGGGACAAAGTGTTTGCGCATCGGTTTGGGCAAAGACTTAATTAATCCTATGAGTAACTCACGGCGTAAGCCCGGCACTTGCCATGCAAAAGGCTCGCTGCTCACTTGGTTTAATAACGGTAAGGGGATCTGTACCGTGACCCCGTCTTCTTCAAGACCCGGTTCAAATTGATAATCCAGCGCCAGCGTCACCCCATTGTGACGCCACACATCCGGATAATCACTGGCGGCTATCTGCTCGGCGCTGTCGTTGAGCAACATCTGTTCGGTAAAGTGCAGCAGTTCTGGCTGGGCTTTTTGCAGCGGCTGCCACCACTTATCAAAGTGGCGAATGGAGACCACGTCAGCGGGCAATTTTTGGTCATAGAAATGAAACAGCGTTTCATCGTCAATTACCACATCACGACGACGAGACTTGTGCTCTAGGGTTTCCACTTGATCGAGCAGCGATTGGTTATGATGGAAAAATTCATGACGGGTTTGCAGCTCGCCTTCCACCAAGGCATGGCGAATAAACAGCTCTCGGCATAATGTCGGATCCACTTGGCTGTAATTGACGCGGCGGCGCACCACCACCGGCAAGCCAAACAGGCTCTGACTTAAAAACCCCATCACAGCACCCTGCTTTTTCGACCAATAGGGTTCGCTGTAGCTGGATTTAAGCAAGTGTTCGGCTTGGCGCTCTAGCCACTCAGGTTCAATTTTTGCGGCAGTGCGGCCATACAAACGATGGGTTTCGGTGAGCTCGGCCACCATTAACCAGCGCGGCGGCTTTTTCGCTAGCTTGGAGTTTGGCGCCAAGATAAAGCGCGCATTACGCGCCCCCAGCAACTCTCTTTTATCGCCGTCGCGCATGCCAATTTGACTGAGCATGCCGCTCAGCAGGGCTTGGTGCAGACTGTCGCCTTTAGCGGGCTCGCTATTAAGCGCAAAACCCAGCTCGCGCACCACTAATCGCAACTGACTGTAAATATCTTGCCACTCGCGCAGTCGCAGGTAGTTTAAAAACTCCTTCTGACAAAGCTTTCGAAACTGGTTATTGCTGAGCGCTTTTTGCTGCTCTTTTAAATACTGCCACAGATTAATGTAAGCCATAAAATCTGAGTCATCATCACTAAAGCGATTGTGCTGCTCGGCGGCGGCTTGTTGTTTGTCTTGCGGGCGCTCACGCGGGTCTTGAATACTGAGTGCGGCCACAATCACCATCACCTCGGTCACGCATCCATAATCGCGGGCTGCCAACACCATGCGCGCCAATCTGGGATCAACGGGCAAACGGGCTAAGTCGCGGCCTAATGGGGTAAGCGTTAAGTCCGCCTTATCGGGCACCACCGCACCCAGCTCTTCTAAGAGTCGAATGCCGTCATTGATGTATTTGCGATCCGGCGCCTCCACAAAAGGGAAAGCCCCAATGTCACCTAGGCCTAACGACAACATCTGCACGATCACCGAGGCTAAATTGGTGCGCAAGATTTCGGGATCAGTAAATTCAGGCCGATTATTAAAGTCGTCCTCGGCATATAACCGAATACAAATGCCCGCTTCCACACGGCCACAACGGCCCATGCGCTGATTAGCACTGGCTTGAGAGATAGACTCAATCGGCAAACGCTGCACTTTAGTGCGATAGGAGTAACGGCTAATGCGCGCCGTACCGGGATCAATTACATAGCGAATGCCTGGCACTGTGAGCGAGGTTTCGGCCACGTTAGTGGCCAGCACGATGCGCCGCCCAGTGTGCGACTCAAAAATTTTATTCTGCTCGGCGTTGGATAACCGAGAATACAAGGGCACCACTTCGGTGTGGCGCAGCTCCAATTTTTTGAGGGCGGCGGCGGTGTCGCGTATTTCTCGCTCGCCGTTCATAAAGATCAAAATATCGCCATTGCCCGCTTGGCTAAGCTCAGTCACCGCATCAAAAATGCCCTGTTGCTGATCTCGGTCCTGATCGCCTTCCAATAGTGGCCGATAACGCAGCTCCACCGGATAAGTGCGCCCCGAGACACTGATAATGGGCGCATCATTAAAATGCTGAGAAAAGCGCTCCGGATCTATGGTGGCGGAGGTGATGATAACTTTCAGATCTGGGCGTTTAGGCAATAGTTGTTTGAGATAGCCCATGATGAAGTCGATATTCAAACTGCGTTCGTGGGCTTCATCGATGATGATGCAGTCATATTGGCGCAATTGGCGGTCTTGCTGAATTTCTGCCAGCAACATGCCATCTGTCATCAACTTCACTTGGGTTTGGGCACTGATGCTGTCATTAAAACGGATTTTATAGCCTACCCGCTGGCCAATCTCTGTTTGCAGCTCTTGTGCGAGTCGCGCCGCCACACTGCGTGCCGCCAAGCGCCGCGGCTGGGTATGCCCAATTGTGCCGTCTATGCCTAAGCCCAGTTCCAAACACATCTTAGGGATCTGCGTGGTTTTACCCGAGCCAGTTTCACCGGCGATGATCACCACTTGATGTTCACTAATAGTGCGTTTGATCAGCTCGCGTTGTTCGCTCACCGGCAATTGGGCCGGGTAATGAATGGCTTGACCTAACAATGCCTGCCGGCGGGCGCGCTCATTAACCGAAGTGGTGATGTCGGCCGCCACTTTGCCTAGCGCATCGGCAAACTTGGCCGCCGGCAATTTTGCCAGCCCGCGTAATCGCCGCCCCAGCCGCCCGCGCTCGGCACCTCGACATTCTGTTAATTTTGCTTGCCACTGCTCCACCGACTGCGTCAACGCACACCCCATCTTCACTATTAAAACTGGCGCGCAGTGTAGCAGAAAAGCGCTATTTTGGGATCCCTATCACCTAACCTCTGCCGCGTTGGATTACCTCAGGGCAGACTGCAAGCTAAGGCCGCTAGCGCCAAACCGCTTTATAAAACACGTTAAAGAGGAAGATTGAGCCAGCAGCAGCCTTGCCACACTTTGTCACACCTAATCACAGCCAGTGACAGTTGCTGCTCACTTTAACGACAGAAAACCTGACCCAACTAACAAGTGTTGGTTAAATCGGCATTTAAAAGAGAGAACCGCACTAGACCCTCTAAAACTAATACTTTCAACACCAAGCAGTTTTTCCGCACACAAATCACACCTAAGCGCTTGATATTATAGCCATATAAAAACAAAACCCTAAGATAACCTGAAGTTTAAGTCACAATAAACCGCGACTACCGAAAGCATTACTTACTAAAATAAGCCTTAGGCCACAGAAAAGCAAAGTTATCGCCATAAATACAATTTACGGGTTGAAAAGCAAACGAAACTGCCGTATATTAGATTCACAGTCAATCAACGAGGAAGGTACAAAAATGAAAGAGTTAGTTATCACCATCATTTTTACAGTCGGCGCTGCTTTAGTCGCTATTTCTGCTCCTTCCTTGGCACAGATGTAAAATGAGCCCGGGAAGAAAGAAACTGTAACAAGGTACTAAAAAGCAATAACGTAAGAGCAAAAACAATAATAAAAAAATAACGATAAAAACTGTAAAGATAACACCCATCTTCACGACAAAAAGGCACCCTAGGGTGCCTTTTTGTTTTGTAACTCCGCTCAATATGGGCGGAGTTACCAGAGCACAGCCGTAAAGGCTGGCGTTTATTAGTTAGGAGCGACGCTCAAATTGCTGCCTGAGCCAACCAGTCGTACCCGCTGGCCTGGTTGCCAAGTACGATCCGCCTTTTGTACCACTATCAGGTTTTCACCGCTGTCGGTGCGCACTTCCAACTCTACCGCCTTAACTTGGCTCAACTTGTCTTCGGCACGCGAGCCCACCATGGTGCCAGCAAGAGCACCCACGGCGGTGGCTAAGACTTGGCCGGTGCCACCACCTACTTGATGACCCAAAATACCACCTATGGCACCGCCACCCAAGGTACCTATCACGTTAGGATTTTCATCACCAGCTTGAATTAATACTGGGCGTACCGAGGTGACAGTGGCGTAAGTGACGGTTTGCGCTTGTTTGGCGGCACGGCTGCCATACACGTCACCCGAGTACACATCTGGGTTAGCACAACCGGCGAGCCCCAAGGCTGCAACTAAGGCTATCGCTGAGTAAGTATTACGTTTCATACTAGACCCTCCAAAGAGGTGAAGTGAGTGAGCAATAAGTAAGCCATTATATCTCACATATAGACCACAAACAAAAATGAACACAGTGAGCTTAGCTCACTGTGTTCATTGACCGTCATGTCTGTTATGACCGCTGAGGATTAGCTTAAATAGTGGTGCCCACTGGTTTGTCGGCCAACAGGCGCATCATAAGCAACCAGAGTGCCCAGCCGCTTACCAGCAAAATTACAAATAAGAATAAGCCCGACTGAAACTTTTCTAACATCATGCCCGCAATCATGGGGCCGGTTAGCGAGCCGATGCTGTAAGTAAACATCAGCTTTTGCGCCATTTTTACCAGCGCACGTCCCTGCATCTTGCCGCAAGCATAGGACATAGTGGTCGGGTACAGCGTAAAGCCGCCAGCGCCCAATAAAGCAAAGGCCAGCAAGAGCGCGCCTTTACCATCAAACTCCCACAAAACCACGCAGCCCACCGCTATCATGGCAGTTTGTACCGCCATCATGGTGCGTTTGCCTAATTGGTCGGCCAAACGGCCATTGGGTAATTGAAACGCCATGCCGCACAAAATAAGCCACGCCATATACAGGCCAACTTCGTCACCTAATGCTAATTGCTCTAACTGAATGGGCATTAATGAAGAGAGCGTGCCGAGCAGCATGCCCGCCACTAAACACCCCACCAAGCCTAAGGCGCGTTCAGCCCTGGGGGGCTTGCTGGCGGCGGGTTCGCCTGCGGTCTGGACTTCAAGGTCGGGTTGTTTTGCCCAGCGCAATGGCACTATGGAAAGCAAACATAAGCCGGTCGCGATAAAGAAACCCGTGGAGCCAGAAGAGGGGATCCAGTCAATAAACAGCTGGCTAATGCCATAGCTAAAGTAATAAATCAGCATATAGCGGGCCATCGCAGCAGAGCGTTTATGCAGTGGCGATACGCCCAGCACCCAGCTTTCTACCGCCACAAAACCGATGGCCGCCGCCATGCCTGCTAACACACGCAACATTAACCATAACGGCAGTAAGGCAGTCCAGGTTAAGGCCAGCGCCGCCAGTGCTAACACCAAGCAGCACACCACCAGTGCGCGTACATGACCGAGGCGTTGAATAAAATGATCGGCAAAAAAACTGGCACCCAGCATACCTAAATAAAAGGCCGAGCCGACTAAACCAATTTGCGCCGCGGGCGCGCCTTGCGCACTCAAATACACCGCCACTAAGGTCAACAAAAATGCGTTGCCTAAGGTGAGCAAGATCAGATGTAAATAAAGGGGTATTAATCGCATGACGCCTCCGGATTTGAGGCGCGCATGTTAAGAGTCTTACCAACCAAGTACAACGAGAGAAATTAGCTCAGATGACAAATTTTTTTGCTGTTTAAAAAATGTTACTTATCGTGAGCGTTACAACTGGCCAATAATGCCCTGCCCCAGCGTTAAGGCGCTCACGATTAACAAGCTTGCAACGGCCAATACCGGCGCCGAAGTAGCTTCTTTTCTAAATACTGGCCACAGCCACACTAAGGCGCTCAATAACACCACTCCACACAATTGGCCAAAGGGCAGAATTAATGCGTCTAACGTAACTGGGTCACTCTCGCCTGCGGTTTGCACTAACAACACTAAAATCATGCCTAAGGCACAGCTGACTCCCACCACGGGCAAGATCAGATTAAAGGCCTGCAATCGATGTTTAGCACGCACCATGATCAGATGCGCAAACACACAGCCGCCGGCACCCAACATAAAAATAGCGGCAGCCCCAACGCTAAACAGCAGCCACACGCCTAAGCCCCCAGCCAACACTAATGCCGGTAATTGCCACTGCAGGCTTAAACTGCGTTTGCCCGCCAGACGCGCCTGATACACCAATACGCCTATGCCTAAGGCCAGCGTGAGTCCGCCCCACCACAGCACAAATATCGGCACCCGCGCTTCTACCGCCAACATTAAGCTTAAGCCCAGCACGGCCCACACCGACATTAAACCATCGCTGATGCGTCGGCGTTGGCCCGGACACAAGTCGCCTTTTAATAATACCAAGAGTAAAACGGCCAAAGCGCCGATTGCAGTGAGTGCCAAAGGCGCAAACAAGCGCGCGGCCAAATGATCTGTCATGTGTTCTCCAAGAATAGATTTTTATTAACGATGGCGGCGGGCGTTGGCAATCATGCGGGCAAACATACGCCTAATTTCAACCGGCACCTTATGCGCACCTTGCAACTCTATGGCTTCTACCACAGATAACGCCATGCCAGGCTTGGTGCGCCGACTCAGGGCACGCTCGATAATACGACTGACGGGAGTGTGTTTATCGTAAATTTGCGCTTCTTGGCGAAAAATAGGTTCCAAGCCGTTTTTAAATAAGTAATGCTCAATGTCGATACTGGGCAACACGGTTAAGCGGTCTTCTTCACGATCACCGCGTAACTGACTGCGCACCCCTTGGGCATATTTTTGTCCTGCTTCGTCGCCATCGGTTAACAAGTGCCAGCCAATACCAAAATCTCGCGCTACTTTAATCAGCGGGCTGTGGCCACATTGGGCAAATTCAATAATACGAATGCCTTCTGCCGGCAACACATAGCCACAAATTCGTGCCAACTCATTGAGTAGCCAAATTTCAGTTTCTCCTTCCACCAATAACCAATAGCGGGCAAAGAGTGACATAGGTCGGTTAATGCGCACATGAAAAGCAATACGGCGCATATCTTCGCCATTGTACTTTTCATTGCCAATTTGAAAACTCTTAGTTTCGTCTTTGTAGCGCACCAAGCGGCGTAAATGATGCAGCGGAAACGCCGATAATAAATCACCCGAGTTGGTGGTCACCAATTTTTGGCCGGGAAAACGATCCAAGATACCCCAAGTAGCAGCCAGTACCGTGGGGTGCAGCCGGCTTTCTGGGTCTTCGATTAACAACAAGGGCCGCGCGCCCTCTTCAATGGGCCGACCACCGCGCGCTTGTAATATGGTATGGGCCACCGCCGTCAACGCCAGTGATAACTCGCTGTCTTCACCTTTCGACTGCCAGCTGTTGAACTTTCCTAACTGACTGAGCGTGACCGGGTGAATGGCAATATCTCGGGCACGACGCGGCGCTCGGCTGGTGGCCCCTTGGGCCGTAAAATAATGCTCTAATAATTGACGAACCGCATCTAAGCCGGCCTTAATGTCGGCTTGGGTAAACTCATCCTCATCTTCAACCGCTAATTGCGCACTGAGCTGAGTTAATAATTGATCGTAATCACCATTTAAGTTCACTATCGGCAAGTCTTGCGGCGTACCCCTCGAGTCTCTCAAGCGAAACACCGGATTCATTTCAATCAATTGGTGCACTATTTGCTCCGTATCTTCACAGAGCAGCTCGCCGCCGACGCCATTCATAAAGCCGTGTTCACTCACCACCCCAGCTTCGGTGCGCCGCGCACCAGCCCGATAATGAATACGATGAAAACCGTCTTTGTGTTTAACCCACGCCGGTGCCAATCTGGCCAAACGTAATGAGTGCTCACTGATACCGGGCCTATGCTCGCGATACGTCAGCGTGATGGAGAGCTCAGTGACCGGCTCATCAGACACGGAGCGATAAAAATCATCCTCCACAAACTGATAACAGCAGCCGCCTTGGCCCATTAGTCGCCATAAGGCGCGAAATAAACTGGTTTTTCCCCAGGCATTTTCGCCCATCAGTGCCGTGCTTTGATTAAGGGTGAGCGACAACTGATTGAGACCCATGAAATTGCGGATCTGGATATGCTCAAGAAACATAATCGGCCCTTGATGAATGGCTCATGGCGAGCTCGCCCAACGCCACTGAGGGCGCCTCCTAACACCAAACCCAATGAAAAGGTCGAGCAATGAATGATGATAAAATACGTTTAGTCGTGATAGCGCACGTTTAGTTGCGATAAAGTACTTTGATCAAATGATAGCCAAAGCGGCTCTTTATGGGGCCTTGAATGGCCAATTCGGGACCACTGAACACGGCTTTGTCGACCGATCCCACTAAATCGCCCTTCTTAACCTCGCCTAAATCGCCGCCCCGTTTACCGGAAGGACAGGTGGAATGCTTTTTGGCCAACTGATGAAAATCGGCTCCTTTACTTAATTTCAGTTTAAGCGCCTCACATTCGGCTTGAGTATCCACCAAAATATGCACCGCACAGGCACGCTTAGCCATAATTAATCCCAGTCATAAAAATATCGCTGCAGTGTGCCAAAAATCACATAAACAGGGAAGCGTGGCCGTAAGTTGGGCGCGATACGCTTAAACAAAAATCCCCCGATAGTCGGGGGATTTTAGACTTTACTCGATGCTAGTTGCGCAATTACGCGACGGCGAGGGCCACGGTTTCTGCATCGGTTTGCACCAATTCATTGTGTAACGACACCACAGAACGCTCGTAATATTCATCATCGACGATAAACTGCATTTCTACGGCGCGTAATGACTGGTGCACGGCACGTACCGGGACACCGGCTTTATTCAGGGCTGCTACCGAGCGGGCCAACAAGCCGGGAATACTCATGTCACTGCCTACAGCGGATACCACAGACACCTTATGGGTGTTAACGTCTGCGTGTTCAAAGCGGCGCTGCAGCGCGCTCACCAAGGTACGCACGGTTTTACGATTGCCAGAAATATAATAGGTCAGCGTATTGGCGTTCATGTCTTTCGACACTAAGTTCAAGCGCATGCTATCCAGCTCATCGGTAAAACACTCTGCGTAATGGGAAACGCGGCCCACCATATCTTGATCAAACAGCTCAACGGCAAAGATATTACGGCGCCCGGCCACCATCTCCACACAAGGTGACGGACTGCGATAATCGGTAGTGATCAAAGTACCTTCGTGATCCGGCTCAAAGGTGTTGCGCACTCGCAATGGAATATCTTGTTGGCGCAGACCTTTCGCCGCTTGCGGGTGAATCGCTTCCATGCCTAAGTTAGACAGTTGATCGGTCACATCATAGTTAGTACGACCAATGGGGATCACTTGGTCTTCGCCGGCCAAGCGCGGATCGGCACTGCTTAAATGGAATTCTTTATGAATAATGGCTTCACGCGCGCCACTTAATACCGCTAAACGACTAAAGGTCATTTCGCTGTAACCTCGGTCAAAGCGGTTCATTAAACCTTCTTGGCAATGGGCATAACCGGTAGCGACGGGCAGCTGGGTGGTTAAGTCAAAGCGCGCCAGTGTCTGAGTTAACACCTCATCAAGCGGCAAGGCTTCGTCACTGCGCCAGCCCGTTAAGTCCATTAATACTGCATTCACGCCGCTTTGGCGTAAATACAACACCATATTGTGCGCGCTGTGTGCTTCACCCATGGCGGCCAACAGCTCACGAATGGTTTGTAATTGCTCGGCTAATTGAAACTGACCAAAGGCGCAAACTTGGCGCAGATGATGCAAACAATCACGAATACCGGCAATGCGCTCTTGTAGAAACGAGTCGGCCAAGGCGCGCTCAGGGGTGTGCCCAAACATATCTTCGTTAATTTTCGCCATGCGATCGAGGACGTTATCGAGCGCTTGCTCCCAAGCACTGTCGTCTTCTGCATCAGCATAAGTGGCATAAACACCGGGCGCGCCGGTGCGTTTGCACTCCAGCAAGCCATCTGTCACACCGCCAAAGGCCGACACCACTAACAGACGCTGGTAGTACTGCTCTGGGGTACGATTATGCAAGATGATGTTATCGCGGACCGCTTGATACTCGCTCATGGAGGTACCGCCGATTTTTTCTACTGTGTGTGACAAGTTATTCCCTTAATGTTTATTAAACAGGTTTTCACTGTGTTCGCACATTTTCATTGGGCTTGGGGTTTGGCGCCTAGATGTGATTTACCTTAACGCACCCTGCCCAGTGAAAATGTTCGTAAACGGGGGCCAGCCCCCGTATCCAGCAAGCATTACGTTATTTAGGTTACCGATTACTCGGTGTCGAGTGCGTATACGCCGTCGGCGTCGTGCACTTCTTTACCGCTTAGTGGCGGGTTAAATACACACGCCAGCTTCATATCTTCACTGCCACCACGTAACAAGTGATTGTCGTGCTTGTCCAAGATATACAAGGTGCCAGGCTTAATGGGATAAATTTTACCATCGGCTAAATCTTCAATTTCACCGTCACCACTCATGCAATACACAGACTCTAAGTGGTTCTGATAATGAATATGGGTTTCGGTATTGGCATAAATAGTGGTGATGTGAAAAGAAAAGCCCATGTTGTCGTCTTTCAACAACATACGGGTGCTTTCCCAAGTCCCAGTTTCTGATTTCACACGACGCTCAGTTTGCTCACATTCAGCTAAGGTACGTACTATCATGCTATTTCCTTTCTTTAATACTGTATTCAGTGCGGCGTGACGACTTGGCACACCACACTCACTTAATAGATAACTGCCCACCGACAAGATTTGCGTGTTCGGTGGGTCAAGTATTGATGTTATGACGCTTTACGTAAGCGCTCAGCGTCGGTCTCTGCTGCTGCTTCTTCTAACCAATCTAGGCCTTGGTTTAATTCAGCCTCAGTAATGATAAGTGGGCACAAGCACTTCACGACTTCACCATCTGGGCCGGCAGTTTCAATAACCAAACCACGCTCAAAACATTTACCGGTAATGATGCTGGCAATGTCGCCATCGTAACAGGCCATACCTTGCATCATGCCGCGGCCTTTAACCTTGATGAACAGCTTAGGATAGCGGTCTACCATGGCTTGCATACGTTGATTCAGCAATTCGCCTTTCTTGCGCACTTCTGCGGCAAAGGTGTCGTCTTTCCAAAACAATTCCAGTGCCTTACGTGCGGTAACGAAGGCGTGGTTGTTACCACGGAAAGTACCGTTATGCTCACCGGGCTCCCACTGATCCAGCTCAGGGCGCAGCAGCACGATGGCAAAAGGTAAGCCCATGCCACTTAACGACTTAGACAAAGTAATAATGTCGGGCTTAATACCGGCGGGTTCAAAGCTAAAGAAAGTACCGGTACGGCCACAACCGGCTTGAATATCATCGGCAATCATTAAAATGTCGTGTTCACGACAGATTTTCTCTAAACGCTGCAACCACTTAAAGGAAGAAGCATTCAAGCCGCCCTCGCCTTGTACCACTTCAAACAACACGGCCGCTGGCTTATCTAGGCCACTGGAGTTGTCATTAAGCATGGTTTCAAACAGTAACAGGCTGTCTTCACCGGCACCTGGGTAACCGTCGTACGGTAAACGGCTCACATCGGCCATCGACGTACCGGCACCGCCTCTGTGGTGTTGGTTACCGGTAGCGGCCAACGCACCTAAGCTCACGCCGTGAAAACCGTTAGTAAAGGCCACAATATTGCTACGTCCGGTCACCTTACGAGCCAGCTTCATGGCGGCTTCTACCGCATTAGTACCAGTTGGGCCGGTAAACTGCGCCACATGATCCATGCCGCGCGGCTTTAAAATAACCTGCTGTAAGCTGGTTAAAAACGCCGCCTTGGCGGTGGTGTGCATGTCTAAGCCGTGGGCGATACCGTCTTGCTGAATGTATTCAATCAGCGCTTCTTTTAACTCTGGGTGGTTATGGCCGTAGTTCAGGGTGCCAGCACCGGCGAGAAAATCTAAATAGCGCTTGCCAGATTGGTCGTATAACCACACGCCTTGTGCCTTATTAAAGGTCACCGGAAAAGAACGGGCATAGGTTTGTACACTTGATTCCATTACATCAAAAATATTACTCACATGGACTCCTTAAAGTCTGAGTGCAAATCAAAAACAAAAGATAATTTGGCGATCAACAAGATGAATTAGCATTGCTGTCTGTCACGGGCTGTTAGCCAAGCGTGATGCGAAATAAGATTTCACTGCTGCTATCACCATTAAAATGGCGCTGCTGATCAAAGAGAAGGTGGCGGGCGCCTGAGTCTGTCGCTTGGCTACGCGCAAAGCTTTCAAACAAACCCCAAGAGGCAGCATTATCCGCAGTAATCGTGGTTTCTAGATGGGTGACGCCAGCGCAGGCATCAGATGCTAATAGGTTAGTTAGCAAAGTGCGGGCTAACCCCTCACCACGTGCGCGTTTATCTATGGCTACTTGCCAAACAAACAAAGTGTTTGGTTCAGCAGGTTTGCGGTAGGCAGAGATAAACCCCAGTAGTGAGTTATCTTCCTGGTCTTCGGCCAGCATGCAAGTGTCGGCAAAATGCAGGCATTGCAGAAGATTACAATAGGTAGAGTTAGTGTCGAGTGGCTTACAACGGTCAATCAAACGGTTGACGTGATAACCGTCGGTTGACTGGGGGTGACGCAACAAAATTTGCAGGTCAATGGTTGTGTCCGCTTCTAAGTCTGAATGGGTAGTAATCATTTATAGTCCTAAACTTATTTAGTTAGTGGGCTAAGCAAAAATGCTCCACTAACCTAACAAACCATCAGTCAATTGCAAGCATAACTCGCATTTTTTAATTAGGGCTGCATGCATTTTAGTGATCAATAATGAATGATATATGAAGGATAACACGGCCATTTACCCCCTGATAAACGGCCAAAAATCGCATTTTTCATGCCCCGATCAACCCTGCTCATTTCCGCTCAGAGCAGGTCTCAACAGAGCTGCTACTATCAAAGCAGTGGTAATAAAGTGTTGCCACCTAGTCAGACTAAATCGGATAGAGATTATGAGCGCAAAAGAGACAGGTACTGTGAAGTGGTTCAACGAAGAAAAAGGCTTTGGATTCATCACGCGTGCATCCGGGCCGGATCTTTTTGTCCACTTTTCTTCCATACAAGGGGATGGTTTTAAAACCCTACCAGAAGGCCAAGCAGTGACATTTATTGTGACCCAGGGTAAAAAAGGACCTCAAGCCGAAGAGGTAGAGCTGGCTTGATTAACGGTTAGGGCGCCGTGCAAGCGGCGCCCTAACATTATTTGAACAGGAACCATCCAAGGGTTACCCTCAGTCATTGCAATAGCACGCTTCATTCTCTGACTAGGTATCCCATGATTAAATTTTTCCTCTCTTGTTGTTTTTTACTCTTCTCACTACCACTACTCGCCCAAGACCCACCCGGAGAACCCGACTCAACTGCCGAGGCTGAAGTGCGCACCAGACTCACGCCCTTTATGGAGCGTTACATGCTTGACGAGCTCAAAGCGCTGCGCACCGAAATGGCAAAATTTCAGGTTAAAGTTACCGATGACATTGTACAAAAAGAGCTTAACGTCGCCGATAAAGCGATAAGTTACGCAAACGTGACGGTTACTTACTTCTTTTACCTGTTGGCGGGGGCAGCTTCCGTACTGGCCATTGTTGGCTGGCAATCGTTAAGGGAACTAAAGAAAACTGCTCGCGATTACGCAGAAACTGAGATGAGAAAGATCACCAATACCTATGAACACAAGCTCAAACAGATAGAGCGTGAACTACAACGAAAAACCAAGGTGATCGCGGAAAACTACCGAGAAATTGAACGCTTTCAAGAAATTCATGGCCTGTGGTTACGTGCCAGCCAAGAACAAAGTCCCCAAGCAAAAATTGATATTTACGACCAAATTCTCGATATCAAACCCGGCGATTTAGATGCCATGACCCACAAAGCCGATGCGGCCTTAATGATGAACGAGCGCCAATGGGCACTCAGTTTGTGTAATCGGGTACTGCAGGTGGACCAGCAAAACGCCCATGCGTTGTATCAAAGAGCCTGCGCCCACGCCGGAATGGGCCATGAAGATCAAGCCTTGTCAGATTTAGAACTGGCGGTAAAAAACAACGTGCACTTGGGCGATGTGGCGGCGGAAGATGAAGAATTTGACTCATTACGCCAGCATCCGCGCTTTATTGAGCTCACTCACGAGCATATCGACACCAGCACAACGGACAGTTAACAGGTGATAACAGGCACCCTAAATGCTCATAAAACTTGCCATAATGCTCAACATAAAATATTTTTAACGTGACGTTGAAAATATTGATTTTGCATCCGCATGCTGAGTGCCATACTTTGCGCGAATCAGAGAGCCATCAATTAAAGTGAGAAAGAACATGAGCTTTGAGTCAAACAAGCCATTTCAGGACTTCGCCCATTTCCCTCGCGGTTTACGTCGTTGTGGCGAATTTACTGTCGTAGAAGCCCAACTGCTTGAACAAGCCGGCCACGCTATGTTGGCATTGTATAGTGAACAAACCGCGCCCAACGGCAGCGAAGAGCTGCGTTTCGTTGAACAAGTCAAGGAAGGCAGCGCCACCGACAGCAAACATGCTAAGGTGTGGTTAAAGTATTTAAAGGTAATAGGCCCTAAACGCGTACACCGTTTATGCTCACCCATGACCTCCGGCGGTGATGATGATTTTGAACCCGTAGAAGACAGTTCAGAATAAGTTGTACATTGCGGTCAGTTAAGAGCACCGCCATTATTTTGCAAAGTACCGAGCTTGGCTCGGTATTTTTTTATCTCATTTTTTGGACAGTTCCGGTGTTACCGAATTTAGCTTTGTAGCCGCCCGTCTCTTTGATAAAGAGGACTTCGGCGGTCCGCGTCAGCGGATGATTTCAAACCAACATAAGACCGAGCCGAAGCCCTCTTCTCCGAAGAGACAGACTCCTACAAAATACGATGGCTCTCTAGTCACTATATTTCACTTTACCCATCGAATGTTTTGGCTCTTTTCGCTCTTATCCCAGTTTAATTTTTCCGCGCCTTCCGCGTTCTTCCGTTGCAGAGAGTCTTTAATCTTTTGTTTAGCTAGCGTTTGGTGCTGGACGCTCGGCGCTGTTTTATCTTTAGCTTACCGCTGCTTTTGCTACATGATACTCTTACACCACGCTTTTATTGGCCCGCCGCTTATGCTCTATGTTTTGCAGTAAGTGATACATTAAGCAGTGATGCGTAACGCGAGCACTGGCCCACGCAATTAAAGAATCTAATCCCTATGAGTCAGCCTGCAGTAACACCCAGTTTTTTATTCCACGACTATGAGACGGCAGGCTTGCATCCGGCCTTTGACCGGCCGGTACAATTTGCCGCCATTCGTACCGATGCAGAGCTCAATGAAATTGGCGAGCCCATGATGTGGTACTGCCAGCTGCCCTCTGATTATCTGCCCTCGCCTGAGGCGACGCTAATCACCGGCATTACGCCACAAACCGCCCAGCAACAGGGCTTGTGTGAGGCGCATTTTATTGCCCGCATTCATGAGCAGTTTAGCCAACCTAATACCTGTATTTTGGGTTACAACAATATTCGTTTCGACGATGAAGTGACCCGCTATACCTTATATCGCAATTTTTATGATGCCTACGCCTATAGCTGGCAGCATGGCAACTCCCGTTGGGACTTACTGGATGTAGCGCGCACCTTTTATGCGCTGCGCCCCGAGGGCATTAACTGGCCAGAAGACGAAGACGGTAAGCCGAGCTTTAAACTAGAGCGCCTAACCCAAGCCAATGGCATTGAACACGCCAATGCCCACGATGCCCTGTCGGATGTGCGGGCCACCATAGCGCTGGCCAAATTGCTGCGCCAAGCTCAGCCTAAGTTATTCGACTATTTATATACGCTTCGCAGTAAGCACAAAGTGAAAGCCCTTATCGATGTGATTAACGCCAAGCCATTAGTGCATGTGTCGGGCCAGTTTTCAGCTTGGCAAGGCTGTGCCACTTGGATTGCGCCATTGGCGTGGCACCCAGACAATGCCAATGCGGTGATTTGCGTTAACTTAGCCATGGATCTGACTCCACTTATCGAACTGAGCCCCGAGCTGCTAAAAGAGCGGCTTTACACTAAGCGCGCGGATCTGGGCGAACTGTTACCGGTGCCGGTAAAATTGGTGCACATCAATAAATGCCCGTCATTAGCTAAAGCCGCCGCCCTGAGCGAGCAAAGAGCCGATGAGCTAGATATTAGTCGTGCTCAGTGTCGTGAAAGCCTTGATCTATTGCGTCGCCACCCAGAAATTCGCGAAAAAGTGGTGGCGCTGTATCAATTGCCTCATGATTTTGGCCCCAGCGCTGATGTAGACGGGGCGCTATATGAAGGTGGCTTCTTTGGCGACGCCGATAAGGCAGCCATGGCCATGATCCACGCCAGCTCGCCTGAAGTGCTGGCCACCCTGCCGCTGCAATTTAATGACTCACGATTAAGTGAATTGCTGTTCCGCTATCGCGCGCGTAATTATCCCAACACCTTAAACGAGCAAGAATGGCAGCGCTGGCGTCAGTATTGCCAAGATAAGCTCAGCGCTCAGGCCGAGCCTTATATGCAGCGCCTCGAGCAATTGGTTGTCGATCATCAAGATGATGAAGCCAAGTTGGCATTACTGCAGGCCGTGGCCCGTTATGTGCAAGCGCTTTAACGCCGCCCTTAACTCCGCACTGGTTAAGCATCCGCTGTTTATCTTGCTGCGCGGCTTTAGCCTGTTATTAGCCTGCCTCATCATGGGCAAAGCCATAGCGGGCTTATTACCCTTTGCTTTTCCGGGCAGTATTATTGGCCTCTTGTTGCTGTTCTTTTTACTGGTCAGCCAATTAGTCCCTTTAAACTGGGTACACCAAAGTGGCCAGCTACTACTGCGCCACATGGCGCTGTTATTTATTCCGGTGGCTGCCGGCTTACTTGGCTATGTGGACGTACTCAGCGAGGGATTAGGCTTGATTTTAAGTGCGGCTTTTAGTGGCTTGGTACTGATCTTAGTGGTGGTGGGCCGTTTATATCAACGGATGCAAGCATGATGCTGTGGCTGGCAATGCCGCTCACGGCCGCCTTGTATTTAGCCGTTAAGAAACTGGCGCGCCATTATAAAAGCCCGCTGATCAACACCATTATGCTGCCGGCACTGCTGATCATCGGCTTGCTGGTATTAACGGGCCAAGATAGCAGTACTTATCAGGCAGGCACCAAACCGCTCAACTTATTATTGGAATTGGCGGTGGTGGCCTTTGCTCTGCCCTTGTATCAGCAGGCGGCTAAAATTCGCCAACAGCTGTGGCCAATCGTGCTGTGCTGCAGTATCTCAGTGTTAATTTCGGTAGGCACTACCTTACTACTGGGCGGCATTTTGCATGCCCAACCGCAACTGCTGGCCTCCATTGCCACTAAATCTATCACCACGCCCTTAGCCATGAGTGTCAGTGCCACCATGGGCGGCATTCCGGCCATTGCCGCAGGCTTGGTGATCATAGTGGGCATGATGGGCGCTATTATTGGCTTTCCACTGCTGAAAATCGCCGGTGTGACGCACCCTGAAGCGCAAGGTTTGGCGATGGGTGCCAGTGCTCATGCCATCGGCACCGGTGCAGCTGCCGAAGTGGGGCCGGTGCAAGGCGCTTTTGCTTCATTAGCCATGGTGGTGTGCGGCATTGCTACTGCCTTATTGGCGCCGCCCTTGTTTCATTTGTATCTTTGGTTGATAGGGTAAGAGAAAAGGTGAGGGGTAAGGAGGGAGGCGTGAAGCAAAACCAACGCTTTATACGGTAAGTCGTACACTATACGTCAAAGAAAGTGCCCAATCTTGGAGCCATGAGCCTAATGCCTAACAACAGGAGAGTTCAACTATGAATGACGCACTTAAACAAACGATCGACCAACATCGACTCAACCGGCTAACGCGCTTTAGCCCAGAGCAAATCCAACTGTTAATGGACGCCAGTCAATTGGGCACAGGCGCGCTGGCGTTTGCCTTGTTACCGCTCGCCGAAGCCAAAGCCCAGGTACCAGTCTCTGATTTTGCCGTGGGCGCCATCGCCATAGGCGGCTCGGGTCATTGGTATTTAGGGGCCAATGTGGAGTTTGTTGGTGTGCCCTTACACCAATCGGTTCACGCCGAGCAAGCGGCCATCGGGCATGCGGCGTTATTTGATGAGCAATACATAGAGAGAGTGGTGGTCAGCGCCAGCCCTTGCGGCCAGTGTCGCCAATTTATGCACGAGCTCAATCAAGACGACCTGCTACTGGTTTGGCCCGAACACCATTTTATGCTCAATGAATTACTGCCTCACGCTTTTGGTCCGGCAGATCTTCAGCAAACCTATGGCCTGCTCAATCACCCCACCGCCAATTTAACCGCCAGCTCTCAGCCTACATCGGAACATAAGCCCGATGCACTTACGCTTGCAGCTTGGGATCACGCTTGCGCCAGTTATGCGCCTTACAGTCATAACCGAGCAGGCGTCGCCTTATTATTAAACGATGGCCAAATTTGTCCGGGTCGCTACTTAGAAAATGCCGCTTTTAATCCTAGCCTAGGCGCCTTGCAATTAGCCTTAAGTCAGCTGTATTTGCAGGGTTATACGCTCGCGGACATTAAACGCGCCGTGTTGGTGGAAGCCCTTGCAGAAGTACAACAGGCAGCGCACGCGGCTCTACTATTAGGCCAGCTGTGCGATGTGCCTTTGGAAGCCTTAGTGTTGGCCCGTGAGGCGTGAACAAGCGTTCGCCTAGAATGGACACGGCAGCTAGGTTAGCTGGGTTCTGTGCCCTTCACCCTTCTCTCTTCACGTATTAGCTATTAGAAAAGTGATTGCGGCCCATAAAGGAGTGGCTCAGGGTATTGCCATCGACCAACTCCAGCTCGCCGCCAATTGGCACGCCGTGGGCGATACGACTTACCGCTACGCCGTGGTGACTGGCGATATCAGCAATATAATAGGCAGTAGCCTCGCCTTCTACGGTCGGGTTAGTGGCCAAGATCAGCTCAGAAAATGACTCGCGCGCCAGCCAACTGGCGAGCTTATCTAGCCCTAACTCTTCGGGACCTACGCCGTCCAGCGGCGACAAATGTCCCATCAACACAAAGTAGCGCCCTTGATATTGACCGGTTTGTTCGATGGCCACCACGTCGGCGGGGCTTTCTACGATGCACAACTGGCCGCTCACGGCGCGCTTAGGATTGGCACACAGCGGGCAAATTTCTTCTTCGGTAAAGGTGCGGCACTGGCGACAGTGACCGATTTTCTCTAACGCTTCATCCAATATATGGGCTAAGCGTCGGCCACCGGCGCGTTGGCGCTCTAACATGGCAAACGCCATGCGCTGGGCCGACTTTGGGCCCACACCGGGTAAGATTTGCAAACTCTTGATTAACTCATCCAACAAGGGACTAAAGCGCATAGTCAGACTCTTAGTAATAGCGAGGGATAAATAGGGAGTAGAAATGCCACCCTTAAGTGAGGGTATAGTAACGTAAGCGAGGTAAAGCTGGCTAATCGAACACTCTGGTTGAGAGTCTTAGAGGCAGAAAAATTAAGGTATTATGACCCCTGTGTAACCCCCAGTGATACAGGCACTGGTTAAGTGCCTGAGGATCAAGGGCAAAAATGCCTAGAACGGCATTTTGAAGCCCGGTGGTAATTGCATGCCACCGGTAACTTCACCCATGCGGGATTTATTTTGTTCTTCTACACGACGAACTGCGTCGTTAACGGCCGCAGCCATCAAGTCTTCTAACAGCTCTTTGTCGTCTTGCAGCAAACTTTCATCAATTTCAACGCGACGTACTGAGTGGCTACCGGCCATGGTAACTTTAACCAAACCGGCACCGGCTTCACCTACCACTTCTAACAAGGCAAGCTCTTCTTGCAGCTTCTGCATTTTCTCTTGCATCTGCTGAGCCTGCTTCATGATATTGCCCATTCCACCTTTACCAAACATATCTGCTCACTCTTAGTTAATAAATCATTAAGGGATAAAATACGCCGCATTACTGCGCCATAGGTTCTATGCTGTCGCGGTCTAATTCGGCCGCAAAGCGGGATATCAAAAATTGTACCGCATCATCGGCCTCAATTTCATCTTTTGCTTGGCTTATCGCACTCTGATAAAGCTGCTGCTCAATATCAAACGGCGTTAAGCTGCCCGTCTGCTCACCCACTTGCACCTGTAAATTGATGGCAGCTTGCTGCTGCTCACTTAGCACGGCCGCCAGCTCTACACAGGCTTTGTCATTTAATAAGTGTTTATGATCAGGGTTTAGCCACAATTGCCATTGATTGGGGCTTTGTTGTACAAGGCTGGAGTGCATGGCCAATTGGCGCAATAAGCCACCGAGCGGCAACTGGGCCACCAAGGCGGTCCAGGTATCCGTGGCGTGGGCCAATAAGCTACTGGGCTTTAAGGGTTCCGGATCGGTGGCGGTTTGCGAAGCACCCGAGCGCAAGCCTGCCATCGCATTTAATTCGCCAGAAGCATTCAAGCCACCGGAGGCACTCAAGCCGCCAGAAGCAACAAAAGCAGGCGCAGGATTGGCCGCCTGTGGAAGTGTTTGTGCTCTGGCGGGCGGCGCGCTGGGCCGCGAAGTTGGCTGAGATGAGCGCGAACTCGCAGGAGTCACACTGGATTGCCACGTGGCCTGCGATGCTGTGTTGTCGCTCGCGTCATCCAACCAAGGTGGCAAGTCATCTGCATCCTGCTGCGCACCCATATCCGCATAAGAGTCCAACGGCGGCAGCTCGGCACCTTGGTTATGGCTATGGTTATGTTGGTCATTGCCAAACGACGCCGCCGGGCTCTGAGCCGAAGGTGCTTGCCCCTGACCCAAGGTCGAGCTGTGCGCTGGATTAGACGCTTGGTTGTGCGTTTGAACGCGCTCAGGCACCGCAGTCACAGGGCTCGGCGCCGTGGCAGCTGGGCTGCTAGCATTATCCCCTTTTGATGCAGGAGGCACATAGCTGGGTTGAGCCTGACGGCTTACAGGGGTCGCACCGCGTACAGGCGTATTATCGGTCGCATCTAAGTCGTGACTGCGCAAGCGATTGCGCGTTTGCAGCAAACGACGAATTTGCGCCACATTGGCCGCCGCCGGATCGCCGGTCTCAGGTTCAACCTGCGACGGGTTTGTCTCCGCCAGACTACTGACAGACGGATTAACTGCGGCTGGTGCCTGATTGCTTAACTCCACTGCTGGCGGTGCTTGAACCACTTGTGGAGAGGTACTTGGGATTGGGCTCGGCGTAGGCTGCATAGACGCAGCCGCTTGGTAACCAAACTGCGCCGCCTGCGTCAAAATCGTGTCTTGTTCGTGATAAAGCTGGGCCGCCAGCTGCGCATCCGCCTCATCGCTCACTGCAGTACCTTCAGCTACTGCAGAGCCCTCGATTGCAACGGAGTCTTCAACAGTAACAGAGTCCTCAACCACAACAGAGCCATCACTGGCCTCTGCCGCTTGATTGCCAGCACGTGGAGGCACCGCAACAACAGGCTCATTAGACGCTACAGTAGCGATGGCAGGTGCTAATTCAGGTGGCGCTATCTCTGGCGGCGACATGCGCGGCGGCTCAGGCTTTTTTACAGCATTATGCTCCGTTGCGACAGCTGTCGGCGTGGCACTGCCATGAGCCGCACTCGCCGCTTGAGGCCGAAACGCCAAGGTGCGTAGCAAGGTCATTTCCAGCGCGGCACGACCATCGGCGGCAAAGGGCAAGTCTTTGCGCCCTTGTAGGCAAATCTGGTAATAAAGCTGAATGTGCTCTGGCGAAATTAATGGCGCTAAGCGATTCAGATCATTGGCATAGGGCAGCAAAGGCTGGGCGGGCACTATTTGTGCCAAGGCCAATTGATGCCAAAAACCCACCAGCTCTTTATGAATATGATCGTAATCGGGCCCTTGACTGGCCAGATTGCTCACTTGCGCCAGCATAGCCGCACCATCGCCTGATAACAGCGCATTCACCAAGCTCATTAGCTGGTTATGGTTAAGGTTGCCAAGCATAGACTCAACTTGCGCCAGCCTGATCTCACCGTTACCAAACGCCAGTGCCTGATCCGTTAAACTCAGGGCGTCGCGTACACTGCCATCGGCGGCCCGCGCCAATGCGGCCGTTGCTTCTATTTCAAAGGGCAACTGCTCTTGGCGCAAAATATGCTGCAGCTGACCATCAATCTGCTCTGGCTCTAGGCTTTTCAGATGAAACTGTAAGCAACGGGATAAAATAGTGATTGGTAGCTTTTGCGGATCCGTGGTGGCTAGCAAAAACTTCACATGGGGTGGCGGCTCTTCAAGGGTTTTTAACAGCGCATTAAAGCTGTGGCGCGACAACATGTGCACTTCATCAATTAAGTACACCTTAAAACGGCCACGCGCCGGCTGATACTGCACGTTATCGAGCAGCTCACGGGTGTCTTCAACCTTAGTGCGGCTGGCGGCATCTATTTCTAATAAATCGACAAAACGCCCTTGTTCGATTTCAACGCAACTGCTGCACTCACCGCATGGCTCAGGCGTAATGCCCTTATCGCAGTTCAGCGCCTTAGCCAACAAGCGCGCAATGGAGGTTTTACCTACCCCGCGGGTGCCGCTAAACAGATACGCATGATGCAGCCGCCCTTGAGCAAGGGCATTGACGAGGGCCGTCAACACATGTTGCTGGCCGACCACTTCGGTAAAACGCTGGGGGCGCCATTTTCTGGCCAGAACCTGATAATTCATCGGTAGTTAGTGACCCTTATCATTGGCAGTCTAGTTATTGGGTGTCTAATTATTGAGAGTCAAGTAATTGAGCGCCGAGTTATTCACCGTCAAACTGCACTAGGCTATTGACGCGAATGCCCATATTGTTGAGGCGCTGTAAGCCTCCCAAGGCAGGCAATGCGATCACAAAGGCCGCTTCTTGCACTTCACCGCCGCAACGACGTACTAATTTTACCGCCGCTTCTACCGTGCCGCCAGTGGCAAGTAAGTCATCGATAATCAACACTTTTTCACCGGGGGCGATGGCATCCACGTGAATCTGCAGCTTGTCTTGGCCGTATTCCAAGTCGTAGGCCACCTCAATCACTTCGCGCGGTAATTTATTGGGTTTGCGCGCCATAATAAAGCCCACGCCCAAGGCAGCGGCCACGGGTGCACCAAAGATAAAGCCACGGGCTTCTGTGCCCAGCACTTTGTTGATGCCGGCATCGCGATACAAGTCGACCAAGGCATCTATGCTGGCTTTGAAGGCGATGGGGTCTTCCACCAAACTGGTAATATCACGAAAAATCACCCCAGGCTTTGGATAATCCACAATGGCGGTGATGCTGTCAGCAATGAGTTTCAGCGTTTCTTGTTTCATAGCGTAGATTTCTTAGTAAAAAATTTCATAATAAAGGCTGCCTTAATGGACCCGCAAGGGTTGGCCCGACCAGACTCGCGCACCTTGATAGCAGGCTTGCAGCTGTGGGAACTGGGCATAATAAAACGCATGGCGGCTAGATTGTCTTAAAACTGTTGGGGATTATAACAGGATGCGCCGCCCACTGGGAGTCAACGCAAGATTGTTCTGCAGTTAACGTCCCCTTCCCGCTCGGTTAGCCAGTCAGACACCAAATCGCGAAAGGGGCAGAGATGCATATGCATCTCTGCCCCTATTGGAGTGCGCTCGCTCTTGATTTTTTAAGGCCCGCAGAAACCGGGCAACTCCTTACCCTGTTTTTCTAGCAACCGACACTGGCGGTTATCCACTCCATCCCCCATCGATAAGGTCTGAATGACAATGCCGCTGTTAGCGGAAACTGTGCTTGCTTGGGCCGGTAACAACATTAGGGTAAATACCGCCGCCAACATAAGTGAAGTCATGGCTTTCATAATGCTTCCCTCTTACCTAAGTGAGCAGCCCTGCCATCACACCTGTTGACCTTTCAGGTATCGAAAAATCAATAAACTCTAAGTGCCGTTGCCTGCAAGGCCTGAATTAATCAGTAGGGCCCATGCCCTTCCGTTATGGCAACAATGTCTAACGGTTACTTATTAAGACGCGGTGAGAGAGACATTTATTACAAAATATTATTATTTTTACACTCAGCACTCCCGCAATAATGCGGTAAACAGGCATCACCAACAAATTTCCGCGAGCTTAGGGCTTGGTTTTGTTGAGTTCCACTCCTGAAGAGTCAGGTATCAGGGGCAAGCGTAACATCCACAGCACTATCACCCCATAAACCAAGGCCAAGCCGATTCTTACGTACCAAAGCGGCATGAAATACATTGAAAATACAAAGCTGATGGCCATCATCCACAGTGCTCGGCGGCGAATAGGGGCTCGTATGCCTCGGTGAGTTTGCCAGTCGTGGATCAAAGGCCCAAACCACGGGTGATTCACTAACCAATAATGAATGCGCGGCGAGGACTTACTAAACAAAAAGGCGGCCAATAAAATAAAAGGTGTGGTGGGCATCACCGGCAAAAAGGCACCAATGATCCCTAACACCAAAGCCAGCCAGCCCAAAAAGGCAAATAATATGCGCATACTTTCTCCTAATCGCCGCAAGGCTCACCATAACAAAATCTGTGCCTCAAGGGCAGCAACATAGGCGCTTAAGGCCAGTAGCCACACGCCTCGTATCAGGCCTGCCAGGCTCGATAAATGTGCGAACCGTGTCGCCCATTTAATGCCGCTATTTAAAACCGCTTAGGACGTAATGGCAGCCCGCACCCGAATGCCTATCAATAGGCATAACAGGGTAGCCCTCAAAAACATCGTCAATATTAGCTGCCAACATGAGGGGCTATCATCAACGAAAACTGCTATTTTCGCCCTAAAAAGCGCAACAGCGCGGACTTTTTAATTTATTGCATTGGTTTTCGCTACAAAGCGTTTAAGCTAATCCTAGATTCTTCAGCTACTTGGTACTCAATCAGGCTTGTTTTAAGATAACGATAAAGCCATTACCTGCAGACGCCAGTAGCCTTGTCTCTTTATCTGGCCTTAAAAAGGATGGCCCTGCTCATGGAATTAACTCTGTTTTGGCTCGCCACCGCATTTACCGGCCTAATAACGCTACTGCCCTTGTGGCAAAACCCCGTTTGGTGGGTACGCGGCTTGGATTTCCCCCGCGTACAGTTTATCACTCTGATAGCCGCACTCACCCTACTCGTCTTATGGCGACTGGACATGAGCCAAGCCGCTCATTGGCCCTTGGTCATCTTAAATGTGGGTTATGTGAGTTATCACCTGTGGTGGATTTTGCCCTACACCCGTTTGTATCCTCACGAAGTGAAAACGGAAAGCGCCGCACAACCGCCACATATGCTGACCCTTCTTAGCGCCAACGTATTGGCCAGTAATCCCCATGCTGAGAGTTTGCTGGCCTTGGTGAAGCAGTATCAGCCGGATATCTTAGTCACCCTAGAGTCAAATTTATGGTGGCAGCAGCAGCTCTCGGTATTAGAAGCGGATTATCCTTATCTGATGCAATGCCCATTAGAAAATTTGTATGGCATGCATGTTTATTCACGCTTGCCGTTAAGCGATACCCACATTAGTTATTTAGTGGAGCAAGAAGTGCCCTCTATGCATTGTTTAGTGACGCTCACCGGCGGCTTACAAGTGCGCACACACTTTTTGCATCCAGCACCCCCTAGCCCTACCGAAAATGAAGAATCCGCACCGCGCGATGCAGAGCTGCTCGCCGTGGCGAAGAGCGTGGCCGAGTGCAAGGTGCCGGTGATCGTAGCTGGCGACCTTAACGATGTGGCCTGGTCACCGACAACCCGTTTGTTTAGAAAAATTAGCGGCTTACTGGACCCACGGATCGGGCGCGGCATGTTTAATACCTTTAATGCCCAGCACATTTTTATTCGCTGGCCGCTGGATCACTTATTTCACAGTGATCATTTTCGAGTAGTGAGTTTAAAACGCTTAAAACTGAAAGGCTCGGATCATTTCTCACTGCTCTCTTGCCTGAGTCTTAGGCCCCATACAGAAAATGGTCAGCCATTATTAGATTCCGACACGGCGGATCAAGAAACAGCCCAACAGAAGATGGCCCGAGAAGATATCTGCAAGAAAGACGTACCCGTACCGGAAAAATAATCGACCCTAGCTTGCCGAGGGGTGATTATCACAAGACGGCGTTGAGGAATTTGATTTGGCTAGCGCCGCTAATGCCTGAAACACCCGCAAGCTCGCATAGGCGTCATTCGCCGCATAGCGCAGCTGGCCGGACGTTAACTCAGGATTAGACCAATTAGACAGCGCCACGCGCTTAGACTTTACTAGGTATTGGCCCAACAAAATGGCGACCGCCGCTTGCAGTCCCACCGGATGCTGATAACCCAGTTGCTTTACCCGATTCGATAACTCATACAAGCCGGCTACTTCGATGCCGAGCTTACGCTGCAAGGGTCCACGGTCTGACTTTAAGCCAAACCCTACTTTGACTATCTGCTCTGAACTTAAGATATCCACCAGTAATTGATTGCTGGCGGCATCGTTTAAGGTAAATAAATACCCCCGCTTGTTGGAGGCTAATTGCACCAAGTGCGGCCCAGTGCTGTGCTCACCCACCTGAAAAGTGGGCTTACTCTCGGTATCAAAACCCACATAGTCGCACTGGCACAAATCTGCGCGGGCCAAGGCCACCTGTTCAGGCTCGGTCAGCAATTGAATATCTGACAATTCCAGCCCGTTAAAAGCAGGAAATTGCTGCATTTGGGCACGGGTTGGTCTTATTTTATACGCGGTGGGCTCTGTCATTGACGTGCTCTTGGTTGAATTCAGGGGATTAAAGCAAGCGGGGCTATATTGCTGGCTGCGAAATCTTAGCGTCACAACCACGCCTTGACCACAAAAAAACGGGATGCCACTGTATGAGTCGCATCCCGTTATTGGTCATATTTCGTTTTTTGAGCTTAAGCGTAGGATTAACACGCTATGCTGACTGAGCCGTAACTTACTGGCTAATCGTGGACAGCAGGGCTGGATTCGTCACTAAGTTTCTGACGCCATGAGCATGGTCTTCCTCGAACACGTTGCTCTTACACCACTGGCCTACGCTTGCAATATTGACCTTGGCTACCTTAGGCTTAACACTCCAAGAAACCTGAAAAGGTGAGCCCGCTTCGTTGAAGCTCGGGCCTGTGGTTGAACCCGCATATTCCACGGCGGTGCCCGTGTTGTCTGGTAGATTTAATGCCTGCTGTAGGCCATTTATCTCGCCATGCTGGGTTAAATCACCAAAATCCAACGCCTTAGCGTCATTCACCAGCACATACACTTGAGCTTGAACGCGCAATTGCGGATTCTTAATGGCGTCATTAAAACAGGCACCTAAGGTCGGGCCTGGCGTTATCTTGGCACTCGAATATACATAATGTACTTCTATGGTGTCGCCGGGCACTAGGCTGCTTTGCTCACTGGGGCATATTTCTTGCTCACTGGGCGCTAATTCCGCAGCTGTTAACTGGCCTGAATACTGATAGCCCCCCTGATACCCCTGACCATCGCCATTGCCTACGTAGGTGGTAAATTCACCGCCGGCATGCTCGGCGTTTTTGTGAAAATGAATATTACATAAATTCATGGCACTGGCGGGCGGTGCGGCATTAAATGCAATCGCGTTTTCTCCGGTCGTCACCCTAATATCGCGCGGCGATTGTGGACCAAAACCCTGACTGTCGGTATTTTTGGCCAGTTGTTGACGTTGCTCGGCAATCACCTGATCCGCCACTGCCTGTTTGGTCACTTCACTGTTAATGCTCGCAGGCACGTCTTTCGCGCTGACGTGGGTGGATAATAGCGCTGTGGTGACCAGTAAAAAAATGGTATTCATTTTCATGTTTGTATTTATTTCCCTGTTAGGTCTTGATTAATATTTTTTTAATTAATTTTTCAAAAACCATCTGAAATTTATCTTAGGCTTATCTCTAGCTTAAATCGGCCGTGAGGTTTATTTATCCTGCTCATGGCAAGTGAAGCCCACGCATTTTAACCATTTAAGCGGACAATGACCAGCCGCAGGCCAGAAGCCTACCGTGTGAGGTTTTTTTCATCACTTAATACTCGTTCATAAAAAGCACGTATTAGCAATGAGTAACGGGGGAGTTTAAGCTGGTCTTGTTAATATCACTGCCTGTGCGCACTATACTACTGACCTAATTCCTATAAATTAATATAAACTCACCATAACCATCTGATAAGCATAATAAAAAACCAACAGAGCTATTAAATTCTGAGGGTGAGGTCAGTAAATATTAACCATTATTTAAATGGCGCGCCGACTAAAATGGGCAAGGACTATGACCATGAATGGCTTCATCATTAGCAGGATGTACGAAATATAAATCGCTGGCGTGTAACAGCAAACGAGCGGCTAGTTGTTCACTGTGGGCACTCTGGTACAAGTCGCAGCCCAGAATAGGGTGGCCAAAGCTCAAGCTGTGAATGCGCAATTGATGGGTGCGCCCGGTGCGCGGCGTAAATTGCACCAAAGTCCGCTTCGGCTCGCTTAAGCGCCTTAATACCTGATATTCGCTGAGCGACACCTTGCCGGTGATAGGGCAAAGTTTTACTCGCGGAAAGAGCTGGGCATCTTTCGCTATCGCACCACTAATTTGGCCGTGCTCCTCCGTTACCCAGCCTTCTAGCATGGCAAGGTAGCGCTTTTGAATGGTGCCTGCTTGAAATTGCTGATTAAGGTGCTTGGCAGATGCGGCATTTAGCGCCACCACCATTACGCCAGAGGTACCCAAGTCTAAACGGTGGGGGAGCTTTGCCTCAGGGAAAGCCGAAGTAAACCCTGCTTGGCCGTACACTAAGCGCCCATGAACCAAGCGATGGTGTACCGAGTCCCAATTCTGTGGGTTTTTACCCGACAAACTGAGCAGTCCACTGGGCTTATCAATCAATAAAATATGTTCATCTTGATATAAAATCTGCACCCAATCGTCACATGGAGGCGCGACAAAGTCATCAACTAGACGGTGCGTCGGTGAGCCGACATTAGACATGTAAAATTCCCTGCTCTTGATGCGCAACGTCAGTCTTCATTAGCGGTATAAATTACGCTTAGGGTATGAGGTAGGTTTAATACTGAGGCGGTTCATATCTGCAAAATCAGCGAAGCATCTGCATCAAGAGAGCGAACTTGTACACAACTGACAGCAGAGTGTAGCAAACCGATATCGGCTGGATACACTCGCCATACTTTACAATAACTCGCTCCGCCACTTCATCTGCTAGCGTTTAGCCGCAGCACTTCTTAAACTTTTTACCACTGCCACAAGAGCAAGCTTCGTTACGGGCCGGTACTTTTTCAATCTTAACCGCCGCTTGCTTGGTCAGCTGCACGGTCAGCTCGCCAATTGACTCAACTGCACCCACGCGAGTGTCCAGCTCAATCTCTGCAAACAGCTCAGCTTGTGCAACCAAAGCTTCAACTTCCAGCTTACGGGCTTCGCTCGTTACTACTAGCATGAGCGGATATTTCTTGCTGCCGTTTCTTGGCTTAGCCTGAGTCTCATAGCCATATTTAATATGACTTTGACGTGCATCTTGGCGGCCTTTAAAGAAAAACTTATCTGACATGACATTATCCAACAGGGTAGAAACAAGCTGCAACCAGCGCACTGGTGCAGCAAAGCCGGCAGTTTAACACTTCTCACGCGTTACACGCAGCATTACCACCGCATGCCTAACGCACTTCGAAAATAGAAGTACGGCCAACAATCGATATTGGCCGACTACAACCGAGAGCTGACATCTAGCCTGTACATTTAACCCGCAACTCGGTTAACACTCGTTTATTTAAGCTGCAGCCCATTTAAAGAAGAGACGATGTCATACAGATCCGTGCGTCTGTCTTTCAAGTTGGTCACCGAGCCTTCGTTGCGCACTAAGGTCAGCTTTTCAAGATCCAAGTCCGAGAACATCATCATCTCGGTATTAGGCGTGGTTTCCGCCATTACCGCATCGTGGGGGAAGGAAAAATCCGACGGCGAAAATACCGAAGACTGCGCATACTGCACGTCTAAGTTTTGCACCTTAGGTAAGTTGCCCACACTGCCGGTGATCACCACATAACACTCGTTTTCAATGGCGCGCGCTTGGGCACAATGGCGCACTCGCAGATAACCGTTTTTGGTGTCGGTCCAAAATGGCACACAAATAATGTCCACTTCTTTGCTGGCGGCAATGCGCCCCAGCTCAGGGAATTCAATGTCATAACAAATCAGAATGGCCACGCGGCCCGCGTCCGTCTCAAACACTTCAAACTGATTGCCGCCTTCAATCACCCAGTCTCGACGTTCGTGGGGGGTAATATGAATTTTTCGCTGCTCATCAACTCGCCCATCGCGATGGCACAAATAGGAGACGTTATACACGCGATCATTTTCTATCAGCGGCATAGAGCCGGTAATAATGTTGATGTTATAGCTCACCGCCATTTCCGACATCCGATCCCGAAACTGCTGGGTGTATTCGGCCAAATAACGGATAGCACGGGTTTGATCCACCTGATCGGTTAAGCCCATCAAAGGTGCATTAAAAAATTCGGGAAACAGTGCAAAGTCACTCTTGTAATCGGACAGCGCGTCCACAAAGTATTCAACTTGCTCTAATACCTCATCAACCGAGGAGAATTCGCGCATTTGCCACTGTACCGCCCCCATGCGTACTTGAGTTTTCTTCTCATTCAGTACCGAAGACGGCGGCGTATACAAAATATTGCGCCACTCCAGCAAGGTCGCATAGCCCAGCGATTTTTTATCTTCTGGCAGATACTTGCGCATCAGGCGCGTTACCTGAAAATCATTGGCTAACTGAAAGCTCAGAATAGGATCGTAAATGTCTTTGCGCCCGACCCGCTCAATGTATTCTGCGGGCGTATACTGCTCGGCATGCTGAGAGTAACCGGGGATACGGCCACCAGCGAGAATGGCGCGCAAGTTTAGGGAGCGACACAGCTCTTTGCGCGCTTCGTACAAACGACGCCCCAAGCGAAAACCTCGATACTCTGGCTGAATAAACACATCTAAGCCGTACAAGGAGTCGCCCTTATCACTGTGCCTGATCTGTTCATTACTCAAGATCAAATCGTCATAAGTATGGGGGTTACTAAAGCGCTCATATTTCACCGACACCGTCAGCGCCACCGCCACCAGAATGCCGCTGTCTTCAATACAAATTTGCCCGTCTGGGAACTGTTCTACCAGCGCCTTGATGGTATCTTTGGGCCAAGCGCCACCGATATCGTGATACACACGATCCATCAGCACTTGTAGCTCGTCGTAGTCGTCAAGGGTTAGGTTGCGCAAATTAAGATGCAGGTCTTCAGGCTGAGTCATGCAGCAAGCTCCGGTAGAAAGTTAAATGAATGGGTAAATAAATCAGTGGCCAGCTTAGCAGAAGATGAAAGCCACTGCGCAAGCTCTGCAAAAAAGGGCCTGTTTTTTGCTCGCTACTCGCCACACAGCCGTTATGGTAATAATGCGCCAACCGCCCTGCCCTATAAAACACCCGCAATGTTAGGTAACCTCTTTAGCGATATATTGACTAAGCGTTAATCTGGCAGAACGTACAAAAGAACGCTAGATAAGCCCGCATTGAAAACTACCGAAAGAGGAAAATTACACATGGCAGACGATTTGTATCAAAAAGGCATCGCTAAAATTCAAGAGCTCACCGCCTCACCAGACGATAAGCCAACCGGTGACATGGATATCGGCGCCGCCTTTAGAGACATAGCGCCGGATCTAGAAAAATACGTGGTGGAATTTGCCTTTGGCGGCATTTATTCACGCCCCGGCTTAGACAATAAACAAAAGGTGCTGACCACCATTACCGCTTTGGTGGCGCAAGGTAAACCGCAAATTAAGATGCACATTAAAACTGGCTTAACGGTGGGGTTAACGCCCGAAGAAATAGTTGGCTGCATTATGCACTTGCTGCCCTACACTGGATTTCCAAGTGTGATCAATGCGTTAAGCGTGGCCAAAGAGGTATTTACCGAACTTGGCTTAACGGTAGATACCACAGGCGTCCAATAAATTAAAAGTATCGCTGCCCTAAAAAGTCATTGCTCTCTGTCATTGCTATCTATTGCGCATCCATAAGCTCATACTGAAATTGTTCTACATATTTCACGCCGCACACTGACTGCTTAAGCAGAGATATGTGCGTCGTCATCGCCACTAGACTGGCTTAGTTTGGCTTTATGTTTAAAGGAAAAGATCATGAGCAAAGGACAAGACAGCAAAAAAGACGTCAAGAAGAAACCGCTGCTAACGGCCAAAGAGAAAAAAGCACAAAAAGAAGCGAAAAAGACCAAGTAGTAATTAAAAGCAGTGATAAAAAAGCAGTGATAACAAGCACTGCTTTAGATGAGCGCCTTAGCCCAGCAAGGCGCTCAAAAATCATCTTATAGCGTGATGTGAGTGCCCAACAATGTCAGGAATCCCGCCAACCACGCCGGATGCGCTGGCCAAGCAGGTGCTGTTACCAAGTTACCCTCCACATGCACTGCCGCAACATCCAACTCTACATAACGGCCACCGGCCATTTCTACATCTGGGCCACAGGCCGGATAGGCAGCACATTCACGACCGTTCAAAATGCCCGCTGCCGCTAATAACTGCGGTCCATGGCACACGGCTGCAATGGGCTTTTTCGCATCATCAAAGGCTTGTACTAACTCCAGCACAGCTGCATTCAAACGCAGATATTCGGGCGAGCGACCACCGGGCACCACCAGCGCGTCATAATCCTCGGCTTTAACTTGTGCAAAATCAAAGTTCAGCACAAAGTTATGGCCAGGCTTTTCGCTGTAGGTTTGGTCGCCTTCAAAGTCATGAATCGCCGTGCGCACAAAGTCACCCGCTTTCTTATTAGGGCACACCGCGTGCACGGTATGACCGACCATCTGTAACGCTTGAAAAGGCACCATCACTTCGTAATCTTCTACGTAGTCACCCACCAACATTAAAATATTTTTAGCTGCCATTAGATGTTCCTTATGTAGTCTATAAAAACAAAAATTATAATAAGTACAATACTTAACAGCTTACATGGCAACTTGATATAGCTAAGATTAAGTTAAAATGAAGACTAGCTATTCTCACCTATGTTCTCGCCTATATTTTTAATAAACCGAGCAGGAACACCGGCAACTAGCGTATTGGCTGCGACATCTTTAGTTACAACTGAGCCTGCCGCTACTACTGCGTTTTCACCCACAGTAACACCGGGCAAAATGGTCACACCGGCACCCAGCCAGGCATTGTTTTTTATCAAGATCGATTTTAAATCCAGATTTTTTCTTTTGGTAGGATCGAGAGGATGGTTTTCAGTGATAAGACTGACCTTAGGCCCTATCTGCACATTATCTTCAATAGTGATACCTCCCATATCTAAGAAGCTACAATCATGATTGATAAATACCTTACGGCCAATTTTTGTGTGCTGACCAAAATTGGTATAAAACGGGATAAAAATTATCGAGCTAGCATCTATAGTGCTTTTAGTAATTTCGCTTAACCGCCCTCTTATTTGGTTTATATCTATCGAGCTATTAAGTGCGGGTAATAGTTTTATTGTTCTGGAGATCTGCGCCCAGACTTTCTTCATTTTCGGGTCATCATTATCAATCACGCCACCTGCCAGCATCTTATCGAATATATCTATTTTATCTTGGTTCATATTTTATTAACCACTATTAATCTTGGTTACAATTTTACAACAACATACTCATCTAAACTAATTATATTTTATACTTGCATTCATACATGGGCAGGCTGAGACTTGCGTACCCAGTTCGCCTAAGGCGGCAATCTCGCAGCTTGTCCGTGGTGTGACTGGGCAAAAAGCCACTGCGTTAGCATGGTTACCTCTTTGAATACTTCGTTGAGAGCCCTGTTGAATGACTTGCTGAATGCCCTGTTGAAGGCATAGCAGATGCCCCTTACCTCAAAAACAATCGAGTGTTAGAATGCCCACATCTCAACATTAATAGGAACCGTAATGAAATTCGTGATTTTAACTATCGTCATTTTAATAGTGGTATTTTACGTTGTTAGAAATTCCAATCATAAAAAAGCCGCGCAGGAAAACATTGCCATAGGCAACGAATTTTTAACCACCAACAAAGCTAATACAGAGGTGCAAGAAACCGCTTCTGGCTTGCAATATCAAATATTAAATAAAGGTGAAGGCGACACTCACCCTACTGCTGGCTCAACGGTAAAAGTGCATTATCATGGCACACTCTTAGACGGCACTGTATTTGATAGTTCAGTTGAGCGTAATGAGCCTATCAGCTTTCCGTTAAATCGCGTGATCAAAGGATGGACCGAAGGCGTGCAATTAATGGTGGTCGGTGACAAGTTTAAATTTTTTATTCCCTCTAGGCTCGCTTACGGCAACAGCCCAGCAGGAACTATAACACCGGGTTCCTTGCTTATTTTTGAAGTGGAACTGTTAGCCATCGAATAATTATAATCGAGCGTTATAATTCATGGGTACTCACTATCTTTATCATATTAATTAAAGTAATGAGTATCCATATAAACCTCATCTTCACTCTGCAAGTTCGCAACAGTTACGCCCCTTATCTTTGGCAAGATATAAAGCAGTGTCTGCACGTCGAAGTAGACTTTCAAAACTTTCATCTTGTTGATGCTCAGCCACACCCATACTGACAGTAATTGCAAAAGACTGGTGGCTCTTGGTCGTTTCTATTAAGTCGGAGTCTATTTTAAACGCATTACGCAATCGATTGGCGACCATTAATGCCGTATCGGATGACGTATTGGGTAATAACGCCACAAACTCCTCACCACCAAATCGACAAAAGACATCTTCTTCTCTTAGTATGTTCTGGGCTTCAGTCACGAATCGGCACAACACTTTATCGCCAAAATCATGGCCTAAATAGTCATTTACCTTTTTGAATTCATCGAGATCCATCATCAACACGCTTATCGGTAATTTATGACGCCGAGAGTAAGCCATGGCCTTTTCATAAAGAAGACCACATGATCGCCGATTAAGCGCACCGGTTAAAGGGTCGTGATTCGCTTGGTTATCAAGATCAGCTTGCAGGCGCTCGGTGGTCATCAATACCATGCCCAGCGTGATGGCAATCATTGAACACAATAACCACAGCAGCATAAAAGCGGCGACGCCATTGGGATTCAATAAGTCGACAATTTCTGGACTTTCACGAGCAATAAGGGCGCGTATCAAAAAAACCGCGCCATTAATGGCATAAATATATCCGGTGGCACGCACCGCAGGGGTGTTTTGTGTCGGAGAAAACAGTAAATCACGAGCAATCAGTAACGATAACACCGCCACCAGCACCGCATTACTAACGGCTTTTGTGGCCACTGAATACTGAGTTTGTGCGATTAGGATCAACACCAAACCAACAGCCGCCATACCGAGCAAAACCAAAAATCTTAACGGAGGCTTGCCCATAAAACGGCGAAAGCCATCCCAGCTCAAAATCAGACCAATAACGGCAAATAATTGTGCGGATGATAACAATGGCAGCCACTGAAGCTTGCCATAAGCAAAGATCATAACAAAGGTAATCACAGCGCTAACACCCGCCAAAAACCAGCGACTTAGCCCAGGTATCGCCAGATGCATGCGCCAAAGCAATAGTCTGGCGCCAGCGCAAAAGGCGGTTGCCAATGCAACGGCAACTAATAAGGTGTGAATATCCAACAGCATGATTAAATGATTACTCGATAAACGTAAAAAGTCGCGTCGGTGCTTAATCATGCACGCTGACTCGGTCAGTCGTAAAATAACGCCGCGCACAGCCGCACTTGTTTGTTAGAGAGAAGCGACAAGACCCCCATTTTAGACAAATCGCTTCAAACTGCTACTGGGTATTGCTAACAATTTTTGCGTAAAAATGGCATAGGTAACCGAGGCTTGCACATTAAAGGTGTCATATATGGAGTGGTTCGCCAGCGACTGGATGCAGGCTACCGGCGAATCTTTGGATCAGTTTAAATTGATAGCGGAACTAGAAGTCGAGCCCATTACAGGGGGATTCCCCGCGCAGGTGATGGGCGTAGGCCCTACTGAGCGGCGTGGGGCAACACCCCAGCTATTCGCCAACCTGATTGCCAGCGCACAAAGCGAGCTGATCATCTCTACGCCTTATTTTGTGCCCGATGCCACGCTACTCGAGTCGCTGCGCGCGGTGGCCCATCGCGGGGTGTCCGTGACGCTGATTTACCCTAAGGTGAATGACAGCTGGATTGTGTCTGCGGCCAGCCGGAGTTACTACCATCAGCTGCTTGATGCGGGTTGTGTTATCCATGAGTTTAAGGGCGGCCTGCTGCATGCAAAAACCCTAACTATAGATGGCTGCGTGAGCCTGATCGGTTCTTCAAATCTGGATTTGCGCAGCTTTGATCTCAATTATGAAAACAACATTCTGCTGCAAGACCCAGCCATTACCTTAGAAATTTTCGAACGTCAGCAAAGCTACATTGCCAGCTCTGACAGGGTGGAACTGAGCACTGTGCTTACGTGGCCCTACCACAGAAGGATCTGGAACAACGTTATCGCCACCATTGGCCCCGTGCTATAAGTAGTGCTGAGCGGGGTTGTACCTAGTCGGCATTATGAACCTGCTGCCACTGGGTTCTCTCTAGTGATTTCTGTTGATTACTACTCAATTAATGTCGTTATTTAGAGAAGTGTAAGGTTTTTTCTTGTATCTTCCACTGCTAATCCAACCCAGTGCAGATTTATTGCTGAGCTGTTATTGCGCTGTTAACAAGGTGTTATTAAGGACCCTCATCTATGATCACAGTACTACTCCTGATTGCCATTATCGCTTTTATCGTGGTGGCAACGGCTAAATTCAAACTACACCCTTTTCTTACGCTGCTATTGGCCGCTTTTTTACTGGCATTTTTTAGTGGCCTACCCATTGCTAATACCGCGAAAACCATCAGTGATGGCTTTGGTGGCATATTAGGCTATATCGGTCTGGTTATTGTACTGGGCACCATTATCGGCGTAATGCTAGAAAAAAGTGGTGCCGCCATCACCATGGCCGAAGCCGTGATCCGCGTGTTAGGACCAAGATTTCCTACCTTAACCGTATCGATTATCGGCTATTTAGTGTCTATTCCCGTTTTTTGTGACTCAGGTTACGTGATTTTAAACTCACTTAAGCAGTCTTTAGCCAATCGCATGCGGGTGTCCAGTGTTGCTATGAGTGTGGCCTTGGCCACCGGTTTATATGCAACCCATACTTTTGTGCCGCCAACCCCAGGCCCCATTGCGGCCGCAGGTAATTTAGGTCTTGAGTCAAGCTTAGGGTTGGTGATTGGTGTCGGTTTATTAGTGTCTGCGTGTGCCGCTTTGGCGGGCTTGTTGTGGGCAAACCGCTTTAAGAATGAGCAGCCGGATGGTGAAGGTGCAGAAGAACTGGTAGAAAAAGCCGAAGAGTTCGAAGCAATGAAGCAGCGCTATGGCGTATTGCCTAATACCTTTAATTCCTTTGCGCCTATTTTTGTGCCAATTTTGCTAATTTGCTTAGGCTCTGTGGCTAACTTCCCATCAGAGCCTTTGGGTAAAGAAGGTATTTATCAGCTGCTTAACTTTTTGGGTCAGCCGCTGAACGCCTTGCTAATTGGTTTATTTTTATCGTTTGGCCTGCTCAAAGGCGCCAATAAGTTGGAACAGTTTAGCGAGCATATTGCCAGTGGTTTAGTGTCGGCCGCGCCCATCTTGCTGATTACCGGTGCCGGTGGTGCTTTTGGCGCTGTGATTAAAGCCACGGATGTGGGCAGCTATTTAGGCATGACCTTGTCTGGCTTAGGGGTAGGTATATTTATGCCCTTTATTGTGTCGGCGGCACTTAAGTCGGCTCAGGGTTCTTCTACGGTTGCACTGGTGACTACCTCTGCGTTAGTCGCGCCTATGCTGGGTGACATTGGTTTGGGTAGTGAGATGGGCCGAGTGTTAACCGTAATGGCCATCGGTGCAGGTGCCATGACGGTATCTCATGCTAACGACAGCTTCTTTTGGGTGGTGACTCAGTTTAGTAAAATGAGTGTGCCCCAAGCTTATCGTGCGCAAACCATGGCGACCTTAGTACAAGGGGTCACCGGCATGACAGTGGTGTACATACTCTCGTTGATCTTGCTGTGACATGTAAACCTAAGCTTGGTTAGCCCTTACTTTTAGTTAGCCCTGACATAGATTAATCGTAAGCTACTTATGCTGTATTAGAATAAAGATAAGGCCAGCGCTATGCTGGCCTTATTTATTGGTGCACGGCTGTGGTGCGGCTTTCGAGAGTCATACAAATCTAAGTAAAAAATATGACCTATCTCTTAATTTCGGTGAAGAGGAGCTCAGCACGGTTTGTTTACCTTGTAGCCGTCAACTTGTTCGACGGGCCAGCTTCGCTGGCTGTTTTAAAACATAAAACCGTGGCGAAGCAGGATGATATGATCTGTTAGATTTCCAGATGGTATCAATTACACGTTCACGATTACCAATTCTGTGCGCTAAAACTACAGTACATAGCTTGTGGGTTGAACGGGTGTTGATAAGCGTTGCCGCTGCATAGCCCATACAATGAGGAGGAATGAAGATGCCAAATAGCGAACTTCCAGATAAACCTACCACTCACGACATGGCCGATACACGCACTGCGTGGGCGGAAGACCGCACCCTACTGGCGAACGAGCGAACCTTTGCCGGATGGATGAGAACGGGTATGGCCGCCATCGCACTGGCGCTGGGGTTGAAAGCCGTATTCAAAGACACCAGCTACACGCTTATTGCCAAAGGAGCCGCTGAAATTTTCATTCTTGTGGCTATTCTCATCTTTTGGGCCGCAGCGTCGCAATCCCGTAAAACTCAAAGCGCATGAACACCCATGATATAGAAGCACAATCACATAAACGGATGATGATACTCGCCAGTTTACTGACTTTCTCAGCCCTAGTGACAGGCGTGATCCTCTGGCTGTTGTGATAGATTCTGCTGCTACAAATCGGTGCTCAATGTTTGGATAATCAAGGTTTGGGTAATACAGGCGCGGGTTTTAGAAACGAGGCGGGATCAATAGGCCCGCTTAAGTAAATCCCAAAGTGAAGATGCGGAGGCGTGGTGCGGGCGTTACCGGTATTACCCACGTATCCGAGGATGTCGCCTTTGTTAACTTTGTTGCCGGACTCAATCGCAAATGAATCCAAGTGCGCATAGTAATAACGGGCACCACTAAATCCCAGCATGGTGCCCGATAGCCACACATGATTGCCACCAATACCACCCGTGCCCGTACGAACACGGCCGTCAGTCACGGCTATAACAGCTGTGCCCCTCTTCGCAAAAATATCCACGCCGTGATGCGCTCGGGCACCGCCATCGCGCGGGGCGCCAAAGCGGCTACCAATATCGCGCTGCGAAGCATTAGCTACCGGAAATGGCAAAGAGCCGCCCTGAGCGATGGCCAGTATATACTCCACTTGGCCGAATAACTCCGGTTGCAGCACAATGCGATACTCGCCCGTTTGCGAGACCACTCGGCTCCCCATTACGCCATCGGCGCTCAACCCCGCTAAGGTTGACCAACCTTGGTCATCACTGTGACGTTGCTCCAGGCTGGCGTACAACCTGCTACCCGCAGTGTCTGCACGAGAGAGTTGCCAAACCAGTTTGGTTCCCTGCTCAAGCGCCATCTGATACACATGCGCGTTAACCTGATCCGCATTGAAGACATTAGCGGTGCGATAGCGACTGCCTACCCGCACCGGCTGCTTACTCGCCCGCTCCACAGCACCTGTCCATTGCTGACCCAGAGGGCTGTTTAATAGCCCAGCCATGCGCAAACGCCACACAAAAATATCTCTCGGTGACCAGCCCAACAGCTCGAAGGCAAGGTAGCGAGCACCACGTTCGCTACTGTTAAACGCGGTCTGTCGCCAATCATCACGCACCACCAACACCCCTATTAGCAGTACTAACAGGCCCAAGAGTAGCCAAGGGCGCAACCTACGCTTTCTGGGTGTTATTGGCTGTTCTGATTTAATAGGGTTAACACTCGCAGAGTCTGCAGCGTGTGGATTATCGGGTACTTGGTATGGGTCATTCATATCAATATTCACCCTCTAGTCATGGTGGCCAGTGCGTCACCCTAACGTCATAAAACCCATAGCCTGGGTTGATGGCCATTATCAGAAAGCAGATTGAACTGCATAGCCAAATAGGATGCAAATTCAGGATTTAAACTATGATAACCATTAACAGTAAACATGTTTTCAAAAGCTAACTTGCGATTAAATACCTGTAAAAATATCTTACACACTGCTGAAAAATCATCGCGCAATACTAGCCGCCTCGAACCTAAGGATAGTTAAATGAGTGATCTGGAAGCTAATCAAAATAAGGCCGCCGAAAAGCAAGCTCAGGAAGCCGCAGATGAACAAGAAGCGCGCGCCAGAACTCAAGAACGCGAGTCCCGTGAACGCACACCTACCTCAAGCGAAAAGTCATTAACGCGCAAAGAGCGGGCTGCGGTGGCTGAACATGGCCATTTATCGGCGTTGACGGTTTACTCCATCATACTGCGCGAGGGCGAGGAGGAACTGCAACGGCCAAAAGCATCACTGTGGTGGTCCGGCGTGGCCGCGGGAATTGGGATATCCACCTCGGTTATTGCTGAGGGCGTGATCCGCTCCAATCTAGGCTCTGACCACCCCTACCTGACCTTGATTGAAAGTCTGGGCTACACATTCGGGTTTGTGCTGGTAATACTCTGCCGGCTGCAACTGTTCACCGAGAACACCATCACTGTCATATTACCGGTGCTGGCTGACCCTACGCGCAACCGCTTCTATTGCGTGGCGCGCCTGTGGGGGATTGTATTGTTAGCTAATTTTATTGGCACCTTTTTAACCGCCGCCATTGGCGTACACGGGGGTATTTTCCCGGCCGACATTCTGGCGGCGATCCTAGAGATTTCTCATCACGTGGCAAGCCTGACCCCCACCGAGGCTTTTTTACGGGCCATTCCCTCGGGCTTTTTTATTGCAGCTTTAGTGTGGATGCTGCCTTCAGCGAAGGAATCAGTGGTGTTAGTCATAATCATGTTTACTTGGCTGATCGCAGCCGGGGGTTTTACTCACGTGATTGCCGGTTCCAATGAAATTTTCACGCTGGTACTTAACGGCGATATGACTATCTTTACCGCCTTTATCTACCATATTTTGCCAGTGCTGATCGGCAATATTCTCGGCGGTACCGGTTTGTTCGCGATGCTGGCTTACGGTCAGGTTCATGAAGAAATGTAAGGAGGCAAACTCGTAGCATTAGTAGCAAGCGTTTTTGGGCAGGATAACTGCCCTATACGTTTAAGGTTAACCCTGCGGGTTGCAGGCTTTCTTGCCAAGCTCAGCACTGTGGTTTGCAACCGCGCCCTGCCCTTTGTTTTTTGCACTTGCTTCCACCTGCGCCAAAAATTCCCCTATATGCACAAATGCCGCTTCTGCCTCCGGTAGCAGTGGCGTAAATAAGTGCCACACATGCACCATATCCGGCCAGCTTTGCACGGTCACCGATGAGCCCGCCGCCTGCGCCTTTGCTGCATACTGTTGGGCATTTTCCAGTAGTAACTCAGATTCACTGACCTGTATCAGGGTTGGCGGCAGCTGGTGTAGGCTCCCTCGCAGCGGAGACACCTGCGGGCTGCTGGGCAATGTTCGCATACTCAACACCGCGACCAACCATCGCAGCGGTAAGGGTATGCGCATCAGTTTCTCAAGGCTGGGGCCCAACATGACATCGGCTTTTAGCTTGGCTCGTGTGCTCTGCAAGGTGAGCATAAGATCCGTGGAGGGCGACAGAGCAAGCGCCGCATTGGGGGCGCGCAGCCCCTGATCTCGTATCCAGGCTATCAGCACCAAGGCGTGACTGCCGCCGGCAGAGTCTCCAGCCACGACTACAAAATCGGCCGGCGCCTTTGCGTTTGGGCCGTTATCGAGCAGCCAACGATAAGTCTGCTGACAATCGCTAATGCCGTCCAGATAACGATTTTCCGGCATCAGTCGGTAATCAATGGCGAACACACAAGCGTTGGCCAATCTCGACAACCGATCAGTAATGGCGCGATGACTTTTCGGACTACCAGCAATCCAAGAGCCGCCATGAATATAAAGAATTCGGCGGTTAGGGGCGGCTCCGGGTGCCATCACCCATTCCCCCTTGGGCGCGCCGTTTACAGAAGGCCGGATGCTTGAGATAACGTCCAAACCATCATTCATGCTATCCATGCAGCGGCGCAGCACTTTTATCCGAGCTCGACCACGTAAGCCCTCCGTCGCGGCGTGCATAGCATTAATTTTTTCAAGCACTTTGCGGTGGCTTTCGTTTAGTGGCGGAGGGGGAGAATGCTGGCTCATAGTCAGTAACTTAAACAGGCTCAGCGCTAACCTGTTGCAAGGTCTGTAGCCAAGCATTGGGCTCTTGAGCGCCAGAGATCAGGTATTTACCGTTGATAATGAACGCCGGCACAGAAGTCACCCCCGCCTGCTGGTATCTGGCTTCATCTGCTCGTACCTTTGCTGCATATTGATCAGACTCCAATACCTGCTTGGCGGCTACTGAGTCCAGCCCCAGCGCGGTAACGCAGTCTAAGAGCACTTGATGATCCGAGACGTCTAGCGCTTTGCCAAAATACACATCAAACAGCGCTTGCTTCATGGCGGTTTGCTGACCTTGCTCACCGGCCCATTTAACCAAACGGTGTGCATCAAAGGTATTGCAGGTACGTCGCAGCTGGATGTTATCGAAGTTAATGCCAAGATCCTTGGCAATCGTCATCATATGACTCTGATTGTCACGCATCTCCGCCTCGCTCCGCCCGTACTTTTTCGCCAATGCCGGCAAGATAGGCTCACCCTGACCGCTATGGTCGGGGTTGAGTTCAAAGGCATGCCACTGCACCGTGAACGTATATTCGGATGCCAACTGTTGCATGGCCCGCTCCAGTCGGGCATAGCCGATAGCACACCAAGGGCAGGCGATATCGGAAACAATATCTATCTGTATTTTGTTCATCATGAGTCCTATCAATATGTGCAGGTATTATAAAAATTCGCGGCTGACGTTGACCACCCGCCCTCCTACGGTGCGCTGTATCTTGTCTTCAATCTGGCTGCACTGGGATTCGACCTCGCGCTTCGAATTCGCCACCACCACAAATGACCATTCGCTGGCATCGTGGCGATCGTGGTCGCCACTCTCACACACCGCCACTGTAGGGCTGCGGCCAAACCGTTCATGCATGCCGCCGATGCGCTGGCGCTTTTCTTTTAAAGAGCCACATCCTGGCAGCGAAAATGTCATGATTAGAATACCGATATGCATGTCTGCTCCAGCTATTAGGGTAAACCACACTTAACGATGATTGATCAATGGGTCGCTTTCTCTCCCCACACTTCTTTTAACCGTGCGTCACGCCCACAATTCCAGCGATAAACCTTATAGCGAAGGGGGCTTTTCTTATAGAAGTCTTGATGGTAAATCTCATCGCCTTTAATGGGATAGAATATCGATGAAGCTAGAATTGGCGTCACAACTTTTTTATTGGGGAACTGCTTTTCCACTGCTCTTTTCGTCTGTTCTGCAATCTGCCTTTCTTCATCATTGGCCACAAAAATTGCACTTAAATAACTGGTACCTTTATCACAAAATTGCCCCTTATCATCAAAGGGATCAATGTTAACCCAGTAATAATCCAACAACGCTTTATAGCTTACTTTGTTAGGATCATAGGTTATTTCAACGGCTTCAAAATGGCCATCATGGTTACCGTTGTAAGTCGGATTCTTTAAGTCCCCACCGGTGAATCCTGAGATAACATCGGTGACACCTTCAAGCTGCTCAAAATCAGATTCCATACACCAGAAACATCCTCCAGCCAAGATGGCTTTATCTGCCACGGCATGAAAGGAAAGGGGCACTAAGCTGGCCGCTAAGGTCATCAATGCGAGGGTGTTTTTCATAACGTTCTCCTGTATTGGTGAGACTGTTAGATTATCGCTTACCAAATAATGACCCTAAAACACCTCGGATAAGCTGGCGGCCAATCTGACTGCCGATACTTCTTGCCGCGCTTTTTACCATAGCTTCAATTGGAGTTTGCCTAGTAGTTTGCCTTGCTGCTGGTTTTTTAGCGTCTCTTTCGGCTTGTTTCTGGGCGGCTTGCTGAGCTTCAATATAGGCGGTTGACTCTGCGAGTTTTTCGGCTTTTTGCTTCAATAGCTCGTAAGCCGACTCACGGTCGACGGTGTTATCGTAACGGCCTTTGTAGGGTGAACGCATCATGTATTCAGCACGCTCCGCATCGGTTAACGGCCCAACCCGCGACTCAGGTGGTTTAATATAGACATGCTCCACCGGTGTTGGTTTTCCCTCTGCATCCAGCACAGAGACCAAGGCCTCTCCTACCCCCAGCTCGGTGATGAGCTGCTCGGTATTAAGGTTAGGGTTTTGTCGGAACGAAGCCGCGGAGGCCTTGACCATTTTTTTATCTTTTGGGGTAAATGCGCGAAGCGCATGTTGAATTTTCATCCCCAATTGGCCGAGAATTTTCTCCGGTATGTCCGTCGGACTCTGAGTGACGAAGTATACACCTACACCTTTGGAGCGTATCAGCCGCACCACCTGTTCGATTTTGTTAACCAGCACATCCGCCGCACCATCAAATATCAGATGCGCCTCATCAAAAAATAAGACAAATTTCGGTCGGTCCCCATCGCCGACTTCCGGCAGGCTTTCAAATAATTCCGCGAGTAACCAGATTAAAAAGCAGGCATATAATTTCGGTGACTGGTGTATTAGCTTGGTCACATCCAGCACGTTAACTAGGCCGTGACCGGAGAAGTCGGTCTTAATTAAATCATTCAGCTCAATGGCCGGTTCATTGAAAAAATGCTCTGCCCCCTGCTCTTCCAACACCAATAATTTACGTTGAATGGCACCAATGCTGGATGACGATATATTGCCGTACTCACTCTTCAACTCACTGGCGTTATCAGCCAACCAAGATAACATTGCACGCAAATCTTTGAGATCAAGCAGTAGCCAGCCATTATCATCAGCCACCTTAAAGCAGGCATATAAAACGCCACTCTGAGTATCATTTAACTCTAACAGACTGCCGAGCAGCAAAGGGCCCATCGCAGATATGGTGGTGCGAATGTGATGGCCTTGAATGCCAAACAAATCCCAAAACACCGTGGGTACGGAGCGAAATTGATAATCTGCAATGTGCAGTTGCTGTACCCGCGCATCAATTTTGGGATGGGGTCTGCCGGGTGCGGCTAAACCGGAGAGATCGCCTTTCACATCCGCCAGAAAAACCGGCACCCCTAACCGTGAGAAGTTCTCGGCCAAGTTTTGTAAGGTAATGGTTTTACCCGTCCCTGTAGCGCCAGCAATCAAGCCATGACGATTCGCCATGCTCGCATCCATCCTAAAATGACCGCTAGCATTGCCACCGATTAACAAACTGGGCTTATCACTCATCGAGTTCTCCATTATGAAAGTAATTATATATTTCTCATGCGAGTGGTATCATTCGGCAAACCTCTTCAGTGACCGCACGAAAATTCAGTTTTGGTAGATTGGTGACCTTACCGTTAATAATAACCTCTGGTAACTGAACGAATAATTCTTCCCCCTGCTCTACTGGTGTTAAAACAGTACGTATGTAATATAGGCGCTTTCCTGTTAGTCGATGTCCAAACCACGCCCCCTCATGAAGCGTGTCCTTTGCTCCTCGAAACTCTAGGCTTGGATCAAACGCATATCGATCAAGCTGACCCATTGTTGATATTCTTTTTACATCGCCAGTAATTGGCGCGGCCTCAGTAGAAGTACATTTCCTCACCCCGTTTTCTACTTTACAGAATATCTCGTACTCCACAGAAGTCATTGAAACCGTTTTAGGCAGTGATGAACCCACCCCAAACTTCACCCTTGGTTCGATAAAACGAAAAGTAGCTGCATCATCTAATTCTAGAGTCATGCATAGTGCAGCCGTATTACTAGGAAGTGTTAAAGGTCTGTCACCACAAATTTCAAATGTCATGGGCACATCGTCAAGCGTAATGCCGACATAGGTAGGAACCCCAGAATCTATACGCAACCGACTGTCTCCGGATATCGATGGTTTATAAAACGTCGCCACTTGACAGTTCATACAGCCGGAAAGAGTAAGAGTGCCAATAATCAAAGCGATGCAAAATTTCATGGTATCTACACCTTAGTTAAGCGACATAAAATTGCGCAAGCAGTTTAAAGCTCGACGGAGGGGCACCAGCCCAGCACAAACTTGAACGACTGGTTAGGTGTTTTCACCATTATGCATTTGGACATGGATAGGGCGAGCCCAAAACCAGCTTAGGAACCTGCTACCCACAAGTCACCCAAATGAAAAGGGTACTACCAACAGTATTATCAAAAATCGTCCATCTTCATTGATTGTTCTCATGAAAAAAGTGAGTGACGATGCATAGGAAAATAACTGAACAATTTATACTGATTCTGCAGAGACGCACGTAAAACGAACAATATTCAAGCAGCCCCCACAAAGTAACAGTGTAAGTCATGCTTAGGATGTGATTAGCACGTTGGCGTTAGTTATTTGCAAGAAAACAGACAGAAAGAAGTCTGCAGGATTTCTTGAGATGAAGGCAAAACTCATAATCTGTGGCAGGATTAACCTATGATAAATGCATATAACCCATAACAGGCCAAATTATCCCATGATAGGTTTAAGTAACCCATGACCAGTACAACCGACAACAAGAAGCCGCCCGTAGGCTCGGCTCGGCTGTTTCTGCGATTTGCCTATCGGGTTGCCCGCAACTTTCTGCGCAATCACGGGGTGTTGCTGGCGGGCGGAGTGGGCTATAACGTACTGCTGTCGGCAGTGCCTATGCTGGCTGTGCTGGCTGTATTGCTTACCCGCGTGGTGGACGAAGATCAGTTGCTGGAAGTCATGACTGTGCAGGCGCAACATTTTGCTCCCGGCCATGCCAGTTTACTGCTTGATGCAGTACGGGCGTTTATGTCGTCCAGAGACATCATAGGTATTGTCGGTCTGCCGATGTTGCTGTTTTTCAGCTCATTCGCTTTTCGTATGCTAGAAGAGTCCATTGCTATCATATTCCACCGCTCGGAGCTCCCTCCTCGCAACTTCTGGGTGTCTGCGGTGCTGCCCTATCTTTTCATTTTGATACTGGGCGCCGGCCTACTGGCACTAACCCTAGTATTCAGCTTGGTCAATGCCTTGTATGAAGCACCGGGGTTTATTCTGTACCTGATCAGTTTCGTGGGGGTATTTCTTCTGTTCAGCGCCATCTACAAGGTGCTGCCCATTGTGCGCATCTCTACCCGCAGAGCCATAGTCGGGGGCTTTATTGCCGCCATTCTCTGGGAAGCGACCCGCTTACTACTGATGTACTATTTTCTGAATATCTCTTTCGTTAACGTGGTTTATGGCTCATTGGCCACCATTATTGTGATACTGACGAGTTTGGAGATTTCCTCCATTATTCTGTTACTCGGGGCTCAGGTGATCGCAGAGCTGGAACGCAGCGAGCGCTACGGCCTGCCCTGGTATGAATCGCCAGACTGAGCCGGTTAACGTAAATACCATGCTGCAGGCTGTGCGCGGCGCACTTGCTCAAGGTTACCCTGCTGCAACACATATTCTGCCGCAATGGCATGACAGAGAAAAAATGGCATGCTTTCAGTAAACCCATAAGCACCCGCAAAACCAAAGATTAATGGGTCATCAACGTTCACATCACCGGCGAGCGCCACTGTACCCAATTTATCTAAACTGGTGCAAAGCGGGCCATGCAGATCAAAATAATCAGGCTTTGCTGTTGACGCTCTGAGCATAGCCACAGGAAAGGGTTGCTCGGTAATGGCTGGGCGCATTAAATGATTAATCCCACCAGCGAGCACTAATTGTTGATGCTGAAAATTTTCTTTACGATCCACCACCGAGGTCACGTAATAGCCCATTTCAGCGACGGCAAAACGGCCTAATTCTAACCAGAGCTCGCTCACCCCAGCTTGTGCTTTAATTTTTGCTAAGTCGGCGACAATGGTTGACCAGCTTAACCCCTGCCCTGTTTGCAGATAATCCACCCCGAGCCCACCGCCTAAATCTAATACCTCTAACGTCATTTCTAGTTGTGCAGCCAGCGATAACAAGGGCGTGACCATTTGTGACCAAAGCTCAAACATGCGCTCATTGCTGAGCATATTTCCCCATTGAAAAATATGTAAGCCATTGATATTCAATGCAGGAAAATCGCTGACTTTGACTGTCTGCCACGCTTGGCAAGATAAACCAAAAGGCGTTACTTCGTTCCCACCTAAAGGATTTTTTTCGCCCTCAGACCACTGTAACTGCACGCGTAATAACACTTGCGGTTGACAAGATAATTCACTCGCGGCTTGGTTAAGCCACTGCAACTGGTTCAAACTCTCTACCACAAAGGTGCGTACACCTTGGCTGAGAAAGGCTTTCATTTGCCGCTTTGACTTGGCTGGGCCCGTATTCAAAATGCGCGCGGCGGAAACATCTTGCGCTAATACTTGGCTAAGTTCGCCCTGACTCGCCACATCAAAATTAAACCCCTGCTGGGCAAGCGTGCTTATCACGCGCGACAATGGATTGGCTTTAACCGCAAACCACAGTTTAATCACATCTTGGTGCATCAGCATCGACAAGTGTTGCTCAAGAAAGTCTAAATCATAAACAAAAAAACCGGCTTCATCTTGCTCGGTATCGGCACTCTTTTGCAGCGCTGCAGAATGCTCGGCTAGTGATTCAAGTACCGCAGGTCTCAGCCAGCTTGGCCTAATTGTCGAAGGTAATATTGCCGTCATTTTTTACTCCTAGCGCAGCACAGATTCAAGATCTAACGCGGCATTACTGCTGTCATCGCGGTATTTAACAATTAACGCACACGCCATATTAAGCCCTTGCAACTCTGCCCAAGCACCCGCAACCGGTCGGGTACCGGGCACCACCACGGCATTTTCAGGAATATCGGCACCTTTCCCCAATAGCAACTGATTAACACAGTCATAAACCGGCACCGACGCCGACAACGATACCCCAGGTGCTAACACCGCGCCTTTTTTCACCACAATGCCTTCCACAATAATCACCCCCGCACCTAAGAAGGCATTATCTTCAATAATGACCGGCCTCGCGCCAATAGGCTCTAGCACACCGCCAATTTGCACCGCTGCGGAAACATGCACATGCTTGCCGATTTGTGCACAGGAGCCAATCAGTGCATGGCTATCGATCATGGTGCCGCTATCAACAAAAGCGCCAATATTGATATAGGCCGGCGGCATAATAATCACGCCCGGCGCCACATAAGCACCACGACGAACCGATGAACCGCCGGGCACCATTCTCACCTGATCTGCAAGGGTAAATTCACGCGCAGCTAGGTTATGCTTATCAATAAAGCCACGATAAATGCCCGCAAATTCAGTATTCTTTCCGGCTTCAAATGCCGCTAGAATTGCTCGCTTTACTGCCGTATTGACTTGCCAAGTACCGCTACTATCTTGTTCTGCCGCACGCACTTTACCGGTTTCTAGATCTGCTAATGTTTGTTGCCACGTCATGGGTTACTTCTCGCGAGAATGTATTGATGGATGTATTGAAAGCCGTGCCGCACAAAAAAGCCCTCCTCACAGTGCGACTCACGCAGTGATAAAAGGGCGTCGTGTAACAGGCGTATCTGCCAAGCTGACTTGAGTAGAACGAGGCCTAGGTATACGAACCTGCTCAATACACCAAACTCGAACCTATCAAGTGTCGATACCTTAATTAAATCGAACCCGTTAGCATGAGCAGGTTAATTAGTGCCAAAGTAAAGAATAGGGTTGGAGTTCAACTTAATGCTGTTGTCCATCCGCTACCTAGCTGCGGAAAAATTATTTGTTGAGCCCCTGTATGGTTGAGGATTAGGCCATCCGCTCAAGCGGGTTTCGGCCAGACAAAATCTGGATGCAAACCTTCATAGACCGGGCGACCGTCCGATGGCTTGGGGTAGTCTTTTAATGCGTCGTAGAATGCGTGATAAGTGGGCTTGGGGAACGAGGCTTCTTCGTAGCCCATGACGTTGGGCACCGCGATGCGAATGCGTTTTTGTTTGTCATCAAGCATCAGAGCGGCGCCACAATCGGCACAGGTGCAAAGCTCAAGCGGCCCGCTTGGGTTTTCTTTGTTGAACGGCTGACGGTTCATTTTTTCGGGATGATCAACCGAAAGATCTGCGTAGTTGAAGAAAGCCACATGCGTGCTCTGCTGGCCTGTCACGCCCTTGCAGACATTACAGTGACAAACGTGGTTATCAATTGGTTCTGCCTTGGCGTTAATATGAACGTGCTCGCAGCCACCTGTATATAAATTGGTCATAATCTCTTTCCTTTTGTGCGTATCCGTCTGGACCGCAGCTTCAGTGAAAACAAATAACGACAGAAGCCTTTATATAGGCCGCCACCGATGACAGTTACAACCTAATATCATTCACACTCGACAGAGCCGATGCTCGTTGTTGGAAACCACAGATGCTCTCGCCGTAGATTGATGCCTTTCGCTCGATAAGCTTAGTAGATATATTTTGTAAAACATATAACTGAGTTAACAACAATAATCGCTGATCTACCCAGCTTCGGCGATGCTCAACGGATTGACCAAAATAGTGCTCGATGCACATAAAAACGTCCGCCTTACCCTACGGCCATCGATTAGTCCGACACCGTCAAATAGTAGTCGGGGGTGGTATTCAGCGGGCAGGAATAAAGGTATTCGCCGGCTTCCAGCTCAATTTCATAATCCTGACTCGCTCCCGTAACTAAGCCTCCGCCGGAGACACTGGGTAACAGTACCCGATCCAGCAGGCCAGCCCCCCGCAGCCAAAAACCCAGTTCATAGGGCACATCTCTATTGGTTACCCTGAAGATATAACGGCCGGGTTCAAGCTCCAGCTTGCGCGCTTGTGCCAACCGCTCAAGGGCGGTCTCGGCATTAATGCGATCACAATCAGCCTTAGCTTGGGTAACATAACCGTGATCCACCCCGTTCTCGCTCTCAATAAACTGGCAGCCGGTCTGGGTCAGTTCGATGACCATCGGCTCTGCGGCCGGAACGGTATAAGGCAAGACCAGTGCTAAGGTACAGACACCTGCGCGTAACAGCGGGGAAAGAAGAAATCTGTTCATGGTATTTACCTCCATGATATCCGGTTCATACAGGACAAATGTCCCTAAGGCTTGGCCTCGATGTGCAAGAGCCCTGTTATACATGACCGGCACAGGCGGCAAAAAATGCCGAATTTGAGCATTGCTCAGCCGGAGAACACTATTTAGCTTGAAAGCAGTATGTAGCTTAAGAATACCGTGCAGCTCAAGAGCACATCGAGATCCATATACGGCGCCTTACGCAGACGTTCATCCATAGGCATCACGCAATAAACCGAAAAAGCGAACCAAGGCCGACAGGACAAGCACTTAGCATGAGTGGCTGATTGGTTGTTACGTATCCCGAATTCATACATTAAGGTTATAATCACCTGCTAGCCAATACCTACTCCATTTTTGAATTCTACATCTCGGGCCTATCACTGTGAGCACACTGCATCGAAGTAAAAAAAACCAGACCAAACCTGACAGTAAAGGCCTGCACCCGAGAAGTCTGCACCAGCAAGGCTATGATTTTACCGCGCTCATAAAAAGTTACCCACCACTGGCTCCCTATGTGAAACCAAACGCGCACGGTAACCTTTCCATCGCATTCACAGATCCATTGGCCGTAAAAACCTTAAATGCCGCGCTATTAAAGCGACACTACAATATTAGCGATTGGCATATTCCAGAAGGTGCGCTGTGTCCGCCTATCCCTGGCAGAGCCGACTACATTCATTACATCGCGGAATTGCTCGGGATTGACGAGCCGACTACGGAACGGGTTAAAACCCTGCCTAAAATCACCTTACTCGATATAGGCACGGGGGCAAATGGCATATACCCGCTGTTGGCCTGCCAACTCTACGGTTGGCATTGTGTGGGTAGTGATATTAATACTCAGTCGCTGGAGAACGTGGCCTCAATTATCGCTAATAATCCCCAGCTAAACGGCAGCTTCACGCTGCGCACGCAACAGGATAAAAATCATATTTTTGAGGGTATCATTCAAGCGGGAGAATTCTTTGATGTTAGCGTATGCAACCCGCCCTTCCATGCATCAGCAGATGAAGCACTCAAAGGCAGCCAGCTTAAAGTCAACAATCTTGCGCGTCATCGCGGCGAGCAAACATCCACACCCACAGCTCCCACTTTAAATTTTGGTGGTCAAGATGCAGAGCTGTGGTGCAAGGGTGGCGAGCGCATGTTCCTTAAAAAGCTGATCAAAGAAAGCCATGCGTTTTCCACACAATGCCGCTGGTTTACCAGTCTGGTTTCGAAAATTGACAATGTGCAGCCTGCCAAAAAGTTGATTAGCAAGCTAGGGGCGGTCGATATACGGGAAATAAAAATGAAGCAGGGAAATAAAATCACCAGAATACTGGCTTGGACGTTCATCTAAGTCTCGCAAGCATTACATCGGGCTAAGTAATAGCGTGCAAACAATGTGATTTCTTCTACTAAGTAATGCCGCGTAACTTAAGTAGCTCATCGTAACTGATTGCGGAAACATAGATCAGGCTTACTGCAGCCTCTTAAAGGCCTACACCAATAATATTTTGCAACGGAACCCACGGAAGAGCACGGAAAAATTAAGCTGAGATAAGAACGAGCCAGTTAACATGGGTGGCTTGTTAGTTTGCGATGGGAGAGCCGCTGCCCTGCTTTTCAAAGTAAGGTTCAATATTCATATTGATACCTTACCTATCAATTTGCATAAGCGAACGACTGAAGTGCCTTGTTCACTGCGACTCGATAACCCAATTAGCTCCTCCAGACCCAGCCTCACTAAACTGGATATGCACGGGGTAGAGGGTGCCACAACCAGAAACAATCCATTTTTCTCGCCAAACACGCATTCCCGGCTGCCCAACAGGATTTTGCATAATCCAGGGATCAAATGCCTCGGGTCTGGAGCAGCCCAGTGTTGCCACTTTAGCTGCCACACCAATACTGGCGTCACTGATAAGCTGTTGATTTGCCATTGAGCCTTTTGCAATAGGCACGGCTTCACCATCAGATGAGGCAAGGCTTATTGAAACATCTGTATTGGCTGCAAAAAGGGGGGGACTAATAAAAAACGCCAGTAACACGGCGCTAATCACAATAGAAAATAAACTCGGCATTGGCTCTCCTTGCGGTTATCACCTAAAGCATATTGACGCCATCTTCATGAGGGCAACTAATGACACCATCAACCATAGTTAACGATTTGGCATTATGCTCCTCTATAAACATCTAAATTTCAGCCATTAACGTTAAGAGGGAAAAACCACCACGTCATCGCCCTCTTGCCATGGCTGAAACTTAGACATGGCTTGTAGAAAGCATGCGTGTTCTAGCCAGTGCTGTAGCCACAACTGCAGCTTTGGGTACGGTAGGCGGTAAAAAACCTCACGATCCACATGGGCAAATTGGCGAACAAACGGCATGATGCCAATATCGGCAATGGTCGCGTTATCGCCCATTAGATAAGGGTTTTTAGTCAGCAACGCCTCTAAAACCTGTAAAAAGGCTTCACCCCGTTGCCGATACTCGGCCTGAGTCATGTCAGGATGACGATCCGCGTATTTATAACGATCCAGCCAATGTTTAAATTCGTTGTCGTTTTGCTCGATCAAGGCGTTGGCCTGCTGCAAAACTTTTGCATCTAACAGCCCTTGTGGGTCTTGCTGCTCAAGCGCCCACACCATTATCTCCCGGCTCTCTTCAATCACAGCACCATCAGCAAGTTGTAACACAGGCACTGTGCCTTTCGGGCTAATCGCTAGCATCTGGGTAGGTTTGTTTTTCAGGGTTACCTCCCGCAGCTCCACCTGCAACTCAGCAAACAAGATGCCCAGACGAGCGCGCATGGCATAGGGACAGCGACGAAAAGAGTACAAAAGATGATGTGAGGAAGTCATGGCTATTTTTCGCTGTTGAGTCGAGATCAGTGGGCTCAGCATCGCTGATACCAGTGGTGACTTAATGTCACTCTTGATCTCTGTTGTGGGTGAAAGTCGGTATGGATTTATAACATCAACTGACTAAGTAATGCCTCAAACGCAGGTACTACTACGCTGCGACCGTGTAATTTGCCATGTTCAGGCTCTTTAAAACTAAGGTTTACCGCTATTTTTACACGCTTAAGTCCGTGATTTACGCGAAAAAAAGATGGCGATCTGGCAGGCTACCGCCGAGCCTTGTAGGCAACTACTGCCTCCTTTACGATTTAACTTAACCTTTGTCACCTGCTTTGCGGCTTGATTTACAGCTGTTATTTTCAGCTAGATTTTAAATCTCAAATGAAGCTGGCAGATTATAAGCAATGTGGGCTGAGAATATAAGCGCGATATTTTTGCGAATGCAATAGACAATAAAAAGCCGCCTTATTTTCATAAGGCGGCTGTTAGCCAATAAACTTAAACCTACATTAGTTCAGGTTGATTAAGGGCGTACGGCAGAGACTTCAATTTCGATTAACCAGCCTGGATTAACCAGCGCGGCCACTTCTACTGCTGAGCGTACCGGTAAGTTAGGCTGTTCTTTGGTGCCAAAAAACTGAGTGTAGCCTTTCATAAAACCAGAAAAATCAACTTTGCCTTCTTCTGCCACCAAGAACACCTGCATGCGATACACATCGCCCATGGTGAGGTTGAGGCTCTCTAAATTTTTCTCGATTGCCTTTAAGGTAGAGACGGTTTGTTCTTCTATGGTACCGAAAGCTTTTAAGCTATTAGGGTCGGCTTTATCGTCAATCACCGTGGGTACTTGGCCACTTAAGTGCACCACTGTTTTATTGGCCGGCACTTCTACCGCCAATGAGATAGGAAAGTCAGAGTTTGGGAGTTTATGGCGGATTAGCTCACCTTCTGCCGCTTGAGCTGAACTTGCGGCAGTCAGCATCATGAGGCCCATGGCTAAACCGGACATTTTGTAGCCAGAAATCAGTGTGCTCATTTAAGCTCCTTAAGGGGTTAGCATTGAGTGTTAAACATTTTTATGGATGGATAAATATTTAATTCAGCACCCTATTTACGGCGCCAAGCTTTCGCTTGGCGCCGCTTAGTTTAGCGTTTAGTCACCGCTTTTACCTCTTCTAGGGTGACTTTTTCTGGGTAATCGTTACCAAAGTGAGTGCGCACATAGTTTACAACTTCCACTATCTGCTCGTCTGAGAGGTAACTCTTAAAACTCGGCATGCCGCCAAAACCATTGGTTAGCACATAAATGGGGTAACCTGCGGCGCTGAGCTTAGGATTATTAGCAAGGGCCGGATAAAAACCGGCGCCCGTGTGCACACCTTTACCGTCTTCCATGTGGCAGCCTTGGCAAATGCTGCTATACAGCTCTTCACCGGTTTTTTGCTCAAACTGGCCACTCTCAGAGACGCTGGGAGTGCCTGCTAACGCCCCAACGCTCATCAAAGAACTGGCAGCTAGCATAAGAGCGGATGTGGTTAACTTTTTCATCATTAACTCCTATTAAGCTTCAGTTTTTTTGGCTGCTTGGGCATGAGCATGCAAGCGATTCACGGCATCCAGTGACGATAAGATTGCGCCTTCCATCCACGCAGGAATATAAGAGGCGTGCTCACCGGCTAAGACGATACGGTTATCCATTTCACATAAGTTTTTATAGTGTTTTTCGCGTGATTCTGGCGTCCATAGGCCGTAACAACCGTTGGTCCACGGCACTTTGTGCCAGGCTACCGCGATACCGTTATCAAACTCTTCTTTGTATTGCGGGTGTATTTGTGCGCCATATTCTAGGGCCTTTTTCACCCGCATTTCGGGTGACATGGCGGTAAATTCGTAAGAGTTCTCATCCCACAAATAGCCGCCCAGCAACACGCCTTTACCACCGGAGTGATAATCGGTGCTGGGGTAACTGATCATTTCTATCGGCAGATCCGTGTAGCTGATGCCGCCGTAAATATGTTCATCTTCTTCCCAGAAGCGACGCTTAAACTGCAAGCCCACTTTCACACTGGTATCGTAAGGTACGGCGCGAATGGCACTGCTCAACTTACCGCTAAAGTTGGCGGGGATCTGGCCCAGAATAGACAATGGTATGGTACACACGCACCAGTCCGCAGACTCGGTCATGGTGTCGCCGGGCTTTTCGCTGTCTACATAGCTGACCGTAACGCCTTTATCATCCTGATGGATTTTGGTGACTTTACTGCTGTAGCGAATAAGGCTACCCAGTTCTTTTTCAAAGCCTTTGGCAATCATGTCCATGCCGCCGATGGGCTGAAAAATCGTGCTTTGGTATTCAAACAGGTTACCCGTTTGCAGGTGCTTCCATAAGTCAGAGTTGAGCAACTCTATGCCGCCCATGGGATCGGACAGCTGGGCGTCCGGCATTAGGCCGCCGCCGGGCATAACATCGTAGCCGCGCATTAAGCTGGCTTCTACAGACTTCACGTATTTGTCGTCACCGTTGAGCGATCCCCATTGGCGCATCACTAACAGCAGCCGCTCGGTATCATCTTTGCTCATGGCATCGTCTAGGCCTTTCTGGTTTACGCACTTGGCCAGCAATTCTGCAATGTGCCCTTGAAAGTCTGCGTTAACCTCACGATAGCGCTTTGGCTTACCGCCAAAGGCTTTAGTGCTGTGCACATAGGCGTTGTGGTTAATTTGGCTAAAGACTTCCAGCTTCACGTTAAACTGTTTGCAGTAATGCAATACTGCATGGTGATGGTAAGGAATGCGCCACGGGCCTGGGTTGATATATAAGCCTTCATCAAATTTACACTCTTGCTTAGCCCCACCTAATTCGGTGTAAGAATCCCCCCCTCTTAAGGTCCAACAACGCCCGCCGGCTTTTTGGTTGTATTCCAATAACTTAACTTGATAACCGGCTTTACGTAATTCATAGGCTGCTGTCATGCCGGCTAGGCCTGCGCCTAAGATCAACACGGTCGAGCCTTTAGGGGCCTCGCCCGAGAGTTGGTAGTTGTCTTTATCAAATTTAGATTCACTGGCAAAACCTAAGGTGGTCATCGCCTGATACATAGCGGCGGCGCCGGCGGTTTTACCAATCCAAGATAATACTGCGCGTCTACTTACACCTCGAGTGGGTTCCATATTCGTTTATCTCCAGCAGCTGTTTCATGTTAGCACCCCATTTATTTGGCATAGGGTTGGCAAATATTGTGCTGATGCCGTTGCTCTACCTAACCTGAGTGAGGGCCGAGTAGTGAGAGCTTGGCTTAAAACTGAGCTTAGACCAAGGTTGCACTTTTGTTTATAAACCGTTAAATAATAGCTTGCTAACAGTGAACTAGGCCTAAATAAAAGCAAATAACAGATTAAAGAACATACTGAATTAATATTAACCAACGAAATGACTCAAACTAGTCTGCCTTTGTAGCTAGAAGTTATAGGTAGATTGAGAGCATCAATACTGCGCTCAGTAAGGGGAAAGTTTTCGGCTCATAACAGCTAACTACTTAGTGATCTTAGTATTTTTTATGTGGTGATTAATCGTAAGCCTTTGATAACTAACATGGCACTAAATGCTGTGTTACCCTAACTCGTCGCATTGCTGCTGTAAGTATAAGCAATGCCAGCATCTTCATTCCTAATTCATAACGCTGACCGCCGATCGGAGGCCACTGGTGAACCAATTGAAATCTCTCACGCTGCTGCTCTTATGGATGCTTTGTGCTCCTTTAATGAGCGTGGCGCATGCCCAAAGCGCGACTACACCCTCTCCTGCACCTTATGAGGCGCTTGCTGAAATTTTAGAAAATGAGCAAACCCGTACTCAGCTTATTGAGCAACTGCACTTACTGTCTGAGCAGCAAAAACTGCCTGCATCACAAACCCAAGCAGCGCAAGGCTCGCCCGCAGCATCGCCTAGCGAGCAAACGGGTGAGCCTTCAAAAACGAAACAACTGGCTGACACCACCCGCAACATTGCCGGTGATATGGGCAAGCAGTTTCATAGCTTGGCCAACGTTATCCAATCACTGTTAATGGGTGATATAGATGGCGATAACGGCAACTTTAAAATGAGTAAGTTTGTTAGCGCCAGCATTAATCTGGGTTTGGTGATTATCGCCACTTGGGTAATATTTTGGCTGTTACGCCGTTTGGCCCGCCCTATCTTTACGCGTTTAAGCCATTGGTCACGCCATAGTGAAAGCATTCATGAACATAATGCCGTTACTCATAACGATAAAGCTACCAACGAAGCCAATAGCCCAAACAAAACGCCGGTTTTGCGGTTAGTGGTCGGGGTGGCTGTCGCGGCCGTAGTGGATGTATTGGCACTCGGTTTGGCGTATGCCGCGGGTAGCTTGATTGCCACCTTTGTGATTGGCCAAACCGGTGAGCTCACCACGCAGGCTTCATTATTTTTAAATGCCTTTTTGGTGATTGAGTTATTGAAGGCCGGCTTAAGAGTCTTGTTCTCGTCGGGTTATGACGGCTTGCGCTTATTGCCCATCAACGGGCAAGAAGCCCGCTACTGGAACCGCTGGTTTGCGCTGCTGATCGGCTTAGTCGGCTATGGGGTTATGGTATTGGAGCCCTTGGTCAACATTAATGTATCTCCCACCTTGAGCCAGGCCATTAATACCTTAATTATGCTGGTGGCCTTTATTTATGCGGTGATCGTTATCCTAAAGAATCGTCTGCGACTGCGCCGGGCGATTCGACTGCAAGCCGAAAAAAGTACCCTCTCTGCCGGGCAATTTAGCCTGATCTTGTTATCCCGTACTTGGCATTTAATTGCACTGGCCTACTTTGCTACCGTGTTTGTGCTGACCCTGCTCAGCCCCGCCGAAGCACTGCCCTTTGTGCTGTATGCCACGCTGAAAACGCTGGCGGTGATTGTGGTGGCAATTTTGTTGTCGACCTTGCTCAGCCAAACCATCGGCCGTCACATTAACTTATCGGACGATTTACGCCGTAAGCTGCCGTTGCTGGAGCCACGCATTAATAGTTATGTGCCAACGGCGCTGCGTTTTTTACGGATACTCATAGTAAGCATGGCGGTGCTGTTAGTGCTGAACGCTTGGTACATCGTGGATTTAAACGCCTGGTATGAGTCTGAAGCTGGCGGCAAGCTAATGAGCAAAGTGATTGCCGTGGCCATTATTTTGGCGGTCGCCGCCCTGCTATGGGTGTTATTGGCCAGCTTAATTGAGCATAAACTGAACCCCGAAACTGGATCAGGTCAGCCCTCTGCGCGCGCGCAAACGCTGTTATTGCTGTTTAGAAACGCCTTGGCCATTACCTTGGCCACCATGACCTTTATGATTGCCCTCTCACAGATTGGCATTAATATTGGCCCGCTGATCGCCGGTGCCGGTGTGCTAGGTTTGGCCATTGGTTTTGGTGCGCAAAAACTGGTGCAAGACATAATTACCGGCGTATTTATTCAAATAGAAAATGCCATGAATACCGGTGATGTAGTGACCTTAGCGGGTATTACTGGCACCGCCGAGCGCTTAAGCATTCGCTCGGTGGGCATACGTGATATAAACGGCACCTATCATATTATTCCCTTCTCCAGCGTAGATACGGTGTCTAACTACATGCGTGAGTTTGGTTACCATGTAGGCGTATACCGCGTGGCGTATCGCGAAAGCATAGACGCGGCCATTGAGCAGCTGCAGCTTGCCTTTGATGAGCTGGCCGCCAATAAAGACATGAAACACGAAGTGCTGGATGCACTGGAAGTGTCGGGTGTGGTGGCCTTGGCCGACAGCTCGGTGAATATTCGGGTTCGCATTAAAACCACACCGGGTATGCAATGGGCCGTAGGGCGCGCTTATAACCGCTTAGTGAAGCAGTACTTTGAGCAGGCCGGTATCGAAATTCCGTTCCCGCACAGTACTGTTTACTTTGGCGTCGATAAAGCAGGGAGTGCACCTGCGGCTAACGTGCAGCTTATGGAGCAAGCAGTTGAGCTAGCTGCGACTGAAGAACGCCAAGCTAAGCCCTTGAGTGTGAAGTTGAAAGCTAAATCCAGTGCTGCATCAAACCCCAGTGATGATGCCCCAATGACAACGACGACTAGTTAGTCGTTAGTTCGTTTTTATAACGTTAAAAGGCCACGCAATTGCGTGGCCTTTTTTTAGTTTTTTAAAGCTTAGACACTACTACTCTGTTCATAAGTATCGACCAAATCAGAAAAGTTCACCTCCGGCAAATACTCAAAGCCGGGCTTGGCAAACAAGTAGCCTTGCATCAGCTCCACACCTGCTTCGCGCAGCCAATGATATTCGCCTAGGGTTTCTATGCCTTCGGCCAGTGGCGTGACGTTAAGATCGGCAAACATACTTAGGCAATTTTTGACTATGACTTGGCGTACTTTATCTTGTTGGATGTTACGAATAAGCTCCATATCCAGCTTAATAATATCGGTTTGAAAGTCCGCTAATAAATTAAGGCCGGAATACCCCGAGCCAAAATCATCGGTGGCCGTGGTGAAATTTAGCTGCTGATAATATTCAATTACCCGCTGAATATGCTTATTATCCTCGAGCTTTTCGGTCTCAGTAAACTCAAATATAATACGCTCGATAGGAAAGTTATGCTCTTTGGCTGCCGCAAGCGTGGTGCGTATACAACGCTCAGGTTGAGAAATAGCATTAGGCAGAAAGTTAATGCTGAGCATAGTGCTCACCTCGAGCTTAGCTGCCAAAGCGATGGCCTTAACTCGGCACAGCTGATCAAATAAGTAGCGGTTCTCATCGTTAACCTTGGAAATAATAGAGTACGCCGACTCATTATTTAGGCCACGAACCAGCGCCTCATAACCAAATATGGTTAAGGATTGGCAATTAATGATCGGCTGAAACGCCATGGTAAAATCAAAATCCAGCGCCTCTTTATTCACACATTGGCTACAATACACTTGCTCGCAGCCTCCTGTTTTACCGTTCATCAGTCTCTCCTTGTACCGCTAAAGGTCAACAGACCCTAATAACAAGCCACCGCTGTTACTGATTAAGCAAAGCTTTATAGACCTCAGCCTAGCTTACTCAAGCGAAGCGGTATAAAAAGGGCGCGAATATGAGTGTCTAGGTGAGCATTACCCTGCGATAAATACATATCGCCCTACTTTCTTGCTCATTAGTAGCAGGTTAGGTATTGATAGTGTTCATCTCATTAACCTGCTGCTTAAACAAGCTGTGCAGCTTGCTTGAGCCATGGGTAATTTTTTAAGGAATTAACGTGTCCGAAACACAGCGCCCTCAGGCTCATCGACCTTGGATCTTAACTGCATTAATGTTGTTTATGATGCTGGCTGCCATGGACGTAACCATTGTATCCACCGCAGTGCCGCAAATCGTGGCGGACTTAGGCGATTTTTCATTGTTTACTTGGGTATTTTCAATTTATTTGCTGACGCAGACCGTCACTATTCCCGTATACGGTAAGTTGGCTGACTTATACGGTCGAAAACCGATTTTGATCTTTGGCAGTACGTTGTTTTTAGTGGGATCTGCCGCCTGTGCCTTTGCCTGGGATATGCCCAGTTTAATTGCCTTTCGTGGGCTGCAAGGTTTGGGCGCGGGCGCCATTATGGCCACCATCAACACCTTGGCCGGCGACTTATATAGCCTAGAAGAGCGCGGTCGCGTGCAAGGCTATTTGTCCAGCGTGTGGGGCATAGCCGCCATTTCTGGTCCCATGTTAGGGGGCACCTTTGTGGAATATCTGACCTGGCACTGGATATTTTTAGTCAACCTGCCCATTGGCCTGCTGGCGATTGGCTTACTGATGGCGTTCTTGCATGAAGACGTGGTGAAAAAGCGCCACAACATCGATTATCTCGGCTCCGCCGCCATCTTGGCCGGTGTGGGCAGTTTAATCTTTGCACTGATGCAAGGCGGCACGGCTTGGGCTTGGGGTTCAAGCGCCAGCTTCACCGCCTTTGGTATTGCCGTTCTATTGCTGATGTTTGCGGTATGGACACAAACTCGCGCCCTTGAGCCCATTATGCCAGGCTGGCTGTGGCGCAATCCGGCACTGGCGGGGGCAAATTTAGCCATGATCGGCATGGGCTTTATTATTATGGTACCCACCGCTTATTTACCAACCTTTACGCAATCCGTGTATGGGCTCAATGCCATTAGCGCCGGTTTAGTGCTGGCGGCCATTAGCTTGGGCTGGCCGGCGGCGTCTAGCTTGTCGGCCAAGTTGTATCTGCGCATTGGTTATCGTAATACGGCCTTGATTGGCAGTGTGCTGGTGTTATTGGCGACAGCAGGATTTTTAGTCTTTCCCTATCAAGTGTCAATTTGGGTGCTGGTGCTAGATCAGGTGTTGTTGGGTGCTGGCTTTGGTTTATTGTCGACGCCCTTATTGGTGGGCGCGCAAGCCTCGGTGGGCTGGCAACAACGCGGCGTGGTCACGGGTGCCAATATGTTCTCGCGCTTTTTAGGTCAGAGTTTGGGTATTGCGGTATTTGGTACGCTGTTTAATGGCAGTTTGACTACACAACTTGCCAAGGCACCCAATGAGCTGCGCGCGCGTTTACCTCAAGATATCGATGATGTGGTGGTCAGCTTGCAGCAATCGGACCTGGCCGCAGATGTGGCGCTCTATCTGCGCCACAGTGTGTTTGATGCCATTTATGGCTTGTATATGGGCTTAGCGGTGGTCGCCTTGTTGGTGCTATTGGTGGTAGCGGTTAGCCCCAGACAATTTAGTAACCAGCAAACGGAAACAGTGACTGCTGATTGTTAACACTAAACTAAAGCCAAATTACAAACCGTGGCGAAGTCCTCTTTACCTAAGAGACGGCCACCAACAAAAAACACCATACTCCGTAGCCGCTAATTTATTCAGCGGGCCAGCGTAGCTGGATGTTTTAAAGCAGCGCCAAATCCTAAACCACCAAAAACGGCAAACCGTAGCTCATGCTCTTTACCGAAAACAAGGCTACCTACAAGGTTAAAACCAAGCGCTAAGACCATGGCTAAGGAGTCTTGAATCTTCCTGATTACTTATGAACCTCAGCTATTATGCGCCCTGTTTCAGTTTGTTCTTTTGTAGCTGCCGGTCTGGCTCCAAGGTCAAATGGTCTGGGTTTTGTAGCAGCCCGTCTCTTTGGTAAAGAGGACTTCGGCTGGCCAGCTTTGCTGGCTGTTACTGAGGTTTAGATTTAAACCAAAACATAAAACCGAGCCGAATAAATTGGCTCCTACAAGAGAATAGGCGCGCGACACTCTGTAAGTTATTGAATCTGTTCATTAATAATTATTGAGATATGGCTAATCATTATGGGTAATCAGGTGAATCTTTAATATCATTCTGGAAATCTAACTGTTCATCCTGCTTCGCAACACCGTCGAAGCCCTCTTCACCGAAATTATGAGATAGATCATATTTTTACTTAGATTGGTATAAGATCCTGCAACGATAAAACCCACGTTAGTTCCGCAGTATTAATTGCCTCGCATTTTTAATCTTATCTGATCATAAAAAAAGCCCCCGCAACTTGCATTGCGGGGGCTAAAACTTATCACTTAATAATAAAGATTAAGCGGGCTCTCCGGCGAAGCCGCGTAAGCCTACTACGTGCACTTGTTCTTGCTTGCCGTGTACCTTACGGATCAACTTATAAGTGGTGCCTTTTTCGGGGCTGATATTTTCTGGCGCGGCAATCAGCAATTGCATATCTTGGCGCTCGCAAAGCTCAAACAAGGTGGCAATGGATCGCGTATCTAGGCGCGCCGCCTCATCTAAGAATAATAAGCGACACGGCAATACCTCACGGCTGCGCAAATGACGGGACTCTTCTTCCCAGCTTTGCAGTACCATCAGCAAAATTGCCTGGCCAGTACCGATTGCTTCACCAGTAGACAGCGCGCCACTTTCGGCGCGCAGCCAACCGTCGGCCCCGCGCTGTACTTCGATATCCAGATCCAAATAATTGCGATAATCCAGCAAGGCTTGGCCTAATACCTGCGGGCTGCGATCACCTTGTTCAAGCTGCGGATTGATGCGCTGGAACAACTTGCCCATGGCTTCGGAGAAGCTCATTTCTTTGCTGCCAAACAAGTCTTGATGGCGGCCTTCTTTATCGCTCAGGGCTTCTAACAAACGGGCATAAGTGTCGCGAATATTCACGTTTAAGCGCACGCCCCCCACCAAACCAAAGCTGATATTTTGCAGGCCTTGGTTGAGTTGGCGAATACGGTTTTGCTCACGCCTAATGATGGTATTAATTTTTGCCGCCACTTCATGGGACGACAACGACAACTGACCTTCGCGCTGTTGCAGCTCGTCGGCTAAGCGGCCCAGCTCTACTTCCATTTCTTCCAGCGCTTCTACTGGGTCGTCGGCCCGAATAATATCGTGGCGAATACGCGCTTTAAGATGGCTAAACACCAGCACATAAAACTGCACTTTTTGCAGGGTATTGCGCTGGCCTTCACTGATGCGTAGCGCATCGCGCAGCTCTTCATCGTTAGCCACCGCCATGCGCAGCGCGCCTAAGGCTTTATCAGAAATAGAGCGCAGCTCATCAGCATCTAAATAAGCGAGTTCGGGCTTAGCGAGGCGACGCTCTACATCGTTATCACGAGCTAAGCGCACCACGGTCGCCCAATTGGCTTTATGATTGACCAGCGCCTTGCGCGCAGCAAAATAGCCTTGACCGTCTTTGCCTAAGCGTTGACTGAGCGATTCAATCTCGCGCTTACACACTTGGCGCTGAGCCTCGGTTTGGCTACGACGGCTGCGGGTGTGTACCAATTCGCTTTCGCGTTCACGCTTATTACTGAGCGCTTTTTCTTCCATGTCGTCAGACAAGCTAATGCCAAGTGCGGCAAACTCTTCTTTAAATTCAGTCAAAGTTTGATTACGGGCACTATGGCCGGTCACCAAGGCGGTGCGTGCTTGCAGTGCATCGGTAACGCGACCGCTCAGTTGCTCAACACGAATGTTTGCCTTACGTCTGGCGTCTTCTGCCTGCACTAATTTGGCTTTTAAGCTGTCGTTCATGGCCGAGCTTTGATCTAATAACTGCTCCGCATCCGCATAGGCCAAGTGCGGCAAGCGGGCCACTAACTGCGTCAATGCATAAGTGCGGGTGCGGGCTTCGGTCAGCTCGGCTTCGGCTGCCAATACTTGTTGCTGCAGCTGCTCAAACTCGGCGGGATCTTGGCGTAATACTTGTACTTGCTCCGCCAAGCGGCCTAATTTTTGGCCGTGTGCGGCCATAAAGTCGCGGGCTTGGGTCAGGGCATCTTGTTCAGCAGTGGCCGCCGCTAAACGCGCTTCGGCTTCAGGCTCATTTAAGTACTCGGCCAAGGGCAATAAGCGTTGCAACAGCGTTTGTTGGCCGCGCACTTGCTCACGCTTGGCTTGCCATTGCTGCAGTTCACTTTGGCTGTTACTTAATTCTTCATCCAACTGCGCTTGACTGGCGCTGAGTTGCTCGAGCTCGGCTTCTGGGTTTGGCCCAAACGCATCCTGCATGCCTTGGCTCACAAATTCGCTTAGCTGATGATACAAGCGACTTTGTTTTTGCTGATTAAAGGCCGACTCGGCGTACTGAGCGTTGCTGGTTTCTAACTCAAGATTCAGCTGGCCAATTTTCGCCTCGCGCGCCGCGCGGCCAAATAAGGGCTCTGTGGTAAAGCGCGAATAGCGCAATTGGCGCTCGCCGTTTTTCACCCAAATTGCGTTACCCAGCTCGGTGGCGTGCAATACATCTTCATCGAAGGCATCTGGGTTGCCTTGGATCAGATACACATCTGCAGGGCAAGACTCTAGCGCTTGCAGTTGCTCAAGGGCAGCTTGCGGATCCTGCACTACTATGCCGTTACGAGCCGGGCCGTACAGCGCCTCATAATAAGGGGCATCTTCTACCGCGATATCGTCATACACATCCGCCAGTAAGGTGCCGCCTAATTGCTCACACAAGGCGATAAGGCGTGGATCTGCATCACTGCCGCCGTGCAAGCCGCGCACTTGTAGCTCTAATTGCTGCTTGGTGTGCAGCGCTTGTTGCTTAAGCTGCTCGGCACCGTGCTCGGCACGCAAAGCCTGTTGCATGGCGGCGGTAACTTCAGAGGCGTCCAATAACGGCAAATCTGATAACTCACGCAGCCTAACTAATTGCTGCTGAGCCTTATGCCACGCCGGTGCTTGAACGCGCAGTGCCGCCACTTTGGGGGCAATAAGGTTGCGCTGAGCCTGAAACTGGCGTTGTTCATCGGCACAATCGGCAAAGTGGGCTTCCAGTTCAATGCGTTGCTCGTCCAGCTCAGCGAGCTGCATTTCCAGCTCGTCCGCGTCATTCACCTGTCGGCCTAACTGCGCTAATTCAGCTTGCAACGCTTGTGCTTTATGACGCTTATCGAGGTTTTGCGACGCTTGGGCATATTGCTGGCGAATACTGGTTTCGCGCGCCAGCAACGCCTGATACTCACGGCCTTGCTCGAGTAATTGATTGGCGCGCACAAAAGCCTGCGCCCGCTCTACATTGGCGTCTATGCCTTTTAATAACGCTAAGGCATGATCGTATTGGGCCCGTGCCGCTTCGGCTAACGAAAGATGCTGGCGCTGCTCAAGCACCACGCTGGTTAATGCTTGCTCTTGGGCAAGGTGGGCTTGTTCTTCAGTTTTTGCCGATTCTGGCGTCAGATCCGGTAAACCACAGGCCACCTTCGCCTCGCCGAGGGCGTTGCGCGCTTGGCGATATTGAATGGCGCGGGTTTGTTGGGTGTCGAGCGCTTGCTGATAATCCGCCAACTGGCTTTTTAGGCTGTCGACTTCTTCATCCGCCGCACCCTTAGTAGTAACCGCCAGATCGTGCTCGTCTTGCAGCTCGGCTAAGGTTTCTTCTTGAATGGCCAGCTTCTCGGCCAGCTCATCTAATTCATATTGATAGCTTTGAATTTTTTCATTGAGCTTAACGCCGTTTAATACTCGCGCTAAGTGCTCGGAAGCCATGTCTAATTCTTGGGTTAACATGCGCTCGTGGGCGCCCAACTGCTCCAGCTCGTCCGCCAGATAAATCAGCCGCTCGCGCTCTTCGGCCAAGATATTACGCTCGTGAGTCAAGGCTTTGCGCGCCGATAATGCTTGCTCAGACAGGCGCTTTTTCTCGGCGCTGTTACGCACATAATCCGCCGCCACATAGTGGGTGGTTTCGGTGATCAGTTGGCGAAATACATCACGCTGGCGCTGGGTTTCACGAATCGCTTCTAGGGTGCGGCGGTTTTCAAAGATGGCCGCTTCCATATCGTTAAACGCTTGGCGAATACCGGCGTTTTCTGGCAATAAGTAATCTTTAAGGCTGCGACTAATAGTGCTGGAAATACCGCCATAGAGCGAAGCCTCAATCAGACGATAAAACTTAACGCGGTCGCGCTGATCTTTAAGTTTGCGCGGCGTGACACCCACATCAAACAAGAAGTTGTGATATTCGGATACGGTATTAAAACGGGTAAATTGCAGGTCACAAGCAATGGCCGCGGCTTTCAATTCATTGAGCGAGCGCACCTGACCACGACCGTCTTCAAGCTGAGCTAACAACAGCTCGGTGGGCTTAATCTTGTCTAAGTCACCGAGACTAGCTCCGCGCACGCTAAAGGCGGTGAGATTCACCTTGTTATCGCGGTTTGCTACTTGCTCTAGGTGCACACCAAACCAGACGCGCTCGCCCTGAGAGGTATTAATCTCGATCATGGAATAGCAATGGCCGCGCTGCAGCTTGCCGTATAGGCCTTTGTCGCGACTGCCAGATTGACTGCCCGCTTCGGTAGTATTACGAAAATGCAGTAGGCTTAAGTCAGGGATCAGCGCGGCAATAAAAGCGGCCATAGTGGTGGACTTACCGGCGCCGTTACCGCCAGAAAGCGTGGTCACAAGCGTGTCCAGCTCAAAGGTGCGAGCAAAAAAACCGTTCCAGTTGACCATGGTCAGCGAGTGGAATTTACCACGTACAAAGTCGCTCGCCGCAGGCTCGGCTTCTTGTTCAAATTCGGGCGACGCACTCAGGGTGAGCAGCTCTTCATTAGCATGAGCGAGCACATTCTCAGGCAAGGTATCGGTCGCAGACGTATTATTTATATGAGTGCTCACAGCGTATTCTCCTGATCATCTTGCTCGGTTTCTTGTGCTGATCCCGCATCTTGCTCATCTCGCTGCTCTTCATCAGCCTCGTCATCACCGGCCACTGCCTCGCCGTCGCGGATCATGCGCAGTTGCAGTTCACGCGGATCTTCATCGGTGCGCACATCGGCGGCAAAGCGAAACACCGCTTCGCTAATACGAAACTTATCTTGTGTGCCCACATTGCTCACCATGCCTAAGCGCTTAAGGCGGCGAATAGCACTTTTCAGTTTGTCTTGCAGCTTACGACGGTCTAAATCACTGCCGCCGGCGCGCTGATTGACCATACGTAACAGTGCGCTTTCATTGGCCAAGGTTAATACTTCTTCTTGCAAGTCCAGCAAGGAGAACACGCCTTCATTCACTAGGCGATCTGGGCTTAAGTAGAGATAGCACAACACCTTGCCCACCAGCATTTCCAGCTCAGACAAAATCGAGGAGTTAATCTCACTGGTGGAGCGCGGGCGCAGATAATAAAAGCCCTCAGGCGCGCGCACCAGTTCCACTTGATAGCGCTGATAAAAGGTTTCTAATTCGGGATAATATTCTTGTAACAGCGAGTGCACTTCCAGCTCGTCGGCGCTAATGTGGCGGCCGGTGCGCAGCTGACTGTCGAGCATCGGAAATAACGGATTGGCGATGGCCAAGGCCAAACGCGGTGCGAGTGCAGACTCAGTATTGGTCGATAACATGTGCTTGTACCTTGGCCCCGTGGGCGTTAATGCGTTGCCATTCTGGCTGGGCGGCGCCTACACATTCAGCGTTGGCGTGGCCGAGCTTCACTGCTTCATCAATCAGCAGGCGAGCAATATCAAAATGTTGGTAGTGCGGGAAATCTGCTAAATAGCCTTTCAGCACCATGGCCATGTCGAGCGGGCGGCCATCTTCTGCAAAATGCTGCAGATGCTCACGAATGCGCCCAGATAACTCTGCGGTCACATCCAGCATCTCGTGATATTCCAACTCTTCTGGCAGCTCACCGGTGACTTCGTCCGCATAAGCGGCGAGCGTTTCCGCTCTTAACTCAAGCAGCGGCTCGGCCAGTGCGATGCGCAACTGCCAGTTATGATCTTCAAATTGGCGAATCGACTCGCGCAAGCGCTGACTAAAGGCACGGTTTTTATCCATGTCGATGGCAGTACGAATAAAGCGATGTACGTGCAAGTCGTAGCGTGACCACAGCTCAATACACTGGCTGCCCCACAAAATAATGGCGTCTAATCGCGCTTGCAGCTGTTGGCATAAAGGGGCTAATGCCAAACCGCGCGCGTCACCTTGCAACAGCTCTTCAATATTCAATAAGCTGAGCTGCAAGCCATGGCCGGCTTTATCCAGCGTATCTTGAAGCTCGCGCAAGGTATGGCCGGTTTCACGCAATAATTGCTCGCAGGCAGCAATGGCCTCGTGCCAGTTTTTATGCAGGAGTGCGGCAATATTGGCTTTAACGGCATTTTGCTGCTCGTCCATGGCGCGTTGGGTATCGTCGATACGTGCCAATTGCTCAGCCACCGAATAGGTAAGACGCCCTGCTACCTCTTGCTGCCACAGCTCATCATTGGGATTGTCAGCCATGGTGGCGGCAATCTTATTCAGATCTAGGCTAATTTGCTCCAGCTGCAACGACAGCTTAATTTGGCTAACATCTCTTTGCGCGGCAAAGAAATCGACGATACCCACGCCTAAACGCGTTAAGCGATACAGGCTGTCATCGTCACCCGCTTGGGCTTGAAAACGACTGAGCAGCCGTTGGCTGACTAAATCATTGATGGCATTGTTGGCGCGGCTAACTTGGGTTTCTTCCACTTGGCCGAAGCCTTTGCTTACGAAGCTAAAGGCATGCTGTAAGTCCGCCTCAGACAATTGAGACTGCTCGCCATTTTGGCTAAATACTTGAATCGCCAGCAACAACGCCAGCCGCTCGGGCGGCAGGTTGAGCTGACATTGCTCTTCTATCACCCAACCTATCCAGTCCGGCAGGGTGCGGGACATGTCTGTCATTTATGTGCTCTCTTTATCTTTAGCCGTAAGGAGTAAGACGTGAGGTGTGAGGGGCCAAACACAGAACGTGTGGGCACTAACGCCTAACATTTTACGCCTCATTCTTTACGGCCATTGAAGTAATCATTATCCCCTTCGGGGAGCTGTAAGCCGTATACGGTCAGCTATAAATTAAAACCTAAAAGCGACAGAACATTTTTGCCACGGAATCCACGGAACCCACGGAAGAAAACCAAAACCCTTAAAATATAAAACATTATATATTGTAAGGAATTACCAGTAAGTCATGCTCTGTTAGTGCTTATTTTTCGTGCTTCTCATAACAAAGAGGCGTGGCAAGAAATCTCTAGTCTTAATCTCTTAGCTGGGTGCTCGGCGCTGATTTCTGCGCCACTACATGAATATATCGGCCTAGGTGCATAAAAGGGGCGATTTTGGCGTGGGCTAACTCCATAGCGATCACTTCATCCGCCTGCTCCACGCGCAGGGTTTTATTGACCATATAGTCGTGGATCACGCGCACGCCGCTGCGGTCGGTTATAACAAAGCCCAGCGCCTGCAGCCAGTCATTAACCTGCTCCGGCCGACAGGGCCAGCCTGGGGTCAGCTTCTGACGTCGCTTTTTGACCAAATCTGCGTATACGTAATCAAAATGGCCCATCACTAGGCTGTGATATAAAAGCCCGTCGCGATTATAAAACATCAAAGATAAGTGGCCGTCGTCCACCAGCAAAGCTTCTAAGCAGGCTAATAGCTCAGCTTGATGCTCCACCCACTCTAGCACTGCATGGCACAAGATCAGATCAAACTGACCAATATCCGACACCATCAAAGACTGTATCGGTGCATGAATAAATTCAAACTGGCCCAAGATGCCCTTGTCCTGCACTTGCTCGCGGGCCAGCGCCAGCATATCGGCGGATAAATCACACAGCACCACACTATGGCCTAGCGCGGCTAAGCCTTGAGATAAAGGGCCAAAGCCACCGCCCGCATCCAAGATACGCAGCTTTTTACCCTGCGGTAAGGTTGCCAAGAGCGCATCGAGATCACGCTCTAATACGGCGAGACGAATGCGACCTTTAGTGGTGCCATAAATGTTGCGGGAAAACGCTTGGGCTTTGCTATCAAAATTAGTATTGGACTGCACGGCTATTTCTTAACGGCTCAGGGGCCGCTATTCTGTCATAACCTTGGGCCTTAACAAATGAGTGCGTGCGTGGGATCGGTTTTTTTGGCGAAAAAGTGGCTCGGTAGCCTGTTATTACCGCTGCCCTTGCTGTTAATCATCAGCCTTATTGGCTTAGTGTTAGTGCTTAAACAGCATAAACGCAGCGGCGTCAGCTTGGTGCTGTTCGCCATCATAAGTCTGTGCTTACTGTCAACGCGACCGGTGGCCAACGCTTTAATAGCCCCACTTGAAGCGCAACATCCGCCTTATTTAGTGGATGTCTCCACTCCTAACACAGACCCAATACAAGATATTATCGTGCTGGGTGCCGCTCAAGTGGCCGACCTTAGCTTACCGTTACTCAGCCAGCTGGGCAGTGCCGGCCTAGCGCGCATTAGTGAGGGCATACATTTAAGCTTGGCCTACCCTGATGCTCGGTTAATTGTCAGTGGTTATGCAGGCAGTGAAGGTCGCTCCAGCGCCGAGCTTTATAGCGCAGTGGCGCAAAGTTTTGGTATTAATAAATCGCGTATTATTGAACTGCCGCTACCGCAAGACACCTTTGAAGAAGCTGTCGCCATAGCACCGCTGATTAAAGGCCGACAAGCATTATTAGTCACATCCGCCAGCCATATGCCGCGTGCTATGCGCTTATTTAACGACCAAGGTGCCCACCCCACGGCCGCACCCGTTGGCCATTTAGCGAAGGAGAGCCTTCAGCACAAAGAAAGCCGCGCCAAGCTGCCGCTCTACACGTATTTGCCTAAAGCGCGGTATCTAGAACGCAGCGAAACCGCTTGGCACGAGTATCTCGGCCTCTTAAAAGAAGCGGTAAGCCGTCAACTGTACGTTAAAACATTAACAGATAGTGACTTTTTGCCACGGAAGAACACGGAATCCACGGAAGTAAAGCCAAGGCTATAAAAACATATTATTGTAGGGCTTATTAATACACCTCACGCCTTACTTTTTACTGACAGCGTACCGCTCACCGAAGTGGTTAGTCTTACCCATAATTTAGTTTTGGTTTAATCTCTATTTTTCCGTGGATTCTGTGGGTTCCGTGGCGAAAGGGTATTGGTGTTGTCTTTAACGTACCGCTACCCGCAGGGCGCTGGTCTTGCTTGAGGCCTGCCTCTATAATGCCTCCATTTATTGCACAGACTGCACAGGGAATAACAACAGATGACACAGACAAGACGCCAGATCTTAGTAATGGGAAACTGGAAGTTAAACGGTAACAAAACCATGGTTGCCGACTTAATTAAGGCGCTGAAAGCTCCCGCCACCGAGTGCCCGACTGTGGCCGTGGCCGTGTGCCCGCCTGTGTTATTTTTAGGCCAAGCGCAAACGCTATTAGCCGACAGCCCCATTGCTTTAGGCGCCCAAGATGCGGACTTAAACAGTGAAGGCGCCTTTACTGGCGAAAATTCGGCCATCATGTATACCGAGTTTGATGTGCAATATGTATTGGTGGGCCACAGCGAGCGCCGCACCTTGCATAACGAGACCGATGCTACCGTGGCCGCTAAATTTGCCGCCGTGCAACGTGCTGGCTTAACGCCCGTATTGTGTATCGGTGAAACGGACGCCCAGTTTGAAGCCAATGACACCCAAGCCGTAGTTCAGCGCCAACTGCAAGCCGTGATTGATCACTGTGGTATAGAGGCTTTCAGCAATGCGGTGATCGCCTATGAACCCGTGTGGGCGATTGGTACCGGTAAAACGGCCACGCCAGAAATTGCACAAAACGTGCACGCCGCTATTCGCGCTTTCTTGGCAGATCTTGACGCCAGCATTGCTGCTAAAATACAAATTCTCTACGGTGGTTCGGTGAAAGGTGCCAGTGCAGCCGGTTTATTTGCCATGGCCGACATAGACGGTGCCCTAGTAGGCGGTGCCGCCCTGATCGCTGACGAGTTTGCTGCCATTATTCGCGCCGGCGCTTAAGCTCAGCTAAAACCAAGACTAAAGATTTCTTTGCCACGAGAACACGCCTCTTTATTTATGAGAGGCACAGAAAATCAAAATTTCAAACCAAAAATATCTTTTGGGTCGGGTTAAGGCCTTACAAAGAAATAATCTCCCTGTTAGGTCTTGGTCTTCTTCCGTGGATTCCGTGGCAAGAACAGCTTGAATGTCTTTTGTCAGGGTTAGTGATGAATAGCAAAGGGAGTCATATTGATGATTAAACGCATTGGAGTCTTAACCAGTGGCGGTGATGCGCCGGGCATGAACGCCGCCATTCGTGCCGTGGTGCGTGCTGGCCTGCACCATAGTCTGGAAGTGTTTGGCATACATAGCGGTTATAAAGGCTTATATCACAACGAGATTGAGTCGCTGGATCGTCATTCGGTGTCCGACGTGATCACCCGTGGCGGCACTTTCTTAGGCTCGGCGCGTTTTCCGGAGTTTAAAGATGAAGCCGTGCGCCTTAAAGCAGTCGAAAACCTCAAACTTCATGGCATAGATGCGCTGGTGGTGATTGGCGGTGATGGCTCCTATATGGGCGCCATGAAACTGACTGAAATGGGCTTTCCCTGTATTGGCATACCCGGCACCATAGATAATGATATTGCCGGCACCGATTTTACCATTGGCTTTGATACGGCACTGAATGTGGCGGTAGAAGCCATCGACCGTTTACGTGATACCTGCAGCTCGCATAATCGTATTTCGGTAGTCGAGATCATGGGCCGCCATTGCGGTGATTTAACCTCGTCTGCCGCCGTGGCGGGGGGCGCCGAATACGTGATAGTGCCGGAAGTGGCCTTTGATCAAGATGAGCTGATCCAGCAAATTCACGAAGGTGTGGTCAAAGGTAAAAAACACGCCATAGTCGCGCTGTGTGAAAACATGTGTGACGCCAATCGCCTCGCTTTTGATATTCAAGCAGCCACGGGTCGTGATACCCGCGCCACCATCTTGGGCCACACGCAACGTGGCGGTACTCCCAGTGCCCAAGACCGCATTATGGCCAGTCGCATGGGTGCCCGTGCGGTGGAGTTATTGCTAGAAGGCTACGGCGGGCGCTGCGTAGGCCTGCAAAGCAACAATATTGTGCATCACGACATTATTGACTGCATCAAGCACTTAAAGCGTCCTTTCAACGAAGAAATGTACCAATTGTCGAATGTGTTGTTCTAGAGCACCGCGGCGTCTAGAAACAAAATAATCACTTTGTAGCTGCCCGTCTCTTTGGTAAAGAGGACTTCGGCAGGCCAGCGTAGCTGGATATAAATCACCCAAATCAGAGCAAAACCGAGCCGAATACTCTTTATCGAAAATAGGGGCTCCTACAAAAGAATCGTCTTTTGTAGCCGGCCGTCTCTTTGGTAAAGAGGACTTCGCCGGCCAGCGTAGCTGGATGTAACTTGTATTTTAAATGCCACTTAATTGTTCCAGATCACATTTATTCTTATCTGGCTTATTTATACTGACTTCGAGTTCAAGACCCGATAACACATTTAAGCCAGTAGGAGACGAATATGAGTGGATGTTGTGGCGGTTGTGGTGGCGAGCACACCAAGCAAGAACAAGAAGCGGCAGAAGCCCAAGCGCAAGCTGAGAAAACCCAGTCTGACGCAGAATAAGCCGCAAACGGTCGAATACTTCCTGCCTAAGTAAGGCGACCCTACAAAAGGCCAGAGCCAACCCTAACCGTGGTCATTGCGAGGAGCGTAGCGACGCGGCAATCTATGTTTGGCCACTGTGCAGACCTGTAGAATGGATTGCTTCGCTGCGCTCGCAAAAACCACATTCCCGTCATTGCGAGGAGTGCAACGGCGCGGCAATCCATAATTATGTACCGCGCCGTTGTAACATGGATTGCCGCGCTACGCTCGCAATGAACAGACAAGGCCAAACAGGTGTTTTTTTAACGTAAAGCGCACAGCGTAAGGCGTATAGCTTGTTTATCCGTCATCCTATACGAGGAGTGCAACGACGCAGCAATCCATGGTTATGTACCGCGTCTTGTCGTTTTAGGCACAATTAACAACCACAACCCAGACGCGGGTATTATTCTGCTTTATGTTACTGCTGTGAATATTATGTTAATCAATAGCTTGTGTTAGCCGTTGACTATTCTCTTGTACTGCCTCCTCATTCTTAGTGCCATTGTGAAATGGTACGTAAAGTCCGATAATGGCTGCTCTCATTTTTAATCGCCGAGTGATCATGTCTGAATACTTGTTGCTGTTTGTCGGCACCGTGCTAGTCAACAACTTCGTGCTGGTGAAGTTTTTAGGTCTGTGCCCTTTCATGGGCGTGTCCGGCAAACTGGAAACCGCCATCGGCATGGGGATGGCCACCACCTTCGTGCTGACCTTAGCTGCCGCCTGCTCTTATTTGGTGAACCAGTACATCTTATTGCCGCTTGAGCTGACCTATTTGCGCACCTTGTCGTTTATTTTGGTGATCGCGGTGGTGGTGCAGTTCACCGAGATGGTGGTGCATAAAACCAGCCCAACGCTATATCGTTTGCTGGGCATTTTCTTGCCGCTGATCACCACTAACTGCGCCGTATTGGGCGTGGCACTGCTGAACATCAATGAACAACATAACTTTATGCAAAGCTTGGTGTATGGCTTTGGTGCCGCCTTGGGCTTTTCATTAGTGCTGGTGCTGTTTGCCGCCATGCGCGAGCGTTTAGCCGGTGCAGATGTGCCCGCTCCCTTTAAAGGCGCGGCCTTGGCCATGATCACCGCGGGCCTAATGTCACTGGCCTTTATGGGCTTTACTGGCTTGGTGAAGGTGTAATGAGCAATATTTTAATCGCCATTGGAGTATTGGCGCTGCTGGCGCTGATTTTTGGTCTGATCTTGGGCTTTGCCGCCATTAAGTTTCGGGTGGAGTCAGATCCTATCGTTGAGCAGCTCGACGAATTATTGCCGCAAACCCAATGCGGCCAGTGTGGTTACCCGGGTTGTATGCCCTATGCACAAGCCGTGGCCGACGGCGATGACATTAATAAGTGCGTGCCCGGTGGCGACGCCACTATGCGCAAGATTGCCGATCTTATGGGCGTGGAGCCGCAAACCATGGGCGAAGCCGCCGCCGTGCCGGAAAAACGGGTGGCCTTTATTCATGAAGATATGTGTATTGGTTGCACCAAATGCATTGCCGCCTGCCCGGTAGATGCCATAGTGGGTGCCACCAAGGCGCTGCATACGGTGATCAGTGATGAGTGCACCGGCTGTGATTTATGTGTGGACCCCTGCCCCACCGACTGCATCGAAATGATCCCCATTACCGTCACCACCGATAATTGGAAATGGCAGCTCGAGCCCATCGCCATCAAGCAGGTAGAGTAAGATGTCGTCGTTAAAACCCACATTAAAAAAACCTAAAGCCGTCCAGCTACACACCTTTCACGGTGGCATACATCCGCCTGATCGTAAGTCTCCCGCTAACTTAACGGCGATCAGCGAGGCGGGCTTACCAGAAGAGTTAGTGTTGCAAGTACGCCAGCATATCGGCCAAGCGGCGCAATTAAGCGTGAGCGTCGGCGAGCAGGTGCTTAAAGGCCAAGCGCTGACCGAGCCGCTGAATCCCATGATGGTGCCAGTGCATGCACCGACTTCCGGTGTTATCTCCGCCATTGAAGACAGACCCTTATGCCACCCTTCTGGCTTAAGTGGCTTGTGTATCGTGCTTAAGCCCGATGGCCAAGAGCGTTGGCGGGCGCGTTTTCCGGTTGCGGATTATCACTTGCTCGAGCCCGATGTGTTACTGACCCGACTCCATCAAGCGGGCATTACCGGCTTGGGTGGCGCGGGGTTTCCGGCTCATGTGAAACTTGCGGCTCGCAAGCCTGCTCCGCTCTCTGCCCCGTCTGCTCCGGCGGTCAGTGAAGGAAAGAGTAAAGAAGCCCATGCTGGTGGGATCAGCACGCTAATTATCAATGGCGTAGAGTGTGAGCCTTACATCAGTGCCGACGACCGTTTAATGCGTGAGCACGCAGGCGAGATTTTGCAAGGCATCGAGATTTTGCGCCACATCGTGCAGCCTAAGCTGACCATTTTGGTGGTGGAAGACAATAAACCTGAGGCATTATCAGCACTCAAGGCCGCAAAGAATGCGGCCAATCAAGATGACAGCCTGCAGATCATCGCCATCCCAACTAAATACCCCTCTGGCGGTGAAAAGCAGCTTATCGAAGTGCTCACCGGCTTACAGGTGCCGCACCAAGGTTTGCCGTCGGATTTAGGCATAGTGATGCAAAACGTCGGCACCGTTTATGCTATTCAGCAAGCCATTATCAACGACGAGCCGCTGATCCGCCGCGTGGTCACCTTGGCCGGTGACGCTTTTGCTACACCCGGTAACGCCTGGGTGCACTTAGGTACGCCAGTACGTTATTTATTAAAACGCTATGGCCTCACCGCCGAGCGGGAGCAACGAATTATTATGGGCGGCCCCATGATGGGCTTTACGCTGCATTCAGCCGCCGCGCCCATTATTAAAGGCAGTAACTGCATACTGGCGCCAAAATATGCCGAACTAGCGCCGCCCGCCGAAGAAATGCCCTGCATTCGTTGCAGCCTATGTGCGGACGCCTGCCCCGCCAGCCTATTGCCGCAACAGCTGTATTGGTATGCACGCAGCGAAGAGCACGACAAGCTTGAAAGTCATAACCTGTTTGACTGCATCGAATGCGGCGCTTGCGCCTACGTATGCCCCAGTAATATTCCCTTGGTGGAATATTATCGAATAGCGAAAGCCGATATTCGCCACGCGCGCCATGAAGCAGACCAAGCCGAACGAGCCAAGATCCGCTTTGAAGCCCGACAAGAGCGGCTAGCCGTTGAAAAAGCCGAACGCCAAGCCCGCCAAGCCAAAGCCGCCGCCGACCGTAAGGCACGCATGGCCGAACAAGCAGCTAAAACCGGCATCGATCCGGTGGCTGCCGCCTTGGCCCGTGTTAAAACGCGCCAGCTTTCTGAAGCAACGGATGGCCAAACCACAGCACCGGACGATATGACCGCCTTGCGTGCCGCCCGCAAAGAAGAAGCCAGACGCAATCGCGCCCTAAAAGCCGCCCAAGCTGCTGGTGTTGGTGATAGTGGTAGTGTCGAAGAAAATGCCGAACCTGCAAGCGCAACTCAGGGGAAGAATCCGGCAGTGGTCGCCGCCTTGGCTCGCGCTAAAGCACGCAAGGCCGCAGAAGCCGCAGCAACAGCTAGCGAGCTAAACACAGATAGCGCCACCGCCACTCCCGCTAAAAATCCGGCCGTAGCGGCGGCCATCGCTAAAGCCAAAGCCGCACAAGCAGAGGCAAGTAAACGCGACAGTGGTAATGAACGAGTAGACCATAAAAAAGAAGCCATTAAAGCTGCGGTGGCGCGCGCTAAAGCCCGTCAGGAAGCTGAATTACAGGCGGCAAGGGCCGCATTAAATCCAACCGTAGTTGCCAAGGATGCACCTGTTGGCGAGCCATCGCCCACAGTAAATACGGCTGTGATTGAAAAGAATACTGGAGCAGAAAATAGCGAGACAGGGGCAGAGGGCAGCGCGCCTATTGATGCTAAAAAAGCCGCTATTCAAGCGGCCGTCGCCCGAGCTAAAGCGCGCAAGGCCGCACAAGCGGCTGAATCGCTTGAGCAACCAGCCGTGGCAGTGCAATCAATCACAGATAACGGCAAGCCTGAAGCAGAAAGCAGCCAAAGCGCGGCGCCTCTCGATGCCAAAAAAGCCGCCATTCAAGCGGCAGTGGCCCGAGCTAAAGCACGCAAGGCCGCACAACCAGCAGAGTCAGTTACAGAGCCTAAACCGGTTGCCGAAGCTCGACCGGCAATCGATGCTAAACCAGTAACGCGCGGCGATGCCGCAGCAAGCAGTGCGTCGCAGCCAGATCCAGCAGCGGCAAAACAAGCTGCCATTAAGGCCGCCGTGGCGAGAGCCAAGGCACGCCAAGCGGCAAAAGCGACTGGCATCCAGACTGAGCAAGCATCAGACAAACCATCAGACAAAAAAGAAGACGAGTCATAATGGCGTTAACAATTAGCAGCTCACCTCACGATCGTATCCCGCTCGACACGCCCACATTGATGCGGCGCGTTTGCTATTGCTTGCTGCCGGGTATCGGCGCTCAGTGGTGGTTTTTTGGCTCGGGCAGCCTCATTCAAATACTGCTGGCCATTCTCACCGCTTACGGTGCCGAAGCCTTAGTATTAGCCTTGCGCGGTCGGCGTTTAAGTCCGCTGAAAGATAACTCGGCGCTGTTAACCGCCATCTTAATTGGTATCGCCCTGCCGCCGCTGGCACCTTGGTGGCTAGTCGTCATTGGCACCGGCTTTGCCATTATCGTGGCTAAACACCTGTATGGTGGCATCGGCCAAAACCTGTTTAATCCCGCCATGATCGCCTACGTATTGCTCTTGGTATCGTTTCCGCTGCAGATGACCAGCTGGCTGCCGCCGCTGGAATTACAATTGTATCCGGTCACCTTTGCCGACAGTGTGTCGGCTATTTTTACCGGTTTTACGTTAGACGGTTTTAGCCCCCATCAGCTGCGCGAACTGGCAGACGGCGCGACCATGGCCACCCCGCTCGACACCTTAAAAACTGGTTTTACCCAAGGTCATACCGCGAACGAGATCTTAGCGAATCCGGTGTTTGATGGTTTAGCGGGCTTGGGCTGGCAATGGGTGAACTTGGCTTATTTAGCCGGTGGCCTCATGCTGCTGCGCCTTAAGCTCACCAGCTGGACCATACCTGTGTCCATCTTGCTGAGCCTGTTTGTGGCCAGCCTTATTGGCTTTTTGATAGCACCGGACGGCACTGCCAGCCCCACCCTGCACTTATTGTCGGGCGCAACTATGGTGGGAGCCTTCTTTATTGCCACGGATCCTGTGTCGGCGGCCACCACCTTTAAAGGCCGCCTGATTTACGGCGCCCTGATCGGCTTATTGATTTATCTTATTCGTACCTTCGGCGGCTATCCGGATGCCATCGCTTTTGCGGTGTTACTGGCCAACATGACGGTGCCCATGATAGACGCACTCACTAAACCCACTACCTATGGAGTGCGCCGCTAATGCTGGAGATGATGCGCAAAAACGCGCTGATATTGGCCATCTTTGCCTTGGTCTGCACGGCCGTAGTGGCCTTAACGCACCGCTTAACGCAAAGCACCATAATTGAACAAGAGCAGGCGCAGTTGCTGCGAGTGCTGGATGAATTATTGCCCGAGAGCAATCATGACGAGCCTTTATTCGATCATTGCGTGTTGCTAACCAGCCCACAATTTTTAGGCAGCAAAGGTCCGCTACCGGTGTTTACCGCTGTTAAAAACGGTCAACCTCAAGGCTATGCCATCGAAGCCATAGCACCCGACGGCTACAGCGGCGAGATTAAGCTGGTGGTGGGTGTGCAAATCGACGGCACTTTAAGCGGGGTGCGCGTTTTAAACCACAATGAAACGCCTGGCTTGGGCGATAAAATCGAACTTAAACGCTCCCCTTGGATCTTAAGCTTTAATGGCAAGTCCATGACCGATGAAAAGGATATCCGCTGGGCGGTACGTAACGACGGCGGTCAGTTTGACGCTTTTACCGGCGCCACTATTACGCCCAGAGCCATCGTAAAAGCGGTACGTAAGGTACTGCTCTTGGTACAACAACAACCGCAATTACTCACGCAAGCCCCAGCCTGTGGAGCATCATTATGAGCGACCAATATAAAGACATTATTCGCCAAGGTTTGTGGAGTAATAACCCCGCCTTGGTGCAAATTTTAGGCTTGTGCCCCGTACTCGCCGTCACCAGCACCGTTACTAACGCCATGGGCTTGGGCTTGGCCACCTTACTGGTATTGGTCGGGTCCAATACCTGTGTCTCTTTGGTACGAAAATGGGTGCCAAACGAGGTGCGCATTCCCATCTATGTGATGATTATTGCAAGCCTAGTAACCTGCGTGCAGCTACTTATGAACGCCTACACCTATGGCGTGTATCAATCACTGGGCATTTTTATTCCGCTGATCGTCACTAACTGCGTGATCATTGGCCGTGCTGAAGCCTTTGCCTCTAAAAATAGCGCACCGCTGGCCGCCTTCGATGGCCTGATGATGGGCTTGGGCTTTACCTGTGTGCTGTTAGTATTGGGCGGCCTTCGCGAACTATTAGGTCAAGGCACTTTATTTGATGGCGCAGAATTGCTGTTGGGCGACTGGGCAACCGTGTTACGCATGGACGTACTGCACTTAGATAACGGCTTCTTGCTGGCGATATTACCGCCCGGCGCCTTTATTGGCTTAGGACTATTAGTGGCCACTAAAAATTGGCTGGATAATAAATTGGCCGCTAAAATGGCGCCCGTGACTAAAGCCGAAATAACCCGCGCCCGCGTGACCTCGTTATGAATTCGTTGACTTCGTTATAAATCAGGTAGTTTTATTATGAATAAGGACAAACGTCGGCAAATTTTAGAACGGCTGCGCGAAAATAATCCTAACCCGACCACTGAGCTTAATTTTCGCAATCCCTTCGAGCTATTAATTGCGGTGTTATTATCGGCGCAAGCGACAGATGTGAGCGTAAATAAAGCCACCATCGGCTTATTTAATGCCGGCCCTACCCCAGAGGCGATGTTGGCATTAGGCGTTGACGGTGTAAAAGAGCACATTAAAACGATTGGCCTATTTAATACCAAGGCCGTAAACGTGATTAAAACCTGCACTATGTTAGTAGAGCTGCATGGCAGTGTAGTGCCAGAAAGCCGCGAGGCATTAGAAGCCCTGCCCGGCGTGGGGCGCAAAACTGCCAACGTGGTACTGAACACCGCCTTTGGCTGGCCGACTATCGCCGTGGATACTCATATTTATCGGGTATCTAATCGCACCGGCTTTGCCAAAGGCAAGACGGTAGATCAAGTCGAGCTTGGCTTATTAAAGTGGGTGCCCGCTGAGTTTAAGTTAGACGTGCACCACTGGTTTATCTTACACGGTCGCTACACCTGCATCGCCCGCAAGCCCCGCTGCGGCTCCTGCATCATCGAAGACCTCTGCGAGTTTAAAGACAAAACCGAGATTTAAACAAAGCACCAAGCAAAAACAGCAGGTTTATCTTTATGCCGTCTTCCTGACGAAAGTCAGGATCTCGCTTTAGGTCTTGGCGCATAAGTGTGAGATAAGGTCTTGTCTGATTACCTACAAAGCTCAGCTATGTTTCAGAGAACTCAGCACCAATTAATTCAATAGGTTACAGGGAGGTACCGCCTCTTCGGTAAAAAATATGAGGCTCAGTTTGGTATTTTGACCTTGTAGGGTGCCCGTCTCTTCGGCGAAGAGGACTTCGGCACGGTTTGTGTTATCCCTACCTGATTACCCATAATGATCAGCCACACCTCAATAATTTATCATGAATAAATTCAAGCAGTTACATAGTGGCGCACGTCTATTCTTTTGTAGGAGCCAATTTATTCGGCTCGGTTTTATGTTTTGGTTTAAATCTAAACCTCAGTAACAGCCAGCAAAGCTGGCCCGGCGAAGTCCTCTTTATCAAAGAGACGGCCGGCTACTTTGATAAAGAAGACTTCGGCAAGCCAGCATAGCTGGATAGGTTACATTCAAGACTGCCTGCTAAAGCGGCAGGCTACAAAATACCTATCGGCTGGGATGCCAGAGACAAAAACACCCCCGGCTCTTCAGCTCGGGGGTGTTTCTTATCGCGTACGGCTTAAAGCGTACCGCGGCCCGAAGGGCTGCTTACAAGTCGCGATTACGGTCTTCGAATTCTTTGATTTGTTTTTCAGCTTCGTCTTTACTGACACCGTACGCTTCTTGAATGCGCCCGGCTAGTTCTTGGCGTTTACCATTGATTTGATCCAGCTGATCGTCAGTTAACTTGCCCCACTGTGTTTGCACCTTGCCTTTAAATTGTTTCCAGTTACCTTCTGCAATATCCCAGTTCATAATAAGATCCTCAGATTAGGTTCAACATTTTAAATACGAGTGTTTTTATAGCAGTGTTTTATACCGATGTTCAGATAAATTGCCTGCAACGGCATGAGTAACAATAAGGTAGTCAGTAGCACTTTGCCAACACTTTAGTAACAACTCGGACTTATTCTGTCGCAGTAGATAATGGTATACTGGGTACGTTATTAGAAGACTGCGCATTAGCTTTGTCTTATCTATTTTTTTATTCCATTTATAATCAACTAACTCAACAACAAGCGGGAGCTTAACAATGCGTATTTTGCATACCATGCTACGAGTCGGTCACCTCGACAAGTCCATTGCCTTTTATACGGATGTAATGGGCATGAAGTTATTGCGCACCAGTGAGAACACCGAGTATAAATACACGCTGGCCTTTGTGGGCTACGGCAAAGAAGAAGATGAAGCGGTATTAGAGCTGACCTACAACTGGGATACCGACAGCTACGACCAAGGCACCGCCTATGGCCATATTGCCATTGAAGCCGACGATATCTTCGCCATGTGCGAGCAAATTCGTGCCGCCGGCGGCAAAGTGATCCGTGAGCCAGGCCCCGTCAAAGGCGGCAGCACGGTAATCGCCTTCGTCGAAGATCCTGACGGTTACAAGATTGAACTGATCGCCAAAGCAGACGCAGGAAAAGGCTTGGGGGAATAAGACACAGCGCCCGGCGCCCAGCACCAAGCGCCAAGGAAAACAAAAGGCGGTGTTTATCTTTGATGCCGTCTTCCTGAACTCGATTCAGGATCTCGCTTTAGGCTTTAAAACCAAAGAGTAGATACCGGAGCAAGTCGGTATGACGGCATAGGGCCAACAAAGAAGGGGCTATCTTTTAGCCGTCTTCCTGAGCTTGATTCAAGATCTCGGGTTTAGGCCTTAATGCATAACTGCGAGATACCGGAGCAAGTCCGGTAAGACGGCATAGGGCCAACAAAGAAGGGGCTATCTTTTAGCCGTCTTCCTGAACTTGATTCAGGATCTCGGGTTTAGGCCTTAATGCATAACTGCGAGATACCGGAGCAAGTCCGGTAAGACGGCATAGGGCCAACAAAGAAGGGGCTATCTTTTAGCCGTCTTCCTGAACTTGATTCAGGATCTCGGGTTTAGGCCTTAATGCATAACTGCGAGATACCGGAGCAAGTCCGATGTAAGACGGCATAGGAACGGTGTTCTTCTTTAACTTACGGCGTACAGCGTAAGACGCACAGCTCCCCGATGGGGTGATTACCGCGACGGCAAAATCACATCTTCAAACAGCTGGTCACGTTCTTCGGCGGTTTTTAAGGAAATGGCTTTATCGACGCGTTCTCGGGTGAGGTGCGGCGCGAAGCGCTCCATAAAGTCATACATATAACTGCGCAAGAAAGTGCCCTTGCGAAAGCCAATCTTAGTGGTGCTTGAAGAAAACAAATGGCTGGCATCAATGGCCACCAAATCTGCATCTTGAACGGCGTCCACCGCCATGTTGGCCAGCACCCCAATACCGATGCCTAAGCGCACATAGGTTTTGATCACATCTGCATCGGTGGCGGTAAACACCACCTTGGGCTCAAAGCCGGCCTTATTAAAGGCAATATCTAACTCAGAGCGACCGGTAAAACCAAACACATAGGTCACCAGCGAGTAATGGGCAATATCGGCAATACTTGGCTTTTCTATGTCCGCCAGCGGGTGACCTTTAGGCACTAAAATACAGCGATTCCAGTGATAACAAGGCAGCATGATCAAGTCTTGGTACAAGTGCATGGCTTCGGTGGCAATGGCAAAGTCTGAGGAGCCTTTAGCCACAGATTCGCTAATTTGCGTGGGCGTGCCTTGGTGCATATGCAAAGACACTTTGGGGTAGCGCTTAATGAAGCCTTGGATCACATGGGGCAGCGCATAGCGCGCTTGGGTATGCGTGGTCGAGATATTGAGCGAGCCCTGATCAGGATGGGTATGCTGGCTGGCGACGGCTTTAATGCTTTCAACTTTGCCCAAGATTTCGCTCGAAATACGAATAATATCAACGCCAGCCGGCGTGACTCTTGTAAGATGCTTACCGCTGCGCTCAAACACTTGTATGCCCAGCTCATCTTCAAGCATCCGCACTTGCTTACTAATACCGGGTTGCGAGGTAAACAAACTCTCGGCGGTGGCCGATACATTTAGGTTATTGTTGGCAACTTCAACTATGTAACGCAACTGCTGCAGTTTCATTAGGCATCTCACATTAGGTGGCGACAATCTGACTAATCTTACCAGATCCGAGAAAAATTTCCTCAGAGCGTCTTGTTAATAACTATAAGTTATATGGCAACTGCCTATAAAATCAACAAATCAGCCTATTAATTTGACACAAATTAGCCAAAACCCACCGACTGGGGTACCATTTATTTTTACCTCTCACCCTAACTGAGCCGCCGATTTATGATGTTGACCCTGATCCTCATAGCCATAGGCGCCCTGCTTTTTCTGGTCATTATTTACAATATGGTGCAGCAGTATTTAAATAAGCAAGAAGCAGAAAAACGCACCTTATTACTCAAACATAAAAACATCATCAACGAAACCGAAGAACTCCTGCAAAACGCCGGCCAGTTACCCTTTAGTAAAGCCATAGTGCTGACCTTATACCAACGTATTCTGTACAGCCTGCAGATCATGACGCAACAAGATCCCACTAATCTGCAAATAAAGACTCGCCGCATTAACATTGAGCAGCAGATCCAACACGTAAAAGAGCATTACCAAATGGAGCAAGCGGGCCTTAAATCTCCAGACTCGGATCAGCAAGCCATTCAAATGCTACAAATAGTAAAACGCCTGCGTGCCGTGCTGCGTATCGAGCACAATAGTGGCAAGGTAGGTAATCAAATTTTTGTGGTTGAAGACAGACGTTTAGAGTTAATCCGTTTAAAAATTAACCTGACCAATCTCGCCAAACGTGCGGGTGCAGCACTCGCGAATCGCGATAACAATACCGCACTGCAAATGCTGAAAAAGGGCCTGACCGTGCTGGATCAAACACCCGATAAAGATGAGCAGCTAAAGAGCATTGAAACCAGTATGCAGCAGCGCTTGGATGAGCTTACTAGCAGCCAAAAGCAGGTCGCACAAGAGCAAAAAATTCGAGAAGAAGAAAGTGAAAAGTCTGAACTCGACCAACTTTTTGAGCCGAAGAAAAAGTGGTAAACGCGTATGCCTAACTTAGATGACATCCTCACTAATCTGGATCATTTTTTAGCCGAGCTTGAACAAGGCATGCTGGATCACGGCTTAGCACTGCGCTTAGGCCCGATGGACCACGTCTGCGTGCGCGCCGCCACCAATCAAGAGTATCTCGACTTACGTGAGCGCTTAGCTCAATTTGGCGAAGCTTTAGTAGAAGGCATGATAGGCGGGCGCCCCATCATTACTTTTAAGCTCGCGCACCCCATTGCCAGCGCCTTTGGCCCTATTCCTTGCCTAGAGTTAGCCGCGCCCAAAGTCGGCAAACAACACACTCCGGGCTTAGAGCACAGCGAAATAGTGGTGCCCAGCCTCGAGCAGTTACTCCTCGATTACCCTTGGGTGCCCTTTAACCGTAGCGACTTAGCCAGCTCAGCCCCCGAGCTCAGCTTGAACATAGCGCCTTACCAAATCAAATTTCACTGCCAGAGCCTCGCCGACACCATAGCGACAGAAATTGCCCACCATCAGGTTGTTCCCGTGCCCGATGATTACTTTGAACAAAAGCGGTAAGCTTAACGCCGCACGCGGTCAGTTACAGCATTAAGAGACAGTGACTAAAGATATTTCTGCCACGGAACCCACGGACTAAGGGCAGCGATCAGCTAGTGACAGACACTAGAGATTTTTTGCCACGGAAGAACACGGAATCCACGGAATCCACGGAAGTAGAGCAAGAGCCTAAACCGTAAAAAGTGAAAGAGCGAGCTTATTGTAAGGTCTTAACCACTAAGAGGTTTATGCCTTTATTTTTAATCACTATTTTTCCGTGGATTCAGTGGATTCCGTGGCAAAAATAGCTCTTAGGCATACGGCTGTGTTTCTCGCGTACAGCTGCCCGCAGGGCCTAAAGGAACTTCAATTGACCGTTAAACAGCGCCAAGTATTTTATATTCACGGATTTGACCCCAGAGGCGCCAGGCATTATCACCAGCTTTACAGCTCTCAGTCAGCCCAGCAAGCTTCAGTCAATGGCTTACACATTGATGTATCGGCGCGCCAGCGCAATAGTAGCCATCATCATCAATGGCAGCTCAACACCGAGCACACTCACACCCAATACAACTACCTAGGGTGGGACGACATAGTGCGCCAGCATTGGGGTAAAGGCTGGCGACAAATTCTAAATGATCTCTATTACGTCAGCCTGGTGTACCTGCTTAGCGGCAACGTATTTACCTTTGCCAAAGCCTCTGTTAAACAAATGATGGCCGGTTTATACCCCATAATTTACATATTGCTGGGTACTGGCATCAGCCTGTTTGCCGCATTCTCTGGCGCCGACCTAATTAAAGCCGCCATGCTGCATGGGCCGGAACAATCCAATATGTTCTCGGGTATCAGCCTCATGCTCACCCAACAGGCACTACCCTGGCTGCTGGGCATGATCATTTTTGTATTGCTTATGCAGGGAGTAAAAAAACTGGGCGACAAGCTGGCTGCTTTTTGGCTGCTGCGTATTTATGCCTTTACCGCCAAGTGGGCCGGAGGCAAGGTACCCGCGCTTAACCAGCGCAGCACAGCGTTTGCCGAACAGATCACCAAGGCTATTCAAGACCCGAATAACGACGAGGTGGTGATTATTGGCCACAGCGTTGGCACCATTCTGGCAATGCCCACCATGGCCGCCGTATTGGCTGCCCTGCCCCATAACGTTGCCAACCGACACTATTTTGCCAACCATAGAGTGGTGCTGATCACTCTTGGCCAGTGCATACCCTTAATGAGCTTTCAGCCCAGCGCCAAAGATTTTAGAGAACATCTGCAACAACTGGGCCAAACGCCGCACCTAACCTGGCTCGACTACACAGCCCCCACAGACGGGGCCTGCTTTCCATTACTTGACCCTATCACCTCTTGCGGCTTAACGAGATCGCCCAACGCCGGCCCACAATTACTGTCGCCGCGGTTTTTTACGCTCTATAATGCTGCGCGTTACAAGAAATTACGTCGCGCTTGGTATACCATGCATTTTTTATATTTAATGGCCACCGACAAAACGGGCCCCTACGACTTTTTTGCCTTTACCGCCGGCCCAAAGCGAGTAGTTCGCCATATAAATACCCCTTCGGGGAGCCGTACGCTTTAAGCCGTAAGCCGTCAGTTAAAGACAAATGCTAAACCTAAGAGCGTAAGAGCTATTTTTGCCACGGAACCCACGGAAAAATGAAGATCTAAAACCCAAGATAACCCTCTTGAGGATACCTGATTACCCACAAAGCTCAGCCATGTTTCAGAGAACTCAGCACCAATGAATTCAATAGGTTACAGGTAGTCGCCGCCTCTTCGGTGAAGAATATGAGGCTCAGTTTGGTATTTCGACCTTGTAGGGGCCCGTCTCTTCGACGAAGAGGACTTCGGCCCGGTTTGGTGTTTGGGTTTAAATCTAAACCTCAGTAACAGCCAGCAGAGCTGGCCTGCCGAAGTCCTCTTTATTAAAGAGACGGGGCAGCTACAAAGAACAAACCGAAACAGGGTGCGTTATGGCTGAGTTTCATACGTAATCAGGTGAGGATAAGCCCTTACAAGAAGAAATATTTTTAAATATTTTAGGTTTTTGGTCTACTTCCGTGGATTCCGTGTTCTTCCGTGGCAAAAAAATATCTAGTGTCTGTCGCTGGCCTTAGTCCGTGGTAGAAATACTCTTGAACTTATTTTTAACTGAAAGCTGACGGCTTATAGCTCCCCGAAAGGGCTAGCCCTTACCATTAACATTATTTTTCGCTCTTATCCCAGCTTAATTTTTCCGTGGATTCCGTGTTCTTCCGTGGCAAAGAAGTCTTTCGTCTTTGTACTGTGTTTATCTTTAAGAGGAATTTTCATGCCCTGCCCCGTATTCCCTAAACCTGCGAAAAGCAAAGCGTCACTGTGGAAGGTATTTTTCACCAAACGTCATTCTTGGTTAGATGCCTTGTACGAGCGCAGCTACAGCATGAAGATGGGCGAATACAAACTGCCAGGATTTAGGTTGTATATGGTGAATCAACCCGACTTAGTGCGCAGGATCATGGTGCAAGACATTGCCAACTTCCCTAAAAATCAGCTGCTGGGCGAAATACTCGAGCCGTTATTGGGCGAAAGCATTTTCACCACTAATGGCGAACAGTGGCAAAAACAACGCAATATGCTGGATCCGGCCTTTAAGCATACTCGTGTCCAGCAAGTGTTTGGCTTAATGCAAGCCGCCGTTAATGACATGTCGGCCCGACTTACACAGCACCAGCCAGGGCAAGACATAGATCCTGAAATGACCTTTATTACCGCCGATATTATCTTTCGCACCATAATGTCTACTCAGCTCCAGCCCGCCCAAGCGGAACAGATCTTGGCGGCCTTCGTGCATTTTCAGGCCGAGTCTCCGAAGTTGGCACTGCTCAAAATGTTTCGTTTTCCGCAGTTTATGCAACGGGGCCGCAGCGAGCGTAAACGCATTAGCGCAGCCAAAGATATTCGCCGCGCCATAGAAGAGATAGTGACACCGCGCTATCAACAAGCTCAAGCCGCTCGCCAAGGCTGCCCGCAAAGCCAAACGGCGTTAGCTGAGCAACAAGATATTTTATCGTCTTTGTTGCAAGCCACCGATGGCGATACTCAAGCACCTTTTTCATTCAACGAAATTATTGACCAGATCTCCATGCTGTTTTTAGCAGGACACGAAACTACAGCTAGCTCATTAACTTGGTCTTTATATTTACTGGCGCTATATCCAGAGATACAACAACAGGCCCGCGCAGAAGTGCAAGCCGTATTGGCTGAACAAGATGATCAAGCGATGAGTGTGCAGGCTCTGCGCAAAATGATCTTGGTGCGCGACACCTTTCGTGAGGCCCTACGCCTATATCCACCAGTAGGCTTTTTATCCCGCGAGTGTACTCACGCCACCCAAATGCGTGACAAAAATATGCCTGCGGGCTCGTCGGTAATGATCTCGCCTTGGCTTATTCATCGTCATCAAGACTTTTGGGATAACCCTCATGGTTTCGACCCAGGCCGTTTCACTAGTAAGAATCTTAAGACACCGCTCAGTAAATCTTATTTGCCTTTTGGCGCCGGCCCACGAGTTTGCATAGGCGCCACTTTTGCTCAACAAGAAGCCAGCCTTATTTTGGCCACCATATTAAAAGACTATCATTTTGCCCTGGCCGACGGCTTTGTGCCCGAGCCTGTTGGTAAATTAACCATTCGCTCACAAAATGGTATGAGCATAGTGCTCACCCCCATTAACAAAACATAAGTAACATCTTGGGGAGCTATCAGCTGTAAGCTGTCAGATAAACAAAATAGCGCCCAGCTCCCAGCGCCAAGAAAAAATAAACCTAAAGACTTCTCGGCCACGGAAGAACACGGAATACACGGAAAAATAGAGATGTAAACCAAAACCAGATCTCTTAGTAGTTAAGACCTTACAAATAACAAGTATTTTATATTTTGCCCTACTTCCGTGGGTTCCGTGGGTTCCGTGGCAAAATTAGCTCTTAAAAACTAAGACTCATCGGCCACGGAAGAACACCCTATTTATGATGATAAGCACGAAAAACGCTTAGTGCCCCGAACTACTTAACCGTATTTACATAACGACAGAGACCAAGATAAATGAAAGAACGACTTGCCGGTTTTTTACTGATGTGTGCCGTGGTGCCACTGGCTATTTTAGGCTATCTGATTATTTGCTACGTGGGCTTTATCGGCAAAGTAGAGCGTGGGCGCAGCGGCGTGCGGGCGCTGGATCACTTTGTGAATGCTTCTGTACTTAACGGTTACGCTTGGGAGTCAGTTTCGTCCCACGCTTGGCGCGAACGAGACAACAAAAAATGGGCGCAATTCGTGATCTGGCTAACCAATAAATTTCAGCAAAATCATTGCCAACGCGCCAACAAACGCGAACAACCCCTAGTCGACCTAGTGCTACAAAAAGGCCTACATAAACAAACCATTAAAAACAGCGCCCCTACGGGGAGCCGTCAGCTTTAAGCTGTCAGCGATCAGCTACTAGTGACATCAAAACCTAAGAGCCTTTTTTGCCACGGAAGAACACGGAATCCACGGAAGGAGTGAAAAAATCTAAAGATAATAAATTATATTTGTAAGGTCTAACCCAATAAATATCGCTTTTGATGTAAGTCTTTATTTTTTCCGTGGATTCCGTGGATTCCGTGGCCGAATCGTCTTGGTCTCGATAGAGCTTGTGATGGTTAAGATCTTACCCCCCAATAACTGGGCACTTTTCCGCTCTTATCTCTATTTTTCCGTGGATTCCGTGTTCTTCCGTGGCAAAATGGTTTTAAATTTATGTTTAACTGACAGCTGTGTTTTGTGCTATTATCCCGCGCGCTACAAACGAATAGAAAAATAACCCCAGGTATGGACACTCAATATGAAATCGGTACTACTGCTTCAAGGTCCCCTGGGGCCGTTCTTTAAACATCTCTCGCAGTTTTTAAATACCAAAGATATTAACGTTCATAAAATAAACTTTAATGGCGGCGACACCTGCTGGCACTGCACCGGAACGACTGCCTTCTATACCGGCAGCTTGCCAGAGTGGCGCAATTACTTATCCAACTACATAAACACCCACAACATAGACACCCTATTTTGCTACAGTGACTGTCGCGAATATCATGCAGTGGCTCGCGAATATTGTCTAAAAAATAACATTCGCTTTTTTGTATTTGAAGAAGGTTATCTACGCCCACATTACATAACGCTAGAACAAAATGGCGTAAACGCGCACAGCCCTTGGTTTGGCAACCTAAGCAAACAACTGCCCAACGGCAGTACCGAGCACGTAAAACATAAGCTGGATATTAAACCCAACTTCAAACGTCGTATTTTTTACGCCATGCGTTATTACCTAAATTTACAGCTTGCTCGCCCAAAGTTTCGCCGTTATGTGCACCATCGCCATCGCCCCTATTGGCAAGAGGGTTTGGCTTGGTTAAAAGGCTGGTACACCAAATATACTCATATTGCTAAAGACGAAGCTCTACAACAACAGTTGATTAACAAACACTCAGGCCATATTCATTTGGTACCTTTGCAGGTCGCCGACGACTTTCAAATTCGTACTCACTCGGTTTTTAATGATGTTGCGGACTCAATCACCCATATAATAAATTCATTTGCTGCCTATGCGCCTAAGGATGACGTATTAGTATTTAAACATCACCCGATGGACCGGGGCTATACCCACTATCGTGAACAGATCAATAAACAAGCGGCAGAACTTGGCGTAAGCCAACGGGTCTTTTACGGCTTCGAATTATCGCTGCCCGACCTTTATCGCCACTGCAAAGGTCTGGTCACCGTTAACAGCACCGTTGGGCTATCAGCTCTGTTTCACCACGTGCCCACTATTACCTTGGGCAAAGCGCTATACGATATTCCCGGCCTTACCACCCAAGGCACCTTAGCCATGTTTTGGCGTTCACCACAACCGGTAGACGTGACGTTATTTAAACAACTGCGCGCATTTTTGCTACAGCACACCCAGCTTAATGGCAGCTTTTATTGTGAGCCACAAAAAACCTGTGAAAGCATCTGGCAGCACCTAGAGCAAAAAGCCGTGCCCGCCATTAAGCTAGCACCGTCGCTTATAGTCGTGCCTAAAACTCAACGCCACGTCGCAGACAAGAATAAAGACCAAGAAGTCGCATAACCCCTTCGGGGAGCTGTAAGCTTTAAGCCGTAAGCCTGTCTCTTAGTCACACCTGATTACGTATGAACCTCAGCCATAATGCACCCTGTTTAGGTTTGTTCTTTGTAGCTGCCAACTTGTTCGGCAGGCCAGCTTTGCTGGCTTTTTAAGGCCTAAACACAAAACCGAGCCGAATAAATTGGCTCCTACAAGAGCAAAACATAAAACCATGCTGAAGCCGTCCGTCTCTTCAGCGAAGAGGGCTTCGGCAGTCCTGCTAAGCGGGATAAAGGCCAGCTACAAGGTAAAAATACGTGGCTACAGCAGTACATCTGCCTACTTCATGTGTCTTATAAGGCAAGAAAAAGGTGTGATGAAGAGACAGGCCGTAAGCTGTCAGTTAAATAAGAACCGCAGCGGTACGTCTTACGCGATACGCTGTAAATTAAAGATTAACCGAAAAGTAATTCGCTTAACGCTAGTCAGTCCCACACGGCGGGATTTAACAAGCCATTTAGCTGCGCTGAGTATCTCTGCTAAAGCAGCGGCAGCAAGGGGCTATGTTTTCGCCCTTACCATTAACATTATTTTTCGCTTTTCTCAGCTTAATTTTTCCGTGGGTTCCGTGCTTCTCGTAACAAAAAAGCGTGGCAAAAAAGGTCTTTAGTTTTTAAGGGGCAAGCTGGTTGGCGGACAACGAAACCTACTACTAGTAGTGGTAGCGACACGAAATTATCGTAATTGCCTGCTCATCTACTGCATACACAAGTCTATTTGTATCATCGATACGTCGAGACCAAAAGCCAGATAGATGTTCCTTTAAAGGCTCCGGTTTACCAATGCCCTCAAATGGGGAACGCTTAACATCATTGATGAGTCTATTAATACGCTTTAGTGTTTTTTTGTCTTGGGTTTGCCAATACAAATAGTCACCCCAAGCATCGCCTGTCCACGACAATAAACGCTGACTACTACTCATCAATTAGCTCTCGTGCTGTCGTTTTTCCAGCACGATACTGCGCTATCGAACGGTTCAAGTGCTCTGCATTTTTAGGTGAGCGCAATAGATGAACTGTTTCCATTAGGCTGTTGTAGTAATCTAGCGACATTACAACTGCGTCTGCAGAGTCTCGACGTGTAATTATAGTTGTGTCTGCATCGTTCACGACACCATCCAAGACCGCTTTAAGACTATTTCTTGCTTCTGTAAAAGATACGATTCTCATAAGAACCTCCACATGTACAATTAATGGAACAAGTATAGCCTTACCAAATCAACCTGTACAGCTAAGCGGACATAGCCCCTTCGGGGAGCCGTAAGCCGTCAGTTCAAGATAAGAGCGTAAGAGCGTAAGAGCGTAAGAGCGTAAGAGCGTAAGAGCTATTTTTGCCACGGAAGAACACGGAACCCACGGAAAAGTGAAGAGCTGACCCAAAACATCATTTATGGTTAAGACCTTACAAATTAAGAATTTTTTAGATTTTGGTCTTCTTCCGTGGGTTCCGTGGCAAAATATGGTTTTATCTTTAACTTATGGCTTACCGCTTAAGTAATATTGCATAATTCATGTGAAGTCTGCAGCCAGTTTATCCCTTAGTGACTCAAGATTTTTCGCCACGTAAGAGCACCCTCTTTGTTTACGAGAGTCACGGACGAGTTCAAAAGCGACAAATGATAAAGATATAGAGGGTTAAGATCTTACCCCTTAATAGTTTGGCACTTTTCGCTCTTATCTCTATTTTTCCGTGGGTTCAGTGGGTTCCGTGGCAAGAATGGCTCTAGGCTTTAGCCTTCTCTGACGGCACCCCGAAGGGGGCGGTCATTAATTGCGCAATCAATCTTCTGAGCGTCGCGCTAATAACTACTAAGTGCTATCATTGCGCGATTTTTTAAAACTTACGTCTTGCAAATTGCAAAAGCCGTAATATAACTAGCGTTATATCAGCGTATTGGGAGCTGTAACCTAAGGGCGGTAGCGTGTCTTTTTTATAGTAATTTTACGCAGCCAATGTTAATAAATTGTTATAAAAAGAGTTCTTTCTTTACTGCTGTTTAAATATTCATTTAATGCAGCTTACTTGCTCAATATTTACATTAAAAAACCGATAGAGCGCATTACTTCATGCTGTTATCCAGAAAAAGAATACTTACCCCGCTGTTTGCACTAGTCATTTTGACTACCAGTGGCTGTGTCAGCCAGCACCAGAACAACGGCAACACCCAGCCTACTGTCGATAATGTTGCGCTCAGCCAATATCTAAACGCCAACACTGCCAGCGCCACCTTATTAAGCGAAAGCCCCTGGGGCAGCAATGTAGAAGTGCTTGCAGATCAAGCCTACTTTGCTGCCAGCGGCCGCCCCTGCCGCCAATTGCAAATAAGCCAGCCCAACGGAAACATCCAGCATCAAATCGCCTGCCAGCTTCCGTCCGGCGACTGGGCCATAACCCGCGACCCCAGAGAGCTTTAAGTTGTCAGTTAGTGACCAAGACGCGAGACTAAATATTTTTTGCCACGGAAGAACACGGAATCCACGGAAAAATGAAGAGCAAGGGCCACAAGTGACTATTTCTTGGTTAAGACCTTACTAATAAGATAGCCGTACGTTATACGCTGTACGCCGTAAGTTTAAAGAAAAACAGCGGTTTGTTTTAACGTATCGCGCACAACGTTAGACGTGCAGCGGCCCTTAAGCCCTTACCATTAATAGTTCTAGGTTTGGTTTTTTCAGATCTTATCCCTATTTTTCCGTGGGTTCCGTGGATTCCGTGGCAGATATGACCTTGTGTTTTTATTTTATACTTGGTTATCAAAAGGTTATCCGCTTAACACTGGCTTTAGGCCAAGAGAAATTGATGAGTAGCCCGATACTTAAACCTGTTATTTTTAAGTAGTTGATCACTTGCGCTTCTGATGAGGGGTGTAACCTAGTTTGCGCTTTTAGCTCCAGTAGCACTTTGTCTTCTACGATCAAATCTGCTCTGAACTCACCTACTTCCTGACCTTTGTAATGTACGATAAGTGGGGCCTCGTATTTAACTGCTAGGCCTTGGGTAATGAGCTCGTACATAAGAGCCTTTTGGTAAACATTTTCTAGTAGACCATGACCTAGCTGGCGGTATACCTCGAATACCGCACCGCGTATTTTGTAGGTCAATTCTTCTTCGTACATAAGAGCCTCCTTGCTCTTTAAGTTAACCACCACTGTGAGTGTAGAAGTAAGAGCAGCTTATGCCCTTAAAGCTATGAACAGAGACAGTAATTAAAGATATCTCTGCCACGGAATCCACGGAAAAGTTGAGATTTAAACCAAAACCACTGATCTCTTGGTGGTTAATAGCTTACTAATAAGAAATCCTGTTAGGTTCTGCCTTACCGGTCTTCTTCCGTGGGTTCCGTGGATTCCGTGGCAAAATATGGCTTTAGGTTTTGAACTTGCCTGTAGCCCATCAGCTACAGATAAACACTGCTTCAGCATAAAGACCGAGACTAAATATATTTTTGCCACGGAAGAACACGGAATCCACGGAAGAGTTCAAGGACAAGTGATAGAGCTTTTGATGGTTAAGATCTTACCCCTCAATAATTTGGCATTTTTCGCTCTGATCTCTATTTTTCCGTGGGTTCCGTGGATTCCGTGGCAAAAATGGTTTTAGGTTTTAACTTAGCGCTAAGCGCTCGTTCTCCCGCACACGATATAAAATTTGAGAAAAATTCATGTCCTTTCCTTTAAAACACTTAGCTAAGCGCGTCGGCTTACTTGCCTTGCTAGCCTTGCCTGTTGCCAGTGCGCAGGCGCAGCTTATTGGCGTGAGTGCCGGCGACTTGCCGGCTGAACAAAACAGCCGTTTTAACGGCCCTTCCGCCGCCGATCAAGCCAGCCAAAACAGTAATACTAACTGGAAAAATGGTCGCTATAGCCCAGTCGATAATCGCCAATCAGCAACAAATTCCGAGTTGCCCAGTTTTGGTAGTCAGCTATTCAACGGCGGCTTTAGCGGTGTGCGTGCCGATGGCTTAAATCCTGATTACGTTATCACCCCCGGCGACCAGGTCACCTTGCGGGTATGGGGTGCGGTAGACATAGACCGCGTATTGCCGGTAGACGCCCAAGGCAATATCTTTATCCCAGGCGTGGGCCCTATAAAGGTGCAAGGCATCAAACACGGCCAGCTTGATAGCAGAGTTCGCAGCGCTGTTAACTCGATTTACTCCAATAACGTAGAGGTGTACACCAACCTACAAGGCGTACAGCCGGTGTCGGTATTTGTAACCGGCTACGTGCAAAGCCCAGGCCGTTTTGCCGGTACTCCTAACGACTCGTTACTGTACTTTTTAGATCAGGCCGGTGGCATAGATGATGCTACGGGTAGCTATCGTGAAGTAAATGTTATTCGTAGCGGTCAGACTATAGCCACAGCCGATTTATACGATTTTTTAATCGACGGCACCCTGCCCCGCCCCCAATTTAAAGACGGTGACACCATAGTAGTGACCGAGCGCGGCCCTACAGTAACCGTAGAAGGTGACGTGGCCCGCGCTTACCGTTACGAGCTATATTCAGACACCATGACAGGCCAAGATATACAGCAGCTAGCCCGCTTAAAACCTAACGTAACCAATGTGCTGCTGCGCGGCGCTCGCACTACAGGCCCTATATCACAGTACTTAACACTACCTGAATTTGATCAACTACCGCTAAGCAACGGCGACCAAGTCACGTTCAGCAGCGACATGCGTGATAACACCATAGTGGTGCAGCTAGAAGGTAGCTACTTTGGCCCGTCGCGTTTTGCCCTGCCCCGCGATGCCCGTTTACATGAGTTGCTTAACGCCATTGCCGTGCCGCAAAACATGACAGACGTCACCAGCATTTCACTGACCCGCGTTAGCGTGGCCGAGCGTCAACAACAAGCACTCACCGAAAGTCTCGCCCGATTAGAAACCACCTATTTAGGCGCTTCTTCTTCTACCCCTGCCGAGGCAGAAATTCGCGTGCGCGAAGCCGAGCTAATTAGCCAGTTTATTGAGCGAGCCCGCAAAGTAGAACCTAACGGCCGCTTGGTGCTAGCCAATAATGGCCAGATCAGCGACATTCGCCTGCAAGACGGCGACACTATCACCATTCCGGAAAAGTCTGATTCGCTATTGATCAGCGGCGAAGTGTTAGTGCCGCAATCGGTAGTATTCAACGCCAAACGCAGCGCCAAAGACTACATACAAGGCGCCGGCGGCTTTACCGACCAGGCCAATACCAGCCGTATTTTAGTAGTGCGCCAAAATGGCGAAGTACGCGATGCCGACGACATAACCCTGCGCGCCGGTGATGAGATATTAGTATTGCCAAAAGCCCCCACCAAAAACTTGCAGCTAGCCAGTACCCTCACGCAAATTCTCTATCAAATAGCCATTGCCGCCAAAGTAGCGATAGATATTTAATGAGTACTCTACCAACACGTACTTCGTGGCAAGTCACCCGCAGCGTTTGGTACGCCATGTTTATGCGCGAAGCCGTATCGCGCACCATGGCTGACCGCCTTGGTTGGTTTTGGATGATATTCGAGCCGGTGGCCATGATCGCTATTATGGTGTTTATACGCAGCTTTATCAGCGGTAGTCATCGTCTTATTACAGGAGCAGATTTCATTCCTTGGATGATAGTGGGCATGATGGGCTTTTTTCTGGTGCGGGAAGGCATGACTCGTAGCATGGGGGCCATCAACGCCAACAAAGCACTGTTTACCTATCGCCAGGTACATCCGGTAGATACAGTACTCGTACGGGTTTTCTTGGATTGTATGTTACGCACCTTTATTTTTTTGCTATTTATAGTAGGTGGATTACTACTAGAACTGGATATTTTCCCGGATAACGCCATTTACGCTCTACTGGGTTGGTTGTCTTTATGGGGACTGGGGCTGGGGCTGGGGCTAGTGGTATCGGTAACTGCGACACTAATACCGGAAACCAGTAAAATTATTAGCATGATTTCATTACCCCTACTGATTATCTCCGGAGTTATATTTCCGCTGAATGTAATGCCTCATTATTTGCTAGAGTATTTAATGCTCAACCCCATTGCTCATGGGCTTGAACTCTTACGGTTAGGTTTTTTTAGCAGTTATAAAGTAGTGCATGGCACCAGCGAGACTTATCTTTGGCTATTTATTTTGGCCTTAAATGCATTAGGCCTGTTGATGCATGTGCGGTTTAAAGAACGGTTGAAAGCACAATGATAAAAATATCTAACCTTTACAAACGTTATAACAGTCGCGATGGCAGAGAAAACCGTTGGGTGCTAAAAGACATCAATCTTACTATTCCCAAAAATGTGAGCGTAGGTTTGGTTGGTCGTAACGGCGCAGGTAAAAGCACCCTGCTTAGACTTATTGCCGGAATGGACAACCCAGAGCGCGGTTCGGTTGAACGTCATTGCCGCGTATCTTGGCCCATTGGTCTGTCGGGCGGTTTTCAAGGTTCAATGACCGGTCGCCAAAACGTAAAATTTGTGGCGCGAATGCAAGGTGGCGGCTTTAACGTACAACGCATTATCGACTATGTAGAAGACTTTGCCGAGCTGGGTAGCGCCTTTGACCGCCCAATAAAAACTTATTCCTCCGGCATGCGGGCAAGGCTAAATTTTGGCCTTTCTCTGGCTTTTGATTTTGATGTGTATTTATCAGACGAAGCTACTGCTGTAGGAGATAAACACTTTCGAGAAAAAGCCAGCAAAACGTTTAAAGACAAAGTAGGCCAGTCCAGCTTGATTATGGTCGCTCATGGTGAAGCTATCTTGAAGGATCTTTGCCAGGCCGGCATTTATCTTAAAGATGGTCAGGCCCACTGGTTTGACGACATCAACGACGCCCTCGCCACCTACCACCAAGAAACTGCCCCGAAGGGCTAAGCCCTTTCGGGAGCTGTACGCAACCCCTTCGGGGAGCCGTAAGCTTTAAGCTGTCAGCTGTAAGTAACACACCCGTGTCTGCGGAATAAATGCACCATGTAGCTGCCGCTTTAGCTGGCAGCCTCTGCGAAGCAGAGAAAAGACAAACAAGCACAACACAAACACTACAAACAACACCGTTCGGCTTAAAGCTGACAGCTTACCGCTTACAGCTGCGGCCAAAGAAAAATTCTCAACTTTCATTAAACCCCGAGATCTCATGAAACACTTCGTTAAACGAAACCCACATTGGGCCGTTGCCCTTATAGCTATTGTTGCCGTGGCCTTTTACTGGTTTGCTTGGGCTAGCGACCGATACGTTTCTCGTGCCACCGTAGTACTAGAAAGCCCACAAATTGCCGCGCCTGAATTTAGCTTTTCTAGTTTAATAAAAGGTGCTGGCGGCCATGGCGATTTATTATTACTACGCGAACATCTGCTGTCGGTAGATATGCTGAAAAAAGTGCAAGCCGAGCTGCCCTTTCGTGAACACTACAGCGAAAACGGCGACTTATTCTCTAGGTTATGGAACGCCAATTCCCCGATAGAAAAGCTGCACAAGTACTATCAAAAACGCGTTAGCATAGAGCTGGATGACTATGCTGGTGTGCTTAACATTACCGTTGAAGCCTTTGAACCCGAGTTTGCCCATCAGCTCTCGCAACTGCTACTGAACGCCGGCGAAGCCCATATGAATGACATGGGACAACGCCTGGCAGAAGAACAGGTACGCTTTTTAGAGCGCCAAGTTGATAGATTAGAAAGCCGACTAGATGAAACCCGCGGCGCCTTGCTAGATTACCAAAACCAGCATGGCTTGATTTCACCTATTCATACCGCAGAAGCACTAAACCAGGTAGTTGGTGCGTTAGAAGGCGAGCTAGCTCGTATGCAAGCCCGATACAGCGCGGCGCAAAGCTACCAAAGCACCCGATCGGCAGAACTAGTACAAATAAAAAGCCATATTAATGCGTTACAAAAACAAATCGGCAAAGAACAAAACCGCCTAGCGCAAGAAACAGGCAATGCCCTTAACCGTGTGTCAGCCGACTATCAAACTCTAGAATTAAAAGCTCAATTCGCCCTACAGACCTACTCTAGCGCCTTGGCCGCATTAGAAAACACCCGCATAGAAGCCGCTCGCAAGCTCAAGCAGGTCAGCGTGCTGCAAAGCCCGTTGCTGCCAGAATACGCTACCAAACCAGATCGGCTCTACAACGCTAGCGTATTTGCCATTATCACCCTATTTCTGGCCTTTATTGCCAATATGATTGTGTTAATAATTCGCGACCATAGAGACTAAACCCCGAGAAAAAATACAATGAGCTGCAATAGACCACAAAAAAGGCACGAACGAACCAGTGTAAAAAAAGGCACTCTCTTACTATGGGGCTTATGGGCACTTCGTTATTGCTGTAGAACCGCTTTTTTACGAAAAAAATATCATAAGATTATTATTCATCTCGTTAAAAAAACTAAGTTATTTGATACATCTTGGTATATGGATAACAACCCGGACTTACAGCAATCTGGCATATCCTCCCTACAACATTATGTGGCTTATGGTGACAAAGAAGGTCGCTGTCCTATGCCCTTGTTCAATCCCCACTTTTATAAATCCAGAGCCAAGAGCAAAACCAAGCACATCAATAGCCTGCTGCATTACGCTTGGATAGGTCGCTATTTTAAACTTTCGCCCAGCAGCCTGTTTGATCTTCATTATTACCTTGGTCAAAACAAGGATGTGGCCCGCAAAGGTATGGAGCCGCTTTATCATTATATGAAATATGGCGGGCTTGAAGGACGCTCACCTAATCCTCAGTTTGATGGCAGCTGGTACATACAACATAATCCAGAAGTACGCATTGCGCGTATCAACCCGCTAATTCACTATCTGCAACATGGTCAATATGCCGGCTTACCAACACGTAACGGCAACACTTGGCAACCCTGTACTACAGAACAGCCCGTTCACTCAGACAATCTTGAACAACTACAGCCCCTGGTAGTAACAGGTGAACCACAAATAGATATCGTACTTCCTGTATATAAAGACCAAGAACTAACCCTACGCTGCATTGCCAGCGTTCTAAAAGCACAGTACACGACGCCTTGCGAGTTGATTGTCATAAACGATGCCAGCCCCGAGCCTGAGTTAAGTGCCGAGTTGCAGCGTATGGCAACAAAAGGGCTGTTCACCTTGGTAGAAAACTCATGCAACTTGGGTTTTGTACAAACAGTTAATCGTGGTATGCGCTTGCACTTAGACCGTGATGTAGTACTGCTTAATTCAGATACCGAAGTTTATGGCAACTGGTTGGACCGGCTGCATAAGGTTGCTTGGAGACATGAAAAAAATGCAACTGTTACTCCATTATCAAATAATGCAACCATTTGTAGCTATCCCAGATTTTTGCATGATAATCCTTTCCCACTAGAAACTCCCTATGCAGTGCTTGATCAGCTGGCAGCAAAGCATAATGCAGGACTAGAAGCTCAAGCCCCAACTGGCGTGGGGTTTTGTATGTATATACGCCGCGATGCAATGCAAAAAATAGGCTTATTTGATGAGCAAGCATTTGGCAAAGGCTACGGTGAAGAAAATGATTTTTGCCAACGCGCCCTTCAACAAGGCTGGCGTAATATTATAGCGGCAGACGTGTTTGTCCGACATCTTGGCGGCGCTTCTTTTCAAGATGAAAAAGCTAACCGCGTCGCCCATGCTTTAGACGTTTTGAAAGAACGTTACCCTGATTATCAGCAACAGGTGAATACATTCATTCAACACAATCCACTTATGCAGGCCAGACAGAATCTGGATTTCGCGCGCTTACAGCAATATGTTTGCACAGAGAACATATTAATGGTCTGCCACAGTCGAGGCGGTGGTGCAGAGCGTCACTTGCAAGAAGATACTCAATATTGGCTTAAACAAGGTAAAGGCGTGTTCTATCTGCGCCCAGAACGTGGCAGACCAACACATGTAAGGCTAGGCCACCCCGCCTGCAGGCAATTACTGAATCAACCGTGTTTTGAACTCGGCAATATAAAAGAATTGGCGAAAATTTTAAAACAACTGCGTATTACCTGCATCAATACTCATGGCATGGTTGATTTTACTGAACACGCGCCCCTTCACTTAAAAGAGCTTGCTGCAACACTTAGCATCCCTATTCATATAGATATACATGACTACAAGGTGATCTGCCCTCGTATAAATCTGGCGGATGAACAAGGCCGTTATTGTGGCGAACCTGATGATAGCCAGTGCAATCAATGTCTGGAAACACGTGGTAACGACTTTGGGGTTAAAGATATTCGACAATGGCGCGAGAATCATTCTCAAATATTAGAGCAAGCTGAAAAAATATGGGTGCCAGATCAAGATGTGGCAGAACGTTTATCACACTACTACCCAGATGTAACCTATAGCGTTGCGCCCCATGATTCACTGCAACCCACCCCCTTGCAAACACCATACAACCGTGCAGCTAATCAAGCGCTGCATATTGTAGTGATCGGCGCTATCGGTAAACTTAAAGGCTATACGGTGCTACTGGAATGTGCTCGTTATGCACGTAAACACAAGCAGCCACTAAAATTCTCGGTATTGGGCTACACCATGAACGACACCGAATTATCAACATATAATGTAGACGTTACGGGTCAATACCATGAAAGTGAAGCTCTTGAAAAGCTAAGCACCTTGCAGCCGGACCTTATCTGGCTACCCTCTACTTGGCCGGAAACATACAGCTATACCTTGTCTATAGCACTGCAAGCCGGTAGACCGATTGCAGCATTTGATATGGGCGCGATTGCAACACGCTTACGTCAACTTGATCGTGCGCAACATTTATTGCCATTACAATTAGCTGACTCTCCCCAAGCCGTTAATCAGCATTTTTTAGATTTAACTAAATCATTGTCAGAAAAGAATCAACTAAAGCTTCAGGGAATATATGAAACAATTAATTAAAAATACCAACAAGCTAGTAAAAAAAATAAGATCAAAACCTGAAATCGAGGGCTTTGTAGAGCTATTCAGCCATGAAAAAATAGAAGGTTGGGCTATTCACAAAAGAAAAAAGCCGCTCAACTTAGAACTAAAAATAAAAGAAAATGTGTACCCTCTTACACCCATATGGCAACAAAGAGATGATGTATCTGCCAAATATGGCTTTGACTATAACGGTGCCGGATTTACAATAGAACTTCCGGGAACAGTTAAGAATAAGTTGGCGCATGAACAACTTCAGCAAGACGATATTCAGCTCAAAGTCAATAATACAGTAATACGAATTGCGACTGATATACCGAGGATAACAAAAAAATTAGAAGCAACTTCTGAGCTTGAACAACAACCAACAATCAAGCCATCTAGACCAACAGACAATACACTTATCGCTCAAGGCAAGCATGGTAAAGCGCTTGGCTACGTATATAGTGTTGAGAATTTTATAATTTACGGCACCTTACTGGATACTACCTCTCCTCACCCCATTGAAGTAACGGTGAACGATGTTATTCAGAGTTTTACCATACTTTATACTCCCATCATCCTCGACAGTCTCGATTTAGCAGAAGCCAAAGGCCAAGCAAAAAACTTTGAAATCGAGCTACCCGGTTACCTATGGGAAGAAATAACGGCAAACAGCAATAGCTTGAAAATAAACCTGGTATTTGAGCAAGCCATTTCACCGATAGAGCTGACGATAGATGAAAAATCTGCCAGTTCATGGCTGCATCAGATAAGCAATATGCCGGAAGTTCAGCACAAACAATACTTGTCATTGCTGGCAATTGAGCACCTGCGTTTTTCGATGCTACGCGACACAATCGATTTACGTACCAAAGCCTATTATCAACAGTTTGCAGAAAAAATGCAGCTGGAAGACTTCCTACAAAAAAACAAAAATAAAACTACAGCCGATATAACGCCTGTAGAATATCATGTTGATATCAGCACTCAGTTACTGTGGAAAGCGCAGAAAACCCTTAACCAGCTTCTGCTGCAAGATGTAAAACCGGTTTATGACTGCGTTTTACAAGTCATCAGATCTCAAAAGTTGGTCGGCAGCGTAAAAAAACAATTTATACAATCCATTATTCCATTGCTAGCTAAAAAAAATGAATTAATCAAACTAAAACAAATTATCAACTTCCAGGAATTTTATTCATTGGACCACGCTGACAATGCTTGGCCTATCTCTCTTTCTATTGCCCCGCTCGTCGCCGATAAGCAAATTAATCGAGCAGCCGATGCCTTGTGGCGACTAGCTAAAAACCCCAACAGTGGCTGGCTGAATACAGAGTGCATTTTCTTTGCTGTGCAATTTGCTCAGGAACTGGAAGAACACGGTGACATCGCACAAGCCGAAGCAGAAAAGCTGCGATATGCCTTTGTAGGCTTGTTGGATAGCCTGCACGGAGAATGGTTCTCGCGCCTGCACGATGCCCTTTTACAACAAGCAATGGTCACCTTGCTGCAAAAACTGTATCTGATGACCGACTATCAGCGCCAGGATGTGTTAAAGGCAGCTCTTCGCCACTATGGGTTATCACCGAGTTTCTGGCAGCTGATTGAAACTGCTAATTTGCAGACACTGAACAGCTCACTGTTTCAGCGAGCGCAGCAGCACTGGCACACGGTACATAACGCCTTTAGCAACACGCCGGCATTACCACAAACCTTTATGGTTGTGCATAAAGCGCTGAACTTCTTTCAGCTGCAAGATAATCCGGAAGCCACTTATTTCCGACGAGAACTGCTGGCTAACCTGTTACCGCTTGATGGTATTGACCAAGAACAGCTGCTGGAGGTGCTCAACGACTCCATAGGTGATGACATGATGGAAGCGGTGCGCTATGCCGCACACCCATTGATTAATGATCAAACCGCTACCTCGTTGTTAACCCAACACAGTACTGAGATCAGCAGCGCACTGCGCCTGAATACTGAACGTGCCAGCAGTGTCAACCATGTAGCACAATGTGCAGCCGCCAATGCATTGCAAGCCAGTAACCTGCAGCTAAATCGGCTAGTGCCTATTCACAACTGGCCTGCCATGTTCCTCAGTGTAGATGTACTCACAAGCCGGTTACTGCAAGAGCCCGATTTGATCGAGCAGTGTTTGCCACAACTCAATGATTATTTTCAGCACATTATTGCTCAAAACAAATCCGATTTTTATCTGCCGGCCCCCGCTTGTACTGCCTTGGCTAACCTGCAGGTACTGAAACATAACAGTCTGATCAAGCATTGGCTGGCAGACATAGAGCAACTACTCACGCATAAATTTGGCGTTCTGCATGAGCCGCTGTTTAAGGCCCGTCAGACACAAAAAACCATACTGCCATTAACCCAGCCCGGCTGGCCACAAGATACCCTGGTGGTGATCTACTCCTGCCGTGCCTATCTGGATAGCCGAATTAAAGCCATTCGAGAAACCTGGATCAAAGATCTGCAGGCGCGCAATATTCCCTATGTGATCCTGGTTGGCGATGGTGATGACCAGCTGCACGACGATGTGCTGGCATTGGATGTATCCGATACCTACGAAGATCTGCCGCAAAAAACCCTGAAGTTGTTTGACTGGGTATATAACAATACCCAGGCACAGTATGTGTTGAAAATAGATGACGACTGCTACCTGGATGTAGACCGCTACTTTAACAGCCTGACCTATCGCAAACACCATTATTATGGTCGGGTGATTCACCGCGGAATCGGTGGCATGGACAGAACCTGGCATCATGCCAAGTCAAAAACGTTGCGTGCGCAAAAGGCGATCGATAAATCACCAGAGCCATCTCTCTATGCCGATGGCGGCGGCGGTTACACCCTGTCGCGTATCGCCATGGCAGCTCTGATTAACAACGCCAACAGCTTGATCGGCGAACGGTTGATTGCCAACTCCTTTATGGAAGACAAACTGGTCGGCGACCTGTTGGCTATCAGCCATATTCAGCCTAGTAATGAAGACTACGAGTGCTACCAACGGCGCAGAACCTTTGGTGCCGCCACGACTGTGGGAATACGCGAAAATCTTTTCTACTCTAATGAGATAACACCTACAGTAGTCACTCATTTGGATACTGATAAAGACCAATCTTTTGCTGAAGAGATCATGAAAGGGAAAGCTTTCTGGCCCAAAAAGATATGGCCAACCGGTTGGGCGGCATCTATCCGTGAGAATGCGAATCAACTTGAATTATTAACTGATATAAATAAGCTAAAAGCACTAGCTCAAGAAAAATTTTTCGTCGTTGCCGCCATGCGTAACGAAATGATTATGTTGCCACATTTCCTTAAGCACTATCGCGAACTGGGTGTGAAAGTGTTTATTATTTCTGACAACTGCTCGGATGATGGCACCCGTGAATATCTACTACAGCAGCAAGATGTAATACTATATTCTGCCGATACCGAATATAAACACTCTCACTACGGTGTTGCCTGGCAACAAGCCATGCTGGCCAACCATTGTGTGGGTAAATGGGCGCTAATAGCAGACGCGGACGAGCTGCTGATGTATCCTGATTATCAAAATACGTCACTGCCAGCTTTTGTCGCCCGCGCCGAAGAGCAAGGGGCAGACTGCATCCGCACCGATATGATTGACATGTATCCCTTTGGCAACTTGAGCGAGGCTGACTTTACCAATAATTCGCCTTTTGAGGTGGCAAATTGGCATGACAAAGAGCCATTAAAAGAGTGGCATATAGGTAGCGGCTATTACTCAAATCGTATCAGTTCAGTCAGTACTTTAAGACATCGATTGGATGTCAATGCAGAACCGAATGCATTCACATCTCAAAAGTATGCATTAGTTAAATACCGGCCTTGGATCAGAGTCTCGCAAGGTATTCATGACATTGCTGGAATCCAATTGCATAGCATCTCAACTTGGTTCGCACATTTTAAATATCACTCAGGATTTAAAGAAAAAATTGAAGAAGAAATCAAGCGAAAACAGCATTATGATGGCGCCAAAGAATATCAGCGCTATGCCAGTATGTTAGCTGAAGTCAAAGGTGACTTTGGCAATAAAAATGAATCTATAAAATTCAACAAATAAAGCAATAAACGCCGTTATAACAAAACTAATTTCACAAAATTAAAACCGCGAGTAATTTATAATGAACTGGTCAAATGCTTTTATAATAACCTATGGGAGAACTGGCTCCACTTTATTAATGGGCCTACTTAACTCCTATGAAGAAATTCAAATTAAAGGTGAAAATTTTAACTTCATCAAAGGATTATACTATTCTTATAAAAAATTAACTGAACTAAAAGAAACATATGGAAAAAAACCTCAACCCATAACAGCTCCTTTTTATGGAGCTGAAACGACTAATGTTGATTTATTTACAGAACAATTACGTGACATAATTAAAAATCAATTAGTGACCCACGATAAAGAAAAAATAAAGTGCTGGGGGTTCAAAGAGATAAGATACACCAGCGAAGCATTGAATTTCGAAGGTAATTATGAAATAAAAAAATATTTAGATTTCATAAAGAAAATATTTCCTGATGCGTGTTTTATTTTTCTCACTAGAGACCACAACGAAGTTTCTGACAGTGCCTTTTGGAAACAAACAAAAAAAATCAAGGTTGTAGAAACGCTAGAAATATTTGAAAAGGAAGCAACATCATGGTCTTCCGACAGGAGCGACTCCTTTTGGATAGACTATAAAGATTTAATAGATAAAAATAACAACCTGAAAATGATGCATGATTTTATTGGTATAAAATATGACATTGAACACATTGAAAAAGTCACATCTATTGAATATAGTTATGGAAATAAAAAAAACAATAAATTTAAAACTATAAACATTGAAATGTTTGACGTTCATGAAATTCATGAATTAAAGTTTGACCCATACATTTTTTCTGAAGGTTATTTTTATTCAGTTAGTCCGAAAGAATTATCTGGCGTGTTAGTCATTAAAGAAGAATATGACTCAACAAAATATAAAATACTCATAGAGAAAGACAATTCTAAAATCTATGACGAGGTGGCTTGGCACATATATTCACCTATATTTGAAAGTATATATAGTAACAATAAAAATGCACGAATTGCACGATTCCAAAAAGAAACAAGCTTCAATGAAAAACTAAACATATATTTAGAAGTCGGCAACGGAAACAAACATTTAATCACGACACTCACACGATAACGAACAATGAAACAGGATTTAATTTATTAATTACAGTACGAGATCATGAAAATTTACTAAGCAATTAAAATTCTGAATAGAGCTCTATCTGGTGGTTATGCCAGGGCGAGATCTCACACCTTTTGTAGGGTTTAATTGGTCGGTATTCATACAATTCCAGAAGCTAATGATGACTATTTAATCATCGGTTAGCGTTGTACTGTAACGTATTGAACTATTTTTATTTTCAGTGATCAGATCATTACAATTTCTCCAAACAGAACTATTTTATGACCCTCTTTGAGCGCCTTAGCTGCATCCCAGACCCACGCACTGACATTAATATTAAGCACGACTTAGTTGATGTCGTGTTTCTGGTCTTTTCCGCCGTACTCAGTGGCGCAACCGGCTGGAAGTCCATTCAAGACTTCGGAGAGAGCCAAATTGATTGGTTAAGGCAATATCGGCAGTTCGAGAGCGGTATCCCCAAACGGCATTGTATTGCTAATATAATCAGCACATTAGAAAGTGACGCTCTACTAGATGCCTTATTTGATTGGTTGAATGTTGAGCGAACTCGCTCAGAGAAATCAGTGCTAGCGATTGATGGCAAAACCCTTCGTGGAACCAAGTCAGATGACAACAAAAGCGTGCTGCATGTCGTCAACGCTTATGATGTAGAAAGCGGTTTAATGCTGTATCAGCAATCAGATAGAAGCAAAGGTAAAGAAGTTGGCTTAGCCCGTGATGTGCTCGATGCCTTAATACTGAATAACGCGATTGTGACACTTGATTCGTTACATTGTTTAGCCTCAACCATGGCGCTAATCATTAAGAAAAAAGGCGATTTCACTATTCAATTGAAAAAGAATCAGCCTAAGCTTTATGAGCATGTAACCGCGGCTTTTGCTGCGGTGTATGACGACCCTGAAAGTATGGCTGAATGTGTTCAGCACAACACCGGGCACGGACGTAAAGAATGGCGTAATATCATGCAGATAGAGGCTAATTTACCCCCTGAACTTAAAGAAAAGTGGCCCCATATTAAAACGTTTATTGAGGTGGTGAGTGAACGCACTAGCAAAGGGAAAGGAACAAGGGATTCACGATGGTATGCCAGCTCATTAGAGCTCGACGTTGAACTTGCCGCGCGTTCAGTAAGGGAGCATTGGCAAGTCGAAAACCAACTTCACTGGGTGCTTGATGTCGTTTTTAGAGAAGATGAGTTAAAGGTAAAAGACCCAGATGGCGCAGCGCATTTGGCGGCATTTAACCGCGCGGCACTCAATGTGATTAAACAGCATCAGGGTGCAAAAGACAGCTTGGCGGCTAAACGTAGAAGATCAGGCTGGTCGGGTGAATATCGCTCAAACATTATCTTTGGTTAAAATATCAACAAAGTTAAATCCCGCCCTGGTGGTTATGCTGACCAAAGATAATACATGTGAGCTAGATCAGAAAAAGCAAATGGGATTTTAAAGATGAATGAAAACACTAAAAAGTTTATTTCTTTACTAACTAAAAATAACACAAAAACCGCCTATTCTATAAATGAATTTTGGATAGAATTAGAAAGCATCGAAACAACTGAGTACACTTCACTAAGTAAAGAAAGTGCACTAAAAGATATTTGTGAAAAATTAAAAGAAGAAAATGCTATTGCTCACATGAGTAAGCAAGCAATAGACGAAAAAATTATTTCACTGAAAACAAAAACTGAAAAATACACATGTAAAAAAACCATCTTCTATAAAAATACAAACTACATGTTTTTTATTGATAGCTCATCGAACCTATCTTTCATATATGTGTCAGGGTTTTATAGCGGTTTTGCTGTTGTTGATATAAAAGAAAATAAATTATCTGTTATTTTTGGAAATAGAAAGACCCTGAAGGCAACGTATATAAGCTTCTTAAGATTCATTTACGACTCACTTCCAGAATTTACAAGCTATTATCATTCAATTAATGACTCAGAGTTTGGTGGTTTTTTAGTTTCTAACTCAAGACCATTTCACTTTTTTTATGATATACTTCCAGGTCTTGAAACCATAGAAAATCTTGTTAACAAAAGTGAAAGCTTGGACTGCACTGAAACACCAATATTGTACGACCCTCAAAAATCATTTTTTGAGCCTGCACTTATATTTAATAAGAATTTCAATGCAATAAAAACCACTAATCTTGACGAGCTTTTTATAAAGCACAAAACAAAATTTTACATTTCCCCTGCTATAAATCATCAGTTCATTTCAAATAATGAAAAACTAAGGGACTCTCTCGACTCAAAAGCATTTAACTCTTCAATTGAAACTTATGGTGACACAATAAAACCCTTAAAAACCAATAAAAATGGGATTATAATCTGGATAGGTATAACCTCTCAGAAAAGAATTTGGCTGAATCAAGAAAGTAGTATAGTTTCTTTATTAAACGCTCTCGCTGACACCATAGAAAACATTACAGTTTTCTTTGATGGCTGGACATCTTGTTTAGAACAATCAAATACAGACATTGAAAATACAAGAAATGATTTAAGCATTTACCATTCTATTGATGAACAACTCGACTCAAGAATAAATACAACTAGTCTTATAGGTATGACTAGTGCAGAAAAAATAGCTTATGGCAGTATTGTAGATGTATTTATAGCCAATCACTCTGCAGGCTCACTACATATATCTAGATTATGTAAGAAAAGTGGAATTTCACATATAAACACAGCCATGGAGCACGAATTCCAGTGGCATTACGATACTGAGCTTTTACCTAGCAAATGCATAAAGAACATTTTGGACAACAAAAAAAATACAATTGGTGCAATTGGAGTTGATTATATTGTTGATTTTAAGTGTCTCAGTAAAACATTCATTAACAAGCTTATAAGTTTAGGCCTTATAAGCTCAACTGAACTGGTTGAAAAGTTCATATCACGCTCATTATTGAATTATGAAAAAATAAAATCAGCTCAAAAAAACATAAGTGCATTTAGTTCATTGAAAATAACTCCAGAGTCAAAAGCACCAGACCTACTTCGTGATATTGCAATTGCCTTTGAGAAATCAAATGACATCAAAACTGCTTATGAAATAATGAAAGTAGCAAAACAGCTGAGACCCGCTGGCGGCTATATAAATAAAAAATTAATTGAGTACAAAATCATCTTAACTAAAAAATAACACATAACACAGGCGTTGTTTCCTAAAAGAATGTTTCACTGTTTGACAATGCTGAAACGGATGAAATCATGCGTGTTAGGCCTAATTTAGTGCATCCTCAGTGCTGATCACCGTGATTTATTCTGTTTGAAAGCTCAAGAAATCACATTTGTGCTTTTAGGAAACAACGCCCATAACACATAACACAAAGGATTTTTATGATTAATTTTCTCGACTGTACTCTCCGCGACGGCGGCTACTACAACGCTTGGGACTTCTCACCTGAACTGATAAACGATTACCTTGCTGCTATGCAGGCCGCTGGCGTAAATGCCATCGAGTTAGGCTTTCGTTCAGTAAATAACAAAGGTTTTAAAGGCCCTTGTGCTTTTACTACCGATGACTTCTTGCGTAGCTTGCCATTACCCAACGATTTAACCATTGGCGTTATGATCAACGGTAATGAGCTGGTCGGTGAAATCCCACAAAATACTGTATTGGAACAGCTGTTCCCAGTATCGGCTAGCGAGTCACCGGTCGATTTGGTGCGTATTGCCTGTCATGTACACGAATTCACAAAAGCTTTACCTGCCGTAACTTGGCTCAAAGAGCGTGGCTATCAAGTTGGCTTTAACTTAATGCAGGTGGCCGATTGCCCCAAGCAAGAAGTAAAAGCACTGGCGCGCTTGGCAGCTAACTACCCGATGGATGCCTTATATTTTGCCGACAGCATGGGTAGTATGAGCCCAGACCAAGCCGCACAAATCATTGGCTGGTTACGTAGCGAATACACAGGTGCGCTAGGCATTCATACCCATGACAACATGGGTTTAGGGCTTTCTAATAGTTTACGTGCTATGGATGAAGGCGTGACTTGGATAGATTCCACTGTAACCGGCATGGGCCGTGGCCCAGGTAATGCACTAACTGAAGAATTAGCCATAGAAATGGCTGCCCGCCGTGGGCAAGCCGTTAACTTAGTTCCCTTGATGACATTAATTCGTAAACACTTTGGCCCAATGAAAACCGCCTACGGCTGGGGCACTAACCCCTATTACTATTTAGCCGGTAAGTACGGTATTCACCCAACCTATATTCAAGAGATGCTCAATGACTCTCGCTACAGTGAAGAAGACCTATTAGCGGTTATCGAACACTTACGTGTAGAAGGCGGCAAGAAGTTTAGCTTGAATACTCTAGACGTAGCCCGTCATTTCTATCGTGGTGAGCCACAGGGAAAATGGACACCTAGCAGTTTATTTGCTGGTCGTGAGATATTGTTACTGGGCACAGGTCCAGGTGTCTCACAGCACCGCGAAGCATTAGAACGCTACATTCGACAAGCCAAACCTTTAGTGTTAGCCCTAAACACCCAAGGTGCTATTGCAGCTGAACTGATTGATGTACGCGTAGCTTGTCACCCAGTACGATTATTGGCTGACTGTGAAGCACATACTAAATTGCCACAACCGTTAATTACGCCCTACTCCATGTTACCTAATGACGTACAGCAGGCATTGGCTGGCAAAGACGTACTGGACTTTGGCTTAAGCGTACAAGCCGATACCTTTGCGTTTGCGGAAAACCATTGCACGACGCCGACCTCGCTCGTGGTAGCTTATGCCTTAGCGGTAGTGAGCAGTGGCCAAGCAAATAACGTGCTGATGGCAGGATTCGATGGTTACGGTGCTGACGATCCCAGAAGTCGTGAAATGCAGCAGCTTTTTGAGCACTACCAACAGTCTACTCAGGCATTACCACTACAATCCATTACTCCAACTCGTTATAGCCTACCGACTCAATCTGTGTATGCACTTTAGCTCAACTCATAAAACCAGTTCGTCAACCTAATAAATAAAATGAGGTACACCATGCGCAGTGTCGTCATGATCCCAGCTCGTTATGCTTCTAGCCGTTATCCTGGAAAGCCGTTAGTCAATTTACTGGATAAACCCATGATTCTGTGGGTGGCTGAGTTATCAGCTAACGCTGTGGGCAAAGAGAACGTCTATATTGCCACAGATGATAATCATATCGCGGATGTGGTTACTCAAGCGGGATTTCAAGCCGTTATGACTACCGATGACGCATTAACGGGTACTGATAGATTGGCGCAAGCCGCGCAACAAATAGCTGCCGACATTTACATTAACGTACAGGGCGATGAGCCGTTAGTTGATCCTAAAGATATTCTTAAGGTTCGTGACGCAAAGTTGGCCAATATGAACGAAGTAATTAATGGCTTTAGCTGGGTAAGTGACCATGAAGATCCTCACAGCGTCAATATTCCCAAGGTGATCACTAATGAGCAGAATGAATTAATCTATATGTCACGCTTAGCATTACCTGGCTTTAAAGACAGAAAATGCGCACCTGTTCGTTATAAAAAACAAGTCTGTATCTATGCTTTCACTAAAGACGAACTCACAGCGTTCTCTGCATTTGGCAGAAAGAGTGAGCTAGAGCTCAGTGAAGATATTGAAATACTACGTTTTTTGGAGCTAAACAAAACCATTCGTATGGTTGAAACCCAACCAGGGAGCTTAGCTGTAGATATTCCTGACGATGTCGCTAAGGTAGAAGCTGCCTTAAGAAAAGTGGCCAAAGAATGAGTATGCAACATACAGTAACTGACTATAAAACTCTCGTATTTGATTGTGATGGTGTAATTTTAAATTCAAATAAAGTGAAAACCGATGCCTTCTACCGAGCAGCTCTACCCTACAGTGAAGCTGCTGCACAAGCCTTACTTGAATATCACGTCGCCCATGGCGGCGTGTCGCGTTATAAAAAGTTTGCTTATTTCTTAGAACAAATAGTACCGATCACCGCCCCGTCTGTCTCAGGCCCTGATTTAGATGAACTACTAAGTCATTATGCACAGTCCGTACAGCACGGCTTGCTTACTTGTGAGGTCGCTGTAGGTTTATATGAACTGCGCGCACGCACGCCGCATGCCAACTGGCTGATAGTGTCTGGTGGCGATCAAACAGAGCTGCGTGATGTGTTTGCTAAGCGTGATCTGGATAAATTATTTGATGGTGGCATATTTGGTAGCCCAGAGACTAAAGAAATTATTTTAGCCCACGAACTTGCTAACAGAAATATTCAGCACCCGGCTCTATTTTTAGGCGACAGTAAATATGACTATCAAGCCGCTAATACTGCGGGGTTGGAGTTCGTATTTTTAAGTGCTTGGAGTGAAGTCGAAGGCTGGAAAAAATTTGTTGCAGAAAAAAACCTTTCTACCAGAAAAAATATTAGAGAAATAGCTAATAATTTAAAATATTTTATTAAAGAATAAAACATGTAAATATAAAAATAGGACTTAATTCTCATCATTCAGGGATCTATCACCTGGGAACTTTAATAATCACAGACGAAGTTTTTAATTTAAAAACATACAGTAATTTAAAAATCAATGCATTATATTACATTTACTTTAGTACTTCATTTGCCAGACGAGTTCGGTAACCATGAAAATTTTAACTAAAAACCAAGGTCACCTAATATTAAATAAAAACTATATCAAGTGGGATTTAAGTCACACCACTAGATCTGTCGTAATTACATTTGCAGACGCTTACAGAGATCCTATTAGCTGCCCCTCTTTAGAGCAAGCAAGCAAAGGTCAATCAATTTGGGGGTTCGATTATATAAAAAAACTAGAGTTAAATGTCATTTCAATTTCTAGTCTATCGGAGCCTAGTTGGTATAGAGAAAATGATTTATTCCACTCATTAGCAACTATAGAAAAAGATCTATCCGAGTTGAAAATATTTAATAGAATAGGCTATGCCGTAAGCATGGGCGCCTTCGGTGCATCAGCTCTTTCTGACATATTAAAAATAAAAAAAAATATATTGTTTTATCCTATTTCTACTTTAGATACGAAAATTGCCCCATTCATAACCGGATACAAATGGGCTAGAGACAAATTTAATTGGAACACTCCTCATAATGATGGAGCCAATTGCAAGGCAGAAGGGATTATAATTTACGACCCTTTAAATAAACAAGATAAATTACATCAAGAAAGATACGGAGGGAATTATTATAGAATAAGAGCATTATGTATTGGTCATGGTGGAGCTAGCAAGATAATAAATACAGGATTAGTAAAAACATATTTATCTAGAGCATACAGCAATTCTGAGGTAAGCATTAATGAATTAAGAGAAATAGCCAAAAAAAGAAGATATAAACAACATTACCATGATGACATGCTGGCATATAAAAAACAGTCTTTCAAAAGAAAGTTCATTATAAAATACCAAAAAATAAAATTAATACACAATGATATAGAAATAGCAAGACTACTCTTAAATAAAGAAATTGATATGGCCATCAAGCATTCAGAAAATTTAGGAGGGATAGATTCACACGCAGATGTTTTCAGAGATTACGCACTAGAGAACGAAAGAGAAATAGAAGTAGCGTTAAAATGTATGTCGTGGGCAAACAAAATAAGACCAAATGGTAAGTTCATAAAATACAAATTAGATATATACAACTTAAATATCAAAAAAAGCCATACTAAAGACTGTGAAATATAAACATAGCCCTTATAAAAAATAAGGCGGCGCATATTAAATGAAAATTATAAATCTTCTTAAAAAAACAAAGCCTAGAATTTTCATTCACATAGGAATGAATAAAACAGGAACCAGTGCATTGCAGTCTTATTTACTCTCTGTAAAAGGAGACCTGCTAAACTCGGAAATACTTTACCCAGAAACTGGCTTGATTGGGTCAGCTCATTATTCACTAAGCGCATCTTTAGGGTTTTGTAATCCTAGCGTGGATCCCACCTGGATAAAAGAGCAGAAAAAGCTAAAAAAATCCTTCCAATCCGAGATTAACAAGAAAATTGATACTGTTATTATTAGCTCGGAAGATTTTTTGTTGAACAAGCCTATCTCTACTGTTCTTGATTTTTTTAAAGGTTTCGACATCAAAGTGATTGTCTATTTACGCAGACACGATCATTGGTGGCTGTCTGCTTATGCGCAAGCGGTGAAGATGAAACACCTGCCGCCCTGGAATCAAGGCCCTCAAGGGTTCATAAACTTCAATCGCAGACGCAATAAAAGTTATGGTGATTATCGGCACTTGGTAGATCGCTGGGCTAAGGCAATTGGCAAGACTAATGTGATTGTTCGCCCCTACGAGCGGGAACAGAACCAGCCAGATTTGAAAGCCGATTTTTTACGGGCCATTGGTGAACCGGAGCTGGCAGAAAAACTACCCCGCATGGAGACCAGAGATAACGCCTCGTTGCCATTGGCCAGTGTACAGCTGATGGATATTTTTCAGCGGATTGATGTTGATCCCGAGCTTCATCAAAAGCTCCTTGCACATGCACGCACCTTTGGGAAAGGTGACAATCGCCTGCTGAAAGAAATAGTAAACCCGCAGTTTCTCCATAAACTGGTGGACAGTTATGAGGAAGACTATGCCTATATAGCCCGCGAATATCTTGGCCGAGCAGATGGTCAGTTGTTTTATGAACCCTTGCCAGAGCAGAATCCGGACTGGAAAGCTCCCCGTTGGCCAACACAGGCGGAAGTGGCTCAAGAAGTATTAAAAGTGGTGATGGCACAATAAATATATGGTCTCTGTTATCAGTACATCCTTAACATTGAGTCTGTTAATAAGGACTTTATTGAGTTAGGTATGCAAGGGATGAAGACATGAAAATTCGACTTGAAGCTGAAGATGTTAAAATAGTGCAAAAATGTTTATCTACGGCAGTTTGCAGTAATGAACAGCAGCAGGCACTGCACGAGATTATGGCTAAAGCGGAGGCTGGAATAGAGTTCGACACTGAAATGAGTGACCATATTGCAAATACTTGCCGAGACATAGCATTGAGTCTTGAAGCCTCGGATCTGTATTGTGCTCAGCAACTAATGTCACTCGCACTCGCTATCCGCCCCTCTGGCCCTCTGTTACAGAAGAAAACCCACGAGTATGCCAAGCTGCTACAGGTTTTTGAATCTGGAAGCACTGAATGTAACGGTATTAAACTGGCATTCGGCGAAAACCTGCCCTTGCCTCTTCTTAAGGCGTTGGCGAATGGTAGCTATGAGCAGCACGAAGCAAAGTTATTGATGCAGTTCATTGGCCCCGAGGATCGAGTACTGGAATTAGGTGCGGGTATTGGCTACATGGGCTCCCTGGCCATGACCTATTGTAAACCGCTCACTTATACCGCCTATGAAGCAAACCCGGCTTTGTTACCGTTAATAATGAGCAACATGGAACGAAACCGTGTGCAATTTGAAGCACGGAATACTTTGCTAGCCGATACAAAAGCCAGCCGTGACTTTTATGTAACGCCTGCTTTCTGGGCCAGTAGCCTGCTCGAGCCGGACTCAGAACCTTACCAAAAGGTAACGGTTGCTGCGGTGGACAAGAATGTAGTAATGGATGAGTTAAAACCAACTGCATTAGTCGTGGATATTGAAGGGGGCGAAGCCGAGTTTTTTGCAGGACTCGACCTGACAACCGTCAATAAAATCATCATCGAAATTCACCCTGCAGTGTTGGATGATGCCACACTCTCTACGCTATATGCATCGTTACTAAATAAAGGCTTCAAACTTAATTTTTCAGCCTCCAGTAAGGTGGTTCTGTATTGGTATCGCTGAACAAGGCTCATACCATAAATGTGTTACGTGAAATGAGAGTCACAACATTATGAGCTGGCTTGTAGTACAGCAGGGTGATAATCCCAGTAGCGATTACTTTGTGAAGCCAGCTCTGGCCTCTGAAGAACTCAAGGTCTGTGACCTGCTTTCACCACCTGAAGACCTGTCTGTTGATACGGGTACAGATCTTGTTTTTGTGCGTTATCTAACGCCACCATGGAAGCGCTGGGTAGAGCAGAATTATGCTTCACTGGGGCGGCTGGCATTCTTCATGGATGACGATCTGTTTGATTTGTCAGCCCATGCAAAACTGCCACTACGCTATCGCTGGAAACTCTATCGCCTGGCCTGGCGCCACCAGCAATGGCTGAAGCGTCTGAATGCCGAGCTTTGGGTGTCCAACCACTGGCTGGCCGAAAAGTATCAGCATTGGCAACCTAGGGTGATGGCCCCGCAATCACCCTATGGCGGCAGCCCGCTACAAAAGACGTTTTTCTATCATGGCTCTGCTTCTCATGGGCAGGAAATCCGTTGGCTGCTGCCGGTGGTAGAAGAGGTTTTGCAGCGCGATCCGGCATTCAGTTTCGAGCTGTTCGGTAATACCGAGATCAGAAAGTTATTCTCTCATCTGCCACGTGTTCATGTTCTTCAACCCATGCCTTGGTCTGCCTATAAAGCCTTGGTCGGTCGTCCGGGTCGAGCAATCGGGTTGGCACCCTTATTGCCAAGCTCATTTAATTTGGCACGTTCGGCCACTAAGTTTTTTGATATTACTCAAGCAGGAGCGGTAGGAATTTATGCGGATCATCCTGTATACCAATCAATAGTTCAGCATGAGCACAACGGATTGTTGCTGCCTCTGGATCAAAAAACATGGGCTGATGCGGTGCTGCAACTCGGCCACGATGAGCATTACCGATTACACATGCTGGATCGTGCCCGCAGTTACTGTGCCGACAGCTAATCCTTAAGTCCTTTTAATTTATATTCAGTGAAAGAAATTGCTTTTTCTTCTCTGTCGTACTGGAGCAAAAACTAAATGGCAACGTTTTTAGTTGTAGGCGGAGCCGGTTATATCGGCTCCCACATGGTCAAGCAACTTGCCAAAGCCAGTCATCAGGTGGTCATTCTTGATAATCTGACTACTGGTTTCCGGCCGTTGGCAAAATATGGTGAATTGGTTGTCGGTAGCCTTGCTGATACCGGCTTGATGGAGCAGTTGTTCAAGCAACATGATTTTGACGGTGTAATGCACTTTGCTGCCAGCAGCCTGGTGGGTGAGTCGATGACTGATCCGGCCAAGTATTATCACAACAACGTAGCCAACACCCTGAATCTGCTGGATGTGATGGTTCGCCACCAGGTGAAGCATTTCATCTTTTCGTCTACTGCCGCCACCTTTGGTGAGCCTGAATATACGCCTATCGATGAACTGCATCCGCAAAAGCCTATTAATCCCTATGGTGCCAGCAAGTTGATGGTAGAGCGGATATTACAAGACTATGCCAGTGCCTATGGGTTGAACTCGGTATGCTTACGTTACTTTAATGCCTGTGGTGCTGATCCTGAAGGTGAGTTGGGTGAATGCCACGACCCAGAAACGCATTTGATCCCACTTATTTTGCAAGCAGCCTCTGGTCGGCGTAAGGCTATAACCGTATTTGGCCGTGACTACCCTACTGAAGATGGCACCTGTGTGCGCGATTACATCCATATAGAAGATTTATGTACCGCCCATGGCCTTGCTCTCGACGTCTTGATTGCGGGAAAACAGCAAGGAGCACAAGCCTATAACCTGGGGAATGGCCAGGGTTTTTCGGTACAGCAGGTCATTGATACCGCGATAAACGTAGTGGCTGCTGATGGTTGCTCCTTGATCATAGAAGAAGGCGAACGACGAGCCGGCGACCCCGCTGTTTTGGTGGCCGATGCAGCAAGAGCAAAATCCGAGTTGGGGTGGCAACCAAGATACGCGGATTTAAACACCATTATTCACCATGCGTGGCAATGGGAAAAAAAATCATCCGGTATTACTTTTGAACCTGTGCTGTAAACGAAAGCAAGATAACAAACCGTGCCATCTCATAACGACGTTTCTAAACATTAAAATCGAATAAAAGGGATAAAAATAATGAAAGCGATCATACCTGTTGCCGGCCTCGGTACCCGCATGCTGCCGGCCACAAAGGCCATTCCTAAAGAAATGCTGCCGATTGTTGATAAACCGTTGATCCAGTATGTGGTGAACGAGGCAGTGGCTGCCGGTATTACCGAAATTGTGCTGGTGACGCATTCCAGTAAAAACTCTATTGAAAACCATTTTGATACCAGTTATGAATTGGAAGCCACGCTGGAAAAACGTGTTAAGCGCCAGCTGCTGGAAGAGGTGCGTACTATTTGCCCTGCACATGTAACCATCATGCATGTGCGCCAGGGGGCAGCCAAAGGCTTGGGCCATGCGGTGCTGTGTGCCAAGCCTTTGATTGGTGACGAACCGTTTGTGGTGATATTACCCGATGTGCTGATTGACGACGCAGCCTCTGATCTTAAAAAAGATAATCTGGCACAAATGCTGGATCGCTTTAACGAAAAAGCCGTCAGTCAGATAATGGTTGAGCCAGTACCGGATGATCATGTAAACCAATACGGCATAGTGGACTGCTTAGGCCAAGATGTTGCTGTTAATCAAAGCAAGTTAATGACCAGTATTGTCGAGAAGCCAGCCATTGATGAGGCACCTTCTAACTTGGCAGTGGTGGGCCGTTATGTGCTAAGCAAGGCCATTTGGCCGTTGTTGGCAAAAACCCCGCCTGGTGCCGGTGATGAAATTCAGTTGACCGATGCCATTGCCGAGTTGATGAAGCAAGAGCAGGTAGAAGCCTACCGTATAGTAGGTAAAAGCCACGATTGCGGCAGCAAGTTGGGCTATATGCAGGCTAATGTGGAATATGCTCTGCGCCACCCACAGTTGGGTAAAGACTTTGCCGATTACTTGGCCTCATTTAACAACGCTAACGTTGTGCCTTTTGCCTCTGGCCAATAATTCACGGATGCATTAATGCTGTTACATCAACAATCCGCTTTTACTGCTCTAAAAACTCATGCCCAGCAACAACAAGCGTTAACGTTAAAAGAACATTTTACGCTAAATACCAAGCGATTTAATGAGCTGTCTTTTGTGTTTAATGGTGATTTGTTTGTCGATTTATCCAAACAAGCGATAAACACCACTACCCTGCCCTTGCTCTGCGAGTTGGCCCACAGCATGCAGATTCCACAAGCCATTAAGCAGCTGTTTACCAGCAATGCTTTTAACCCCACAGAGCAAAGAGCCGTGTTGCACACGGCTCTGCGCATGCCGGCCAGTGCCGAGCTATATCATAATGGCGAAAACGTGGTGCCAGCCGTGCATGCCGAATTAGCCAAAATACACGCTTTTTGCCAACGCATTCACAGCGGTGAATGGCGCGGCTTTAACGGCCAACCTATTACAGATATGGTTAACATTGGTATTGGTGGCTCAGACTTAGGCCCCGCCATGGTGTGCGAGGCGCTAATGCCTTACCAAGATGTAGGCATTAAACCGCATTTTGTCTCTAATATTGATGCTGCGCATTTGGCGACTACCCTAGCCAACCTTGATCCTGCTACCACTTTATTTGTGGTGTCGTCTAAAAGCTTTAGTACCGATGAGACCTTGTCTAACGCCATTGCCGCCAAGCAATGGTTGCTGGATGCCTGTGATAGCCAGGCTGCCATTGCCCAGCACTTTGTGGCGGTATCGACTAACTCACAGGCCGTGGCTGATTTTGGTATTGATCCTAATAATATGTTCATCTTTTGGGACTGGGTGGGTGGTCGTTTTTCGCTGTGGTCCGCTATTGGCTTGCCTATAGCACTGGCGGTAGGCTTTGAGCGATTCGAACAATTGCTAGCTGGTGCCCATGAGATGGACGAACATTTACGCACTGCGCCATTAGAGCAGAATATTCCGGTGTTGTTGGCCCTGCTGACGGTGTGGAACCACAATATTTTAGGCTACGGCAGCGAAGGTATATTCCCGTACAGCCAGTTGATGCATCGTTTTCCGGCCTTTTTGCAGCAACTGAATATGGAGTCTAACGGTAAGTCGATTACCTTAACTGGCCAGCCAGTAGACTACGTAACCGGCCCCATTGTATGGGGCGATGTGGGATCTAACAGCCAGCATGCGTTTTTTCAGTTATTACACCAAGGCACGGGTGTAGTACCGGTAGAGTTTATTGGCTTTATAAACTCGCCATACAATTATCCCAGCCACAGCCATAAGCTGTTAGCGAACATGCTGGCACAAGCCGAAGCATTAGCCTTTGGTAAAACTGCAGCAGCAGTAGAAGCCGAATTGCGCGCAGAAGGGATGATCGAACAACGCATTGCTGAGTTGGCTCCCTTCAAAGTGATGCCAGGCAACCGCCCTAGCACCACTATTTTGTGCAAAGAATTAACCCCCACTACGTTAGGCAGCCTGATTGCACTGTATGAACACAAAACCTTTATTCAAGGCGTGCTATGGCAAATTAATAGTTTTGACCAATGGGGTGTTGAGTTGGGTAAGAAGTTAGCCAACCGCCTGCTGAATGACTTATCAGGGCAAGACTCCGGCTACCAACATGATGCCTCCACACAAGGTTTGCTAGACCAGATAAAACAGTGGAAAAACTGAACCCTGCGGGGAGCCGTACGTTCTGCGCTGTACGCCTTACGTTAAAATAAGCGTGGTAATTGCACCCTTACGCCGTCTTTGCGAGCGCCGCGTGGCAATCCATTTGTTTAGCTGACAGCTTCTGGCTGATGGCTTAGCACTGTCTGCTACATGGATTGCCACGTCGCTACGCTCCTCGCAATGACCGCAAGGGCAGCTGTACGCCTTACGTTATACGCAGTACGTTAAAACCAACGCCGCCTGTTTTGGCCTCGCAATGAATCATCAATCTTTAGTGATTGGGGGTGAGGGACTAGGGACTAGGAACTGGGAATTAGGGACTGGGGGTTAGAATTCACTGTTCCCTGTTCCCTAATCCCTGCTTTTTCAATTGTTCCGTGTTCTTCCGTGGCAAAAATATCTTTAGTCACGGTCTTGTGTCTATTTATTGCTGATAGCTTACGGCTTAAAGCTGACCGCTCCCCTTCGGGGATCGGCTAAAAAGGAAACGCCATAGGCACCAAGGTGATCACGCCGGCGGAGTATAGCAGGCTGATCGGCAGCCCGGTTTTAAGGTAATCCAACATGCGGTAGCGGCCGGGAGAATAGACCATTAGGTGAGTTTGATAACCAAACGGCACCATAAAACAGGCGCTGGCACCAAAGGCGACCGCCATAATAAACGGCATGGGATCGACGCCAAAGGCCTGGGCAGTAGACAGGCCAATAGGAAACGCCAAGGCCGCGGCCGCATTGTTAGTGACGGTTTCGGTTAATAGCAGTGTCATTAAATAAACACCCACGAAGGCGGCGAATACGCCGTGGCCATTAAACACATAACGCATGCCGTCTGCCACCAGTGCGGCGGCACCGGAGCTTTCTAGCCCTTTAGCGATGGCCAGTGCCGAGCCAATAATCAACACCAGCTCAAACGGAAAACGGCGGCGCAGCTCACTCACGCTTAAAGTGCGGGTAAGCAATAATAGCGCCAGCAGTAATAAGAGTCCGTTTAATAACGGTAACCAACCCATGGCGGCAGCCACTATTACCCCTCCAAAGCCCATAAATGCGAGCAGACTTTGCCGAGAGCTGAGCTTGGGCCGCTGCAAGCTGCCGCTTAATATATGAAAGTTACGATCAATATTGCGGTGCTGAGTAAAATCCGGCCCCACAGCCAATAACAAGCTATCACCAACTTTTAGCGGGATTTGCCCCAGTTGACCCGTTAACCGACGTTGGCCACGGCGAATGCCGACTACGCCGGCATTAAACATGGTTCTAAAGTCCACTTCTTGTAAGGTGCGTTTAGCCAGCTCCGACTCATTAGAGATAACCACTTCCACCAAGTTAGAGGCCAACAAGTTATCGCCTTTATCACCAAACAACTGCAAGCCGCTAAAGCGTTGTAGGGCCTGCACTTTTTCTACTTCTCCGGTAAACACCAATACGTCTTGCGCCTGAATAACTTCGTCTGGCGACACTGGGCTTATTAAGCGGCCGTGGCGGGCAATTTCCAATAAAAATAGGCCATCTAGGCTGCGCAGTTGGTTGTGCTCTATGCTGTGGCCAACCAGCGGTGAGTCGGCGCTCACCCATGCTTCTAAAAAATAGGGTTGGGAATGTTCTTTATTTTGCACGCCATTACGCGGTAATAAGCGCGCGCTAAGCAACAAGCCTAACAAACAAAGCACGGCCACCGGTATACCGACGATGGCAAATTCAAACATGCCTAGCGGCGGCAAGCCGGCATCAATCACAAAGGAGTTCACCACCAAGTTGGTGGAGGTGCCCACTAGGGTAGTTACACCGCCCAAAATAGAGGCATAAGACAAAGGGATAAGCAGCCGAGATGCAGGAATATGGCGCTGGCGTGAGATAGCGCCCAACAAAGAGCCTACTACGGCGGTGTTGTTTAAAAATGCCGACAAAGCCGCCGTTACGCTCATCAATCGCAGGGTAGCTAGGGTTTCGTTACCTTTAAGCAAGGCGTTTGAGCAGTGCTCTAGCAAAGGGGAGCGCTCTAGCGCTAGCGACACCAACATTAAAATAATGAGCGTGATTAGCGCCGGGTTGGCATAGCTATTTAGCAAAGCTTGCTGCTCGATTACGCCAAACATCACATAACCTACCGCCCAGCCACTAAACAAGACGGCAGGCGAAAAGCGCCCTTGCATCAGCAATGCCAATAATATGCCTACCGATCCTAGCACCCACCACGCCGTCATAATTTATTCTCTGTATAAACAATTCTGTTATTCTACGTTTATCTTTAATAGAATGTCATCTGTTGCTGAATCTGTTTTGTTATTTATGCTTGCTAAGCCACGTGGTAGCTGAGTTTGACCAAAAAAAATACTGTTAAACATTTATCGCCAGCAATACTTAATGAGCGGCGTAAAAAAGCGGTGCAAATGCGGCTAGATGGCGCGACGCTAGCTGTGACATCGGCCGCCACTGGCTTAAGTAACCCGACCATTATTGCCGCCTTTAAAGCCTTTATGCAGGGCGGCTGGGTGGCGGTAAATGTTAAGCCCAGAGGCCGGCCCAAAGATGAAAGCCGCCGTTTAAGCTCGGCACAAGAAACCACATTGCAGCAATGGATGTTTTCTGCACTGCCAGAATCGGTTATACCCGGTGCACAGTTGTGGCAAACCGCGTTAATTAAGCAGTGGTTGCAGCAACAAACGACATTAACCTTGAGCGAACGCACTCTGGGTCGCTATCTCACCCGTTTTGGGCTAAACGCCCCGCCCGCCACTATTACTACCGAAGATAGTGACTTTGTCACTTATCGCGCTTGGTACCAGCACAGTCTGCCCGCATTAAAGCAACACACCCTGCACGGCAATGCCATTTTGCTGTGGGCTGGAGTCATGGATGTAAAAACACCAAGTCTTGGCGATTACAGCCTACTGTATCTGCATACCCCTAAAGGGAAGTTACTGTGGCATTTGGTAGCAGGCACGGCCAAAGCTAATGATTATATTGAATTTTTTACTCGTATTATCGGCGAGTTTAACAGCAAAATTATTTTGGTGCTGCGGGGATGCGACATTCGTCCTGTAGCAAAGATAACTGACTGGCTAACCAGTCATGCCCAGCAAATAATAGTGACTACTCCCTCGCCGGTGGCGTTTGCGGGTCACTCTGCTGCTATTGGCAAGGCCGTTAAACGGCTTAATACACCTAACTCAGTGCTAGGTGATACAAATAATTTAAGGAACTCCATGAACCTGACCCACCTACAACGGCTTGAAGCCGAAAGTATTCACATTATGCGCGAAGTCATCGCTGAGGCTGATAATCCGGTGATGCTTTACTCTATTGGTAAAGACAGCGCGGTAATGCTGCACTTAGCCATGAAGGCGTTTTACCCTTCTTTGCCGCCGTTTCCGTTGCTGCATGTTGACACCCGCTTTAAGTTTCGCGAGATGTACACTTTTCGCGACCAAATGGTGGAAAAGCTCGGTCTTAAGTTGCTGGTTCATACTAATCCAGAAGCCATAGAGAAAGACATCAGCCCGTTTACTCATGGCTCGGCCATTCATACCGACGTGACCAAAACCGAAGGCTTGAAGCAGGCGCTGGATCAGTACGGCTTTGATGCCGCTTTTGGTGGTGCGCGCCGCGATGAAGAAAAATCTCGTGCCAAAGAGCGTATTTTCTCGTTTCGTACCGAGCAACATCGCTGGGATCCTAAAAATCAGCGTCCTGAATTGTGGAAGCTTTATAACGCGCGTAAGCACAAAGGCGAGTCGATTCGGGTATTCCCACTGTCTAACTGGACCGAGCTGGATATTTGGCAGTACATCCACCTAGAAAACATTCCGATTGTGCCTTTGTATCTCGCAGCACCTCGTCCGGTAGTTGAGCGCGATGGCGCCCTGATTATGGTGGATGACGAGCGCATGCCGTTGAAAGACGGTGAAGTGCCGATGATGAAAAACGTGCGCTTTAGAACGCTGGGCTGTTACCCACTCACTGGGGCGGTGGAGTCAGAAGCCACTACGCTGCCAGAAATTATTCAAGAAATGCTGCTCACTAAAACCTCCGAGCGCCAAGGCCGCATGATCGACCACGACTCCAGCGCATCGATGGAAAAAAAGAAACAGGAAGGTTATTTCTAAGGCGCGAAGCGCCGTAGAAATAACCAGCTGTAAGCTTTAAGCGGTCAGCTATCAGTTAAAACCGAAAGAAAAGCTGTCAGTTAAAACCGGAAAAACAGTTATCACGAAGTGAGCAGCTATGCTTGAAATTTAAGCGTACAAAGTGGTGGCAACATAAACTTTGAAAAACTTCAGGTGTGGCAGCGTTCCGTTAAGCTCTCAGCAGCGTTATATAAGCATTTTCAAGAGCTGAGAGACTTTAGCTTTCGTGACCAAATTACTCGATCTGGATTGTCCATTCCCAGCAATATTGCAGAGGGCATGACACGACGAACTGACAAAGACAAAGTGCATTTTCTTGTTATCGCTAGGAGCTCATGTGCTGAATTACGAACTCAAGTTTATATCGGCATAGATATTGAGTATATCAATGTCGAGCTAGGCAAACAGTGGCTGGAAGAAACACGAGAAATCTCCGCCATGATAAATGGCCTGATAACATCAATAAATCAAACGCCGTAAGCTGACTGTTTATCTGACAGCTGACAGCTGACGGCTTATAGCTTCGAAGAGAAAAATGATGAATGAAACAACTTTGCTTGAAACGAATATTGAAGAGTACCTCAAACAACACGAAAGTAAGAGTTTGTTGCGGTTTATTACCTGTGGCAGCGTAGATGACGGTAAGAGTACCCTGATTGGGCGTTTGCTGTTTGAATCTAAGATGCTGTTTGAAGACCAGTTAGAAGCCATGGAAGCCGACTCAAAAAAATGGGGCACCCAGGGCGAAGAGATGGACTTTGCCTTGTTGGTAGATGGCTTGTCCGCCGAGCGCGAGCAAGGCATTACCATTGATGTGGCTTATCGTTTCTTCTCTACCGATAAGCGTAAGTTTATTGTGGCCGACACCCCTGGTCACGAACAGTACACCCGTAACATGGTGACCGGTGCCTCTACTGCCGATGCGGCCATTTTAATGGTCGATGCCCGTAAAGGCATTTTGACCCAAACTCGCCGTCATAGTTATTTGATGTCGTTGCTGGGTATTCGCCACATCGTAGTCGCCATCAACAAGATGGATTTAGTCGATTATTCTCAAGCGCGTTTTAACGAAATTGCAGAAGAATACCGCCAGTTCGCTAAGCAGTTGGGGCTGACTAACGTCACTTACCTGCCGTTGTCTGCCTTTAAAGGCGACAATATCGTGACCCAAAGTGACAATATGCCTTGGTATCACGGCACTACCCTGATGGGCTTTTTAGAAACGGTAGAAATTGACGACACTCGCATGCAACAGGCACCGTTTAGGTTGCCGGTGCAGTGGGTTAACCGCCCTAACCTCGATTTTCGTGGCTTCTCGGGCACTATTACCAGTGGCGTAGTGAAGCCAGGAGATCGCATTCGCGTGCAGCCCTCTGGCAAAGAAAGCGAAGTGGCACGCATTGTCACCTACAGCGGCGACTTGCCATTGGCGGTGGCTGGTCAGTCGGTCACCCTCACGCTAAAAGACGAAATTGATATTTCCCGTGGTGATGTGATCTCCATTAGCGATGCGCCAGCAGAAACCGCCGATCAGTTTGAAAGCACCATAGTGTGGATGAGTGAGGACGCCCTGCTGCCTGGTCGCCCTTATTTGCTGAAAATTGGCACCCAAACCGTCACCGCCAGCATTACTGATATTAAGCATCAGGTGAACGTGAATACGCTGGAGCATACCGCAGTCAAGCAGTTAGAGTTGAACGGCATTGGCGTATGTAACATCAGCCTAGACCGCGCCATTGCCTTTGATGATTATCAAACCAACAAAGACACCGGTGGCTTTATTTTAATCGACCGCCTCAACAACACTACCGTGGCCGCCGGCATGCTGCACTTTGCTCTGCGTCGTAGCCAAAATATTCATTATCAGCATGTGGATGTGAACAAAGAAGCGCGCGCTAAAACCAAGGGCCAAACGCCAAGCGTATTATGGTTTACCGGTTTGTCTGGTGCGGGCAAGTCAACCATTGCTAACTTGGTAGAGAAGAAACTGCATGCCTTAGGCAGTCATACCTATCTACTGGACGGCGATAACGTACGCCATGGCCTGAACAAAGACTTGGGCTTTACCGATGCCGACCGGGTAGAAAATATTCGTCGTATTGGTGAAGTGTCCAAACTGATGGTGGATGCAGGCCTGATAGTGCTGACCGCCTTTATCTCGCCCTTTAAAGCCGAGCGTCGTATGGCGCGTGAGCAACTGGCCGAAGGTGAATTTATTGAGGTGTTTGTTGATACGCCACTAGACGTAGCTGAAGACCGCGATGTTAAAGGGTTATACAAGAAAGCCCGCCGCGGTGAGTTGAAAAACTTCACCGGTATCGACTCGGCTTACGAGCGCCCCGAAGCACCTGAAATTCATTTAGATACCACTCGCTTAAGCGTTGAACAAGCCGCCGATGAGGTGATTGTAGAACTACGCAAGCGCGGGATTATAGGTTAAGGGACAGCTGTCAGCGGTAAGCTTTCAGCTGTCAGTTTAACAATGGATTGCCACGCTGCGCTCGCAATGACGACTAATGGCAGCCGTCAGCGCTAAGCTTTCAGCTGTCAGTTTGGTCCAATGAATTGGACTCTACAAAAGGCGGTCGGCGTTTGTCTTTCGCTGATCGCTGACGGCTGACGGCTGACGGCTGACAGCTGATAGCTCCCCGAAGGGGCGATAGCTCTTATAAAATAAGGTTAATGACTGTGATTACTAAAGAATTGTTAGATCAGGTTGATGTTATTGCGCGCGCTGCGGGTGATGCCATTATGGAAATTTATGGCCGTGAGTTTAGCGTTGAGCAAAAAGAAGACAAGTCGCCGTTAACTGAGGCCGATGCGGCCGCTCATCACTTAATTGTGAATCATTTGGCATTACTGTCGTTACAAGCCCCCATTATGTCGGAAGAAGATACCGTCGATTTTGCCGGTGCCGATGCACATGGTCGATATTGGCTGGTTGATCCGTTGGATGGGACTAAAGAGTTTATTAAACGCAATGGCGAATTTACCGTTAATATTGCGCTAATAGAAAACGGCAAGCCGGTGTTAGGTGTCGTTTATGCGCCAGCTCTAGATGTCTGCTATACCGCCGCCGTGGGCCTTGGCGCTTTTAAAGCCGAAGGTGAACAAGCACCGGTAGCCATTACCGTGGTTGAGCATCAAGCAGACACCCCTTGGCGTGTTGTGGGTAGCCGTTCGCACGCTAGTGACTCAATGCAGGCTTGGTTAGAGAAGCTGGGTGAGCACGAATTAGTGGCGATGGGCAGTTCACTTAAACTGTGCTTGGTAGCAGAAGGCGCCGCCGATGTTTACCCTCGTCTTGGTCTTACCTCATTGTGGGACACAGGTGCCGCGCAGTGTGTGGTAGAACAAGCCGGTGGCAGCGTAATCCAGCTTAATGGCGATGTGCTTAGCTACGCCAACACCAAAGAAGTACTCAACCCCTTCTTTTTAGTGTTAGGTAAAAGCAACCCCTTTGGGGAGCTTTCAGCCTTAAGCGATCAGCTTTAAGTTAAAACAGGTCACAAGCAAAATCGGTGATAGGCCCTTTCGCCACGGAAGAACACGGAATCCACGGAAAAATAGACACTAAGACAAAATATTATAGGGTAAGACCTTACAATTATGAGATCTTAAGGTTTTTGCTTTTCTTCCGTGGATTCCGTGGATTCCGTGGATTCCGTGGCAAAATAGGTCTTGGGTTTTAGATCTTTGCTCTTAATCTTTAACTTATAGCTTTTACGGCTATGTTTTCTCGCTTAAAGCTTTCTTTCAGGTATTTTATGTTGTTAACCAATTCTTGGGGCATTTGGCGACAGCGTCAGGTCTTGAATAATTTTTTGTCTCCAAGCCAATTAAGCCACAGACCCAGTGACTCACTGACGGCGGTAGTTGGTTGGGGTATGAAGCCCAACACCCAAAAAGCCCGCGTTCTGGCCGAACGCCGCAACCTGCCTTTTTGGCAGCTAGAAGATGGTTTTGTCGGCTATATCGGTCATCCGGCCAGTGGTGCCACCCGCTTATCGCTGATCGTGGATGAAGTAGGTGTGTATTACGACGCCACTCGCCCTAGCCAGCTTGAGCAGATGCTGGATGACATCAGCTGGTGGAGTGCTGATTGGCAACAGCGAACCGAGCAGCTGCGAACTGTGCTGGTACGCGAGGGCATCACCAAATATAACCATTATGCCGATAACAGGTTGCCGACAGCCATTGCCGAGCGTTTAGACCATGATCGCCCTCGGGTATTAGTAATTGATCAAACTAAAGGCGATCAGTCGGTGCGATTAGGGCTGGGTAACGAGCAGAGCTTCGCCAATATGTTGGCCGCAGCTAAAAGTGAGAACCCCAACGCGCAAATTATTGTGCGCACTCATCCCGATGTGTTGCTGGGTAAGAAGCAGGGTTATTTAACTGAGCTTGCCGAGAATGATACAGAGAGTGATGTATGGCTAATGGCGGACTCGGTTAACCCCTTTGCGTTAATGGCTGCCGTAGACAAGGTATATACGGTGACCTCGCAGCTGGGCTTTGAGGCATTATTGGCGGGTAAATCGGTAGTGTGCTTTGGCGCGCCTTTTTATGCGGGCTGGGGCGTTACTGACGACAGAGTTGCGATTTCACGCCGTGGCCAGCCTCGCACGGTACCGCAATTGCTGGCTGCGGCTTATTTGCGTTATTGCCGTTATGTGGATCCTATTACCGGTGAACGCTGCGAGCTAGAAGCTTTGCTTGATTTGATTCTGGCGCAGCGCAGCCCGGTGCCTGTGGTAGATACCCTGTATGCGGTGGGGTTTTCACTGTGGCGGCGGCGCTTTACTCCCCGATTTTTAAGCCGTTATGCCCATAAAGTTAAATTCGTGGATGCTCTACCCCGTTCTGTGGAACAGGGTTCACATGGGCGGTCCATTGAAATGGACCCTACCCGCCCGAATTCATTCGCCCATTCGTTCTCGTCGCAAAATAGCCAAGAGGCGGTGCTAATTTGGGGTCGTCGCTTTGAATCGGAACTGGCTGACTGTGCCTTACCGATATGGCGTATGGAAGACGGTTTTTTACGTTCGGTAGGGCTGGGTTCAGACTTACGCCGGCCAGGCTCTTTGGTGGTGGATAATACGGGTATGTATTACGACCCGCGCACGCCGAGCGCTATTGAGCAGTATCTTGTCGAACATGAGTTTTCTGCCCTCGAATTATCGCTCGGTGAACAGCTAGTTGAGCACTTTAAAGCACAAGCGCTGACTAAATATAATGTGGGTAATAATGCCAAGCTAAACTGGCGGCAACAGGCAGGCGAGCGCACTATTTTGCTGGTGCCAGGCCAAGTAGATGACGATGCCTCTATTCAACTAGGCAGCCCGTTTGTGCTGGGCAATGCCGCCCTGTTGCAGGCGGTGCGCCGCGATCACCCTACTGCTTTTATTGTGTTTAAACCCCACCCAGATGTAGTGAGTGGTAATCGTAACGGGCAAGTGCACCCTGAGGTGCTTGAACACTGCGCTGATGTAGTCGAAACTCAAGCGGGCATTGTGACCTGCCTAGATGAATGCGACGCGGTACATACCCTTACCTCGTTGACTGGATTAGAGGCGCTAATTCGAGGCAAGGCGGTCACCGTATGGGGACAGCCGTTTTATGCGGGTTGGGGGCTAACGCAAGATAAGCATCCGGTAGAGCGCCGCGGCCGCCCGCTACCATTAGCAGCACTGGTATATGCCACTTATGCCTGGTACCCCACGTATGTGGATTACGCGACTGGCTTATACAGCACACCATTGCGCATGGCTGGCCAATTAGCCAAAGAACGCACGCAGTTTAAAGAGCCGAAAAATAACCTATTACGTTGGGCGCATCGGCGCCTGCGCAAAGCCCGGTATTTATGGGAAGCGCTGAAGACAACGTAAAAACAGCCGTACGCTTTACGCCGTCAGCGATCAGCTACTTACTACCCCCTAACATCAAGACCTAAGAGCTATTTCTGCCACGGAATCCACGGAAGTAGAGCAAGAGCCGAAACCGTAAAAGAGCGATTTTATTATAAGATCTTACCCATACCTGATTACGTATGAACCTCAGCCATAATGCACCCTGTTTTGGTTTGTTCTTTTCTCGTATCCATACCCTGCTGCGATATCAATACAAGCAGGGTGCAGCAAGGCTATTGCTTTGCGGTAGAGGCCGCTTTAGCTGGCCGGTTTTACGCAGTAAAACAAGAATCTACAAACCACATCAATGTTAAACGAGGTGTGTTTTGTAGGTGCCTTTGTCAACGCCGTGCGGTTTGAAGATCTTGGTGGCGCTCCGCGCCACCGGCCAGCTAAAGCGGCCTCTACGGTGCAACGTTGTGAAATTTGGCGTGGTTGTGGGTCTTGAACGTATGGCCAGCAGGATATTCGACATACCTCCCTGTAACCTATTGAATTCATTGGTGCTGAGTTCACTGAAACATGGCTGAGCTTTGTGGGTAATCAGGTTCAGATTTGATCACTATTTTTCCGTGGATTCAGTGCTTCTCGTAGCAAAGAGTCGTGGCAAAGGTCTGTAGTTTTGAAGGGGCAAGCAGACTAAAAACTCCACTGATGTTATGAGTTATTACTTAAGTAATCCGGCATAACTTATGTGGATAGCCAAGCTCCAAACTGCGGCGAAGCTCTCTTCGCCGAAGAGACGGCCACCTACGAAAGATACCATACCCCGTAGCCGGCAATTTATTCGCCGGGCCAGCGTAGCTGGTTAGTTTTAGAACCAAACCTAAAGCCAAACCGTGCTGAATAAATTTGCACCTACAAGGTCAAAACCCAGCGCTAAGACAGTGGCGAAGGAGTCTTGAATCTTTTAAGAGCCTGTAACGACAAAATCCACGTTAGTTCCGCAGCATTACTTAGTGTCTTGTGCTTAGTTCACCTAAGGGTGCGGTTTGGCGCAGCAGTCGCCACGTTAAGCCCGCGGTCACCAGTAACACCAACACACTGCCGAGCATTACACCGGGCAAGCCTGCCCAGGCCCAAAATGGATACAGATACAAGCCACCTAGGCTGGCTCCTAAATAATAAAACACCAAGTACAGTGCTGATGCCAAGGCCCGGTGTTGCGTTACGCTGCGCCCTACCCAACTGCTGGCACAGGCATGGGCCAAAAAGAAAGCAAAGCTGTCGACAAACAGCGTCAACAAAATAACCGGTAACTTCGGGCTAAGTAGACCTAGATTGCCTATCGCCATAATGGCAATCGCCGCTAATAAGGTTTGGCATAGGCCAAAACGATTAATCAACCAGCCGCTAATGCTGGAGGCGAAGGTGCCTGACAGGTAAGTTAAAAATAATAAACCTAACGCGGCGCTGGCTAACTGAATGGGCGGCGCAGACAAGTAAAACGCCACATAAGTGTATTGATTTAAAAACACCATAAAGTTAAGCCCGCCCACCAGATAAATGGGCCACAGCAGCGGGTTTTTAATGTGCTTTACTAGTGCAGTTGTACCCTGGCCTTTATGCGACGGCACAAAATATTGAGAAGCCGGCAACCATTTTACTAATGGCAGCCACAACAATAAGCTCAAACCCGCTAACACCATAAAACTGGTTTGCCACTGGCCGCCCCACTCGGCCAATAAGCCGCCAAACACCCTTCCTGCTATGCCTCCCAAAGAGTTAGCCGCAATATAAACGCCAATGCTGGTGACCAAAGCTCTAGGCGTAAATTCCTCGCTCATGTAGGCCACCGCCGTCGCCGGCAAGCCCGCCAAGAAAAAGCCTTGTAACCCTCTGACTAGCAACAAAGTCGAAAACTGGCTTAGCTGAGAAACGACTAGTCCCAACACTAAGGCCACCAGTAAACAGCCCAGCATCACGGGCTTGCGCCCTAATTGATCGGCCACTCTGGCCCAAAACAATAAACCCAGCGCCAGGCCGAGCGTGGAGATAGATAACACCCAAGTCGCCGATAATGCAGATACGGAAAAGTCGCTGGCTAGCAGCGGTAATAGGGGTTGGGCGATGTATAAATTTATAAACACCAACATTGAGCCTAAGCCCAATACCAAGGTGGCCCGCCACCATAGCGGGGTTTTTAGCTCAATCATGGGTAACTCCTAGTGCGGAGCCTTGACCTTAGCGCGGACTGGAGTATAAATAAAATATATAAAACATATAAAAATAATAAAAGAAACTGATGGTAGAGCTGAGACCACCCCCTCGTCATAGCGAGGAGCGCAGCGACCACATTCCTGTCATTGCGAGGAGTGTAACGACGCGGCAATCCATGCTTGGACCCTGTGCAGGCGTGCAGAATGGATTGCCGCGCTGCGCTCGCAAAGACGGAATAAGGGCGCATGACAACCGAGCGCAGAACGGTATAACTCAAACGCAAAGCTTGACGTTTAACAGAGCATCTACGAGCTCAGTCTTTTAGCTACATGTTATTCCCCTTCACACTTACCCCATCACTCTTATCTATTCACTCTTTTAAAATGGTAAAGGGTGGTAGCGCTTGCAGTAAGGCAGAGCCATAGCGTTTGCTCACTAAGCGCTTATCTAATAAGACGATACGCCCTTCGTCGGTTTCACTGCGCAGTAAACGGCCACAGGCTTGAATAAGTTTGCGTGAGGCTTCGGGTAGCGCTAATTGCATAAAAGCATTGCCACCAGATTGGGTGATCCACTCGGCCATGGCTTCTTCTACCGGTGAGGTGGGCACCGCAAAGGGCAGCTTAGTAATAATCAAATTCGTCAGATAATGACCCGGCAAATCCAGCCCTTCAGCAAAGCTGCCGGTGCCAAACAGCACGCTCGATTGCTTGCCATCACATTTTTCTCTGTGCAAATGCAACAACGCCTGTCGACTGGCTTCGCCTTGTACCAATATTGAGTGGCCTTGAGCCCGCAGCGCTGTAGCCGCTTGGTTCATTTGTCGATAAGAAGAAAACAGCACTAAACTGGCGCTTTGGTCCGTTAGCCACAGTGGAATTTGCTCGGCGAGTAAGGCATCAAACTGCTCACTGCTGGGCTCGCATGCTAGATGCGGAATAATCAGGCGTGAGCCTTGATAATCAAAAGGCGAATTAAGTCGTAAATAATGGCTGCCATCGTCTGCACGCAACCCTACACTGCGGCGAAAATAACCAAAGTCATTAAGCGCGGTGAGCGTGGCGGACACCATGATCACGGCGCTCGCACGCGACCAACACCATTGCTCTAATAAGTGACCTACCGCCAGTGGCGTGACGCATAACACCACTTCTTGCTTGTCTTTCGCATCTAACTCTAACCAGCGAGCCGGCGGGGTTTGCTTCTCAAGAGTGGGTTTAAGTAGCAAGGCACTGCCGTCGCGCAATTGCTCGGCTTGGAGTAGTTGCAGGCTGATCATGGCCAGTGCCGCTTCAATGGCCGCACTTTGACTGGGATTTATTTTTAATTGCTCGGCCAATTGACTACTAATAGGCCCCAGCGCGCGGCAAAAAATTTGACTGTCTTCTTTTAAGCGCGTTAAAGGCTCGTCTAAGCCGCAGGGCAAGTCGCCGGTAGTAAAGCGCAAACAGCCTTGATCATCGGGAGTAAGGTCACGCCTTTGCAATGCCGAAACTAACTGGCGATAGAGCTCGTTAAGACTTGGGATCAGCTGAGCCAAGCCGTGCTGTAATTTAGCGATAGCGCCTTGGCCATCACTGCCGAGCAAGTCATTTAACTTACCGTGCCACTTATTAAACTGCTCCAGCGATCGCCTAAGCTGGCGCAACGCCAACCGTGCCGAGCCCTGATCCCGTGCCACGCTGGCAATATGATGGGCTTCATCCAGTATATAGAGGCATTGTTCAGGCTCGGGTAGCACTATGCCGCCGCCCATGCTCAAATCTGCCAATAGCAGTGCATGGTTCACCACTATTACATCCGCTTGTTCAAGTTCAGCCCGCGCTTTATGAAAAGGGCAACTTTGGTGGCCCAACATCGGCTGGCAGCTATGACGCTCGGCCTGTATTTGCTGCCAAAGGGCAGTCTCTATCGGGGTTGGCCAACTGTCTTTATCACCCGCCCAGCTGCCATCACTGTAGGCCTGCCACATCTTGGCTAATTGGTTTTGTTGGCTCTCGGTTAAGGGCGGGTGAGCTAATAAGTGATTATCGGATAATACTTGCTCAAACGAGCCAGGATCAAACATTTGCGTTTGCGCCGCCCCCGCTCTCAAGTCCGATAAACGCCGTGCACAACAATAGCGGGCACGGCCTTTGGCTAAGGCAAACTTAAAGCTGGGTTTACAATGCGGGTGAAACAGCGGCAAATCTTTTTCAATTAATTGTTCTTGCAGCGCCAAGGTAGCGGTAGAGATCACCAGCTTCTTTTGCTGCATCCGTGCCCACGGGATCCCCGCCTGTAAATACGCGAGCGACTTACCAATACCGGTCCCGGCCTCGGCCACTAAAATACGCCGCCCTGCATCATAGCGCCCCGAGAGTACCTTGCTCATCTCCGCGACCAAGTAATTTTGCTCACGCCGCGGCTTAAAATTAGGTAGGGCTTTGCTTAAGCGCCGGTAATTATCGCGCACTAGGGATTGATAATCACCGGTGGACTTATTAGTAGTGGGCTTATTGAGATCGGGCTTTTGGGAATCAGGCATCAGATTAGCTTATAAGGTAAATGGCCAAGGCGGGGGTAAATAACGACGGCAGGGAGTATAACACGGGCGTATTCTGAAAATGGGAGAGCGAATACCGGCTATTTATCAGATAAAGCTGGTAGCTAACACACATCAATAAAAGCTATGCATTAACGCTAGCCTACAGAGCTGACACACAGGCCACCATCGTAAGTACTCGCGGTAATGAAAGCTTCATAGCAAATTAACATGAGTGAAATAGAGGCTGATTATAGTTCAGAACAGCTGTGACGCCAGCGGCAACTTTGGGAGGGTGAAAGAGTGTTGCAGCTCACAGTTTGGTATTAAGCGAGTGTTTTTGTGAGAAAAAGTTCACTCAGATTTGTTGCAAGCTGAAAATTGCGGTGATAGGCTGCTGAACATAGTAACGCAGTGCGTCGCTAACACACAGAAAAATAAAGACTTTAGTGTTTAACTACAGTAGGCATATAAAAACATGAAAAAAACAATTTTAGCTCTGATGATTCCTGCGCTGTTCGCAACCTCTGCAAGCGCAGTAACAGTTTACTCTGATGAAGGTTCTCAGGTTGATATCTACGGCCGTATCCAATACGAAGCCGGTCAACGCTATTACCAAACTGCTGATACAAGTAAAGCCGAAAATTTTGGCGGTGACGGCGAAGCACGCTTAGGCGTGAATGCGAAATATTTGCTGAACGACGACGTTGACCTGATCGGTAAGCTTGAATGGGCTGTAGTGAGCGAAGCTGACCGTACGTCTGATGGTGTTAGCAAGGACGGCAATCAATCTCTGGCAACACGCTACGCGTGGGCAGGTTTTCGTTTTGTCGACACCACTGAGCTGACCTTTGGTCGCAGTATGGACCCGTACGCGCAAGCACTGTATTACACTGATATACTGGACATTTATGGCGGCACTGCTGCGTACGGTAGCGCTATTGGCCTGGCTAGCGATAAAGTTGATGACCAAGTTCAGTTGACCTACGCCGCTAATGGCGTTGACCTACGTGCCGGTTATGCTTTCGCTGATAGTGACAAGCAGGATGGTAATACTGGTAAGAAAAATCAGTGGTCTGCCTCTGCCGGTTATACTGCTCCTTTTGGTCTGGGCGTAGTGGCTGCTTACGAGCAACAGAAATTTGGCACTGGTACTGTTAGTAGCATCGGATCTTCTCCTCTTAACGGAGATAAAGATTTTGATGCATGGATTGTTGGCGTGAACTACACCATCGATGGTTTCTACTTCGCTGCATTGTACACCGAGCAAAAGCTTGAAAATGACAATAGCAAGCTGGACACAGAAGGCTATGAGTTACACGCCCAATACAATGTTGATGCTTGGACCATGTTTGCCCAGTACTCAAATGAAAGAGCCGACGATAATAATGGCGTCAAATGGGATAGCATTGACAGCACTACCGTTGGTGTTCGCTACGCGCTGACTCCAAAGACTAAGCTGTATACTGAATATGTAATTTCTGATTCTGAATTCAAAAATGGTACCGAGAAAGACGACGTCTACGGTATGGGTATTCAGTACAACTTCTAAGGTTTAGCCCTAGCTAAATTAAGAAGCATAAAAAGCCGGCGCAAGCCGGCTTTTTGTATTTCTAAAAGAAAACATTAAATATTTTATTGCCCTATTTCCGTGTTCTTCCGTGTATTCCGTGGCAAAAATTTCTTTAACTTTAGCTAATCGCCATTGTTATAACTTCCAACTGCCTTGTTGGCTATTCAAGTGCTTACTGTGGCACTGGCTGCAGCGCTGGCGACAGGGGTCTTGGTATAATTGCTCTCGGCTAAGTTCAACTTCACAATCGCTGCATAAACCGTACAACCCCAATTGCTGCTGACACAATGCCGCGTCGACTTGTTGCAGCTGTTTAATGTGCGGCTGTAGCTGCGGCCACACGCTTAAGGCAGAGTAATCGGCCCATTCATCCGGCGATAAATCTTTGAGTTGGTCAGCTAAATCGATATCTAAGGCGTGCACCGCCTGCAAAAATGCCAGCCGTCGGTCAGAGGCTTCCGCCGCTAGCCGCTCTTCCAGTTGAGACTCTAGTACGCTGCTCATGATCGCTTCCTAAACGCTGAAATGAGCATCATTGTACGCAGACCTGCTGCGCTACAGCATGACGTAAATCAAAGAGCGGCAAGAGCGTGGCTAGAGTGAAGCAAGAAGGCGACGAATGTCGTCGGTGTGTTTTAGGGTGCGAATCTCGCCAAACAAAGCATGGGCCGGCTCATACTGCAGCTTTAAGTAGCTTAACCATTGCTTGATGCGGTTCGGATAATATTCGCCTTTATCGCCGGCTATTTCTTGTGCCGAATAGGCCAATAACAAAGCCACAACCTCGGGCCAGCTCATGGGGGCCGTGCCCTGTTTAATAGTGGCCGCCAAATTTGGCAAAGCCAGCGCACCGCGGCCTAACATTACATCGCTGCACTCGCTTTGCGCTTGCGCCAGTTTGGATTGTTCTGCATTCCAGATCTCACCGTTAATGATCACCGGAATGGTTAACGCGGCGCGAATATTGGCCACCAAGGGCCAATAGGCCGGCGGGCGATAACCGTCTTTTTTGCTGCGCGCATGCACGGTTAGCTCAGTAATGCCACCTGCGGCCAGCGCTTGGCTGTTTTCTAAATAGCTGTCTCTGTCTTCCAGCCCTAAGCGAATTTTGGCACTCACTGGCAAATGGGCAGGCACGGCGGCGCGCACCGCCTTAGCAATGCGATACAGCTGTTCACTGTCGGCCAAAAGGGAAGCGCCGCCGCGACTCTTGTTCACGGTTTTGGCGGGGCAACCAAAGTTGAGATCAATGCCTTGGGCGCCTAACAGGCAGGCTTGGTCGGCATTTTCTGCCAGCCAGTTTTCATCTTGGCCTAACAACTGAATACGTACCGGAGTGCCAACCGGCGTTGTGCAGCCCTGATGTAACTCAGGGCACAGCCGATGAAACACCCGCGGCGGCAAACGCATATCCACCACGCGAATAAACTCGGTGACACATAAGTCGAAGGGATTGATGCGAGTCAGTAAGTCTCGCATCAAATGGTCTAATACCCCTTCCATAGGGGCCAATATCAAGCGCATAGTCACGTTGGTTACATCAATAATGTTGAGGGCGAGATTATAACAGAAATCCTAGCCCCTTCGGGGAGTTATCAGCCGTCAGCTTTAAGCGATAAGTTCAAAACATAAGATTGTTTTTGCCACAGAATCCACGGAAAAATAGTGATCAGAACTGAATAGTAATTTAATGGCAAAAGCCAAACTAACCCAGGGCGGGATTTAACTTTGTTCATATTTCAACCAAATATAATATTTTGGGTGATATTCACCCGACCAGCATACTAACCCATGATTAAAGAAGGATCATTAGCTTCTATATTCGTATGAAAACCATACAATTAAACCTTGCAAAATGTGTGAGATCTCACCCTGCAAACTAACCCTGCTGATCCTTAAACGTGGCGGGCGCTTGTAGGCGAACACTTGTTCTCGCATTACAACCCAGGCGTAACTTATTGAGAAAGCCAACACCAATACCGCGAGAACAATATCCAGACCGCACCTTTTTATAGCCCGATGAGCTAATTAATGAGGTCGCTCATAAGGGGTAACGCTGGTGGCGGTGAGTGAATACGCCGCATCGCCCATTTCATGGCTGGCGGCCGTAGTTTGTAAAGTGCCGGTTACCCACACCGCATCCCAGAGATCGTCAACCTTGGCACCCTCTGGGTAGGCCACATAGACAATTTGGTTGGTAGGAGGCGCCGGCACATGAATACAGGCGCCAAAGTAGGGCACCAATAAAAAGGCGGTGATCTCATGACTATCGCCCTCAAGCGGCACCACAAAACCAGGCAAGCGGACTGGGGTGCCATTTAAGCCTTCTACTACCTTACCGATAGGTTGCTTTGGTATGGCAAACTCATCGTTATGGTCTACCTCGGGAAAAGGCGGCGGATTAAGCTGCTCACTCAAGGGGATCAAATCATCCCACTCTAATTCTTTGTAAGCCGTCTCTTTAGACGCATTGGCCCAGATGGGATTGCTGGTTATCATAAGCGCGGTAAGCGCCATGGCTAAATAAGCTTTCATCAGTGATCGATACTCATGCCGTCGTGCAGTGAATAAAAATAAGCGCGCAGCGCGGGCAGCATGCCCATCACAGAACCCGCCAGTAAGGTGAGGCCAATTAAACGCCACTCACTGATACTTGGCCAGCCAAGAGTGAGCAGTAAACCGTGTTGCGCTTGTAGCCAAGGAGCCAAGCTTAACTGTGCTCCATACAAGAGTGCGAGTCCGAGGCTAATACCCAGCGCCGTCAATAATAAAGCTTCCATAATGAGTAAGCTAAACAAATGCCGCGGCCCTGCTCCCAGAGCACGCAAAATAGCCAGCTCTCGGCGCCGCGCCGATAAGCCGGCGAGCAAGGTGGTTAACATGCCAAGCAAGCCTGCGACCACCACAAACAGGGCAATAAAGGCAATGGCCTTTTCCGCGATGCTCAACAAGCCCCATAACTCGTGCAAAGCCGCGGCAGGCAAGATGGCAGATAAGGGCTCGGCACGATAATTATTAATGGCCCGCTGCAAGCCAAACACCTGCACCTTATTGTGCATGCCCACTAAAAAGGCGGTAATGGACTTAGGCGTTAAGTCTTGCTCTATTGCCTGCTCTACAGACAGATTAAGCGTTTTACGGCCCGTTTCCCAGCCCAGATGAATGGCCTCTAGCCCATCTAAGCGTATATGCACGGTTTTATCCACAGGCGTGCCCGTGGGCGCTAAGATACCGACTAAGGTAAAGGGCAAGTCGTCATGCAAACTAAAGGAAGTGTTGCCGGCACCGTGGGCAATAATCAGCGAGTCATTAAGCTGATAACCCAAGGTGCGTGCCACGTCTGCACCAATCACGGCCTCAAAGGTGTTGTTAAAGACACGCCCTTGGGCCAGTTGCAATGCTTGCTGGCGGCCATAAGCGTAGTGTTTAAAGTAGTCTTGGTGAGTGCCAAGCACCCGAAAACCTTGGTGAGAGTCCCCTAAGGCGATAGGTATGGTCCAGGCAATATCTTTATGTTTTTTTATACGCTGATAGCTATCCCAACTGATGTTATTGGTGGGATTGCCGAGGCGAAATACCGAATACAACAGTAGATTTATTTGACCGGTGCGCGCACCCACAATTAAATCGGAGCCCGATAAGGTACGGGAAAAGCTATCTTTTAGCTCCACCCGCACTTTTTCTACACCCAATAGCAGCAGCACACTAATGGCGATGGCCATGAGTGTTAAGCCGGCGGTGAGGCGCCGCGCCCACAAGCTTTTTAGCGCGAGAATTAACATGATGGGGCCTCATTAAGTGCAGATTTATTGAAATCAGCTTTATTTAGAGCAGCCTTATTTAGATCGGACAGAGACAGCACCCGCTCAAACAGCGGTTCCAGCGTTGGGTCGTGACTAACAAAAATTAAGCTACTGCCTTGGCGTCGGCATTCTTTAAATAACAGATTCATAAAAGCACTGCGGCTGTCTGCATCCAAGGCGGAGGTAGGTTCGTCGGCAATCACTAACTCTGGGCTGCCCATTAAGGCGCGGGCCGCCGCGACCCTTTGCTGTTGGCCGATGCTGAGCTTATGCACCGGCTGCTGCCACAGCTCAGGCGCCAGCTGTAGCTCATGCAACAAGCGTGCAGCCTCGGCGGTGGGAGCTTGATTGAGTCGAGCGCGTTTATGGCGGGAAAAGATCAGCGCCGAGCACACATTTTCAATCACAGATAAGAAGGGCAGTAAATTAAACTGCTGAAAAATATACCCTAAGTGATCGGCTCGCACTTGATCCCGAGCCCGAGCAGAAAGCCGCGATAAGTCGCGGTCCAAAAACTGTAATTGCCCTTGATTGGCCACTTGAATACCGGCCAACAAGCCCAGCAGCGTACTTTTGCCGCTGCCACTGGGCCCTTTGATAAATACCGACTCACCTTTTGCCAGCTCAAAATGTGGGATTTGGAGTAAAGGCGCCTGACTGGGCCAAGCAAACTCAAGATTATTAATGCTAATAAGTGCGTTCATCTTGGGTTACCAAGCCGCACGGGGTTGTGCTGGACTTAAGGTGGCCGCTACTTGGCTGTGAGCGATGATGCCTTGCAGCTCAATCTTATTCAAGCTAGCAAACAGCTCAAATAACTGAGTATCTAGGCTAGTTAACGCTTGCGGTTGCTGACACTGATAGTGATATTGCACTAACACATCGTTGTGTCCTTGATCGTCATGTTCATGTTCATGTTCATGGCCGTCATCCTGATGCTGAGCGTGCGCGGTATCTTGATGGCTATCATCTTTGGCATGTGTATGATCACTGGCATGCTCATCTTCATCAAACCCTTCTTCATCTTGGGCCAACAGTTTGCTCTCAATCAATGTGCATTCAGCCTTCTTGGGCAGGGTGAATAATAAATTCGCATCTTGCACGCGTTTAAATGCCGCTGCTTGTTGTTGCTCTTGTTCGATATTTTGTGGCGCGTGCTCAAAACCGACAATATCGGCGGCGGGCGCGAGTAGCTCCAGCACCAGCTGTTGTTGGTTCAAGGCCAAACTCAAACTACCAAAGCCATGCTGGTGAACACCCAGTTGCTGAACACTCGGCTGATGAGCACTCGGTTGCAGAACATCCGGTAGCGCTTGAGCGAGGGCCGTGAGTGGCAATAATGGCAGGGCGAGCAGATAATAGTTAACCTTCATAACAGACTCCATTTGTAGCTTAGGTCGAAATTAGTGTTATGTTATAACGATTACTGCATCTACTGTAAAGTGCCCTGTAAAGCACTTTATAAAGTGTTCAGGCAAAGCGGTAACTGTGCCCTAGCCGCAGTTGCCATAAAATCCAATGTTTAATTGCTCAGGCTAACGAGTCAGTTTGTCTAGGGAATGCTTTAGCACTCGCTAACATGCTTTGCTGTTGCATAAACTCCACAAAAGCCTGCTCCGCGCGGGAAAGCGGACGATGATTGGGCCAGGCTAAACATAAATCCAGAAAGTAAGGCTCTACAAAAGGCACGGCGAACAAGTCGTCATCGTCTTTAATGACCATGCGTAAAAAAGTGGTAATGGCGAAACCTTGGCGCACCACAGCTTTTAGCAGCGGTATTAAATTACTCTCAAAACCAATGTGCAGCTTGATGCCACTCTTTTTTGCCATGGCTTCTAAGTATTCGCGGTGAAAAACGCCGTGGCGAAATAACGCCAATTCTTCAGCTAAAAAGTCCGCCATGCTTATCGCAGGCAGCATGCGCGCCGGATGCTCGGCATTCACCACCGCCACCATTTCTTCGCGTAGTAGCGGTAAACCGCTAAGCTCGGCGGGTAAAGAGGCGGTAAGCACTATGCCTAAGCTCAGTTGGCCTTGGCAGAGTTGCGCCAGCACATCTTGGGTGCCCGCTTCGATGACCTTGATCGACAGCCCCGGGTATTGATGCTTAAACGCCATTAATAGCGGCGGAAAATAAAATGAGCCCAGCATGCTGGGGATGCCAATGCAGACTTCACCACTATCTAGGTTTTGCAGCGCCGCCATATCTTGCTCGGCCAGAGTGAGGGCATTAAGAATACGTTGCGCGTGCAGGTACAAGCGCTCGCCCTCGGTGGTGAGATGCAAGCGGCCTTGCTGGCGATTAAATAAAGCCACACCCAATTGTTGCTCCAGCTTTTTTAGGGTCATGCTCACCGCCGGCTGTGCCAAGCGTAAGTGCTGAGCGGCACGGGTAATATTGCCTTCGCGCGCCACGGCGGCAAACTGGCGCAGCCATTTCACATCAAGCATATTTCATCCTTATAAGGCCTTGTAAAGGCAAAGGGTAAAGGCGAAGGGTAAAGCGGACGAAATAACCCTAAACCAAATCTAAATCCCAAACCTAATTTGTCACGCTCTTTATTACGAGAAGCACAGAACCCACTATGGCTTGCCGCGTCACTACGCTCCTCGCAATGGACCAAGGTTAGGGTTTGGCTCTGGCCTTTTGTAGGGGCGCCTTACTTAGGTAGGAAGCATTCGACCTCTTTAGGCCGTGCTATGGTTTTTGGTCGATTGAAATCGACCCTACAGAAGACATACAAATCTGTTCAGTTAGTTTCCCAGATTGGTATTAACTACTGCTACTTAACTGCGATGAAAGAAAGAGGCCCCGTCCTGAGTGATGGGGCGTTTTCGTTTCTGGCCTTAACTTTACAAGCCACAACTAGCCTTGGCCGAAGATGCTGCTTTGATCTTGCTGGTGGTTTTTTCTTACCGTTTACGGCTTAAAACTTATCCTAGCTGATTACTTATAAACCTCAGCCATTATGCGCGCTGTTTCGGTTTGTTCTTTTCTCACTGCTCGGATGGCTCCAAGGCCAAGGGTTTGGCACTTGTAGCAGCCCGTCTCTTTAATAAAGAGGACTTCGGCTGGCCAGCACCGCTGGCTGTTTGTGAGGTTTAGGAATAAACCAAAACCGTGCCGAAGTCCTCTTCGCCGAAGAGACGGGCACCTACAAGGGAGGAGACGGGTATCTCCCTGTAACCTATTGAATTAATTGGTACCGAGTTCTCTGAAACATGGCTGAGCTTTGTGGGTAATCAGGTACCCTTATGTTTGCTCTTATACACAAATTGTCAGTGGTCATAACCAAATCGATTATAGCCCAGACGAATCTGCTGCTAACATGGCACTTAATCTATATAAATTACTGTTCACGGAGTCACCATGCTACTGGTGCTATTAAATTTAGCGGTGTTTGTTTTATTGATGGTGCTTTTAGGCCGTTTGGCCGGCCGCGGCCAGTCATTATCTCGTCAAGTGTTAACCGGTTTGCTGTTTGGGGTGGCCGCCGGCTTTATTATGCAAAATCTGTATGACGCCAACACCATAGCGCGCACGCTAGAGTGGGTGAACATGGTGGGCACCGGCTATGTACGCTTGTTGCAGATGATAGTGATCCCACTGGTGCTGATCTCTATTTTAGGCGCGGTGTCGCGGCTACACAATGCGACCTCTCTGGGCAAAATCAGCGCGCTGTCATTGGGCATCTTGCTCGGCACCACCGCCATTTCTGCGCTAGTCGGCGTATTTGTCACCCACAGTTTTGGTCTCAATGCTGCCGACTTGGTGCAAGGCGCCCGCGAGTTAGCTCGCGCCGAGCTATTAGAATCCCAAGTTGCCAATGTGGCCAATTTATCGGTGCCGCAGTTAGTGGTGTCTTTTATTCCCCAAAATCCCTTTGCCGATATGACGGGCGCCAGCCCTACCGCCGTGATTGGTGTAGTGATTTTTGCGGTGTTTTTAGGCTTGGCCACATTGACGCTGCTAAAAGACGAGCCAGAGCTGGGCCGCCGAGTCATTGGCGGCATAGAAGCACTGCAAGCCTTAGTGATGCGCCTGGTGCGCTTGGTAATGAAGCTCACTCCTTACGGCGTAATGGCGCTGATGACCAAGGTGATTGCCGGCTCTAATCTGCAAGATGTACTGAGCTTAGGCGGCTTCTTGCTGGCCTCTTATGTGGCGATTGCCATTATGTTTGTCATTCACGGCCTGCTGCTGACCTTTGTTGGTGTGAATGCAAAACGCTTTTTCACTAAGGTGTGGCCGGTACTGGCGTTTGCCTTTACCAGCCGTTCCAGTGCCGCCACCATACCGCTGAACGTACAGGCACAGACTCAAAAACTGGGCGTACCGGAAAGCATTGCCAACTTCTCTGCCTCCTTTGGTGCCACCATTGGCCAAAACGGTTGTGCCGGTATTTATCCGGCCATGCTGGCGGTAATGATAGCGCCCACCATGGGCATTGATGTGCTGGATCCCTTGTGGTTAGCCACGCTGGTGGGTGTGATCACCCTCGCCTCTTTTGGTGTGGCGGGTGTGGGTGGTGGTGCTACTTTTGCCGCGCTTATCGTATTACCGATTATGGGTATGCCGGTGGCCTTGGCCGCCTTGCTGATCTCCATTGAGCCGTTAATTGATATGGCGCGCACCGCCTTAAACGTGAATGGCGCCATGACCGCAGGCACCATCACCAGCAAGTTGCTCGGCCAAACCGATAATGCGACCTTTCTTAGAGATGAAGAGCTGCAGGACCAGAGCCTTAAACATGAAACGGGCTTGAAAAACAACAATCAGGCCACCAATTCCCTGTAAGCCGTAAACGGTCCACGGCTCAATGCCGATACCGATACCGATACCGATACCGATACCTGATACCGATAAGACTGACTAAAAACGCCTAGCCTCTGCGCTAGGCGTTTTCGCTTTTGCTGCAGCGCCCCCGCAAAATTTGTTATCATGCGCCCCATCACGCCATGTCTGTGAACTCATATTCATGGCGATCAATTTTATTAATACGGCGCGCTATTCATTAGTAAGGCGCTGCAACTTATGAGTAAAGCGCTGCTATGCATTAGCTGCGCTGGAGATGTTTATGTCACAAGAAACTATGTCGCAGAAAGCTATGTCAGAAAATGCTATGTCACATGAAGTTAAGCCGAACGAAGTGATGCCTGAGTTTGTGGTCTGTGCCCTCTATAAATTTGTAACGCTAGAGAACCATGAAGCGTTGCGTGAACCGTTGCAGGCTATGCTAGAAAGCCAGCAGATCCGCGGCACCTTATTACTGGCCAGTGAAGGCATTAACGGCACAGTAGCAGGCTCACGCTTCGCTATCGCAGAGCTTAAAACTTGGTTTGAACAGGATGCGCGCTTTAGCGGCATCGATTACAAAGAATCCATCAGCGCCGAACAGCCTTTTTACCGCACTAAGGTAAAACTCAAGCAAGAAATCGTCACCATGGGCGTAGAGGGCATAGATCCGCTGCGCGTAGTGGGCACCTATGTGGCACCCAAAGATTGGAACGCACTGATCTCAGATCCAGATGTGATTTTGGTGGATACTCGTAACGATTACGAAGTAGACATCGGCACCTTTAAAGGCGCGCTAAATCCAAATACCGAGAGTTTTCGCGAGTTTCCTGAATACGTAAAAAATAACCTCGATGCCAATAAGCACAAGAAAGTGGCGATGTTTTGCACCGGCGGCATTCGCTGTGAAAAAAGCACCGCTTATCTTAAAGAGCAAGGCTTTGACGAGGTCTATCACCTGCACGGCGGTATTTTAAAATACTTAGAAGAAGTGCCAGCGGCAGAGTCTATGTGGGAAGGCGAATGCTTTGTATTCGATAATCGCGTGACCGTGGATCATCAATTACAGCCCGGCCAATATGAATTGTGCTCGGCCTGTCGTATGCCGCTGTCACCAGAAGAGCTAACCCACGCTCATTTTCAAGCAGGCATCAGCTGTCAGCATTGCCATGATACTCACACCCCTGAGCAACAACAGCGCTACGCCGAGCGTGAGCGCCAGCTGCAATTGGCCCAAGCTCGCGGCGAAGCCCATATCGGCAGCGATGCGGTAGCCAATGCAGAACAACGCCGTGCCGAAAAGCTAGCCCGCAAAAAACAACAACAGAGTAAAAACAAAGCTTCTTAATACGTGAGGGGTGAATAGTAAGGAGTGAGGCGTCACTGCGAACGTGAAAGTTCGGTGTTGCTCGTCTCACTCCTCATTCGCAGCTGCTTATATGTTCTCTTCACCCTTTACACCTCACTCTTTACGGTAATTCAATGCTCTGGATCCCTTTTACTCTGTTTGCCGCCTTAATGCAGGCGTGGCGTAATGCCTTTCAAAAGCAGCTTAGCCAAGACTTAGGCGCCACCAGCGTCACCTTGGCCCGCTTTATATTGGCGGGCCCCATCGCGGGCCTGTATGTATGGCTGCTCTATCTTTGGCAACCTGATGAGCCGCTGCCACAGTTTTCTGCACTGTTCTTCGTCTACATTGTGGGGGCAGCGCTGTGCCAAATTATCGCCACCGCCTTAATGGTGCGGCTATTTCAGTTGCGCAATTATGCGGTGGGTGTGGGGCTGGCAAAGAGTGAAGCCATTTGGGCGGCTATATTAGGAGTGGCCTTTTTTGGCACCCTACTTACGCCACTAGGCTGGCTGGGCGTATTGCTCGGCGGTATCGCGGTAGGGTTATTAAGTGGGCTGCGCCGCATTGCGGGGGTGATTTCGCCTAAGACCTTAATAGTGGGCGTGGTCAGCGGCTTAAGTTTCGCCCTGACTTCACTGTGGGTGCGCGAAGCCAGTTTATTACTTGAGCTGTCGTTTCCTTTTTCCGCCGCTTGGGTGTTGTTATTGGTGATCGGTCTGCAAACCCTGCTGTTAGTGGGCTGGCTGGGGCTGCGCGATCCGCCAAGCTTAATCGGCTTGGCGAAGCGACCTAAATTAACGGCGCTGATCAGTATCTGCAGTTGCTTAGGCTCCATTGGCTGGTTTAGCGCCATGAGCCTAGAAAGCGTGGCCTTAGTAAAAACCCTCGGCCAAGTGGAAGTGTTATTTACGTTGCTGATTTCCAGCTATTACTTTAAGACTAAGCTGGCCCGCCAAGACCACTGGGGATTAGCCATAATTGTTATCGCGGCCATTTGCGTGATGTGGGCTTAATACGGTGAATCGTGAAGGATAACGACATTGACCTTAAAAGCTAAACCTATTTAGACACGGAATACACGGAAAAGTACGGACAAGCACAACAATACAAAAGGTTCGTGGTCTTACAATTTCCTGATTACCCACAAAGCTCAGCCATGTTTCAGAGAATTAAGCACCAATTAATTCAATAGGTTACAGATAGACGCCGCCTCATCGGTAAAGAATATGAGGCTCAGTTTGGTATTATTACCTTGTAGGGGGGGCCCGTCTCTTCGGCGAAGAGGACTTCGGCCCGGTTTCGTGTTTTGGTTTAAATCTAAATCTCAGTAACAGCCAGCAGAGCTGGCCTGCCGAAGTCCTCTTTATTAAAGAGACGGGGCAGCTACAAAGAACAAACCGAAACAGGGTGCATTATGGCTGATGTTCATACGTAATCAGGTACAATTTAAAGATTACTTTTGATTGATTGATGTTCATTTTCCGTGTATTCCGTGGCTAATAAATTCCCTAGTTTTTGTTAACTTATGGCTCTGTGTTGCCCGAAGGGCTCGCATCGAAGGGGTACCGCCTAAAGGTCAGTAGGCGCTTTACGCCTTCTAGCACTAATAAACCCACCGCTAACCAAATGGCAATATAGGTCGGCCATTCCGCGTCTTGAATGCTCTCGCCCAAGATTAACGACACCACCACCAGTAAAATAGGCTCGACGTAGCCGAGCAGGCCAAACAAGCTAAAAGGCAATAGCCGGCTGGAGACTATGTAGCAGACCAAGGCTAAGGCGCTAACGATGCCTAAGCCCACCACTAGCGGCCACAATAAAGGACGCACGTCGAAGGCAGAAAACGGTTGATCAACGGATAACACAAACCAGGCCGCCACGGGCAGCATCAACAACATATCACACCAGAGTCCGCCTAGGTTGTCGGTGCCTATATAGCGGCGCCAGACAAAATACATCGGATAACCCAGCGCCACCACTAAGGTTTCCCAAGAAATACCGCCCGCCTGCCAGACTTCATTCGCCACGCCAATGGCGGCAAGCCCCACTGCCGTCCATTGCAAACGACTCGGTCTTTCTTGATAGACAAAGCGGCCAATCACCACTAATACCAAGGGCATCATAAAGTAGCCAAGCGATACAGGCAGCCCGCGCCCATTAATAGGCGCCCACATAAAGATCCACAATTGTACGCTCATCAGTGCCGCGGATACGGGCAAGCCGATCCACAATAAAGGCCGGCGTTTCGCCTCAGCAAATAACGTAGTCACCAAGTGCCAATCGCGGCTGTAAAGCAGAAATAAGCCGACACACGGCATGGTCAGCAGCATGCGCCAACCAAACACCACTTCCCCTGACAGCGGGTGCAGCAAACTGGCGTAATAATACAAAAATGCAAACAACACAGATGCAAATACCGACAGCCCAATACCTCGGGTCATGGCCCTCTCCTCTTAATGTGTGTAATTAGTGCGCGTAACACACGTATTTTGCTGACAGTTTAACAGCTTCCATGAAGATATTAGGCTGATGCCGTAAATAAAATCAGCCAGTAGCCACCGTTCAATCGCCAAAAACCAGCATATAACACCAAGTACGCGCCCTTAGACGAAACAGATAAAAACATGACTGCGCCAATACACCTCTGTGAGCTTTGCACTGGCGCCACGTGCAGAGGCTTAAATTGCCGGTTCCAAAGAGATAAGCATTGAAGTTAAGGAGATTCACGCTATAACAAGGACTCACTTGTTATAGGATTGCGGCATGCGCCTTATATTTTCATTATTAATGCTCTTATCACTCACCAGTTGCGGCTCAGCCCAAGGCCTGAGCTTGGCGTTATTACCGGTGTCGCGCTTTGACAGCAGCTTAAGTGAAACCTCGGGCCTGATACGCTGGCAGCAAGGGTTTATCAGCCATAATGACAGCGGCAATGCGCCTGAGCTGTTTGTGCTCAATCATGAAGGAAAAATAAGCGCACGCCTCACCGCACCAGCCAAGAATCACGACTGGGAAGACATTGCCGCTCAGGGCAACACCCTGTATTTGGCGGACACGGGCAACAACAGTGGCCGGCGGCGCGAGCTGAATATTTTAGTACTCAACCTCGCGCAAGACACTCTTAGCCTCGCCTCCATATTGCCGGTGGCCTACGCCGAGCAAACGAATTTTCAGCCGCCGCGCCATCAGCATAATTTTGATGCAGAAGCCCTCACTGTGGTGAATAACGAGTTATGGCTGTTTACCAAACGCTGGCTTGATCAAGAAACCGCCATCTATACGCTGCCTACTCATCAGGGAGCAATGAACGCCGCGACGGCAACCGAGCCGACACCACTGCAGGCTCAGCAGCAGCTTAATACTCAAATGCTGGTCACGGGCGCCGACTTTGATGAAAAAACCAACACCCTAATGCTGCTCGGCTATAGCCGCTCTTGGTTTAATCGCCACGCTTGGATATGGCTGTATCCGATACATGAGGGTCGCGTGCTTGAGCATTTAGGTCGGAAATTCACGCTTAGTCAAAATGGCCAATTTGAAGGCATTAGTCTCGCAGATGATGGCTTTATTTATGTAACCCGCGAAGGACACGACACTAATCTGTTTCGCTCGCAACAGACGTTAGCCACCCTACTGGCAGAGGAGCCACCTTTGAATAACACAACGCTAGACAACGCCAAGATACAGTAATAATACTCACCTTATTATTCATTATGTTTACTCAATAGGCGTTGTTCGGTCACTGCCGCAAGCTGGCTAAGCGAGATTCAGTTTATCTGTGGTCTAACATCAGCGCCGGCCAGCGTCAGTTTATCTACTGGCATAAAACTGCCATAAAAACACCACCGAACTGTCATCTTCCTCACTTAGCATCGGCTTCGAACTTAGCTTACTCCTGAGGATTGAAATCGATGAACAGCATACTGAGAATATCCAGCCTATTGACCCTAAGCCTAAGCACGTCTGCTGTGCTTGCCGCCGATATCGCAGAGCTAGAACAAAAGGCGCGAGCAGAGGGAAAAATATACAGTGTTGGCATGCCTGATAGCTGGGCAAATTGGAAAGACACTTGGCAGGATTTAAGCGAACAATACGGCCTTGAGCATCAAGACACCGACATGAGCTCGGCTCAGGAAATTGCCAAGTTTGCCGCAGAAAAGGACCATGCCACCGCCGACATTGGCGACGTAGGTGCCGCTTTTGGCCCTATCGCCGTGCGCCAAGGCGTGACCCAAGCCTACAAACCCACCACCTGGGAACAGATCCCCGACTGGGCCAAAGACCAAGACGGCCACTGGATGCTGGGCTACACCGGTACTATCGCCTTTATCGTTAATAACGAACTGATACACAAAGCCCCCTCCTCTTGGCAAGACTTGCTAGACGGCGACTATCAGGTAACCGTGGGTGATGTGGGCGTGGCCGCACAAGCCAACAGCGCCATATTAGCCGCCGCTTTTGCGCAAGGAGGCGATGAGTCCAATATCAAGCCGGCACTGAATTTATTTGCCGAGTTGGCCAAACAAGGCCGCCTGTCCCCCATAGACCCCAACATTGCCAACCTAGAGAAAGGGGAAGTGGAAATGGCCATCTTGTGGGACTTTAACGCCCTTAATTATCGTGACCAAATTAATCGTGACCGCTTTACGGTGGTGATCCCCAGTGATGGCTCGCTGATTTCTGGCTACGCCACCATTATCAACAAATATGCTAAAAACCCGAACGCCGCCAAGCTGGCTCGAGAATATATTTTAAGTGATGCTGGGCAAATAAATCTGGCGCGCGGCTATGCCCGCCCCATCCGCGACAATGTCACCCTGCCTGCTGATGTGCAGGACAAACTGCTACCCCAAGAAATGTATACCGTGGCGCGTCCTATTTCCGACCATAAAGCCTGGGAGAAAAGCACTCGCACCTTATCTCGCCAATGGCAGTCGGCCGTACTCATTCATCAGCAGAGATAAGCATAATGAGCAAGGTCATACTGGTCGTAATAGACGGACTGGCCTATGAAGTAGCCCAACAGTGTATGGGCTACTTGCAGGGCTTGAACGAAGCGGAACAACTTACCAGCTATAAAATGCAATGCGAGCTGCCGGCGGTATCCCGCCCGCTTTATGAATGCATTCTCACCGGCACTCGGCCGGTGGACAGCGGAATATTGAATAATGATATGGTTCGCCTTAGCACTCAGCAGAGCCTGTTTTCTCTGGCGCGTTCGGCGGAGTTAACCACGGCGGCGGCGGCTTATCACTGGGTTAGCGAACTGTATAATCGCGCGCCCTATCAGCCGGTACGGGATCGTTTCACTCACGACTCGAAATTACCCATTCAGTATGGCCTGTTTTATTCTCAGGACCATTACCCAGACTGTCACCTGTTACAAGACGCGGAAATTCTACGCACCCGATTCGATCCGGATTTTTTGCTGATCCATCCCATGAACACCGACGACGCCGGCCATAAGTTCGGCCTAGACTCGCGCCAGTACCGCAACAGTGCCCGGCGTTTCGATCTGCTATTGGCCAACTATCTACCGCGCTGGCTGGATGAAGGCTATCAAGTGCTGATCACCAGCGATCACGGCATGAACCGAGATCACAGCCATAGCGGCATCTTGCCAGAAGAGCGAGATATACCGCTGTTGGTAGCAGGAGCCGCCTTCAGCCATAACCGTCATGCCCGCCCGCAACAAATTGAGCTGTGTGGCACTATCGCCAGCTTGCTGGGGATACCTCACGACAAACCCATGTGCAGCGAGTTATTGAAATGAGTGAACCTCTAACCGTCAGTACCTACCCAAGCACCAGCCCTCCCCAAAATTCCAGTCTTTCCCAAGCGCAAGCGCCCAGTCATCTTCGTCATAAAGCGTCGTCTGTGGCGGCTAAACCTGCAGCTTGGCGGCGCGGCCTGCCCTTATTGTGGCTGCTGCCCTTTGCATTACTGTTTGGCCTATTTCAACTGGCGCCCATGATCTGGGTCATGGTCAATGCCTTTCAGGTGGATGGTCACTGGAGCTTGGCCAATTTTAAAGAAATCATCGACTCGCCCTTTTATCTGCAGTCGTTCACTAACAGTATCGACTTGGCGCTGTGGTCCAGCCTGCTGGGCTTACTGATTGCACTGGCGGGAACCGCGGCACTGCGCCAAGTGCCGGGCAAGTTACAAGATATGGTGGTGGCCTTCACCACCATGGCCAGCAACTTTTCTGGGGTGCCGCTGGCGTTCGCCTTTATCGTGTTACTGGGCATGAACGGCGCCTTAACCTTACTGCTGCAAGAAGCCGGTATCGTCGAGAGCTTTAATTTATATTCTCGCAGCGGACTCATTGTTCTTTATACCTATTTTCAAATCCCGTTAGCCATTTTATTGCTCTACCCCGCGTTCGACGGTCTGCAAGAAGACTGGCGAGACGCCGCCGCCCTGCTCGGCGCTCGCCCGTGGCAATATTGGCTACGGGTAGTATTACCCGTGCTAACACCGGCCTTGTTGGGCACCTTTATCATATTGCTGGCCAATGCGCTGGGGGCCTATGCCAGTACTTTTGCGTTGATGACCAGCAACTATAACTTGGTCACCATCCAGATTTCCGCCTTGGTCGCCGGTGATATTTTTCTTGAGCCGCAGCTGGCCGCCGCCCTGTCGCTGTTACTGATGATGATCCTGCTGCTGGTGACCGCGGTCAATCAGTGGATTATTAGCCGGAGTCGTTATGAATAAATCACTCAAAGCCCCGCTGCTGGCCCGATTAACGGTCAACGGACTGCTGATTTTGCTAGTCGCCCCCATTATGACAACCTTGGTTTACTCCTTGTCTGCTCAATGGGGCGCACATATTTTACCGCGCGGCTTTACGTTCGACTGGTATATCACACTGTGGTCAGACAGCCGATTTTTGGCCGCCTTTGCCCGCTCACTACTGGTGTGTCTGGCCGCCTTGCTGCTCAGCCTGCTACTGATATTACCGACGCTATTTGTGGTGTTCTATTACTTTCCGCGATTGAAGAGTCTGATGAATCTGCTGATATTGCTGCCTTTTGCGGTGCCGCCTGTAGTGTCATCAGTCGGCCTATTACAGCTATATGCGGGGGGCCCGTTGCCACTGATTGGCGGGCCTTGGATTTTGATTTTCTGCTATTTCACGATCAGCCTGCCCTTTATGTACCGAGCACTGGCCAATAATCTGGACGCCATTCCATTATCGGACTTAATTGACGCGGCACACCTGCTGGGCGCCAGCACGGTGTTGGCTTTTCTGCGGGTGGTATTGCCGAACATCCGCAATGGCCTGCTGGCCGCGCTATTTTTGTCTTTTTCGTTCTTATTCGGCGAGTTTGTATTCGCCAATATGCTGGTCGGCACCCGTTTTGAAACGCTGCAGGTCTATCTGTATAGCCAACGTACCAACAGTGGCCATTTTACCAGCGCCATGGTGATGTCTTATTTTCTTTTTATTGGCGTCGCGACCTGGTTCGCCTTGCGCCTGCAAACTCGGAGCCGCTAATGCACTACCTAGAAGTTGCCAACCTGACCAAGTCGTTTACCGACACCCCAGTGTTCAAGGGCATCAGTTTCGATATCAGTAAAGGGGAGTTTGTTACTCTGCTCGGCCCTTCGGGCTGCGGTAAATCGACATTGCTACGCAGTATTGCGGGGCTAACCACGCCAGACAGCGGACAGATACGGGTCGCCGGAGAAGATATTACTTGGCTCAAGCCGCAACATAGGGGCATCGGCATGGTCTTTCAAAGCTATGCGTTGTTCCCCAATCTGACCGTGGCCGATAACATTGCCTTTGGCCTGACCATGCAGCGAATAAGCAAACCAGATATCATTCGCCGCGTGGCCGAGGTCATTGAACTGGTGGGCTTGAGCGGTCGAGAACGTGCTCATCCCGCTCAACTCTCCGGTGGCCAGCGCCAGCGCGTCGCCTTGGCGCGAGCACTGGTGGTACGCCCACGCATTCTGCTGCTAGACGAACCGTTGTCAGCACTCGATGCCCCGATTCGTAAACACCTACGCGAGCAGATCCGCACCATACAGCGACAACTGAATCTAACCACCGTATTTGTCACCCACGACCAAGAAGAAGCATTGACGCTATCGGATCGGGTATTCGTGATGAATCAAGGTCAAATAGTACAGGCTGATACCGCCGAGGCGGTCTACACTCGGCCCGCCAACGATTTTGTGGCAAGCTTTATTGGCAACTATAATCTGCTCTCTGCCGAACAAACATATTTATTGCTGAAGCTGACCATACACGGCAGACTGGCTGTGCGCCCTGAGTCCATCTATATTCGTGAGCAGGGTCGTGACTATGGTCCGGCAATGTCACCGCCCATACCAGCCAAAGTCAGTAGTCATCAACTACTGGGTAATGTGATCCGCTATCGTATCGAAGCTGCGGGCTGCCTGCTGACAGTAGATAAACTGAACCGAGGGGCAGAGGCATTATTATCGGTCGGCAGCCCACTTGAACTGCTATTCGATTGCAACGAGCTGAAGGAGGTTGCCTAATGAAATTAGCGATTTTTGATTTAGATGAAACCCTGATCGCCGGCGATTCAGCCCGCTTATGGCTAGAATATTTAGTGGATCGCAAGCTGATTTCCGCCGATATATTAGCCCAAGAAAAAAGCCTGATGGCCGCTTACTACCAGGGCCAGCTGGATATGGATGCCTATATGGCGCTGACCTTGGCACCCATTCGTTATTGGCAAGCGGACGTGCTTACCCCGCTCGTCGAAGACTTTGTGCAGCACTACGTTTTGCCTTTAGTTTATGTGGACGCTCAGGCGCGATTGCATTGGCATTTAACCCAAGGGCATACAGTGGTGATTATTTCTGCCACCGGCGAGCATCTGGTTAAACCAATCGCGCGCGCCCTCGGCGTAGAGCACGCCATCGGTATTTTGCTCGATTACTGTGACGGCGCCTATACTGGGCTCACCCGAGGCGTGCACAGCTATCAAGAAGGCAAGCTCACCCGCTTACAAGAATGGATGCAGCAACAAGGCATTACGCCCAGCACCAGTTACGGTTACAGTGACTCGCTTAATGATTTGCCGCTTTTGGAATACGTGGATCAAGCCGCCGTAGTCAATGGCGATAATTACTTATATCGCATCGCCGCCGAGCGCGGTTGGGAACTACTGACTTGGCGTTAGTACTCGCAGTCGGTTTATCAACATAAAAAAGCCCGCGTGAATACATAGTTTATTGACGATGCGTTTATACTAACCAGCTATTTATTCCATTATTAGCGCTGGTTAGATAATACGTGATAGGTAGCGCAGAATTTAATTTACTTTTTAAGTATCTCTACTTTTAAATATCGCTTTTAGGATATTTGGCAAATTCGCGAGAAATATCTGCATATAACTCTACCGCCCAACGCGGCAAATTATCGGAAAAACCATCTAATGGCAGTCGTCGTGGGTCGTGCGGCGCTATCACCACCGAAGCACGATGAGTCCCCACCTTATCAACCAGCACGAATAGCTCTTCTACGGCAATATCACCCACCGCCAAGCAACCGGTAGACTGCGCTTTACCGTGAATATAAATATCGCCACCTGGATTACTGCGCCCTTCTTTAGCGGCACGCATCAAGTCGTAAGAGTTGGGATAGTCGAGACGCATCGATAAATGAAACTGACTATTGGGGTTTAAATGAGTAATGCGATAAATCCCCTCCGGCACCTGCTTATCCCCTTCTCTTAATTTAGGGCCTGGGCCACCGCTGGCTTTACTGATGGGATAGCTGCGAATAAAGGTAAAGTCACCGTCATTACGCGCCCACAATTCGAGCTCTTTTTCTTCTTTCGTGGCCAAAAACACCACTTCTTGCGGGGGATAGGTAATGTTAGCGCGCATAAAGTAAGGCTTCATGCGTACTTCCGCTAAATAGCCATAAGCCGTCACCACTTCAGACACACTGCCGTGCGGATAATAAGCGCTCACCGCTGGGGCGCTAGCTAAAGTGGCCAAAATAAGTGCTGGCACGGTAAATCCTCGTAGAAGACGCATACGTAAGACTAAGCCCTATAAAAAGTAGATAACTCAATGATAGCGCGAGCGCGCCTCGGTTGTAATCTGTCGCAGCAATTTTTTTAATCACTACCACTCTCTCCAGCCTCGCTTGGACTTGTATTAGGATAAAGGTTATCCCTTATCTCCCATTGCTTGGAGTTTACGATGAAGTCAGCCCTTGTTGCTACCTTTCTACTGCTTACCTTATTGCTCAGCGGCTGTACCACGCTGGATACACTACCTTACTTTAACCGCGCCGAGAATGAAACGAATGCTAACTCAGCCACCGCCGACTCAACGAAAGATACGCTCGGTATTGCCGTTAGCCAAACTAAGCCCCCAACACTGGAAAGCATCACTTTTTTTACGGAAACGCTTTTTAGTAAAAAAACAGCCAAAAGCTGTGTGCAAGAGCCGCTTGCTGCCTCCAATGAAAATGAAGATACAGATGCCAGTACCCACTACTTAGGACTAGACGTGCTCACGACCAGCGGTGCTATTTCAGGAGAAAGTCGCCGACTCGGCATCTCGATCGGGCGCTATCAAATAACTTTTAAATTGGCACTACTCGGCCAGCATAATGGCACCCACTACGGCTTTAGCCAGCTACGCTTAGCCAAACAAAATAAGCTCAACCTCAGTAATCACGACTTACGCCCCATACTGACCAACAGCAGCGACAGCAAGCTGGTCTATCAAGCACTCGACACCCTGTTTAGAAAACTGGATGCCTGCACGGCGGGTGACCCAGCAACCACTGAGTCATCTTAAGCTCTGCACCAGCATCACTATCGATACACCGCCACCCCATGGTGGTAAGCAATCAGTGCTAGGAAGCGTGACCAACCACAAACAACTTGTTCATATATGCACAATTACACTAATATGATACAAAGTCGGACGCAAAACTAACGTTCGGCGCGAGCTTTAGATGTGCGCGTATGCAGGAGACTAAGATGAACACACAAATATTACCGGTCCAATCAACACAAGGCCCAGACCTAAGCAAGGCACTGCCGGTGGTGTTCAAAATTTTAGAACAATGGCAGTGCTCTACTGCAGAACAACTGGCGCTTTTGGGCATTCACTCTCGTTCAACATTGAACAAATATAAGTCTATGCATGGCGGCATTCGCCTTAGCCCAGACACCTTGGAGCGAATGAGCTATATCCTTAACATTCATAAGAGCCTGCGCATCTTATTTACTGCCGAAGACAGTGTTTATGGCTGGGTGCGTAAACCCAATACCCATCCATTCTTCGCCGGCAGGAGTGCCATGGAAGTAATGAATGCGGGCCGCGTTGCCGATTTGTATGAAGTATCTAAAAGGCTGAGTGCTTGGCGTGGAGGCATGGCTTGAGTGCAGAGCTAAAGACTGACCAACCAATTGAGCATCCAATGCAGCAACTAAAAGGCCAAGAATGTTATCGGCTGATCCCCAGTAAATATCCGCCGATAGACCTCTATGAAGACGTTGCTAATGTCGACGAGCTGGAAGCTGTATATGCAGTAGAAGCCATGACTAATCCTCGTTTACTTGAAGAAGCAGGCGATCTTAGTTTAATACCCAAAGCCGATTGGTTAGTTGGCGTTGCTCATGCCAGCTATGTCATGGCTGCATTCACCCATATCAATCCGGAAGGCGCACGGTTTACCACCGGCGACTTTGGTGGCTACTACTGCGCCCCAACTCTTGATACCGCCATCAAAGAAACCATTTATCATCAAGAACGGCTTTATGGTTACACCAATGAGCCCGCGCAACGTATTCAAATGCGCTCGTTATTTGCGCATTTCGATGCCAACCTCATCGATCTTACTGGACCCGCGCATTTATCATCACACCTCTACCACTCCACCGATTACAGCCACAGCCAGGCATTCGCCAATGCACAAAGAATCCAAGGCGTCGATGGTTTGCTGTATCGCTCGGTCAGACATACCGCACATAACTGCTTCGTACTTTACAAACCCAAACTGTTCACCGACATCTGCCAAGCTAAACATTTCGAATACTGTTGGAACGGCAGTGCCATCACCAGCGTGCTAGAAATGCGTATTTATAGCTGATCGCCGAGTTAAACGTTTAGGCTTTCAGGCGCTGATCCGAAAAATTCTGATTCGGTTTGCCGATGCGGAAAGAAACGCCTATTACAAGATACCGTGCAACAAGTACGAACAAGACAGAGGGTAAATCTAGGTGGAATGAGCAACGACTGGAGCTTAAAGCAGGTTAAAATGCTCAAAACTGACCAGAGTACTGGTCTGCGCCACACAGAAACGCCCTTCTTACCGTGCGACTGACGCAATGCTAGAAGGACGTCGTGTAACAGGCGTACCTGACAGGCTGACTTGAGTAAAACGGGGTATAGGCATCCGCCCATCCTAAAAAAACCAAACGCGAACTCTTTGAGTGTAGTTTTCAAGCCAAAAATTTTACAACGACATGGGTGGCCTGTTAGGCATTAGGTTTGATGCTCTCGTAAATTTACTTTTTATCAATTACTAGGCATCTAAATATCGACTCATAACTACCGTTCAATAATTTTCAATAGTAAAAACTAATAGCCTGGCATAACGGTGTAAGGATTAACGTCCATTATTTCTACACACCACTCCTCGAAACCGTATAGTTTAGAGCCACATTGAATTTCCTTGAATCTACACCGCAAAAGCGCCGCTGTCATCCCTATGACTTAGATCAAAAACACTCACAATATATACAGTCCAAGTGGACACCATAATTCGTATGCAAGAGAGCTTACATCGTAACTCTAAGAATGTCATTCCCAAGCTTGGGGCACATAACTTAAGCATTTAAAATCCATTGACCTGACCTACAAAAAATCGCAAATCCATTTTTAAGGTGATTGGTATCAATTGACATCTGTATTTACGTGCTTACGTCACCGTCAGAGGACTCCTGACTTCAGAGAGGCGGGAGGAATTGCCATAGCCAACCGTCAAATGCTAGGGATGGCATTTGCCGAGCGTCGCATGGGGCGAGCTTGTCTCGCCGTGACGAACTTTTAGTCTAACCGAACATCCAGTGAATGTTCGCAGTAGGCTAAAAAGATGAGAGGCAAAACCTTTAGCGCGTTGGCGGAGGCAAGCTGCGGCCTCTTGGCTCGGGGTTTACAACTCATTGCGTTGTGGCTCAAAGACAGGTTACATGTTCTTAGCGGGATTTAAACTATCCTGCTTCGCAGGACCGCCAGCTAAAGCGGCAACATGGCTTGTTTGTAGCCCGAGACTGCTATTAACCATCCAACTACACAGAACAGCCGAAACTCTCTGACTAAGAAAAGTGGCCGCTACAATAGGGTGCTTCTTTTGTTGAACTTGGTGCTGCTCTTATTCAGCCAGCTGCGCTGGCCCGCCGAATAAATTGGCGGCTACGAAGGCCACAGCTAAAACGCGGGACGACAAAGACGGTGTGGGTTTCGTAGCACCAAGCTTTACACCACTTAATTTCAGGCACAAAAAAGCCACTCTTGCGAGTGGCTCTTTTGTTTTACTTTTGGTGCCCGGAGCCGGAATTGAACCGGCACGCCCTTGCGAGCGAGGGATTTTAAATCCCTTGTGTCTACCGATTTCACCATCCGGGCAGACTAAGCTTAGTGAGGCTGGAGGCGCGTTCCGGAGTCGAACCGGACTACGCGGATTTGCAATCCGCTGCATAACCGCTTTGCTAACGCGCCGTTTGAGTTGCTTGCCTCACTCACTTGCTAGGCATTTTAATGATTCCTGCGCCTAATGCAACACTAATCTATACTTAAAAGTTCGTTCGCACATTTTTTAAACGCCAATGACTTTTTTTGTATATTTATTAATCTTTTCAAGCATTAAACACCAAATATGAGCGGTTTAATGTCAGGCTAAAGGGATAAAAACTCACTGTAGATTGGCTTTTATCCCGCGCACCCCGCCCTCTTTATTACGGATTGCTGAATATTTAAGCTGGACGAGTTAAATCACCCCAAGCAGCTCTTAGATAATCGTATGCTGAATACAAGGTTAAGCCGGTGGCCACGTACAAGAGTACGTAACTGGCCCAAATCATGTAGATGTCGCGCTGCCAAATTAGACCGGTGAGCGCCACCATCTGAATGGTCGTTTTCCACTTACCAATCCAACTCACCGCCACTTGTGAACGCTGGCCAATTTCGGCCATCCATTCGCGCAGCGCCGAGATGATGATTTCTCGCCCGATCATAACCAGCGCCGGTATGGTGATCAGCGCAGAGCTAAAGTCTTCGACTATGATAATCAGCGCCGCGGCGACCATCACTTTGTCGGCCACCGGATCGAGAAATGCACCAAACGGTGTGCTTTGTTTTAGGGTGCGCGCTAAAAAGCCATCCAACCAGTCGGTGGCAGCCGCCAGTGCAAACACACCCGCCGCCCACATATTTGCGTTCTCCATCTGTATATAAAACAGAATGATGAACACGGGGATCAACAGTAATCGAAAAAAAGTCACAGAATTAGGTATATTTATCATTGTTTTAACGCCATAAGATCATACCCGTCCATGGTGCATGATGCGGTTTAGTGATGCAATGCATCGTGGATTTTTTCTGCCAAGGCTTGGCTAATGCCCGGTACCTTGGCCAGCTCGTCAATACTGGCGCGCTTTACTTCTTGTATGCCACCTAAGTACTTTAGCAAAGCCTGGCGGCGCTTGGCGCCCACACCGGGGATAGTTTCTAAGGTACTGGTGGTTCTCGCCTTGCCACGCTGGGCGCGGTGACCGGTAATGGCAAAACGGTGCGATTCATCACGAATATGCTGAATAAGGTGCAGTGCTGGCAAGTCGGCGGGTAAATGTCGCTCTTCATGACTGCCGCCCATCACTAAGGTTTCTAATCCTGCCTTGCGAGTCACGCCTTTAGCCACACCTATTAATAATGGCTGGCGTGGGCTGTCCGCCAGCTCACGGGCGATCACCTCTTCGGCGCGGGCTAGCTGCCCTAAGCCGCCATCTATAAATAAGATATCTGGTAGTTTATCGATGTCCGCTTGATGAAAGCGCCGGCTTAACGCTTGCTCCATGGCCGCATAATCGTCGCCCGGCGTAATGCCGGTGATATTAAAACGCCGATACTCACTTTTTTGCGGGCCTTCATGATTAAAGACCACGCACGAGGCCACGGTTTTTTCGCCCATGGTATGCGAAATATCAAAGCATTCCATGCGCGTAATCGGCGGGCAAGCCAGCACTTCTTCTAGCTGTAATAAACGTTGGCGCTGGGTGCTGCGGTGCGCCAATCTACTGGCCAGCGCCGTTTGTGCGTTAGTGGTGGCCAGTTTAATAAAGCGCGCCCGCTCCGCGCGGGTACGGCTGCGCAGTTTAATGCGTCGACCATAATGCTGACTGAGAGTATCGCTGAGCACGGCTTCGTCCGCTAAGGTTTGGTCGAGCAAGATCTCCGCCGGCGCTTCGCGCCCACCAATGCCGGCCAAATAAAACTGCAGCACGAAGCTTTGCAGAATTTCTTCCGCATCTGTATCCGGCGGCATTTTGGGGAAATAACTGCGACTGCCCAGTATCTTGCCTTGGCGAATAAATAATACTTGCACGCAGGCCTGGCTGGGCGACACCGCCAAGCCAATCACGTCTAAGTCGTCCTGTACATTACCACTCACAAACTGCTGCTCTTGTACCCGACGCAGCGCCTGCAATTGATCCCGATATTTGGCCGCATCTTCAAAGCGCAAATCGGTACTGGCCGACTCCATGCTATTGGCTAAATTTTGCAGCACTTGCTGATTTTTACCCTGCAAGAACAAACGGGCCAATTGCAGTTGATGGGCATATTCTTCATCGCTCACTAGCCCTTTTACACAGGGGCCAGAACAGCGTTTCAGTTGATATAACAAACATGGGCGAGAGCGATTGGCATACACGCTGTCTTCGCATTGGCGCACCGGAAATAGCTTTTGCATCAGATGCAGGCTTTCACGCACCGCGGCCCCATTCGGATAAGGGCCAAAGTACTCGCCTTTTTTCTTGCGCGCACCACGATGTAGCCCAATGCGGGGATGGCGGTGATCGCTGATCAAGATATAGGGGTAAGACTTGTCGTCGCGCAGCAATACATTGTAGCGCGGCAGATGTTGCTTGATGAGATTGTGCTCAAGGATCAAAGCTTCGGTTTCGGTGTGCGTCACCGTGACCTGAACATCACGAATATTGCGCACCAAAGCACGGGTTTTTTCGCCGCTAACCTGAGTACGGAAATAAGAAGACAGCCGCTTTTTTAGATTTTTAGCCTTACCCACATAAATAATCACCCCGGCATCATCAAACATCAGATACACACCGGATTGCTCGGTTACGACGGCAAGAAAATCTTTAGCATCAAAGGGCGCACTCATTACGGATTAAATTTTTTCCGAATCCAACATGCCATAGCGAATAGCCAAATGGGTCAACTCCACATCGCCATTGATATCAAGTTTACTGAACAAACGATAGCGATAGCTGTTTACAGTTTTAGGGCTTAAATTTAACTGCTCAGAGATATCCGTAACTCTTTGACCTTTAGTGATCATCAACATGATTTGTAATTCACGTTCCGATAACTGTTTAAACGGGTTCTCTTCATTAGAAAACTGACTTAATGCCATGCGCTGAGCAATTTCTGGCGAAATATAGCGCTGGCCGCTCTGTACCAAACGAATGGCGTTGATCATTTCATCGGGTGCCGCACCCTTGGTCAAGTAGCCGCTGGCACCGGCCTGCATTACTTTGGTGGGAAAAGGATTTTCAGTATTGATGGTCAGCACAATAATTTTAATTTCTGGGCTGGCGCGCAGAATTTTGCGCGTGGCTTCCAAACCGCCAATGCCCGGCATATTCATGTCCATCAACACCACGTCTGGCTGCTGCTCGCGACACCAAAGCACGGCATCTTCACCGCTTTTAGCCTCGCCCAGCACTTTCATTCCTTTGACGTCTTCTAGTATGCGTCGGATCCCTGTGCGCACTAACTCATGGTCATCAACCAAGAATACGTTAATCAAAAGATGCTCTCCGACTGCGTGACTGATTTATATATAAGACATACTTATACCTGCATCATATCGAAGTTACCTCGGAAAAGAAAACGCTGCTGACGACTCGCGACCATTGTTTATTCACAAAGGCGATATCACGGCTGATATCGCGAGAATTTATAATAGAAAAAGGCGCCGCAGCGCCTTATGTTATTGAAAAGTTTTGAATTATCTAAAATTATCGAAAGCGATTAAAAATCATCTTCCGGCGCAGTTAACTCGCGATACTTTATGTTGGCAGATGCTTTAAGTGCCAGTATCAAACTTTCATATTCTCTTTGTCCTTGAATGGCATTTTGCCCTTCTTGGATTTGTGTCTTTAACTCAGTGCTGTCGGTGGGCGTGGTCACTTGGTTAAGCTTCACTACCGCCAAGCTGCCGTCGGTAAGTGTCAGCTGCTGCACGCTGGCCGCGTCTTTGACTGGCGCAGGCATGGCAAACAAGGCACTGATCAAAGCGGCGTCTTGCTCGCTTTCGCGAGTAATAGCGTTCAATTCAGTCACGCTCAGTTCATGCTTGGCTAACCAAGCGGCTTGCTCGCCCTTAGACCAGGCTTGCTGCAACTCGGTCGCCGCCTGCTCAGCTAACTCTGTGGTGTTAACTTGAGTCGCTTGCTCACGGGCTTGGGCTTGTACCTCAACAAACTCACGCGGTGCGGCTGGGCGCTGCTCAACCACACGCAAAACCAGCGCTTTATTGTCGCCTAGCTCAATCACTTCTGAGTTCATGCCCTGCTCGCGCAGATCAGCTGAGAAGGCTTGGGCGATGACCCGTGGGTCTTTAAGTATGGCCGGTGCCTCTGCTGCAGAAAAGAACTCAGTAGAAACCACTTTTAAGTTCAGCTCTTGTGCCGCCATGTCTAAGGAGTCAGGGAATTCAAAGGTTAAATCCGCTAAGCGCTGTTCTTGCTCATAAAAATTGCTGGCCGCTTGTTCTTTGGCCAAGCGCGCCGCAATTGCCTCACGCACTTCAGACAAAGGTTTAGTCTGCACGTCTTTTTTATCTAGCAAGGTAATCAGATGAAAACCGTCAGCACTTTCTACCACGCCAGATACATCACCCACTTCGGCTAAGGCAAAGGCTGCTTTATCAAAGCTGGCATCCAAGGTCTCTTCTTCTATCCAGCCTAAGTCGCCGCCCTGCTCGCCCGAAAACGCATCTTCAGACTCGGTCTTGGCTAACTCAGCAAAGGACTCACCGGCTGCAATGCGCTCGGCAATGGCCGTTAACTTCTCTTGGGCACCGTCAGCTTTAAGCAGCATGATATGAGCCAGCTTGCGCTCGGCAGGTTGGCGATAAGCGTTGATGTTGGCTTGGTACTCATCGGCAATTGTTTTATCGTCTACTTGCGCCGCCGCCTCACTGTGGGTATCCAGCAACAAATAGTTAATTTTCACTTGCTCTGGGCGCTGGAATTTCGCCAAGTTGGCATCGTAGTAAGCTTTCACTTGCTCGTCGCTTAAACTGACCTGCTTGGCAAAGTCATTTAACGGAATACGCACTAACTCTGCATCACGCAGCTGGCGGCTGAGCTTATCTAACAGACCCGCTTCCGCTTCTAGGGCAAAGCTTGAGTCAATCAAAGCGTTTAATAACAGCTGACGACTTAAGTCTTGGCGCAAGTTATCGCGCAATTGATCGGCACTGATGCCACTGCGGGATAACAACAGCTGATAACGCTCATTGCTAAACTGACCGTCTGCTTGAAATTCGGGGAGCGCACGAATGGCATCACGCACTTGTTTGTCACTGACATAAATGCCCAGCTCCGCCACTTTTTGGTCAACTAAGCGCTGTTCAACTAGCTGCTCTAATACGGAGCGGCGCACTTGTTCGACATAAAGCGGATCAGACAAGAGTTCACTGAACTGCGGACCTAACTGATTCTCTAAGCGAGCGCGTTCGTTGCGATAGGCATTTTCTAGCGTTTGGGCGCTAATATCATCGCCATTGACCACGGCGGCCACTTCTTCCTTGGGCTGAGTGACATAGCTGCCTACGCCGGCCAAGGCAAAAGATAAAATAATCAGCACTAATATGACTTTGGAGACGGTGCCTTGCGCGCCCGCTCTGAGTTTGTCGAAAAACATAATCGGTTGTTACTCCCACTAGAGGGGGTTCTCTTCTAATCGAAAAAAAAGCGCACCGTGTGATGCGCCTTCTCGTCATGGCTTAGCTCACGCTAAGTCTTACTTTACGCAGTCTTAGTTATTAACGGCGTCTTTCAATGTTTTACCGGCTTTAAAACCTGGAGTTTTCGCGGCCGCAATCTCGATAGCAGCACCGGTTTGTGGGTTACGACCAGTACGTGCCGCGCGCTCACGCACAGAGAAAGTACCAAAGCCCACTAAAGAGACGGTGTCGCCTTCTTTGAGGGTTTCAGTAATGGATTCAACAAATGCATCCAAAGCACGGCCAGCCGCAGCTTTAGTAATATCGGCGCCTTCGGCAATCTTATCGATCAGTTGAGATTTATTCACGGTCATTCCCCTTGTTATGTATGCGTTGCTGTTGATGGCAAGCGTAACGTTAACATTGTTAGTGTGAGTTGATTATTGTAAGACAGTTATTGTGATACGGATGACATCGCTCAAACCTGAGCGAATGCCTGCCAACTGGCACTCTCTATTATCGACACAATGTCATCCATATACAGCGCCAGCTAAATAAAGTGTTCCAAGGCTACTGCGTGTTAGGGCTGCTGACAAGTCAGAAACCCTCCATTAACGCGAAAAACCTTATACTGACACCACTGAAAAGCTTTCTGGTGGCTGTTCAAGGGCCAATTCCAGTACCTCTTCAATCCAGCGCACCGGACGAATATCCAAATCTTGCTTCACGTTCTCTGGAATATCTTCCAAGTCACGCTCGTTTTCTTTGGGGATCAGTACCATCTTGATGCCACCACGGCGGGCGGCTAACAGCTTCTCTTTTAAGCCACCGATTGGCAATACTTCACCGCGCAAGGTGATTTCACCAGTCATGGCGACATCGGCGCGCACCGGGTTACCGGTTAAGCTCGACACCAAGGCCGTACACATGGCAGCACCGGCACTGGGGCCATCTTTAGGCGTGGCACCTTCTGGCACGTGCACATGAATATCACGTTTTTCATGGAAGTCGCTATTAATACGCCATTTATCTGCGCGTGAGCGCACCACCGTCATGGCGGCTTGCACCGACTCTTTCATCACGTCGCCCAATGAACCGGTATAGGCCAGCTTGCCCTTACCCGGTACGTTGGCTACTTCGATGGTCAGCAGCTCGCCGCCCACTTCGGTCCATGCCAGACCGGTCACTTGACCGATTTGGTTATGATCTTCGGCTTTGCCGTAATCAAAGCGCTGCACGCCCAGGTAATTTTTTAAATTTTCCTGATTGATCTGCACATGCTTGATGGTTTTATCGAGCATAATTTCTTTCACGGCTTTTCGGCACAGCTTAGAGATTTCGCGCTCCAAGCTTCGCACGCCCGCTTCACGGGTGTAATAGCGAATAATGCCCACGATTGCTGAGTCTTCAATCGTTATCTCACTTTTCTTCAAACCGTTGCGCTCGATTTGCTTATCCAACAAGTGATTTTTGGCGATATTGAGCTTTTCGTCTTCCGTATAACCGGATAAACGGATCACTTCCATACGGTCCAATAACGGGCCCGGGATATTCATCGAGTTAGAGGTGGCGACGAACATCACGTCCGACAAATCATAATCCACTTCTAAATAGTGATCGTTAAAGCTGTTATTTTGCTCAGGATCCAACACTTCTAATAATGCAGAAGCGGGATCGCCGCGCATATCGGAGGCCATCTTGTCGATTTCATCGAGCAAGAACAGTGGGTTACGCACCCCAACTTTGGCCATCTTTTGGATAAGCTTGCCCGGCAAGGAGCCGATATAAGTACGACGGTGACCGCGAATTTCCGCCTCGTCACGTACGCCACCCAACGCCATGCGCACATACTTGCGGCCCGTGGCTTTGGCAATCGACTGACCGAGTGAAGTTTTACCCACACCCGGTGGCCCCACTAAGCACAGGATAGGCCCTTTCAGCTTGCTGGTACGGCTTTGCACTGCCAGATACTCGATGATGCGCTCTTTGACCTTTTCGAGGCCATAGTGGTCTGCATCAAGCATTTCTTCGGCTTTGGCTAAGTCTTTTTTCACCTTGGATTTTTTCTTCCAAGGCACGGCTACCATCCAGTCGATGTAGCTGCGCACCACGGTCGCTTCCGCAGACATGGGTGACATCATTTTCAGCTTGGCAAACTCGGCATCGGTTTTAGTGCGCGCTTCTTCACTCATGCCCGCATCTTCAATCTTTTGCAGCAGCGCTTCAAATTCGTCGGGCACATCGTCCATCTCGCCCAATTCTTTTTGAATCGCCTTCATCTGCTCGTTGAGGTAGTACTCGCGCTGACTTTTTTCCATCTGCTTTTTCACGCGGGCACGAATACGACGCTCAACTTGCAGCACATCCATTTCTGATTCCATCATGGCCATCAGATATTCAAGACGCTCACCTACTTCCGCCATTTCCAGCACTTTTTGCTTATCTTCGAGCTTAAGCGGCATGTGCGCGGCCATGGTGTCGGCCAAACGGGCGGCGTCTTCAATGGCAGACAGCGAGGTTAATACCTCAGGTGGGATCTTTTTATTGAGCTTGATGTAATTTTCAAACTGGGTAATGGCGGAGCGTACTAACACTTCTTGCTCACGCTCGGCCAAGGGGGCCGTTTCGAGATACTGCGCTTCGGCCACGTAGTAGCCATCCACTTCGCGTAAGTTTTCCAAACGCGCGCGCTGGCCACCCTCCACCAACACCTTCACGGTGCCGTCTGGCAGCTTCAGCAATTGCAGTATGTTGGCCACTGTGCCCACGTCATACAGCTCGTCGGCTTTGGGGTCATCGGTCGCCGCTTCTTTCTGGGCGATGAGCAATACTTTTTTATCTTGTTCCATGGCCGCTTCTAAGCAGCGGATGGATTTTTCCCGGCCCACAAACAGTGGGATCACCATATGTGGGTATACCACCACGTCACGGAGAGGCAAAACGGGGGTGTCGATGCGTTCACAACGCTCTAGGGTCATAGTGTCCTCTCAGCTTGAATGCAATGTAATAGGCGCTTGAGGCAGTATATGGGGGCAAGATCAGAAGATTCAATCATTGAATAGCCAAAAACGGAAAAAGGGGCATAAAGCCCCTTTAAACCGCTCGAAAATGACGCGATTGATGATTAAATCACCGTTTTGATATTCATCATTTCCTCGACGCGCTTGGTCAACAGCCATGATTAAAACAAAAAACGCGGCCTAAACCGCGTTCTATTATTGATTAAACATAGTGCTTATTTATCGCCCACTGCGGCTTGATTTTCGCCTTTTTGATAAATCAGCAACGGCGCCGACTCACCCTTGATCACGGTTTCATCGATCACCACCTTGGCCACATCACTTTGTGCAGGCAAGTCGTACATAGTATCGAGTAATACCGCTTCTACGATAGAGCGTAAGCCCCGTGCGCCCGTCTTGCGCTCCATCGCCTTATGGGCGATGGCGCGTAAGGCGTCTTCACGAAACTCCAGCTCTACGTCTTCAAGGGCAAATAACGCACTGTATTGCTTAGTCAGGGCGTTTTTTGGCTCAGATAAGATCTGTACCAGTGCCGATTCATCTAATTCAGTCAGCGTCGCCACTACTGGCAAACGACCGATAAACTCAGGGATCAAACCGTATTTAACCAAATCTTCCGGTTCAACCTGAGTAAAGGTTTGGCTCAGTGAGGAGTTATTGTTTTTGCTCTTCACTTGCGCGCCAAAACCAATACCAGTGCCTTTGTCTAGGCGCTGCTCAATCACTTTATCAAGGCCGGCAAAAGCACCACCACAGATAAACAGGATTTTTGAGGTATCAACCTGCAAAAACTCTTGCTGTGGATGCTTGCGTCCGCCTTGCGGCGGCACAGAGGCAATGGTGCCTTCAATCAGCTTCAATAGCGCTTGCTGCACCCCTTCACCCGACACATCACGGGTAATGGAGGGGTTATCGGACTTACGAGAAATTTTATCAATCTCATCGATATAAACGATGCCGCGCTGGGCTTTTTCTACATCGTAGTCACATTTTTGCAGCAGCTTTTGGATGATGTTTTCAACGTCTTCCCCCACATAACCGGCTTCGGTCAAGGTGGTGGCATCGGCCATGGTAAAAGGCACATCCAATAAGCGAGCCAAGGTCTCGGCCAGCAAGGTTTTACCGCAACCGGTAGGGCCGATCAGCAAGATATTGGACTTACCCAACTCTACGCCATCGGTCACGCCCGCATTACGCAATCGCTTGTAGTGGTTATACACGGCCACCGCTAACACTTTTTTCGCGTGATCTTGACCAATCACATAGTCATCTAAATTAGCGCGAATTTCGTGCGGCGTCGGCAGCTTATCACCCTCTTGTTTGGGCGATATGTCCTTGATCTCTTCCTGAATGATGTCTTCGCAGAGCTCGACACATTCGTCACAAATGTAGACGGAAGGGCCGGCTATGAGTTTGCGCACTTCGTGTTGGCTTTTTCCACAAAAAGAACAGTACAGCAGTTTGCCGCCGTCCCCTTCGCCCTTGCGTTTTTCAGTCATTCAGTCACCTCGTTTTGCGTACAAGCTGAGGAGTGCTCACTCTCTCTTTAACAAAGTGTACAGCACCCCTCCCCGCTTTGCTTAATCGCGCTTAAACAGTACTTCGTCGACGATGCCATATTCTTTAGCTGTTTGCGCAGACATAAAGTTATCGCGGTCGGTATCGCGTTCAATAACCGACAAGTCTTGGCCCGTATGTTCGGCCAGCAGGCGGTTAAGTTTCTCTTTAATATAGAGAATTTCTTTAGCGTGAATTTGAATATCCGACGCTTGGCCCTGAAAGCCACCCAACGGCTGATGGATCATCACCCGACTATTGGGCAAGGTAAAGCGCTTACCTTTCTCACCGCCGGCTAACAGAAACGCACCCATGGACGCCGCTTGGCCCATGCACAGCGTACTCACGTTAGGCTTAACAAACTGCATGGTGTCGTAGATCGACATGCCTGCAGTCACAGAGCCACCCGGTGAGTTGATATACAAATGAATATCTTTTTCTGGGTTTTCTGATTCCAAAAATAGCAACTGGGCACAGATCAAATTGGCCATGTGATCTTCTACCGGGCCGGTCAGAAAAATAACGCGCTCTTTTAATAAGCGAGAATAGATATCGTAAGAACGCTCACCTTTGGCAGTTTGCTCAACCACCATGGGGATCAGCGCCGCCATCGGGTGGCTCATCATCGGATCATGGAAATTTGACATAAGATATTGTCCCTAAAACAAAATGGCCCAAGTGCACTTACACTAGGGCCATTATACGCAAGAGTTTAACGCCTAAGTCAATAGTTCTTAAGCGCCTTGCTTATTCATCAGTTCCTCAAAGCTTACTTGCTTGTCTGAAACTTTAGCTTGGCTTAATACCAGCTCGATGGCTTGATCTTCAATGGCTAAGTTACGCACGTTTTCCAACATTTCTTGGTTTTCGTTGTAATAAGCAATCACTTCAGACGGATCTTCGTAAGCAGAAGACATGCCAGCAATGATTTCTTGTACTTTAGCGTCGTCAGCTTTGATTTCGTTTTTCTTGATCACTTCGCCCAACAACAGACCTACACGTACGCGACGCTCAGCTTGCTCTTGGAACAGCTCTGCAGGTAACTGCGGGGCATTTTTTTGATCCAGACCACCAAAACGCTGCATGGCTTGCTTGCGCAGCGTTTCAATTTCATTGTCGATCAGTGACTGAGGCACATCTACTGGGTTTTGCTCCAGCAAACCGTTGATCACTTGCTCTTTAACAGAGGCTTTCAGTGCTTGGGACAGTTCGCGGTCCATGTTCTTACGCACTTCAGCTTTCAAGCCATCCAGTGAACCGTCGGCAATGCCAAAACGCTTCACGAATTCTTCAGTCAGCTCAGGCAGCTCTTGGGCTTCAACTTTAGTGACGACAACGGCGAATTGAGCCGGCTTGCCTTTCAAGTTTTCAGCGTGGTATTCCTCAGGGAAGTTCACTTCCAGAGTGAAGTCGTCACCGGCTTGCTTGCCCAGTAAACCTTCTTCGAAACCTGGGATCATGCGGCCAGAGCCCAATACCAGTACGAAATCTTCAGCAGCGCCACCTTCAAATTCAGCGCCGTCTACAGAACCGACGAAGTTCATGGTCACACGGTCATCATTAGCGGCGGCGCGTTCTACCACAACCCAATCTGCGTGCTGCTTTTGCAGCGTTTCAACCATCTTGTCCAGATCCGCATCTTGAACTTCGGCCTGTGGCTTTTCGATGGTGATAGCGTCTAAGCCTGTTACTTCCACTTCTGGATATACTTCGAAGGTGGCGGTAAAGGTAAAGTCTTGGCCAGTTTTGATTGGCGCAGGCTCCATGGTCGGCATGCCCGCTGGGTTCAGTTTTTCACTGATCACGGCTTCAAAAAAGTTACGCTGCATTAAATCGCCGGCTACATCGGCTTCAACTGACGCACCAAACATTTTTTGGATCACAGTCAGTGGCGCTTTACCTGGGCGGAAACCGTCAATACGACGCGTTTTAGCCAATTGACGCAGGCGGCTGTTTACTTCGCCATCTACTTTGTCGGCTGGCACGGTAATGGTCAGGCGGCGTTCCAGGCCTTGAGTCGTTTCGAGTGAAACTTGCATTCTTCTACCTCAATTTTTTACAGCGCATCGGTTGCGATGTGATTGATTTAAAACAGCCTGGGCTGCTTGCTTGAATCTTGATGAAGGCGCAACTATAAATGGCACCTTCACGGCAAATGAGACACGGCATTATAACGATGCAGACTGACAGCGTCGAGCGTATCTAAGCTAGGTTAAGTAGTATGAGGGCAAACGGTTGCTTTTCAAGGCATTCATCCCCACAAAAAGTCATTATTCGCTATTTTTTTAACAGTTATTAAAAAGGCATGCCTAAGCATGCCTTTTATTGCGACTTATCCTAAAGGATGGGCCACTCACGCCATCTCGTGTTCTTAGAAAGAAACACGACGGTATTGGCGATATTCTGGGCTCCAGAAGTTCGCTTCAATGGCCGCGTCCAGTGCTGCATCAGACACTTGTAGTGCCTGACCTTGCAACTGGGCAGTTTTAGCAACGGCTTTGGCAATTTGACGGCTCACGTCTTGGATCTCTTCCAGTGGCGGCAATAAAGCACCGTCTGGATCGGTTGCCATCGGTGAACAGGCAGCCAAGGCACGGCTGGCAGACATCAGCATGGCATCCGTCACGCGCTTAGCACCACAGGCCAACACACCTAAACCAATACCTGGGAAGATGTAAGAGTTGTTGCACTGCACGATTTGGAACAGCTTACCCTTGTATTCCACAGGCGCAAACGGGCTACCAGTGGCCACCAAGGCTTTGCCATCGGTCCAGTTGATGATGTCTTCAGGTGTGGCTTCCACGCGAGAAGTCGGGTTAGACAACGGAAACACAATCGGGCGCTCGCAATGACTGTGCATAGTCTGGATCACTTCTTTGGTGAACAGACCCGGCTGGCCAGATACACCAATTAAGATGTCCGGCTTGCCGTTTTGCATCACTTCCAATAAGGAAATGTTATCGCCGGCAGTGTTCCAGTCGCTGACACTTTCTACGGTTTGCGCTAATGGACGCTGAAAGTCCACCAGGTTTGGCATGTTGTCGGTGATCAAACCAAAACGGTCCACCATGAACACGCGCTCGCGCGCTTTTTCATCGCTTAAGCCTTCGGCTTTCATTTGCGCGACAATTTGCTCGGCAATACCACAACCTGCTGAGCCTGAGCCTAAGAAGGCCACTTTTTTCTCAGACAACTTGCTACCACTGGCCAGACACGCAGCAATCAGTGAGCCCAAGGTAACAGAAGCCGTTCCTTGAATATCATCGTTAAAGCAGCACAGCTCATCTTTATAACGATTGAGCAGCGGCATGGCGTTTTTCTGTGCGAAGTCTTCGAACTGCAACAACACATTGGGCCAGCGACGCTTTACTGCCTGAATAAAGGCGTCGACAAATTCTTCGTACTCTTCGCCCGTTACGCGCGGATTGCGCCAGCCCATATACATAGGATCATTCAGCAGCTGCTGGTTGTTGGTACCGGCGTCCAGTACTACAGGCAGCGTGTAGGCAGGAGAAATACCACCACAGGCCGTGTACAAAGATAACTTACCAATCGGAATGCCCATGCCGCCAATGCCTTGGTCGCCCAAGCCCAAAATGCGCTCGCCATCGGTCACCACTATCACTTTTACGTTACGCTTAGTGGCGTTTTGTAAAATATCATCAATGCGATCACGATCAGGATAAGAGATAAATAATCCGCGGGCACGACGATAGATATTAGAGAACTCTTCACAAGCCTGACCTACGGTCGGCGTGTAAATAGTGGGCATCATTACGCTGATGTGTTCGCGTACCAAACGGTAGAATAAGGTTTCGTTGGTGTCTTGAATATTACGCAGGTAAATGTGCTTATCGAGGTCGCTTTGAAAGGCCGTGAACTGCTGGTAAGCACGGGCCACTTGCTCTTCAATGGTTTCGATATTATGCGGCAACAGACCATCAAGGTTGAACGCGATGCGCTCATCCTTAGAAAAAGCGCCACCTTTGTTCAACAATGGCGTTTCTAATAAGGCAGGTCCGGCAAAAGGTACATAGAGGGCACGTTTTTCATGATGCTCTTTGGGCATAAGACATCTCGCTTAAGTTATAGTCCGCAGGGGAGTTATGATTTGAATAGTTGGGGGCTCGCGCCCAGTATAAGCCAAGCACACCTAGCAAACCACACCTTGAGTCGCTTATCCTTGGCTTATCCGTGCCTTATTCTAAAGTTCAGCTAAAATGTGCGGCAAATGTGCTACCACACAGTTACGCCCTTGGCTTTTTGCTTTATATAACGCCTCATCCGCCAATTGAATCAACTGCGTCACATCGCTATTTTTATCGCCACTCACCACGCCGCCACTCAAGGTCACCAGCACCTCGGTTTCATCCAAGGGATTTTCGATGGGCTGCGACTCCACGGCTAAACGCAGGGTTTCCGCTTGGCGAGCCCCTTGCTCGAGCGCAGTATTAGGCAATAACACCACAAACTCTTCGCCGCCGTAGCGGGCAATGAGCGCATCGGGCCCAAAAATATCGACCAAGGTGGTGGACACGCTGACCAGCACTTCATCGCCCATCAAATGCCCCTGCTCGTCATTAATGCGCTTAAATTTATCGAGATCGAATAAAATTAAGGTAAAGCTCTGGCCGGCTTTATTCTCTTGGCGCACCGCATTTAATTGCTGCATAAATAACCGTCGGTTCATCAGCCGCGTTAAGGGATCTCGAGTCGACTCGCGATATAAGTCGAGCAACATCCGCAACTGGCCGCTTTGTACCCACAGCATGGCCAAGCTAAAACACAACAGCAGCCAGACTCTGTCTATCAGCTGGCCGTTATCCAAAGTATGAGAGTCGAGCCAGTAGTCGGTGCCCAATACCGCCGCCAAAATAAACACCACCACCCGCAAGCCCGAGCGAATCGGCAGCGGCAATACTGCAAGTAATGCCAATAAAAAATACGGGAAGGCGACGTAACCTGCGGGAATAGTAGCCACATCGCGAAAGCTCCATAAGCTCACGGCGTTAAAGAACAGCAAAATGCTCAGTAGCGCAAACAGCGACAGCACCATCCAACGTCGATTGAGTTTGCACAAATAACTGAGCGGCAATAAGGGCGTGAGCATGGCACCTGTGATCAGGCGCACCTTCCACAACAGCTTAAAATGCGCAGCATCCAACACCCACCAGTCCACAGCAACCCAACCGGCGATCCCCATAATCAGTAAGGTGACCAGCCAGCGAAAACGCACCGCCACAAATCCAATCCGGATGAGTCTAAAATCCCGAGAGTGATAATGATCACTCCAGTATTCTTTCAGTTCCAACCCATTCCCCTTTTTTAAGTTGCAAGATGGTGAATGCCTTTCACCCACAGCCATGCTGCGCCGATATAATTGGCTTCAAAAAGCAAGTGCGACACGGCTTTAGCTGTGAAGCGGCTCAAATCATACCAAAAACGCTAACATTAGCTAAAACCTCTGTAGCCCGTCAGTGTATAATGCTGATGCTCAAAAATCATTGAGTTAGCAGTGTTATTATTCTTTTGCACGCGCTTGTTTGCCGCCGTCGTCGCCCATAACCGTCTGCTTCGTTTATTTATTCGCCCTTTTTAACCGCATCAGGAGTGTACTTTGACCATCAAGCTCTATGGTATTAAAAATTGTGACACCATCAAAAAAGCCCGTAAATGGTTAGCTGAACGCGAGATTTCCTACCAATTTATTGATCACCGCATTGATGGTTTAGACCCAGCACAGCTTAAAGCGTGGCTCGCCCAATTGGGCTGGGAAGCAGTACTCAATAAAAGAGGCACCACTTATCGCGCCTTAACCGAACAGCAAAAAACGGACTTAAATTCCGAGACCGCCTTCGAGTTGCTGCTCGCTCAGCCGGCCATGATCAAGCGCCCGCTGTTGCAGGTAAACGACCAGCTTTATCTGGGGTTTAATGACACCTTATACAGTGAGCTGTTTTCGCAGTAAATGCGCCAACCTAACCGAGGAGCCTTGCCTGATATGGAAGCCAATAGCCTGCTGGGCTTAAACGACGACCATGTGGTGGCGTTAAACGAACCCGGCCATAGGTTGCACCCTGACGCCAAAGTCGCCTTTATGGCCATGCAAGCGGCAGCGGCACGGGCGGGCTTTAATTTGCAGCCCGCTTCTAGCTATCGCAACTTTAATAGGCAACTCGCCATTTGGAATGCGAAATATGAAGGCCTTCGCCCAGTATTAGACGCCAGCAGCCAGCCGCTCGACACTTTAAGCTTAACGCCCAGCCAACGTATTGACGCCATCTTGCATTGGAGCGCCCTGCCCGGCACCAGCCGCCACCATTGGGGCAGTGATGTGGATGTGTACGATCCTACTTTATTGCCCGCCAGTACCAAGCTGGCACTTGAACCTTGGGAATATGAAGCGGACGGTTATTTTTATCCGCTCAGCCTGTGGTTAAACGCGAATATGGCGCGCTTTGGCTTTTATCTGCCTTTTGCCAACGCCAACGGCGGCGTGGCCATCGAGCCTTGGCATTTGAGTTATCGCCCCGTGGCCGAGATGTGTGCCGGCCAGCTAACACCTGCGCTCGTTGCTGAGGCGCTCAGTGGTCAGCAAATTAACGGAAAAGCGCATATCCTTAAGCAACTGGACGAGATTTTTACGCGTTTTATTAGCCACGCTACTATTGATCATCCTATTATTCCCTACACTAATATTGCCGCTACCAAGGAGTAACGTATGAGTACTTGGCTATGGATTGCACTGCCGCTGTTGTTTATTGTTGGGCTGTTTGTGAGTGCGCTTAAAGACACCAAGCGGGTTGAACGCGTGGTGAAGAAAAACCGCGATAAAATGCAGTTAAAAGATTGGGATCAAGAAGAGAAAAAAGACAAAGCCAAAGAAGAAAACTGGGGAGTACCGCCCGCTCCTCCTGGTGAGTATCACCCAGAAGACGATCAAGATAAAAAGCAGTAACAGCGCCGAGCTAACAACAAACACCGTCTTGGGTAGAAGCCGCTTTAGCCGGCTGGTTTTGTGCAGCAAAACGTGGAATTTGTACATCAGTTCCGGCGTTGCAGGATTTAACAGTTAAAGCTGCTACAAGGGCAGTTGGGATTTGCCGACCAGCGCAGCAATGGCCTTTAAAAATGCCGCGCTGTGCGTCTATATTTAATGCCCTTTTTATACCGCCGCCAACACCTGCTGCAATGGCGTATGGCTTAAACCATGCGCTTCGGCAACCGCAGGGCAAATAACTAGGCCTTCATGCACATTCAGCCCTTGAGCCAAATGCGCATCTTGACGTAACGCTGCTTGCCAACCCAAGTTAGCCAAAGCCTTAACGTAAGGCAGGGTGGCATTGGTCAGCGCAAACGTAGACGTATAAGCCACGGCGCCTGGCATATTAGCCACACAATAATGCACCACGCCGTCCACTTCATAGGTGGGGTCTTGATGAGTGGTCACGCGGCTGGTTTCAAAACAGCCACCTTGATCGATCGCCACATCCACCATGACCGCGCCTTTAGGCATTAATGCCAGCATCTGCTTGGTCACTAACTTTGGCGCGGCAGCACCGGGGATCAACACAGCGCCAATCACCAGCTCGCTGCGTGATAACTCACGTTCTATGTTATCCACGGTCGAATACAAGGTTTTAAGATTGGGCCCATAGAGGGCATCCAGCTCTTTTAAACGCGTAAGCGAAGAGTCCACTAAGGTCACATCTGCACCTAAACCCATGGCCATGCGCGCCGCGTTCACGCCCACTACACCACCGCCCAACACTAATACCCGTGCCGGTGATACACCGGGTACGCCACCGAGCAAGACACCGCGCCCGCCTTGGGCTTTTTCCAGACAATGCGCACCTGCTTGAATGGCCATGCGCCCCGCCACTTCGCTCATCGGCGCCAATAAAGGCAAACCGCCCTTATGGTCGGTGACAGTTTCATAGGCAATGGCCGTGCAACCTGAGGCCAGTAAGCTCTGGGTTTGCGCTAAATCAGGCGCCAAGTGTAGGTAAGTAAACAATACCTGTCCGGCTCTCAGTTGTTGGCATTCGTGAGGCTGGGGCTCTTTAACCTTGATGATCAAATCGCATCTGGCGTAAATATCACGGGCATCCGCCACCAGCTCGGCCCCGGCAGTGGCATACTCTGCATCCGCCAAGCCAATGCCAGCACCGGCACCGCACTCCACCAAGACCTGATGGCCATCGAGCACCAACTCTTTTACGCCACCGGGTGTTAGCCCTACCCGATATTCATGATTTTTAATTTCTCTTGGAACCCCGATGAACATCTTTGCCTCTGTGAGCATATCTGAATGACGCCATTATAGCGCAGCGCAAGCACAAAGCAGCTGCCTTAATACGGCTGGACTCGTTTGACACCCTTCTGCTTGGCTTGGCTAATGGCTGGAATAGTTTTCAAGATGGCACAGCTCAGAGAGGGTTGCGCCATAAGGTTATGTTTCAGTGAGGGGTAATGTGGTGTGCCCTTGTGATAAAGCTCAAGAGTATGGCGGCTTAGCATTGCTGACACGGCTGAAATATGCTCAATTTAGCTTATGATTTATTTAACTGGCGCAGGGAGGGAGCGATATGGAACAACTGGAGTTCTTTGACGTCCCTAGCCCCTGTATTAGTGTGTGTCAGGTGAATAATAGAGGCTATTGCAAAGGCTGCTTTCGCAGCCGAGATGAGCGCTTTAATTGGCTAAAATTTAGTGCGGGCCAAAAGCGTGAAGTGATCCGCTTATGCCAAGACCGCAAACGACGCGTGCTGGCGGCGGCCCGTAAAAAACAGCTTGAGCTGGCGTTTGACGACGAACAAACTCCACCACAAGATTCACTGCCGCTTTAAGCCTGCTGTTTATCCCATCTTTTGTAACGTTTTTGTTGTGTGGCCCTGTTGTAGGTTAAGGGTATTAGCCACGGATTTTGTTGGTTTTCCCTTGTAGGAGCCAATTTATTCGGCTCAGTTTGCTTTGGTTTTAAATCCGCCAGCTACGCTGGCCCGGCGAGGTCCTCTTTATCAAAGAGACGGCCGGCTACAGGTACACAAAAGTGCCGGTTACAAGTGATCTGTTCTTCGCCCTTCATTCAACATTGGTTTTCCAACCCTAGCCGCTCGCGCATTAACTCACTAATAAACTTGGCGGGCTCGGCTTCTAAATGCAGATGATGACTGCCCTTTAACGTGTGCAAGGTTAAATCAGGCACCTGCTCTAACATGGGTTGAATGAGCACCAGCTCTTCGCCGCGCTCGGCCATCACCAACAATACCGGCATGCTCAGTTGCTGCACAAAGGCCTGTAATTGCGACTCACACATACGCAGTAACGACGGCTGCGTTAGCGCCATATCAGAACGCCACACCCAGCCCTGATCCGTTTGTTGTAAACCGCGCTCCAATAATGCGATGGCGGCACTTTCACTCACCGGCCAACGGCTGTTCACCCGTGCCGCCACCGCTTGCTCAAAGCTGGCATAAGGCTTAAGACGGCGCGAACTTAAGCGCGCACCGCGACGCACGGCTTTGGCCATTAATTGCGGCAATTCTTCAACGGGATAGGTTAAGGGCACTAAACCATCAATTAAAAACAGCTGACTAATGCGCTCAGGAAAGGCACCGGCTAACAGGGTCGCCACGCCGGCACCCAATGAATGACCGAGCAAGGCCACTTGTTTAAGCTTTAGCTCATCGAGCAGCGCATACACATCTGCCACATGATCCCAGCTGCAATAACTCTGGCCGCCGCTCAAGTGATCGGAAAACCCGTGCCCCGCAAAGTCTAACGCTATGATGCGCAGTTCAGGTAAATTCTCAGCAAGCAAGCTAAAGCTGGCCGCATTATCCAGCCAACCGTGTAATGCCACTACTGGCACGCCATCCGCTGGCCCCCACTCCATCACCGCTAACTGGCGGCCATGATGGGTAAACTGCCAATTTTTATAACGAACAGTCACGGCTAAGGTTTCCAAGATTCAGGGTATTTATAGCCCTCGAAGCGCTTAACTGCGTAGTCTTTAAAGGCCGTGGAGTTATAGGCGTCAATGACGTCTTGTACAAAGGGCGCGTCTTGATCGGCGCTGCGCACCACTACCCAGTTAATAAAGTCATAACTACGTTCTAAAAACAGGCCGTCGGTAAAGGCAATGCCGCTTGAGGCGGCATAGTTACCATTGATCACCGCAAAATCCACGTCGGCACGGGCACGCGGCAGCTGTGCCGCTTCCAACATCAGCAACTTAATGCCTTTATTGTTTTCGGCAATATCAAACTCACTGGCCTTTAACGGGTCGATATCAGCTTTTAAGGTGATCCAGCCTAAATCTGCCAGCATCAACAGCGCGCGGGCCTGATTACTGGGGTCGTTGGGAATAGCCACAGTACTGCCAGTTTTTACTTTATCAAGCATATGTAGCTTTCCAGCGTACACACCCATGGGCCCGGTGGGCACCTGAGTAATAGGACTTAATTCCAGCTGGCGGTCTTTAATAAAGCTCTCAAGGTAAGGTTGGTGCTGAAAGCAGTTCACATCAATGGAGCCTTCGGACAAGGCAATATTGGGCATCACATAATCGGTAAATTCCACCAGCTTCACTTTATAACCTTGCTGCTCTAAATAAGGCTTTACCGACTCGGTGACCATATCGGCAAAATCGCCCACTGTAGTGCCAATCACAATTTCTTTTTTATCCGTATCAATCGCCAGCACAGATCCAGAAAATGCCGCCAAGGCGAACGCCAATAGCGAACCACGAAATAGAGATGAAGACATGATGATTCCTTAAAATAGAGAAAGCAGCGCCGGGCACCCAGCACCAAGTGCCTAGCTAAAAACTAAAACGAGATCCTGACGTGCAACCGGATGACGGCATAAAGATAAGCACCCGTTTTTGTTTAGCTTGGTGCTTAGCGCTCCGCGCTATCGTTAATCCCAGTTGCTTGCGGCTTGGGTGTCGCTGTCTTTGGCTTCAACCCAAACGGCACCTTGGGTGGTTTGTTCTTTTTTCCAAAATGGCGCTTGGGTTTTTAAGTAATCCATCATGAACTGGCAAGCAGCGAAGGCGGCGTCCCTGTGTTGGCTGGCCACGCCGACAAACACAATTTGATCGCCCAGCGCTAACGCTCCTACGCGGTGGATAACTTTGCAGCCTAATAATGGCCAGCGCGCTTGGGCTTGTTCAACAATACCGTGCAGTGCTTTTTCAGTCATGCCCGGATAATGCTCCAGCGTCAATCCACTCACCAGCGCGCCGTCGTTCATCTCACGCACCTTACCGACAAAGGTCACTACGGCACCGGTTTGATGCGACTCACTTAAGGCGGCGTATTCCGCGGCCATATCAAAGTCAGCTGTTTGCACCTGAACTTGAGTTTGCACCTGAACTTGAGTCTGGCTCATATTAGCCCCCAGTCACCGGCGGGAAAAAGGCGACTTCGTCCCCGTCTTTAATGGCTGAGGTCAGCGGCACTATGGTGTGATTAACGCCCACCAACAGCTTATTCACCGCCAATGCACTGGTCCAAGGCTCACCTTGGGCCGTTAAATGTAGGCGCAGTGCTTCCACAGTCGCAAATTCATCCGCCACCGTGATGTGATCTTGGCCTAATTGCTCGCGAATTTTGGCAAAAAATAACACCCGAATACTCATGCGTTAAAATCTCCTGACTTACCGCCGCGCTTTTCTAACAAGCGAACGCCATCGATAATCATGTCTTTTTGCACCGCCTTGCACATGTCATAAATGGTCAAGGCTGCGATAGAGGCAGCGGTGAGCGCTTCCATTTCTACGCCAGTTTGGCCGGCTAACTTGCAATAGCTTTGAATATGCACTCCGCCGCGTTCTGCATTAGGGGTGAGCTGCACTTCAACCTTAGACAAGGCTAAGGGATGACAGAGCGGAATAAGCTCGGCGGTTTTTTTGGCCGCCATAATGCCGGCGATGCGCGCGGTGGCAAACACATCGCCTTTATGATGCTGACCATTAACGATCAGCGCCAACGTTTCCTTTGCCATCAATACCCAAGCTTCGGCGCGGGCTTCACGCACGGTCACCGCCTTATCGCTCACGTCCACCATGTTGGCCTCGCCTGAGGCATTAATGTGCGTTAATTCGCTGATAACTTCACTCATGCGGTTACTCTACTTCAATAAGATGCTGCACAAAGTTGCAGGGTTTATGACGGGAGTCCAACTGCTCGGCTAAAATGCCAGTCCAGCCGGTACGGCAAGCACCGGTAGAGCCTGGCAGGCAAAAAATGGCGGTGCGATTGGCCAATCCCCCCAAAGCACGGCTTTGTACGGTAGAGGTGCCCAGCTCTTGATAGGTAAGGTGGCGAAACAATTCACCAAAGCCATCAATGTGGCTATCAAGTAACGGCGCTATTGCCTCAGGCGTGGTATCGCGGCCAGTAAAACCCGTGCCGCCGGTGATCAACACTACTTGTACCTCTGGACTGGCTATCCAGCCGGATACGCGCGCGCGCAGCTGATATTTATCGTCTTTGAGAATGGCTTTATCGGCCAACTGATGACCCGCTTGCGTAATGGCCTTCACCAAATACTGGCCCGAGGTATCTGTGCTTTCATCACGGGTATCCGATACGGTCAACACGGCAATCTTTAGCGGCACAAAAGCCAAGTCGGCATGACTCATTACATCCTCACTTATTTATTATTATTTATTTAAGTACAGCGCCGAGCGCACAACAGAAGGCATCAAACGGAAATATTTAAAATAATCCAGTTATGCTGGCCTTACAGCTTAAACCTTCTTTCAAGCCGTCTTCCTGGCGCAAGTCAGGATCTCGCTTTTTTCTTTAAATCTAAGAACGAGATACCGGGGCAGGCCCGGTAAGACGGCTAAGTAAATCTCTAAACTCATCCAGCTACGCTGGCCTTACAGCTTAAATCCTCTTTCAAGCCGTCTTCCTGACGCAAGTCAGGATCTCGCTTTTTTCTTTAAATCTAAGAACGAGATACCGGGGCAGGCCCGGTAAGACGGCTAAGTAAATCTCTAAACTCATCCAGCTACGCTAGCCCGCCGAAGTTTAAGTTTTGCTGTACAAAACCGGCCAGCTAAAGCGGCCTCTACCAAAGACGCTGCTTGTTGTTAGCTCGGCGCTCCGTTAGCCCTTCATTCAACATGGCTCGAAGAGCTTACCCCCCAATCGATGCTAAATTTGGCGTCATGCCGCTGTGGCCTTCGTGCAGGAAGTGGGTGGCTTTTTTATCCACTAAGGCGTCGCTCAAGCGCTGTTGTAAGCTGCCAATTTGGCTGTCGTCTGTCAGCAAATCACGTAAGTCCACGCCGTAGTCACCAAATAAGCACAGGTGTAGCTTGCCTAACGACGACACTCTTAATCGATTGCAGCTGGCACAAAAGTCTTTGCTATAAGGCATGATCAGGCCAATTTCGCCTTGATAATCCGGATGATAAAACACCTCGGCGGGCCCATCGTTAAAGGCCCTTATTTTTTGCTGCCAACCCTGTTGCAGTAGCTGTGCTTTGATCACAGCACCGCGCACGTGATGACGGTCAAACAGCTCGTCCATCTCGCCGGTTTTCATCAGTTCAATAAAGCGCAATTGAATGGGATTGTGTTTGATCCAGCCCAAAAATTGGCCTAAATCGCCGTCATTGAGGCCGCGCATCAGCACGGCGTTCACCTTCACCTGAGTAAATCCCGCCTCCACGGCCGCATCTATGCCGGCCATCACTTCATGAAAGCGGTTTTGACCGGTGATCTGGTGAAACATGCGCGGATCTAAGCTGTCCACGCTAACGTTGATGGCAGTTAGTCCTGCTTGGCGCCACTCTTTCGCAAATTTGGCCATACGATAACCGTTAGTGGTCATGGCCACTTTTTCAATACCAGGAGTATTGGCCACGGTTTCGATGATTTGGGTAAAATCTTTGCGTAATGAGGGCTCACCGCCAGTGAGGCGCACCTTGCTGGTGCCCATGGCGGCAAAAGCACGGGTAAGACGGGCAATTTCTGCCACAGTGATGAAGGATTTTCGGCCCTCCGGTTTATAACCATCGGGCAAACAATACTGACATTTAAAGTTACAGACATCCGTGATGGATAATCGCAGATACTGAAACTTGCGCGCGAACGCATCTTCTAATTTCAACATAAAACACCTTTCCAATACGGGAGGCTGGGGCATTTCTCCCCCAACCCTTACAGCACTTGGCTGAGCGGTCTGGCCACCCTATTGCCATTGTGTAACATGGCAACGTAGACAGTTCAGACTCGGAGTTTTTGAGATTGTCTTTTTTTGACACTGTTTTTTTTAAAACTACCTTTCGACACCTTTTTGCGTGAGCTAGTTTTATTTTTCTACTCTTCACCTTAAAGACAAAGTTAGCTTTAGATCAAGATAAACTTAAACCCCGCAGCAACTCTGGGATCTCCGCCACATCTGCTCACGGCTTTATTCCATAAACAACAATAAAATGCTTCGCATAATGAGGGCGTTTCGCATTGTGCAGCTGCATATTATCTCCTTACCATCACCAAAGCGAGTAAACACTGGCCTTTGCAAGTTGGCACGGATATTTCATATAAGAGGTCAGTTGTTTTTATCCCGTGCTCTCTTCAGCTTAGGCTGAAGTTCGGCCAACCTGCTTGGGTTGGCCATTTTTTTTGCCTTAATTACTAACGCGTCTCATTTAAACGTGCATCTACGTTCTGCAAAGTAGCATCCAGTGCCGCTTGCCAAGCCGCATATTGCTCCGCCACCAAATCCGCATCGCCCTGCTGGCAGCTTTGCTCTAGCTTTTCACTTAAATACTGGCAGCGTAAGGCGCCATAACTGCCGCACGCCGAGGTGAGGCTATGACACCAACGCGCGATCTGTTGAACATCTTGTGCGATAAAGGCTTGGCGGAGTGCCTCGCCTTGCGTGCGGCCATCTTCAAGAAACAAACCCAGCAAGCGCGCCACCACAGGCGCGCTCAGATCTTGCTCCATGCGGCTTAGGTGATCGTCATCCAGCAGCGGTAATTGACCTTGCAGACTATACCAATCAAGCATGGCTATTATCCCAGCCTTGTAACTTACGATAGATAGTAGAAGGACTCACTTCCAGCAGCGCTGCAGCTCGGGACACATTGCCCTGACAATGGCTAATGGCTCTTTCTATCGCCTTACGCTCCAATACGGCCAACGGCACTATGGGCGCTGGCAAGGTATCTTGGGACACCCATTCACCTGCGGTATTGTGGGCCACGGGCTGGTCTAGTGGTGCCGGTAGCATGTCCAGCTCTATCCATTCCCCTTGATGCAACACCACCGCATTGCGGATCACGTTTTGCAATTGGCGCACGTTTCCCGGCCAATGATACGCCTGCAAACGGTCTTTGGTGGCTTCAGATAAGCCCACAAACGACTTGCCCTCTTCGCGCGCGGCTTGGCGCACTAACGCTGTGGCAATGCTCAATACGTCGGCGCCCCGCTCACGCAATGGTGGCAAGTTAATGGGTATCACGTGCAGGCGATAATACAAGTCTTCACGAAACCGCCCTTGCTCCACTTCTACTAAGGGGTCACGGTTAGTGGCGCAAATAATGCGCACATCCACTTGGATCTGCTGGGAGCTGCCCACCGGCTGAATTTGCCCCGATTGCAAGAAGCGCAATAATTTACTTTGCAATTCCAAGTCCATTTCGCAAATTTCATCCATAAACAAAGTACCGCCATCGGCGCGGATCACAGCACCATCACGGTCTTGTAATGCGCCGGTAAAGGCACCTTTAATATGGCCAAACAGCTCACTTTCCATCAAATCTTTTGGAATGGCCGCGCAGTTGAGGGCAATAAAAGGGCCGTCTGGCCGACCGCTACGCTCGTGCAAGGCTTCGGCGCACACTTCCTTGCCGGTGCCACTTTCACCTGTGATAAACACAGTCGCACTGCTGGGTGCCGCATTCTCAATCAAGCGATAGACTTTTTGCATCGGCAAGCTGGCACCAATAAAACCTTGAAACGGTTCGCCTTCAATGTCGTGACGATAGCTGTCGAGCAGCTGATTGAGCTGGCGAAACTTCATGGTGTTATGCAAGGTGACTTTAAGCCGCTCAATTTCTATCGGTTTATTAATAAAGTCATGGGCGCCTAAGCGCATCGCTTCCACGGCCACATCTACCGAGCCATGAGCGGTGATCACTATGGTGGTGATATTTAATTTTTCGCGGTGCAACCATTGCAGTATGTCCATGCCCGGCATATCTGGCAGGATCAAATCCAGCAATAAAATATCCGGTGCATGCTGCTGAATATGCTCAATGGCCGCTTGGCCATTATTTACCACCGTCAGCGACAGCGGCTCATCTTGCAGATAGGCTTGGTAAAGCGCAGCCAACGACGCCGTATCCTCTACCAGTAATACATTTAGCCTTTCATCACCCATCTTAAATTCTCACCTTTTACCATTCAGTTGTTATTTTCACACACCTGAGAAAAATTGCTTGCAGCAAATTAACTCGGTGCTAACATCAATTCAACACAAATAGTGACTCGTTTGTTACCCATTTTATAACGTCCGCTACTCGTTTGTGATGTTTAGTTTAGCGCTAGGTTCAGTTTTTCTAGCTGTTTAATGTGTTCTGTTTAATGTTTTTCCTGCTTAGTTAGTTTTTCTGCTTAAGTTAGTTTTTTCCTGTAAGTGTGTTAGTAACGACAATTTTTAGCCTTGTGGCTGCTGCAAACCAGAGTACTTGTGACTCTGGTTTTTTTTGTCTGTTATACACGACTTCAACTAACCGACGCCTTAAGCCGGACTGTCGATATCGATAAATTCTACCGCTAAGCCATGTTGGCTTGCCAGCCACTCACCCAATGCCTTCACGCCATAGCGTTCAGTGGCATGATGGCCGGCGGCAAAAAAGTGTAGCCCATACTCACGCGCCACGTGCACGGTTTGTTCGGAGATTTCACCACTAATAAAGGCGTCCATGCCTTGTTCGGCGGCCAACTCTATATAACCTTGGCCGCCACCGGTGCACAGCCCTACCCGGCGGATCAACTCAGGGCCGGTGTCGCTCACTTGCACGACTCTGCTTCCAGACGCATTAAGCCCCAAGCGCTCGGTTAAGCGCGCACTCAGCTGCTGGCCGGTCAGCGGCTCGCTCAACTCACCCCACATGGGTATCGATTGTGCATTGCCCACTTCCAGTGGTCGCAGCTGGTTTATGCCCAATAGCGCGGCCAACTGGGCGTTATTACCCAGCTCAGGGGCAATATCCAGCGGTAAGTGATAGGCATAAAGGTTGATATCATGGCTGAGCAAGGCTTTCAGGCGTCGGCGTTTCATGCCGCGCACCGACTCGCTCTCTCCTTTCCAGAAATAACCGTGATGCACCAATATCGCATCGGCCTTAACGGCAATGGCGCGGTCAATCAGCGCTTGGCTGGCCGTCACCCCCGTGATCACGGTGCGGATCTCGGCTTTGCCTTCCACTTGCAGGCCATTAGGGCAATAATCCTTGATGGCGTGCACGTTTAGCAGCGTATTTAGGTGCTGCTCGAGTTCTAAATTGTTCATATTGCCCCCTGTGTGCCCAGTATGCATTGTTGTATGTCGTGCTATATAAAGTGTTATGTGCAGTGCTATTTGATAACACATTGTAAAACAAAAGGTTCCCAGAAATGAGTACTGCTTTATCTTCTTTATTAGCGCAGCTCAAAGACGCAACCGTGCGTGACTTAGCTTGGGCGCTGGCCAGCCCTAATTTATTATCTGATTCAACACTGGCCCCAGACAACATTTGGTATCAGCGGCTACTCAACGACTATCAGCCCCGCTTACTGGCGCTCGACCAGCAGCCTACAGTGCTGCATTTACACTGTGCGCCTCATCGCCGTTTGGGCCTTTATTTTGAGGCGCTGTGGCACTTCTTTTTGCTCGACAGCCCGCGCTTTCAGGTGCTGGCCCATAACTGGCAACAGGTGCTGGATGGTACCACATTGGGCGCCTTCGATTTTTTAGTTTGGGATCAACAAAGCCAAAGAGTAGAGCACTGGGAGTTAGCGGTTAAATTCTATCTGGTCAGCCAGCAAGAAAATGCCGTCGACCATGCCTTTGGCATTAACCCGCGCGACAAGCTGCGTCGTAAACATCAACATATGCTGAACTCGCAACTGATGCTGGGCAATCATCCTCACGTAGCGCCTAAACTGGCACAACAAGGTTTGGTACCCCAGCACAAACGATTGATCTTAAAAGGCCGTTTATATTATCCGCCTCATGCTCAGCATTTTATCTCTGCCAGTGGTGAGCGCGGCCAATGGGGCACAGCCCCACCCAGCGCGGCCTTTCGTGCCCAGCACAAACTGGGCTGGATGACAGGTGGCCGAGTAAGTGCAGATCGGCGGCAAAACTTTATCGACCCAGAGGGCAATTGGTATATACAAGTGGATGAAGCTTGGCTGGCCAGTACTCAGAATTAAATAGCGGTTAGATAAGATGAGAGGCAACCGGGAGCGAAATTAAGCCGTCATATTATTAGCGCTTATCCTTATTTGCCTTAATTTACCCCGCCTTGATTATTTTTAACCCAGTTTAACTGGCGAGGGCGCCGCTGAGTCACAAATAACGCCGTTTTAGTGAGATAAAACCAGTAGTTACTCAAGTTTATTATCTTAATGTCGATATAATCGATAGATATTAATGGATTAATGGCAGGCGACAATTTATGAACCGACGCAATGAACATGTAATAAATGAAGAAGTCACTTATAGCAACCAAGAACAATTGGTGTCGACCACCGACTTACGCGGTGTGATCACTTATGCCAACGAGATCTTTTGTAGAGTGGCGGGTTATTTACCTGAAGAAATTGTCGGTAAGAATCATAATATTGTACGCCACCCAGATATGCCCAAGGCGGCGTTTCACGACTTATGGCTGCATGCCAAAGCCGGTCGCCCTTGGCGCGGCGCGGTAAAAAATCGCTGTAAAGACGGCCGCTATTATTGGGTAGATGCCTATGTAACGCCCATCTATGAAAACGGTAAAATTACCGGCTATCAGTCGGTGCGTACCCAGCTCGATGACAAGACCCGAGATATTGCCAGTGGTGCCTATCGGCAATTACTCAAACAAGAGCAACAAAAGCGCAGCTCCCCCACTTGGTTAACCGCCGCTAAATCGGCGCTGCCCCTGATTGGGTTAGTGGCCTTGCTGGGCGCCATTGGCCTGAAAGGCGGCGTGACGACACTTGCGTGGAGCCTGCTCCCTATGGCTTGGATAGCGCTTTGTTATCGCAAGTCATGGTTGGGTACTCGGCAGTTTTTAAGCAGCTTAACCCAAGAGTACGACAGTATTTCGCGCTTGGTCTATTCCGGTGATGCCCCCCATGCCATCGCCGATTACCACCTTAAAATGTGGCAAGCTCGCACCCGCACTATTTTGGGCCGCGTGGACGATGCCACCGACTCTCTAAAAGGCTTGGCCAGCTCTATGTTGGCGGCCATGACAGGCGCGCGCCGTGACTTAAGCCAGCAAGACAGCGATACCCATCAAATTGCCGCGGCCATTAATGAGATGTCTGCCACCGCCAATGAGATAACGGTAAACACTCAACAAGCGGCCAATAATGCGGAAGAAGCGCAAAATCAATGCTACCTGACACAAGAGCAATTAGAGCAAACGCGAGTCAGAATTGTCGGTTTGGCCGAGGAAGCGAAACAAGCGGCAGAAGCGACGCTGGCGTTAACCGAAGAGTCGAACCGCATTGGCACCTTAATGAGTGAAATTCAGGGCATTGCCGATCAAACCAACTTGTTGGCGCTAAACGCGGCCATTGAAGCGGCGCGGGCCGGTGAGCATGGTCGCGGCTTTGCGGTGGTGGCCGAAGAAGTGCGCGCCCTGTCTACTCGTACTCACGGTGCCACCGAGCAAATTCAAACCAGTATCACTCAGATTCAGCAAACGCTGGCCAAGTGGCATGTGATGATGGACACCAATATGGCGCACAGCCAAGAGTGTGTGGCGGCGGCCGAGGCCGGTAGCAATAGCTTGAGCCGCGTGGTGAGTGAAATCGATCAGATAGTGGCCATTACGGTAGAAATTTCTTCCGCCGCTGAGCAACAGCAACAAGTGGCAGAAGAGATTAGCCATAACGTACATCACATTTCGACCACTTCTTCAGCCAACTTAAGCAAAATCACCCAGGTGGAAGACTCAAGTAAAGAGCTGCTGGATCGCTCACAAGGGCTAAACGACTTAACGCGCACTTTCTCTTAAGCGGCGATTAATGAGCACAGCACTCACCACTAGCCAAACCAAAATTCTTAAACTCTTGGCGTTGGTGCCTGAAGGTTTTGTGGTGAGCTATGGGCAGCTGGCGGACTTAGCCGGCTTGCCCGGCCGCGCTCGCTTGGTGGGCCATACGCTACGCAATCAAGACGTGAATGCCCTACCTTGGCACCGCGTCGTCGGTGCCGACGGCCGCATTAGCCTGCCCAAAGGCAGCCCCGCTTGGCTTGAACAACGACAGCGCCTGCTGGCTGAGGGCATTACCTTTAAAGGCAACGCCATTAGCGGTAATTGTGTCAACATGCGGGAATTTCAATGGCAACCCGACCTAGCCGCCATGTTGATGTTGTTTGATTTTTAAGACATGTAAGGCGTGAAGAGTGAGGCGGAAGGCGTGAGGTGAATAGTGAATAGTGAATAACAGCACCGAGCCAAAAGTAATAGCCGCACTTGTAGCCGCCAATTTATTCGGCGGTTCTGCGTAGCAGAATGGGTTTTAGTTAAAAAAACACCGTGCCGAATAAATTGGCTCCTTGTATGTTTAAGTCAGATGAATTGATAGAGTATTTAACAGTTACTGGGGAAGCCGTTGGCACCTGGAGGCAGTATTTACTGACCTCGTTTGTAGATTGGCTCCCCGCCTCATTGCAAAGCTCGAAGAGTATCAGGAAGCCGATAAGAATCGGACTTCGCATCACAAGGTTGAGGTTGCATAAAGTACGAGGTCGAGGAACCAGTGACCATTATCTAACAAACCATTGCTTAAAGGAAAGGCCATGAACGTCTTTGTGGGGATTGATATTGCAGCTAAAACATTTGACCTCGTGATGAGAAGTAATGGTCGGTCATCTAAAGTTGAGCAGTTCAAACAAACACCCCAAGGGCACGCCAAAGCAGTCAAACGACTCCTGGCTAAAACGGCTTCTCTTATCGTGATGGAAGCGACGGGAATTTACTATTTTGACTTGGCCGTCGCCTTGGTAAAAGCAGGATTACCCGTCGCCGTTATTAACCCCAAAAGCTTCCATCACTTTGCTACGCTTAAGCTGACGGGAAGCAAGACCGATGGTATCGACTCGGCCCTGTTGGCTGAGTACGGTGAGCGTATGGAGCCTCGACTCTGGACACCACCAAGCGAGAGCCACCTTGGCCTGCGGGACATCGGTAGGCAGATTAACCGCCTCACTGGTACACGCACCCAAGCGAAGAACCGGTTGCATGCGTTGCAAGCCAAACAGGCAACGATGCCGATGATAATCGAGGATGAGGAGGACGGGATTGATATGCTAAGCCGGCGTATTGACCGTCTGACGCAGGCCGCCCTCGCGTTAATTGCAGAGTCAGAAATACTTTCTCTGCATTTAAAGAATATGTCTGCTGCGAAGGGCGTAGGAAGGGCAACAGCACTCATTGTGTTGGCTGAATTATGCGTCCTACCTAAGGATTTAAAAGCGCCACAAGTTAGTCGATTTGCAGGGCTTGATGTGCGTCTCACGCAGTCAGGAACAAGTGTTAACCGACCTGCACGGCTCAGTAAAGCAGGTAATGCGTACCTTCGCTCGGCATTATATATGCCAGCGATGTGTGCAGCTCAGCACGACGTCAGGGCCAAAGCATTTTCAGAGGCGTTGGTCTCACGTGGCAAGAAAAAGATACAGGCTCAGTGCGCGATAATGAGAAAATATCTCACTGGCTTGTGGGCCTGTATGAAGACAGAAACGCCGTTTGATTCGACGTTATTGTTCAGTGAACAGCATATAAAATCTTGACGTCCAACAGAGTATCTACGAAAACATCACAGCGGCTTAAAACAACCCCAGCTGCTGGCCGATTAAGGCCTCAAAGCTTAAGCCGATAAAGGGCAAGATGGCGTCGGCGACGGGCTTGAGTTGGCGGTCTACGTAATGCTGATAGTCCAGCTGAGAGCGCACATATTCTTCTGGCTCAGGGCCATTCACCGTCATCAAGTAACGAATAATGCCTTTGTTTTGATAGCGCAGCGGCCGCCCTAGGCGGGCGTTGTGCTCATCTGCTTGGCGGGCGGCGCGTACTTGGGGTGGTTGAGACTTCACGTATTGCGCCAGCGGCCGGCGTAACCGTTTGCGATACACTAAGTCCGCATCAAACTCACCACTTAAGGTTTTCTCTAAGGTGGTGCGCACAAAATCACTGGGATCTTCATCATTAAAAACCAGCCGATATAACTCAGTTTGAAAATGCTTGGCCAGCTGCGTCCAGTCTGAACGCACGGTTTCCAGCCCTTTAAAGACCAACTCCTGCACGCCATTATGACTGCTTAAACCGGCGTAGCGTTTTTTCGATCCCTGCTCTTGGCCACGAATGGTCGGCATTAAAAATCGGGCAAAATAACATTCAAATTGCAGCTCTAATTCACTGTCTAACTGAAACTCTTCGGCCAACTTTTGCTGCCATTGTTGAGTGACCAGCTTGGCTAAGCGCTGCCCTTCTTTACGACCGCTGTGCTCATCTTGCTCACCGGTTAGCAACACAAACAAAGAGTCGGTGTCGCCATAAATCACCTCATGATGTTGATCGCTTATCCAGCGGGCACTTTGTTGCATAATTTCATGGCCACGCAAGGTGATGGACGATGCTAAACGGGTATCGTAAAAACGACAACCGCCGGAGCCCAGCACGCCGTAAAACGAATTCATTAAAATTTTAATGGCTTGGGAGCGGGGTTGGTCTTGCTCGCGTTTGGCTTGATCGCGCTCTTGCCATAAATGCTTGATGATGGCAGGTAAAAAATGATGAGTGCGTGAAAAACGCGCGCCCCTAAAACCCGGAATGGCATCCGCTTCTTGCAAGCCCAACACCAGCCCTAAGGGGTCGATATGAAAAGTGCGAATAATGGCCGGATACAGGCTTTTAAAGTCCAGCACCAACACATGGCGATATAAGCCGGGGCGTGAGTCCATTACATAACCGCCGGGACTGGCCAAGCCACCACCGGCCGGTAAATTGGGTGCCACAAAGCCTGCGCGGTGCAAGTGCGGCAAATATACCTGAGTAAAGGCCGCCACCGAGCCGCCGATGCGATCCAGTTCAAGTCCGGTTAATTGACTGCGCAGCCGTAAAAAATCCAGCAAGCGGGTATGCACAAAAATATCCCACACCAAGCGGCAGTCTTCTAAGTTATAGGCGGCCAATTTGGGCTTATTTTGAAAGAAATCTCGGGTAATGGTAGCTAAGCGATTGGCCACATCTTCGGTTTGCTTGCCCCGCCCTAACAACTGCTGTGCCACATTCTCTAGGCTAAAGCTGTCAAACTGATAACAGGCCGTTTTAAGCGCATCTATGCCGTCGATCACCACGCGCCCGGGCAGGGTAATAAAGGTTTGACCAGTAAAGCTCGACTCGCGCATAAAGGCCGGCTCGCCCCCACGGCCAAGACGTAACGTTAGGCCATGCAAGGCGGCGCGACGCAGTAATAACTTAAAATCAAACCCCACCACGTTCCAGCCAATAATAATATCCGGATCGTACTGGCTTAACGTTTGCTCCAGGGCTTTGAGCAAGGCTGCTTCATCCATGAACCACTGAATATCGGTGTCGGCAGGCTCGGGCTGCCCTATCATCAACACCCGCGCCAGCTTCTCTTCATGTAAGTCATCGCCATCACCGTACAGGCCAATAGAATACAACTCGCCTTGGCCGGAGCATTCAATGTCCAGCGACAGCACCCTAAACTGGGGCTCGTAGCTGCTGGGTTTTAAGCGCGCTTGCGTAAAGTGGCGAAAGCTTGGCGCGTTATGCTCTTCGTTGGCTTGTTTCTGGCCGGTTAGCGCTTGGCCCACTTGTTGTTGGCTAATAAAGGCCACACCACCGCGAATAAAGCGGCTTAATAAAAACCGCTCATGCAGGCGAATATCATCTTCAAACACACTGACGCCCGCCGCCCGCAGTGCATCGGCGGCGGCTCTGTGCTGGGCAATACTGGTAAAATACAGTACCGCCACCGGTGCCAGCTCTAAGGTTTGTAACCCCAGCTCAGACCATACATAGGGCAGTTGCGCTTGGTTTAAGGTGTGCTCGGCCTGCGTGCGTTGCTCAATGGGCACCATAAATAATGGCCGCTCGCCAGACAATTGCAGGCGCACCGACCCCTTGGCGGTATTTAGCCAATAGATAATTTCACTGCGGCCATGGCGGTCGCGACTGTGGCGGGTTAACAGGAAGCCCTGTTCTATGGTGGTCATGGCGCCATTATACCCTCATCGTTAACAACTATGCGTTAAAGGGTAATATTGAATGAAGAGCGAAGAATAGATCACTTGTAGCCGCCAATTTATTCGGCGGGCCAGCGTAGCTGGATGTTTTAAAAACCAAAACCGTGGCGAAGTCCTCTTCGCCGAAGAGACGGCCACACTACAAAGTTTTGCGGAGCCATATCCTGCAATGCCGCTGCGCGCCATCAGCCGGCTAAAGCGGCTTCTACAAAAGAACTCTCACATAAAAACAACACAGCCCCGATAAACGGGGCTGTGTGCAGAGTGCTGAACAATTAAGGCCGCATTAACGAATTAAGTCGGTGCGCTCAAAGGCTGGCACTAAGGTATTGCTCAGTTGGCGTAAAATATCCGCCGAGACCGGCACTTTGTTTTTATCGCTGAGCGTAATGCTGCTTTGCTCACCCAAGTCACCTAATTGTACGCGGTAGGCTTGCTCAGGAATGTTCAGGGCGGGTAGCTTTAAGTCTTCCCACTTGCCCTTTCTCATGCCATCAAACTCCACATCCACATAGCCCAGCGCTTGCTGGCGGTTGGTGAGTTCAAAGCCAAGCTTAGGTAATAAGGTCACTAAGCGTTTCCAGCTGCGATCATAACCCTCATTCACCAATAGACGACCTTGCTCAGACTGTAGCGTCAACTGGATAGGACTTCTGTCTAACAAGTCTTGCTGCTGAGTTAACTCGCGCTGGTAAGACAATGAGAAAGCGTTAAGCATGGCCGCTTCGTCTCTTTGCTTAGCGTCTGCTTTCAACTCTGATTCCACTAAGGTTACTTGCAGCGAGACCGCGCGGCGCACGTCATCGGCGTTCAGCTGCCAGTTAAAGCGCTGCTTAGGGCTGCTAATGGGATTGCCATTACTGCTCCAACCCAATGCGGTTTCAGTGGCATCAGCCTTTTTATCTTTAAAGAAAGCGGCGAGCGCTGTGTTCAGCTCTTGCTGTAAAGGCTGGTCGAGGCGCTGCTGATAAAACCACAAGCCACTGCCGCTTTCGAGTATTTGTGAGCCACGTACTAAGGGTAAGACTTGAGTAGGTGGGCGCACATCTACCGCTTTGCCGGTTACACCCGCGCTCTCAAGGGCGCTGGCTTTCGGAATGACATAGTCGGTATTAAAATCCGGCGCGACTAACCCTGCAGGTATCATCAAAGGAGCGGTTCTGAGGGTGGCATCTTCATAATCAAACCCCCGATTTGCCTGTGCACGCTTTTCGGGATTGCTGCAGCCTGCGAGTACACTCACGGCCAGCAGGCTGATTATCATCTTATTTTTGTTCAAAAGTTTATCCACGCCCTATTAACTCCGCTTTAATTAACGCTTACTTTACCGGTTAGCGCTCTGGTTTTTCTAGAGGCAACTTTTTATCGCACACTTTTTGTAGCTCATTCTTTCTAAGCCACTTTTTCTAGCCAGCTTTTGCAGTCACTTTCGTAACCAGTCTCATAGTCAAGGATGCTCAGCTTAACTGACCTAACATCAGTCGACTGGCCATGATAAACATAAGCTTCATCTAGCGCCTAACACTTTACCTTATTTCACGAAAAACCTAAGTTAGCGAGTGCGCCGGCTTGTTCTGGCTAGCAGCAAGTCTGAACCCGTAAACAGCCTAAGCCCGTAAAAAAGTCAGGTTGAAATGAGCGGTTATGGTAGTAGCGCCCAAGGGTGAATACAAGAGAGCCGCTGGAGACAAAGCCAATTTATGCTAGGATCAACGGCCACTCCCTTCATCTTTGGATAGGCCTTTCATGACTTATTTACCTGCTGGCAGCCCAGCTCCCGCCTTTACCTTACACGACCAAAACGGTCACGCCGTAAGCTTAAGTGACTTTAGCGGCCAAAAAGTGTTGGTTTATTTTTATCCTAAAGCCATGACCCCAGGCTGTAAAGTACAAGCCTGCAGCCTGCGCGATAGCCAAACTGAGCTGGCAGCACTTAATACCGTAGTGTTGGGCATTAGCCCAGATCCGGTGGCACGTTTGAAGAAGTTTGAAGAGAAAGATGCGCTGAACTTTACGCTACTTTCTGACGAAGACCACGCCGTGGCCGACGCCTTTGGCGTGTGGGGGCTCAAGAAGTTTATGGGTAAAGAGTACGACGGTATTCACCGCATTAGCTTCTTGATTGATGAGTCTGGCACCGTTGCCCACGTCTTCGACAAGTTCAAAACCAAAGACCACCACGAAGTGGTATTGAATTATTTAACTGAAGAATAAGCGCCGAGCGCCTAGCACCAGGCGCCCAGCTAAAACCAGTAATTAAAGACTCTCTCGCCACGGAATACACGGAACAACACGGACGAAAAAACAGTAACCAAGTAACAATGATTAACGGTAAGCGCTTACCATATAAGCATTATCTGTTGTTGCTCTTTTCTGTGTAATTCCGTGTATTCCGTGGCAAAAACAGCACTTAGATTTTCTTAGCTTGGAGCTTGGCGCTACTTGCTGAACTTCCCCACCAGCCAAAATCCGGCCAGCATGGCTAGTACAAAAACACCGGCTTGCCATTGCATGCTGCCCAGCAGACCTATCGCAGGCCCGGGGCAAATGCCTACCAATCCCCAGCCTACGCCAAACATGGCGGCACCGATGAGTAAGCGCTTATCGATCACCGGGTCCGGCACTTTAGGCAAGTCGCTCCCCAATGCGCATTGGCCCCGGCCACTACGACGCCATAAATAATACCCCGGCGCAAACACACCCAGTGCTCCGCCCATCACCAGCGCCAAGCTTGGGTCCCAGCTACCGGTAATATTTAAAAAGCCCTGCACCTTGGCGGGATCTATCATGCCGGACACGGCTAACCCTAAGCCAAATAAGGCGCCCGCTAATAAGGCGATGAACATCAATGCTGCGTTATTATTCTTCATTGCCCTAGCCTCGCTATTGTTCATGACCCTAGGCCAAACAAGGTAACGGTCGCCATGCCAGCGGCAATAAAAACCACAGTCGCTATCACAGAGCGAATTGAAAAACGCCCCATGCCACAAATGCCATGGCCACTGGTACAGCCATTGCCTAAGCGTGTGCCAATGCCGACTAACAGCCCAGCGGCGGCCAACTTAAGCACTGAAAAGCCTGCCAATTCCGGCACGGCGATAGCATCACTGGCGAACAACAGCGCCGGCACCAAGAGTAGCCCTACCAAAAACGCTAAGCGCCAGCTTTTATCGGCGTGATTGCTCTTATTACCTAAGCTCGCAATAATGCCGCTGATGCCGGCAATTTTTCCCGCACCCAGTAACAGCAGTAAGGCTCCTGCCCCAATAAAGGCACCGCCCAGTAAAGCTGACCAAGGTGTAAAGTTGATGATTGTCATAGCGCCACCTCATTAAATTAGAGTTGCCTAATAATACTAGCCACCTCTACATTAGCAACACCTTATTTAACTCATTAATTTAACTCATTAATTTAACTTATAAAAGGTAAGGCTATGATTTAAACAACTGAGTTATTTACACTTATTGCTCTCACATCATGGCCAACCTCGGTCTCATTATTTACAATGGCGATGCTCGATCACTTATATCGCCGCAAATTTTGCCATTTTTATCAAACTGCTCTCATAATCCTGCAGTGGCCGCGCCTATTCACAAGGAATATCAATAGTATGCAGTTACCTGCATTGTATCGCCCTTTGCATCAGCTCTGCTTTTTCCGTTTAGATGCGCAGTTTTACCTGACGCCATTAACGGCGTTGCCCAGCGACGAATTACGCCTGCCTGATACTAAACAGTCACTGTTAAGCCAGTTGCCTGATGATGATAGACGCCAACTTGAGCAAGTGTGCGCGAATGGTGCTGCCACCAGTTTAGCGCTCACCATTAAGGGCCGCCGCTGGATTTGCCACTTGGCCCCGGTGGAGAATAATCATTGGCTGCTGAGTGCCGATATGTCGGCGCACCAGCAATGCGACCAACTGGGCGTTACCGAGTGGCAGCTCGCCCAGCAATGGCGATTAGGGCAGAGCCAACACGGCGACGATCACCACGCCTTAATTAGCATGCCCCAGTTGGTTGATACCCTGCTGAGCGAGCAACATGCGGATCGGGTAATCTTATGGCGCCACTATCAGGATGACGAAGTGCTGCGCCCGCTCTATAGCCAAGGCATGGCCTTTAATTTGCAGCCCGTGAAAGCCGAGCGCCATTATTTACGGACCTTGCAACAAAGAGGCGCTTTAAGCTACAGCCACTGCGCCGAACAACCCCTGCTGAGTGCTTTTAATTATTTGGCCACCGACGGCATTGTGCATCGCCTCGATGTGCCGCTACTGCTGGATAAAAAATTAATCGGCGTACTAAGCCTAGAATATGCCCGCCCGCGCGCAGCGGTCACCTCCTCTGATATGCAGTTTGTGGCCACCCTCGCCGCTCAATTGGCCCAGCTGATTAGCCAACCGGTGACGTCTGAGCCATTGAGCAGCCTAGAGCTGCAATTGGCAGCGCTGACGCCAATCTTGTTACGCCACACTGGGCAAGACTTTTTTAATCAATTAATGCTGCAATTAACCCGCCTGTTTCAGGTAGATATGGCGCTGGTGGGCTTAATCTCGCCCTCCCAAGAAAAAGTGCGAGTGGTGTCTTGTGCCATTAATGGTGAGCTGCAACCGCCTTTTAGCTTTAGGCTGGCCAACACGCCCTGCGAAGTGAGCATTGGCCAAAGCCAACAGATTAATGTCTATCACCAAGATGTGGCGGCCATTTTCCCCGACGCTGATTTATTGCAACAGCACAATATTCAGGCCTATGTGGGACTGTCGGTCAGGGATCATGAAGGTAACACCATCGGTAATTTAGCCTTATTGTTTAAACAGCCCTTACCTGCATCCAGCCAGCTGCAATCGGTGTTAGAGCAGTTGGAATATCGAGTGTGCGCAGAGCTATTACGCCGGCGCGACCAAGAATCGTTAATGGTGGCGGCGGTGGCCTTTGATGCACAACAAGGTCAGTTTATTACCGACAGTCAGCTGCATGTGCAGCGCGCCAATCAGGCTTTTTTACAGCTCAGTGGCTATTTTTGTGAAAAATTACTGGGCCGCTCGGCCTTAAGCTTGCGTACCGATACCCCTTTTCACGCCAGTGTAGACACCATCACCCACAGCTTAGAGCAGCACCAAAGCTGGCAAGGCGAGCAACAACTCAAGCGGGCCGACGGTCAAACGGTACCCGTGATGCTGCGTATGTCACAGGTGAAAGATAAGCTAGGCGTTATCCATTATGTGTGTGGCGTAGAAGATTTATCCCAGCAAAAATCGGCCCAGCAACGCATCGAGACCATGGCCTATTTCGATAAGCTCACCGGCTTGCACAATCGTCATTATATGGTCGACCACATTAGCCACACCATTGCCCAAGCCGAGAGTGAAGCCAGCCGTGGTGCCTTGTTACTGCTGGATTTAGATGGCTTTAAAAGCATTAATGACTCGCTGGGCTATCGCATTGGTGACAGCTTATTAATGCAGGTGGCCGAGCGTTTACGGCAATTTAGCGCGCAAATTGACGGTGCCAGCTTAGCGCGCATTGGCAGTGATGAGTTTGTACTGCTTTGCCCAAATTTAGGCCATGGCTATACCCAAGCTAAAACCCGCGCCGAGCAATTGGCACACAGTTTAGGTGAGCAGTTTTTATTGCCGTTTCAATTTGAAAGCCTACGTTTGCATGTGAGTGCCAGCGTGGGCATCAGCTTATTCCCAGTGGCGGAATTAGGTTTAGAGGAATATTTGCGCCAAGCGGACACCGCCAACCACATTGCCAAGCAAGTGGCACCGGGCAGCCATGTGTTTTTTAGCCAAGAAATGGCCGATGAAATTCAAGAGCGGCTCACCATCGCCAATGCGCTGCAGCAAGCGCTGCACAACAATGAGCTGGAGCTGTATTTTCAGCCACAACAACGGGTGGCAGACAATCAGTTGACTGGCGTAGAAGCGTTATTACGCTGGCTACCCGAGGGCAAAGCGCCCATACCGCCGGGTATCTTTATCCCTATCGCCGAAGAAACCTCACTCATTTGCGATATTGGCAGCTGGGTATTGCAGCAAGCCTGCGTGCGCTTTAATGCCTGGCTAGCATTGCCCAATCGGCCAGAACGGATGTCGGTCAATATCAGCGCCCGACATTTTCACGCCCCAGATTTTATTTCCCAGCTGTCATTATTAATGCACCAATACCCCAGCTGCCGACAGCGCTTAACGCTGGAAGTAACTGAGGGTGTATTTTTAGAAAACTTGCACGATAGTCGCAGTCGCATGGCGCACATTAAGGCGTTAGGTCTGAATATTTCGATTGATGACTTTGGTACCGGTTATTCCTCCTTCGCATATTTACGAGAATTACCGGTGGATGAGATCAAGTTAGACCGCGCTTTTATTCAATACGTGGCCGAGCGCCCCCAAGACAAAGCCATTATTAGCTGCTTACTGGAGTTAGCCCGCACCCTAAACATGGAAGTGGTCGCCGAAGGCGTAGAAACCCCCGCCCAACTGGCCACCTTGAACGAGCTAAACTGCGGCATTTGCCAAGGCTACTTACGCGCAAGGCCCATGTGCGAGGATGATTTAATTGCCTGGTTGAAGCAGTTGTAAGCTGCCAGTATGGCTTTAGTTCATCACAATATTTTGGTGAGCTAAAGCAAGCGGAGCCTTTGGCTGATCCATTGATACTAGGTAATGGAGCAGCCTCAGTTTTTTATTAAGTAAGTTTGATCTACTTAATTAAGGTTGGAGCTTTAATGGATGCGGTTAACGCCGCATTAAGCGGACTAAAACTGTGGGTTATACTGTGTAGTGAAGCGAAACGTAACCCACTGTTTTAGTTCCGTTTAAATGCCTTGTTATACGTTTTGTTGCAATTCTTGAACTCTTTCTTTAGCTTTTTGCTCTCTTTCTATATATGAATAAGGCAGTAATGCTGTGCGTAGTTGAGATGTATTAGGGCTCCAAGCTACCGTGCTACCATCTTTTAATTTTCTTTTTAGTTCATATCCCGAGCCTAGGGACATAGAAAAAACATTTAAGAAATTTCTAGCTCCCACACCAACGAAAGGTTCGAATATTATTTTTTCTTTGGTAGTTCCAAAACCCATGGTAACGGACTCCCTATGGAAGTCTAAAGCCTTACTTTTTGGGTACGGCTCTACAAACACAACTCTTTCGATCCCAGCAGCTATAATATGTTTTGCACAGTTATGGCAAGGAAATGTCGTCGCATAAAGGGTCGCCTCTTTAGTTGAAATACTTTCTCGACTACATGACATTAATGTTTCCATTTCTGCATGTACTACTCGGCCATACTCTGTAATATCCTTAATTTTACTACCCTTAACAATACTCGTTACTTTATCTTTCAAAACTCCAATTTTGGTAACATTATCCGCATCTGATATATCAAGAGCATCAATGGCTATTATTAACGATTCTATTAAATCTGTAGATATTTTTTCTTTTTCTTTCGCATTAGAATCTTCGGCTCTTTTATAATCTCGTCCATCACTAGTATCAGAGACTTCCCCCGTTACAGGATCTACAACAGGCCAGTATAACCCACCACCAAATTTGGGGATATCATTCGCACCAGTAGAAAGAATGGTATTGTCTCGAGCTATTACAGCCCCCACTTGTCTAGATAAGTCGGCGGAACGTAAAGAAGAAGTAAATGCCATATACGTTGCAAATTCGTCAAAAGTTGGCGTAATAAAGGGATCACCAAAAATCAAACTAAGAAACCTATAACAAGAATTTCTAAGTCCATCATATGAGCCTTCGTATTTAACAAAATAATCAGCTAAATGAAATGCATCACGCGTATGTTGACCATGCCCATCTTTCTCACCTTCATCTCTTTGAATCAACTCATTCACTTGCTCAATCATCATGCCTTTATCTTTTATAAGATATTCACTTCTTCTTTGTGAACTTTCATACAAGGAAATTTGGTAAAACCCTTCAGAATAAATTTGGCGCAATCTTTTTATTTCAGCATCATGCTTTAAAGAGTTTATAATATAAGCAACCCTTCCAGTTTTTCCATCAACTTTCCTTTTCGCCCTAACTTCTGAGATTACTCGAGCCACATCTAAAGCAACAAAACTATTATCTTTACTGCTATTCCTTAATTGATTTCCCGCATCCATGAATGATTTAATTCGTTCGAATTCATTTTCAGATGATAATTCAGACTCTTTATGCTTTTTGATTATTTCTGATGAAACCCCAATAATCTCTACATCATATTTAAACCGGTCATTTAAATATCCCTTCAAAATATCAGTTAATTGACCAAGCCTACTTCCTATTGCTCCAACCAACCCAACAACAACTTCTGAATCTGGATATATGTCGCCTAAAAAGTTTTCCTGCTTTGAGTTCAATTCGGTATCTATTGAATTGTGAATGTAAATATTGAATATTGTTTTTAATAGAGACGCAATCTCTTTTTCACATTTTGTTTCAATAGTTCCTGTTGTTTCATTCCACGTTATGTATTCATTATCACTGAAAGTAATTTTATGAACATCACCTTTTTTTTCTTCAAAAACGCTAGTTTTTAAAGGAGCTAATTTTTCTGTTAGTCCTTCGATTGTTCCATGAAACTTCATTATTATTTTTTCCTTATGGACTACATGTATGGGGAAATTAGTGAAACGTATAACGCCGCGTTAACCGGCGAAGTAATGTTGGCGACTGTTTTGCGTGTTTTTGCAAAACGGGTGACGTTATTACGGAGTCCGAGTTGAATGCCTTGTTAAGTTTCACTGGCAATTGTTTTAAGAAAGTTAGTGACATCCTTCAAACAAGGAAAATCATCACGATTACGCCCCCACCAACTACCTTCAACTCTATAAAGAAGGTGAAGATAAAAATGATATTTTTCATAAAACTCAGTCAGATTTAATTCAGATATCCGTTCAAAGGATGCATGTCCAGATATTTTATTTCTATATATTCTAAAATCTTCTGCGAAACTCGGAGGGACAGGTAATAAACTTTCATAATGAGAAATATCATTTTCCCAGTTTGGTGCAATGCCTAGACGAATATTATCAATGGTTTTACTAATAACTCTATTCGTGTCGCTCATTACTAATGCATCAAGATATTCGGTGCGATCACGCCCTTTTTTGTTTGTAATGCTGGTGTTATGTGCCTCTCGCGCATGGCAGGCCATGAGAAATTCGTACAAATGAAGAATGAAATAAGAGTATGAATTATAAGCACGATAAGATATTTCGTTATTTTGTCCACTTAATATCAAACGTTCTCCAATCATACGAAACTGCTCAAACGCATCATAACATTTGTAATATTCGTGAATAATTGCTCTGCATTGATCTGAATCCTTTTCCGATCCTGGCTCGATTCTCACGCTTCCTCCTTAAAACTTAAAACTTAACATTTTTAATACTGCGCATGCGCGTTTACACTCATGCTCATATTGATCCTTAGCTATGATCGGTATCAACAAATACAACAACTATAAGCATCTGATTATTAAACTATTTAAAAACTATACGAGCACATGTAAGCATCTGCTTGCAGCAAAACAGGCACTTGGGGCGAAAAATAAAATAGGCGCTCCGCACCATAATTTTCATTTTCAACCTCTTCACTCATATGCAGTATGGTTTTTCAAATGAGGCCATTTTGGACGGAATGAGGATGAAGTTCAATTGAATGTTGCCGATAAAAATAACCATGTACACAGTTATTATTAACAGCCGCGCTGCGTAGTTGTCTTTGGATGACCTACAGACAACTCGGTGCTTAAGGAGAGGCAACAGAGATCAGCTTGCTGCCGTGTCGCGGGAGGTGACGCTGTTGCCTCTAAGCTGAGTGACGAATTAGTAACAGTGAAAGGAAAAATGCGAGATCCTGACTTTCTTCAGGAAGACGGCTTAAAACATAGTGGCACACCTTATGCGGTACGCCATAAGTTAAACCCAAACAAAGGATCGCCTCTGGAATTACAGCGTACGACGTAAAGCGTACGGCCGTGTATTCAGTAACTGCCCTACCCTTCGCCCATAAAAAAACCGGCCAGTTGGCCGGTTCTTATTAACAATACGCTGAGCGTATTAAATTAGCTTCTTTGCATTCTTACTTAGTAGCTCTTAGCCAGCAGCTCTTAGCCAACAAGAAGTGCATTCGCTTTTTCGACAACATTTTCAACGGTAAAGCCGAACAGCTTGAACAGTTCACCCGCTGGTGCAGACTCACCGAAGGTGTGCATGCCGATGATGTCGCCGTTTAGGCCTACATACTTAAACCAGTAATCGGCGATGCCTGCTTCTACGGCCAAACGCTTAGATACGGCTGCTGGCAATACGCTTTCTTTATATTCAGCAGACTGAGCATCAAACACGTCAGTACACGGCAGTGAAACTACGCGTACTTGCTTGCCTTGGGCAGTCAGTTGTTCATAACCCGCTACGGCCAGTTCAACTTCTGAACCGGTGGCGATGATGATCAGCTCAGGCGTGCCTGAACAGTCTTTCAGCACATAACCGCCTTTAGCGACGTCTGCCAATTGCTGCTCGTTGCGCTCAATTTGGCCTAAGTTCTGACGAGAGAAAATCAAAGACGTAGGACCATCTTTACGCTCAATGGCGGACTTCCACGCGACGGCAGATTCTACCTGATCGCAAGGGCGCCACGTGCTCATGTTTGGCGTTAAGCGCAATGAGGCAATTTGCTCAACCGGCTGGTGGGTTGGGCCGTCTTCACCCAGACCGATAGAGTCGTGGGTGTAAACGAAAATGGCGCGTTGCTTCATCAGTGCGGCCATACGCAGGGCGTTACGCGCATATTCCACAAACATCAAGAAAGTGCCGCCGTACGGGATAAAGCCGCCGTGCAAGGCCACGCCGTTCATGATGGCGCTCATGCCAAACTCACGTACACCGTAGTGCAGGTAGTTACCGCTGAAATCTTTCGCGCTGATCGCTTGAGACGATTTGTGTATGGTCAGGTTAGAAGGTGCTAAGTCGGCACTGCCACCCAACAGCTCAGGTAAAATGGCACCAAACGCATCCAGTGAGTTTTGTGACGCTTTACGAGTAGCGATGGTCGCGGGGTTAGCTTGCAGATTTTTAATAAAGTCGCTACTTGTTTGTGCCCAATCTGCAGGTAATTCGCCAGATACACGACGGCTAAATTCAGCGGATAATTCAGGGTGTGCAGCTTGGTAAGCAGCAAACTCTTTATTCCACTGAGCTTCTGCAGCGGCACCTTTTTCTTTGGCATCCCACTCGGCATAAATATCGGAAGGGATTTCAAAAGGAGCATGTTCCCAACCTAACTGCGCACGGGTAGCGGCAATTTCTGCATCACCTAAAGGTGCACCATGACAGTCGGCAGTGCCGGCTTTGTTTGGTGAGCCAAAACCAATCACGGTTTTGCAGCAGATGAGCGTTGGGCGGGTAGTGTCGGCGCGAGCGGCATCGATGGCAGCAGTGAGTGCTGCGCTGTCGTGGCCGTCAACGCCGGCGATAACCTGCCAGCCGTAAGCTTCAAAGCGCTTAGGGGTATCGTCACTAAACCAGCCGTCTAGCTCGCCATCGATAGAGATGCCGTTGTCATCCCAAAAGGCAATCAGCTTGCCAAGACCTAAGGTGCCGGCTAATGAACAGGCTTCGTGAGAGATACCTTCCATTAAGCAACCATCACCCAAGAAGGTGTAGGTGTGGTGATCGACCACATCATGACCGGGACGGTTAAACTGCGCGGCCAGTGATTTTTCAGCAATCGCCATGCCTACGGCATTGGTGATGCCTTGGCCTAATGGGCCTGTGGTGGTTTCTATACCCGGCGCATAACCGTATTCCGGATGGCCTGGTGTTTTAGAATGCAGTTGGCGGAACTGTTTCAGATCCTCGATAGATAACTCATAGCCCGTCAGGTGCAGCAAGGAGTACAACAACATGGAGCCGTGACCGTTGGACAAGATAAAGCGGTCCCGATCGGCCCAGTCTGGGTTACTGGGGTTGTGCTTAAGGTAATGGCGCCACAACACCTCAGCAATATCAGCCATGCCCATAGGGGCTCCGGGGTGGCCGGAATTGGCTTTCTGTACCGCATCCATACTGAGTGCGCGCACGGCATTGGCCAGCACTTGACGAGAAGGCATCAACATCTCCTGAGACAGTTAGGTAATTTGAGGGTGTAAAACTGCCGTATTGTCCCAAAGACTGCTAGGCGGCGCAAATCTAATCTCATGCGTGCAGCATAATCAGGTTCCGTATGGCTAATTATCAGTAAGTTAGTGTCTTTGACTCGCAACATCTTACTTGCTTAGTGCTTCTATATAGCTGGCTTTTTGCTGGCATGAGTGAGCGCCGAAGCCATCGCGGATAATGCACAGCACGGCGACATTTTACTGGTAATTGAGGGCACCCCTCTTTAGAATAGCCGTCTAGATGTTAATACTGCCACCGTGTATACATCATCATTGAGTGATAACTGCTAGAGATAGCTCACTTTATTGACCGATGGCTCAACAAAAAAAGTGCGCAGATAACACACCAGATTTATTTTTATTAATACGTTAGGAAATCATCATGGCCAAACTATTTACCTCCGAGTCCGTCTCCGAAGGTCATCCGGATAAAATTGCCGACCAGATCTCAGATGCGGTACTGGACGCCATTATCGAACAAGATCCCAAAGCACGCGTGGCGTGCGAAAGTTTCGTTAAAACCGGCATGGTAATTGTTGGCGGTGAAGTTACCACCAGTGCTTGGGTAGATATCGAAGACTTAGTACGCAAAACCGTCAGTGACATTGGTTACACCAGCTCAGACATGGGTTTTGACGGCGCCAGCTGTGCCGTTTTGAATGCCATTGGTAAGCAATCTCCCGATATCGCCATGGGCGTGGACCGTGAAGACGTAGACCCCTACGCTCAAGGTGCCGGCGACCAAGGCTTGATGTTTGGTTATGCGTCTAACGAAACCGACGTACTGATGCCAGCACCCATTACTTATGCACATAAGTTGATGAAGCGCCAAGCAGAAGTGCGCAAGTCTAAAGAGTTAACTTGGTTACGCCCAGATGCAAAAGCGCAAATCACCTTTGTATATGATGATGCGGGCAAGCCCGCGGCGATTGATGCGGTAGTATTATCTACCCAACATTGCCCTGAGATTGATCAAGCCATGCTGCGTGAAGCCGTGATGGACACCATTATTAAGCCCGTATTACCGGCGGAATGGTTGACCAAAAACACCAAGTATTTCATCAACCCCACCGGTCAGTTTATTATTGGCGGCCCTGTGGGTGACTGTGGTTTGACCGGTCGTAAAATCATCGTTGATACCTACGGCGGCATGGCTCGCCACGGCGGCGGTGCTTTCTCTGGTAAAGATCCATCTAAAGTTGACCGTTCTGCGGCCTACGCCGCCCGTTATGTAGCGAAAAACATCGTTGCTGCCGGCCTTGCAGATCGCTGTGAAATTCAAGTGTCTTACGCAATTGGTGTGGCTGAGCCTACGTCAATTAGCGTTGAAACCTTTGGCACCGGCAAGGTGGCAGAAGATTTGATTGATGCGTTAGTGCGCGAGTATTTTGACCTGCGCCCTTACGGCCTGATCCAAATGCTGGACTTGAATCGCCCGATTTATCAGTCTACCGCTGCGTACGGTCACTTTGGTCGCGAAGAGTTCTCGTGGGAAGCCACCGACAAAGCCGACTTACTGCGCGACGCCGCCGGCTTAAAATAAGCCCGCCAAATGCCGAATCAAAAGGGAAGCTACGGCTTCCCTTTTTTAATGTGTAAAAAGTGAGAAGTAAGGCGTGAGGTGATACCAATCTAAGTAGAAATATGACCTATCTCATAACTTCAGTGAAGAGGACTTCAGCACGGTTTTTTGTTTTTACCTTGTAGCCGTCAACTTGTTCGACGGGCCAGCTTCGCTGGCTGTTTTAAAATATAAAACCGTGGCGAAGCAGGATAATATGATCAGTTAGATTTCCAGAACGGTATGAGAAGAGTTTAACCTCTATCTCCTTACGCCTTACGCCTCACGCTAAATAAATATGTGCATATGACCTCTGATATACAACAACGGATCATTACTCACGTTCAGGACTGCATGCAGTTGGCCGCCACAGAGCTCGCGCGGGAATTTGCCCAGCCTTTAGTGCGCTTTAATCAAGGCGGACGCATTGCGGGCTCCGCTTGGCTAGAGCGTTGGGAGCTGCGCTTTAATCCGGTGCTGTTGGCAGATAATGAAGCGGAGTTTATGGACGAGATTGTGCCTCATGAAGTGGCGCATCTGGTCACCTTCGCCTGCTTCGGCAAAGTTAAACCCCACGGGCGCGAATGGCAGCATATTATGCAGTCGGTGTTTGGGCTCACGCCCCGCACTCGCCATCAGTTAGATACCAGCAAGGTTGCCCCTACCTTCAGTTATCAATGTGCTTGTCGTAGTCACCAATTGACGCTTAGGCGCCACAACAAGATAATGCGCGCCCAGCAGCGCTACCTGTGCCTGCACTGTAATGGGCTCTTACAAAAAACATTAGCGCCAAGCACCGAGCACCAAGCGCCCAGCTAAAGACAAAACCAGCTCAAGATCCGCGTCAGAAAGACGATTAATGTAGCAACACTAGGCTTTATTTCTCACTTTCACCTTCAGGAACATAACTGCCAATATGAACATTTTACGTACCTTACGTCGCTATAGTACCGCGGCTATTTTTGCTGTCTGCGGTGTCTTGCTCCCTACCTTAAGTGTGTACGCCAGTGATATTGTGGTGGGCTCTTGGAATATTCAGCGTCTGGGCCATGGTAGCCAAAAGAGCTTTGCGGCACTGGCCACCATCGCCAGTAAAGTCGACTTGCTGGCGGTACAAGAAGTGATGACCGAAGATGGCATCGCCGCATTAGAGCAAGCATTAGAAAAGCACAGCGGTGAACCCTGGAGCCATTTGGTTTCCCATGCGATCGGCTCAAGCAGCTACAAAGAAATGTATGCCTTTCTTTGGCGAGAGTCGGCGGTGAGCTATCAAGACGGCGCTGTTGTGTATCTCGATAAAAAGAACCACTTTATTCGTGAGCCCTTTTCGGCCAGATTTAAATCAAAGCACGATAACAGTGAGCTGGCCATGGGTACCGTGCATATTTTGTACGGCAAAGGCGTGAAAGACCGCGTGCCAGAGATACAAGCGCTGGCCGATTATTGGTTATGGATGAAGGAGGTGTACCCCAATACGCCGCTGGTATTAGCCGGTGATTTTAATCTTGATCAAGCACATAAAGCGTGGGCACCGTTAAAGCAGTTTGCCCAACCATTGCTCACTTCAGGCGCTTCGACCTTGTCGGAAAAGCCCGGGAAATATGCCAATCTCTACGATAACATCTGGATTGAGCGCGACAGTCACTTGAACGTTAAAGCGGCAGGCATCATTGATTTTCCTAAGCTCATTGGTTGGGATCACAGTAAAAGTCGCACGCATGTGTCTGATCATGCGCCCATTTACATGGCGCTCGGTAATAGCCAGTTTGATAACGCCACCGCCAGCCTAGCGCCCTTTTCGGCCAATACCAGCGCTCCTCAAACTGTTGCTAGTCGCCAAACTCAGCCCAGCTCAGAGATACGCGGCAACCGTAATTCACAGATTTTTCATCGCTCGGATTGCCCTAGCTACCACAGCGTTAGCGAGAAAAACAGAGTGAGCTTTAATAATGCCCAAGCCGCCATCGCTGCCGGCTATCGCATAGCAAAAAACTGCCCATAAGTATTATGTGCAGCGCCATGGGTGAAGGGTAAAGAGATTGAGACAAACATCGGTAAGCTTGTCCCCTTCGCTCTTTACACTTCACCCTTTACGCCTAGCAGCCCATGGCTTCTAGCGGTACAATGTGGCTCATCTGCGCTTGTGCTGGGTGTTAACTCAATACCCAGCCGCCACCCTTCTTAGTAAAAGAACCGTACAACATTATGCGTATACCCCGAATTTATGAAGCCGTGGATCTGCGCTCAGGCTTGGCGCTGCCACTCTCAGATGAAGCCGCCAATCATGTGGGCCGCGTACTGCGCATGCAAGTTGGCCAAGCACTGGTGCTATTTAATGGCCAAGGCGGGCAATACGCTGCCGAAATCACTCACGCCGATAAAAAAACGGTGCAAGTATTGGTGGGTGAATTTGACGCTTATGATTGCGAGTCGCCCTTGCCCTTTCATCTTGGACAGGTGATCAGCCGCGGTGAAAAAATGGAGTTCACCATTCAAAAGTCAGTGGAGCTGGGCGTGAATGTGATCACGCCGCTGTTTTCCAGTCGCTGTGGCGTTAAGTTGACCGGTGAGCGTTTAGAGAAAAAAATTCAACAATGGCAGAGCATCGCCATTGCTGCCTGTGAGCAGTGTGGCCGTAATCGGGTACCAGAAATACGCCCCGCCATGCAGTTACATGACTGGCTCGCCGAGCAAACCGACGATCTTAAGCTTAATTTGCACCCTAAAGCCGAGCTCAGCGTGAATACCCTACCCGCTCCCAAAGCAGGCGTGCGCTTATTAATAGGCCCAGAGGGGGGCTTGTCCGATGAAGAAATTTGTCAGGCCAGCAGCCAAGATTTTATTGATATTTTGCTCGGGCCCCGAGTACTGAGAACCGAAACCGCGGCCTTAACCGCCATTACCGCTTTGCAATGCCGATTTGGAGATCTTGCATGACCGCCATTAAACTGGGAATAGTGATGGACCCGATACAGTCCATCAACATCAAAAAAGACACCAGCTTCGCCATGTTGCTAGAAGCGCAACGCCGTGGCTATGAGCTTTGGTATATGGAAATGGGCGATTTAAGCCTGCGCGGCGGCGATTCCTTTGGCCGCATGGCCAAACTGACCGTAAAAGAAGATGCCAACCAATGGTTCACCTTAGATGAGCCGCAATTGCTGCCGTTAAGTGATCTGGACGTGATCTTAATGCGTAAAGATCCGCCTTTTGACACCGAATATATTTACGCCACTTATTTGTTAGAGCGCGCCGAAGAAAAAGGCACGCTGATCGTCAACAAGCCGCAAAGCCTGCGCGATGCTAACGAAAAGCTCTACACCGCGTGGTTTTCTGAATTTACGCCCACCACGCTGGTTACCCGCAGTGCCATGGATATTCGTGCCTTTCATGAAGAGCACAGCGATATGATCATAAAGCCCTTAGATGGCATGGGCGGCGCCTCAATTTTTCGCGTGAAGCAAGACGACCCCAACTTAGGCGTGATCATCGAAACCCTGACGGAGCACGGCACGCGTTACTGCATGGTACAAACCTATATTGCCGCCATTAAACAGGGCGATAAGCGGGTCTTAGTGGTGGATGGCGAAGTTGTGCCTTATTGCTTAGCCCGCATTCCCCAAGGCGGAGAAACGCGTGGCAACTTGGCCGCCGGCGGTTTAGGCGTCGCCCAACCCTTAAGCGACAGTGATCGCCGCATTGCCGAGGCATTAGGCCCTACCTTAAAGGCAAAAGGCTTGATCTTTGTGGGGCTCGATATTATTGGTGATAAACTGACTGAAATTAACGTCACCAGCCCAACTTGCGTGCGCGAGATTGAAGCGGCATTTCCGGTAAATATTTCGGGAATGTTGATGGACGCGATTGAAAAACGTCTATCCTAACGGTAAGACCATAGCCCCCACTCGGTAACGGGTGGGGCCATTTCTGACTCAAAACGAGATGACATGGACTCTTTGCAACATCATTTTCTTATTGCTATGCCCAACCTCAAAGATCCCTTCTTTGGTGGTTCAGTGACCTATGTCTGTGAACATAATGACGAAGGCGCCATGGGGCTGGTGATTAATATCCCCATCGATATGCCTTTGTATGCGTTATTAGATCAGCTGGAGATGGGGCCTGAAGATACCCCCTCTGAGCTTGATCAACCCGTATTACAAGGCGGACCGGTCGCGACCGACCGTGGTTTTGTGTTGCACAGCCCCATGGCGGGATTTAGCTCCAGCCAAATGTTGGCCGATAATTTAATGATCACCACCTCGCCAGACGTACTAGAAACCTTAGGCACAGATATGGAGCCTGAGCATTATTTAGTGGCGTTAGGCTATGCGGGTTGGACGCCCGGTCAGTTAGAGCAAGAGCTCAGTGAAAACAGCTGGTTAACCGTGCCCGCCGATACCGCTTTACTGTTTGATACGCCTTTGAGCAATCGTTGGCACCAAGCCATCGGCCGTTTAGGCGTAGATCCTCGTCATTTATCTTCACAAGTAGGTCATGCATGAGCCGTACCCTGCTCGGTTTTGATTACGGCACTAAAAGCATAGGTGTGGCCGTAGGCCAAGAAATTACCGCTTCGGCTCGTCCACTCTTGGCCTTAAAAGCCAATGACGGCGTGCCTAACTGGGAACAAATCGAAGCCATACTCAAAGAGTGGCAACCAGCACTGTTGATTGTGGGCTTACCGCTAAATATGGATGGCACCGAGCAAGACATTAGCCGCCGTGCGCGCAAGTTTGCCAACCGCTTACATGGCCGCTTTGGCTTAGCCGTAGAGCTGCAAGATGAACGCCTGACTACGACCGATGCCCGTGCGCGACTATTTGATGCCGGTGGCTATAAGGCATTAGGTAAAGATGCGGTTGATGCCGTGTCGGCGCAATTGATATTAGAGTCATGGATGGAAGCGCCTTCGGCTCGTGATGAGTAAAGCGTGAAGCGTGAAGCGTGAAGCGTGAAGATAAAAACAGCGTAACCCTTTTGGAAGCTAAGTAATATACCGCCCTCTGTAGCTGCTAGTTCTGCGAAGTAGAATTGTTTTGTGTATCAGCTGTAAAACAAGGCTTATATTTTTAAAGCGTTTCGCCTACAGCAAAATGTGAGAACAAGTGTTCGCCTGCAGAATACACCGCACTTACGCCGTCTTCCTGACGCAAGTCAGGATCTCGCTTTAAGTTTTAGTGATTACGTAAGAACCTCAGCCATAATGCACCCTGTTTCGGTTTGTTCTTTGTAACTGCCCCGTCTCTTTAATAAAGAGGACTTCGGCAGGCCAGCTCTGCTGACTGTTACTGAGGTTTAGATTTAAACCAAAACAACAAACTGGGCCGAAGTCCTCTTCGCCGAAGAGACGGGCCCCTACAAGGTCAAAATACCAAACTGAGCCTCATACTCTTTACCGAAGAGGCGGCACCTCCCTGTAACCTATTGAATTCATTGGTACCGAGTTCTCTTAAATATGGCTGAGCTTTGTGGGTAATCAGGTGAGTTTTAGTGCATAAGTACGAGATACTGGGGCAAGCCCAGTATGACGGCAGAATACCAACAAGACATGATTCGGCTCGTCCCCTTCACTCTTTACCCCTCACCCTCACACCAATCTACAAAAACAAAAAACCCGCCGAAGCGGGTTTTTTTAGTATCTGTCTTACCCGAGGGTAATTAGATAGCTTCGATTTGAGAAGCTTGAGGACCTTTAGCACCTTCAGTAGCGGTGTAAGATACCTGTTGGCCTTCAGCCAAAGTTTTGAAGCCACTACCAGTGATTTCAGAGAAATGTGCGAACAAATCTTTGCTGCCATCAGCAGGAGTGATAAAACCAAAACCTTTTGCTTCGTTAAACCATTTTACGGTACCAGTAGCCATAATAAATCTTACCTTTATTTTAGTGTGACGAGCGAATGCTCGGAAAATGCAACAAATATCAAATAAGGGAAGCTTGGTGACTGTAGTGCCAAAAAGGTACGAACAATGTACAACGGCCGCGCTAACTTGAATCTTTTGCTGGAGTGCACTCTACGGGAGTCGGGGGGTGGCGTCAAACTTTATCGAGATTATATGTGGTCATTTATTAACCAATAGAAAAAATCGCCAATTAAACATGCCTAAGTGTTTAATTTTTAACGGTTAATTAGCTGTAAGTTACCAAGCCAACAAACACCTTTGGCTTCTGTCGCCACTCCTTTGGTTAGGCAGAGCGCTTCGCTCGGCCAGCGTAGCTGGGTATTTTTACATAAAATGCTAAACCCTAACTAGGCATGCCTTCTCTTGCATAAGCGATTACGCACATGATTAGACAAACACTTAGATAAGCAAAAAGGTGCCCTAAAGGCACCTTCATCTTATGGGCTAATGGCTTAGCCGCCGCGCTGTGTTCGCCAACTGCTCATTCACTTACTTACTTACTTACTTACTTACTTACTTACTACGAGCAGCAAGGCGCTCATGCATTTCTTGCACCGAGACCACAGACGCAGTGGCATCAAAGGCCATCGCCATGCAGGTGGCGATACCGCCATTAAGCGTGGTGCTGTACGCCAGCTTTTGTGCGAGCGCGCCGCGGCGCAGTTGGCGGGAGTCTTCGATGGCCTGACGGCCTTCTACCGTGTTCACTATATAGGTGTACTCATTATTCTTGATGCGATCCAAGATATGCGGGCGACCTTCATGGACCTTGTTGACCAAGCGCGGATTAATATTGGCTTCACCCAACACCACTGCCGTGCCGTGGGTGGCGTCCAGCTCAAAGCCGGCGGCCAGCAAGGCTTTCGCCAGCTCAACCACGCGTTTCTTATCGCTGTCACGCACCGACAATAAGGCTCGCCCACTGGTGGGTACCGCCTTACCCGCACCTAAGTGCGCTTTACCAAAGGCTTCGCCGAAGGTTTCACCCACGCCCATCACTTCACCGGTGGAGCGCATTTCAGGTCCCAGTAGCGGATCCACACCCGCGAACTTGTTGAACGGCAACACCACTTCTTTAACGGAGAAATATGGCGGTATCACCTCGACGGTCGCTCCCAGCTCGGCCAGTGTTTTACCCGCCATGACCCGTGCGGCCACTTTTGCTAACGGCACGCCGGTCGCTTTAGACACAAACGGCACGGTACGCGCGGCGCGGGGGTTAACTTCAATCAGATAAATGTCGCTACCCTTCACCGCAAACTGAATGTTCATTAAGCCAATCACGCCAAGCTCAAGCGCTAACTTGCGTGTTTGCTCGCGCATCTCATCTTGCACCGCTTGGCTTAAGGTATAAGCCGGCAGTGAACAACCCGAGTCACCGGAGTGCACACCCGCTTGTTCGATGTGCTCCATAATGCCGCCAATCACCACGTCTTTGCCATCACAGATGGCATCCACGTCTACTTCAATGGCGTCATCCAAGAAGCGATCCAGCAATACCGGTGATTCGTTAGACACGGTGACCGCTTCTTTAAAGTAACGACGCAAGTCTTGCTCGTCGTAGACGATTTCCATGGCGCGCCCGCCCAACACATAAGAAGGACGCACCACCAGCGGATAACCGATACGCTCGGCCACTACTACTGCTTGCTCCAGGTTGGTGACGGTGCCGTTTTCTGGCTGCTTTAAGCCAAGGCGCTCCACCGCTTGCTGAAAACGCTCGCGGTCTTCGGCTCGGTCGATGGCATCTGGGCTGGTGCCAATAATGGGCACACCGGCCGCTTCCAGCGCGCGGGCTAATTTGAGCGGCGTTTGGCCACCGTATTGCACAATCACGCCTTTGGGCTGTTCGATACGCACAATTTCCAGCACATCTTCTAGCGTCACCGGCTCAAAGTAGAGGCGATCTGAGGTGTCGTAGTCAGTGGAAACGGTTTCTGGATTACAGTTCACCATAATGGTTTCATAACCGTCTTCACGCAGCGCTAACGCGGCGTGCACACAGCAGTAATCAAACTCGATACCTTGACCGATACGATTGGGGCCACCACCCAAGATCATGATCTTGTCTTTATTAGACGGCTTGGCTTCGCACTCTTCATCATAAGTGGAGTACAAGTAAGCAGTGTCGGTGGCGAATTCGCCGCCACAGGTGTCCACCCGCTTGTAAACCGGGAAAATTTCAAAGCGATGGCGCAACTTGCGTACTTCATCTTCAGAAAGACCCAACAGCTTGCCTAAACGAATGTCGGCAAAGCCTTTACGCTTAAGAGTGCGCAGCAGTTGAGGCGTAAGGTCAGTAATGGCCAGCTCACTCACCTGCCCTTCTAGCTTGATCAACTCTTCAATTTGTACCAAGAACCAAGGGTCGACGTTGGTCAGGGTAAAGATCTCGTCCATGCTCATGCCGGCGCGAAAGGCATCGCCTATGTACCAAATGCGGTCTGGGCCTGGCTCTTTTAGCTCATGGCGAATGCGCGCCATGCTGTCTACATCAAACACACCGGCTTCAGCCAATTCGACAATCGGGTCTAAACCGTGTTGGCCCGTTTCTAGGCTGCGCAGTGCTTTTTGCAAGGATTCTTGGAAGTTACGGCCAATCGACATCACCTCACCCACCGACTTCATCTGGGTGGTTAAGCGGTCGTTGGCGCCAGCAAATTTTTCAAAGTTAAAGCGCGGAATTTTGGTAACTACGTAATCGATGGCTGGCTCAAACGAGGCAGGCGTGCGACCGCCGGTAATGTCGTTTTGCAGCTCATCCAGCGTGTAACCCACCGCCAGCTTGGCGGCGATTTTAGCAATCGGAAAGCCGGTGGCTTTTGAAGCCAAGGCGGAAGAGCGAGAAACCCGCGGGTTCATCTCTATCACCACCATGCGCCCCGTACCCGGTTCAATACCAAACTGTACGTTAGAGCCGCCAGTTTCGACACCTATCTCACGCAAAATGGCCAAGGAGGCGCTGCGCATGATTTGATATTCTTTATCGGTCAAGGTTTGCGCCGGTGCCACGGTAATAGAGTCACCGGTGTGCACGCCCATGGCGTCAAAGTTTTCGATGGCGCAGACAATAATGCAGTTGTCGTTTTTGTCGCGCACCACTTCCATCTCAAATTCTTTCCAGCCGATTAAAGACTCATCAATCAACAGCTCGTTGGTCGGTGATAAGTCTAAGCCGAGCGTACAAATTTCTTCGAACTCTTCGCGATTATACGCAATACCGCCGCCAGAGCCGCCCATGGTAAAAGAAGGCCGGATAATACAAGGGAAGCCCACTTCAGCTTGTACCTTGTACGCCTCTTCCATGTTGCGGGCGATGCCAGCGCGGGGGCACGCCAGCCCTATGCTCTTCATGGCTTTATCGAAGCGGTTACGATCTTCGGCTTTATCGATGGCATCGGCGCTGGCGCCTATCATCTCGACATTAAATTCAGCCAACACGCCGTGCTTTTCCAGATCCAGCGCACAGTTAAGCGCCGTTTGGCCGCCCATGGTGGGCAGCACCGCATCCGGGCGTTCTTTTTTGATAATTTCGCGCACCACTTCCCAGTGAATCGGCTCGATATACGTGGCATCGGCCATGTCTGGGTCTGTCATTATGGTGGCAGGATTAGAGTTCACTAAAATAACGCGATAACCTTCTTCGCGCAGCGCTTTACAGGCCTGAGCACCGGAGTAGTCGAATTCACAGGCCTGTCCGATCACGATGGGCCCGGCACCCAAGATCAGGATGCTTTTTATATCTGTACGTTTTGCCATGACTTACCTACTCCTACACGCGGTGCTGTTTAATCAAATCGATAAAATCGTCGAACAAGCTGGCGGCCTCATTAGGCCCAGGGCTGGCTTCCGGGTGTCCTTGAAAGCTGAACGCCGGTTTGTCGGTGCGCTTAAAACCCTGCACTGTGCCATCAAATAATGAGCGATGTGTCACTTGCACGTTAGTCGGTAAGCTGGCTTCGTCCACCGCAAAACCGTGGTTTTGGCTGGTGATCATCACCCGATTTTGTGTGAGGTCTTTCACCGGATGATTAGCACCGTGATGGCCAAACTTCATTTTTATGGTTTGAGCACCACTGGCCAAGCCCAGTAACTGATGGCCTAAGCAAATACCAAACAGCGGGATATTGCTGTCGAGTAAGGTTTTAATGGCGCTAATGGCGTAGTCGCACGGCTCTGGGTCACCGGGGCCATTAGACAAGAAAATGCCATCAGGCTGCAGCGCTAATACGTCGGCGGCCGAGGTTTGGGCTGGCACGACAGTGACCCGACACCCGCGGTCCACCAACATGCGTAAGATATTGCGCTTCACGCCATAGTCATAGGCCACCACGTGGTAGGGTAAGTCAGCCACATTAGGTTCATTAAAGCCCTCGCCTAGGCGCCAGCTGCCCTGCAGCCATGGGTAAGAGATTTGGGTGGTCACGACTTTAGCTAAGTCCATGCCTTTTAGACCAGGAAATGCCTTGGCTGCTGCCAAAGCTTTCGCTTCATCTAAATCGCTACCGGCCACAATGCAGCCCGCTTGAGCGCCTTTTTCACGCAAGATACGGGTGAGTTTACGGGTATCGATATCGGCAATGCCCACTATGTTGTGGGCTTTAAGGTAATTAGACAGGGAGTCTTGGCTGCGAAAGTTAGAAGCCATAAGCGGGAGGTCACGAATAATCAAACCTTGAGCATGCACTCGATCGGATTCTTCGTCTTCAGCATTGGTGCCGGTATTGCCGATATGAGGATAAGTAAGAGTCACTATTTGGCGGGAATAAGACGGGTCTGTGAGTATTTCTTGATATCCCGTCATAGACGTATTAAATACCATTTCACCAACTGAACAACCGTCGGCACCTATGGCTGTACCATAAAAGACTGCACCGTCTTCGAGTACGAGCAACGCTGTGTGTGTCAAGACAACCTCCAAGTTAAGATTAAAAATCAACAACTTACCTGGTCGTCCCGAAATGAATCCTATTAAGTAATGACCACATTTCGGCTAATACTGGGCAAATTCTAATTACCTTATATAAAAGCGTCATTTTCGACAAACTATTTTATAAAAAAACCTTTCTACTGGGTTTTAGGTCACAAAAAACGCAATAAAATCGATAAAAGAGGGAGGAAACACTAAGGCGGGCTAGATAACATTAAAAAATATCTGTTTGGGAAGGTTTAATTAAAAATTCAATATATAAATCACAATAAACAATGAATTACTTAAAAAAATCAAAGTCTTAATAAAACAAAAAAAGACCTAAAGTGCATAAAGATATCGTCTTTAGGTCAATTTATCATTAGCTCAGGTTATTTTAGATTCAGCACATCCTGCATATCGTACAAACCAGGCTTTTGCTCGGCAATCCAAGCTGCAGCGCGTACGGCACCGTTAGCAAAAGTCAGGCGATTAGATGCCTTGTGCGTGATCTCTACCCGCTCGCCAATATCGGCAAACATCACTGTGTGCTCGCCCACAATATCGCCGGCGCGCACGGTAGCAAAGCCAATGGTATTGGGATCACGCTCACCGGTAATGCCCTCACGGCCGTAAACGGCGCAGCTTTTCAAGTCTCGGCCCAAGGTGTTGGCAATCACTTCGCCCATGCTTAAGGCCGTGCCTGAAGGCGCGTCGACTTTATGGCGATGATGGGCTTCGATGATTTCAATATCCGTATAATCACCCATTACCTTGGCGGCTTGTTCCAGCAGCTTGAACACCAAGTTCACGCCCACGCTGAAGTTTGAGGCCATGACGATGGCGGTATCATTAATGGCCGCTTGAATTTGGGCTTTCTCCGCGTCATCAAAGCCAGTGGTGCCAATAACCAGTCGCTTTCCGTGCTGTTGGGCAAGCGCAATGTTCGCTAAGGTCACCTCGGGGCGCGTGAAGTCGATGATCACATCCACGTTATCAATGACAGCCGCAAGATCAGCACTGACCATGACCCCTAAACGACCGACGTTCGCCAATTCACCCGCATCGGCGCCCAATACCGACGAGCCCGCATGCTCAATGGCGGCGGTTAGCACCACGCCCGCCGTTTGGCTTACTGACTCAATCAACACCTTGCCCATACGTCCATTACAACCAGCTACGGCAATGCGAACCGGATTTGTCATGCTGTTCTTCCTTTCTCTAAATGCTTACAAAAAATTACATTAAAGTTTGCCAGATTGGGGCGGGTATTAACATGAAATTAAGGGCATAAAAAAACCGGCGATTGCCGGTTTTTAATAAATTACGCGATTTCTAGAAGCTCAACTTCGAACACCAAGGTGGCGCACGGAGGAATAGCACCAGCACCTTGCTCGCCGTAGGCGAGGTTATGGGGTACAAACAGCTTCCACTTAGAACCCACAGGCATCAACTGCAGGGCTTCAACCCAACCTTTGATTACGCCTGTTACTGGGAACTCAGCAGGCTCACCGCGCATCACAGAGCTGTCGAACACAGAACCGTCGATGAAAGTACCGTGGTAATGTACACGTACGGTATCGGTAGCGGCAGGGATGGCACCCTCGCCCTTAGTCAATACTTCGTACTGCAGACCAGACTCAGTTTGCGTAATTTCGGCGCGAGCACCATTAGCAGTCAAAAACTCAGCTTCTGCTTCTTTCGCTTTAGACGACTCGGCGCTTTGCTTTTCTTGCATACGCTGAGTGATCACCTGAAACGCGCTATTAATGTCTTCGCGAGACACTGCGAAATCAACACCGGCAATGGCATCGGCCAAGCCTTGTTGTACGGCTGATACTTCTAAGCCATCGAAAGATTGCTGGGTTAATTGATCACCGATTTGACGACCTACACCGTAGCTGGCCTTTTGCTCTACTGTCTCATATGACGACATGACATTCCCTAATTGTTGGGCTAAAAAAGGCATGCTAACAAAATATGGCGGCCAGCTAAATGGTCAAGCACCGCACTTGGCCAATAATGCAGCACCTCGTACCCCGCCGCTGCCACCAAAATGCGCCGCCACTACCGGTACCGCACTCACATGTCGCATCAAATACTTGGGTATACGGGCATTGAGTTGCTCATATAACCAAGCCTGCTCGCTTAAGCCGCCCCCCAACACCACTATATCTGGATCCAGCTGCGTCATTAAGTTCGCCAGTGCCGACGCCAAAATATCCACATACATGTCCACACACTCGGCGGCCAGCGCCTCGCCCTGCTGCCAAGCGTGAATAATCGCGGGGCCGGCAAGCTTTGCGGCGACAGGTTTGGTGGCAACTACTTTGGTGGAAACATCTGTGCTGGGACTTGTCGCTTGATCTGCGCTGTTGACCAAATGCTGATATAAATTGGCCAAACCGGTACCGGACACATAAGTTTCTAAGCAGCCGACTTGGCCACAGCCGCAAGTAAAGAGCGGCAAGTTGGGATAACGCGCTAATAAGCTGGCCTGAATACCCCCATGACCAAACTCACCACTGCTCCCGCGCGCGCTATTCACCAATTTACCTTGGTGGATCACGGCACCGCCCACGCCTGTACCTAAGGTGAGTGCCAAGGCCAACTTGGCATCAGCCGCGGCCCCGCCCACTGACTCAGAGAGTAAGAAGCAATTGGCGTCATTGTCTGCCACCACGCATCTATCTAAGTCTTGCGCTAAATCTGCTGCCAAATACTGACCGTGAATACTGGGCACATTGGCCGCTAACACCCGCCCGCTTGCCTCACGAATGCCAGGAATTCCGATGCCCAACCGGCCTTTAGTTTGCCAGCGGTCATCGGCCTCCTTTACCCAGGTGCGGATACACTGGCGCAAGTTAGCGTAACTGTGTTGGGGGGTGGCACACACCTGACGCGCTAGCTCTTGGCCTTGCTCATCAAACACCGCCCAGGCCATTTTACTGCCGCCTATATCAATGCCGTAATACATAGCCCCGCCTTTTACTTGTACCCATATTGCACATTTTACTTATACGCATATTACTGACAGGCATGCGCGTAACGCCACTAAAAGTCAGCAACACAAAAGCACCTTAAAACCAATTAAGGGCATTAAGGTGTTATCTTTTAAGTGAGTGTTGATGACAGCGACTAATGGAGCAAAGCAAAAACTAACACTTATTCGGCTAACACCAAGGAAGGCGGCGGCTGTGGCTTGCTTCTTCTTTGTCCATTACCTTGGTCTAATTTAGCCTTCTTGGTCTGGTGCGACTTGCCCCACGCTGTCGATGGTACTGTCAGCCAATAACCACAAGGTAAATTTATGTAACTCAGGATGTTGAGCCAAGGCCACTAAAAAGGCCCCTCCCACTTCTCTATACCCTAATTCGTAGTTCTTTAAGGTAGTGGGCGGAACTTGTAGTAACTCAGCAAACTTAGGGCGACTTAAGCCCATGGACTCGCGTATCTGTCGGATCTTTTTCCCGACTAAGCTGGTATCTGGATTCATAGCTTTCTGCTCCCATCGAAACATGTCGATAACAAAAAAACCATCCTTGGTTACCTGAGTTTAACACCACAAAGTAGACTCGTTGTGCTCTTGCCCTATTTTAACCAAAATAATCGTAAAAAGACTCAACTAACACTATATTATGCCCTAAGAAGCAGAGTCCGTGGTAAAGGCTGCGACAATTTTAGCCCTATAGACTAGCCTCCATCTTGTGGCTAATGGTAAAAACCGCTAGTCTGAATTGATACGGGAATACTCAAACAGGACTGAGAGTTTTTTATAGGACTCCTTCTTGTTGGCCAAATAACAACAAAGGTTACCCGTACATCACAGTAGTCGAGGTACACTGCTAGCTCGACGAGCGTGATACATTTATTTCGACTCGAATCGAAAGCTCGTAAAATGAGGAAGACAACATGAAAAAGACAGTGGCTCCTACTTTAATTGCCTTGGCGCTCGCCGCCGCAGGTATGTCTGCAACTGTACAAGCTGATTGGTACTTAGGTGCTGGTGCAGGTTATGCAGAATTCAGTGATATCGAAAGAAACAATTCCGGCCTAGACGGCGATGGCGAAGCCGTTAGCTTGTTTACTGGTTATAACTTCAACGACTACTTCGGTGTTGAGCTGGGCTTTAACCATTTTGGCCAAGACCTCGACACTAATGCGCTGAACTTATCAGCCATTGGTCGTATGCCACTCAGCGAGCGCATGTCTTTGTTTGCTGAGCTGGGTGCTTTAGGTTATGACGTAGATGCTGGCGAAGGCGACACAGGCGTTGCTCCTATGGCCGGTTTAGGTCTGACCTACCGCGCGTCTGACTTAGTTGACTTTCAAGCTCGCTATCGTCGCATCGAAGACATGGGCGATTCTGGTAAGAACGGCCTAGGCTTTGACACCGACGTTAACAATTACATGTTAGAAGTGGTACTGCACCCTAACCGTGGCGACAGCACACCACCACCAGTTGCACCTGTTGTTCAACAGCCAGCACCTGAAACCACCTACGAAACCCGCAGCGTAACTGCTGATGGTTCTATCTACTTTGGTTTTGATAAGTCTGACTTGTCAGGCGAATCACGCGCTACCTTAGATGAAGTAGCACGTTTCGCTCAACAGAACCCTAACTACCAAGTAGAGCTGGCCGGCTATGCTGACCGTTTAGGTACTGCTGAATACAACCGTAAGTTGTCTGAGCGCCGTGCCCTTGCTGCTAAAGACTACTTGGTTCAGCGCGGTGTTGCCGCTCAGAACATCCAGACCGCTTGGTATGGTAGTGAGTTAGCTGAAGGTCAAACTGAAGAAGAGCGCCAGCGCGATCGTCGTGTTGATGCAAAAGCACAAGCGACCATCGAAGTTGAAATCGTAGAGTAATATTTACCTCGCAGTAAATATCAAACGGCTCCTCGGAGCCGTTTTTTTATGGTGTTTTTTATCTTATCCCTCGCCCACCGTGGCATACTCAGATTTCATTCATTTCAGAGCACTCAGGATATCTCATGCTTTGCCATTGCCAAAGTCTGCAACCGCTTGAGGATTGCTGCGCCCCTTATTTAAACAGAGAGTTAAGCGGACAAGTTACTCCCGCCACCCCACTCGCTTTGATGCGCTCCCGTTACAGTGCCTTTGTCACAGGTAATGGCGATTACCTGTTAGCCAGCTGGCACCCAGATACCCAAGGCAGCTTAACCGCCGAGGAGCTCACCGAGCATGGTCTTAACTGCCAATGGTTAGGCTTAACGATTATCTTTACCCGCATAGAGGCAGATGGCTTGCAGGGCGTAGTCGAATTTAAAGTGCGTTATCGCGAGCAAGGCCGCGTGGTACTATTGCATGAACAATCGTATTTTGAGCAGGTTGCCGGCCGCTGGTTGTATCGTGATGGCCTGATTAATCCGCCCAAAATTGGCGCCAATCAGCCCTGCCCCTGCGGGGCTGTGCAAAACAGTGCTGTGCAAAACGGCACGGCTAAAAAATACAAACAGTGCTGCGCCAAGCGCTAACATGCCTTGAGCTCTTAACTGGCCTAGACTGCCTTTCCCTAATCATTAACTAGCTGATAGAACATTATAATGGAACGAAAAATACTGCTCACACATTGCCCCGATGCCAAAGGGCTTATCTCTAAAATCACCAACATCTGTTATAAGCATCAGCTAAACATTATGCGCAACGATGAGTTTGTGGACTACGAGAATGGCCACTTCTTTATGCGCACCGAGCTGGAAGGCTACTTTAACGATCACACCTTGCTTGCAGATCTCGACGATGCGCTGCCTAAAGGCAGTGAGCGCCGCTTAGTGCCCGCCGGTAATAAGCGGGTGGTGATCATGGTGACCAAAGAAGCCCATTGTTTGGGTGATATTCTGATCAAACAATTTTCCGGTGCCATGACGCTGGATATTGCCGCCGTAGTGGGTAACTACGACGCGCTCAAAGACTTGACGGGCAAGTTCGATATTCCTTTTCATAGCATATCTCACGAAGGCTTAAATCGTGTTGAGCATGAGCAAAAGATGGCAGAAATTATCGATGAGTATCAGCCAGACTACGTGATCCTCGCGAAATATATGCGCATTTTAAGCCCCGATTTCGTGGCCCGTTATGAGCAGCGCTTGATCAATATTCATCACTCATTTTTGCCAGCCTTTATTGGCGCCAGCCCTTATCGCCAAGCCTATGAGCGCGGCGTGAAGATGATTGGTGCTACGGCGCACTTTGTGACCAATGAGTTGGATGAAGGGCCCATTATCGAGCAAGACGTGATCCACGTGAATCACGTGTTAAGTGCCCAAGATATGGCAAAAGCTGGCCGAGATGTGGAAAGGTCGGTGTTGAGCCGCGCACTGACTTTAGTGCTGGAAGAAAAGGTGTTTGTATACGGTAATAAGACGGTCGTGTTCAAATAATAGCCCTACAGGCAGCGGTAAATTTTAAGTCGTAAGCGGTCGCTGCCTGTACTCGTAGAGGCAGCGGCCGGTGGCGCGTTAGCGTCACGTATTTTCTTAGCCGTCATACTGGGTCTAGCCTGGGATGACGGACCCGGTATCTACTCTTTGGTCTTTCAAGACGTTTAGCTACGCTAAACCAGCCGGCTGAAGCGGCTTCTACGAAAGCTATTTTTTGGCAAACGCCGCTAGCTGTTCGGCCGTGGCGGCTGGCTGGTACTTATCTTTCCACTCTTCATACGGCATGCCATACACCTGCTCGCGCGCTTGGTCATAGTCCAGTGCTACGCCTTGCTCTTGTGCAGCAGCTAAATACCACTTACTTAAACAGTTACGGCAAAACCCCGCCAAGTTCATCAGATCAATATTTTGTACGTCTTTGCGGGCATCAAGGTGTGCCACTAAGGCGCGAAAGGCCGCGGCTTCTAATTCAGTCTGCGTATGCTTATCCATGTCTTTTCTCCAACCTGTATATTTTACAAATAAGGGCTTAATTCAAGGCGATTACTGTCATTATATCCATATAGTGAGCAAGAGCCATCTCTTGCCCTGCCGCTCGACGATTGGCGGTAATGATTAACGAGGTAACTGTACATGAAAGACTCACATGTAAGTCGCAGTCATTTTTTTGCGCACATGGCACGCATGAAGTTGATCCAACGCTGGCCCTTAATGCGCAGCATAGAGCAAGAAAACGTGGCCGAGCACAGCTTGCAAGTGGCCATGGTGGCGCACGCGTTGGTGGTGATCAAAAACACCTTTTTTAATGGCACGCTTGACCCGGCCAAAGCCGCCATGCAGGCGTTGTTTCATGATGCCAGTGAAGTGCTAACCGGCGATTTACCCACCCCCGTTAAATACTATAACGAGGAGATGGCGCGGGCCTACAAAGAGATAGAGAGTAATGCTGAGCAAAGCTTAGTAAAGATGTTGCCGACCGAGCTGCAAGCCGCCTATGCTCCGCTGCTGAGCGCCCATGCCAATGATGAATACGCTCATACAGTGAAGTCAGCAGACTTGCTGTGCGCCTATTTAAAGTGTGCCGAAGAGCTAAGCGCTGGGAATCAAGAGTTTGCCGCCGCTCAAAAGCGCCTCACCGCCATGTTAGAAGCGCGCATGAACCCAGAGATTCGTTACTTTCTCGACGTATTCGCGCCCAGCTTCTCGCTATCGCTGGATGATATCTCCAGCGCGCAGTTTTGATTGGATAGCGCCGAGCGCCCAGTTAACAAAAACATGCTTTTTCCTGATTACGTATGAACCTCAGCCATAATGCACCCTGTTTCGGTTTGTTCTTTGTAGCTGCCAAATTTATTCGGCAGGCCAGCTCTGCTGGCTGTTACTGAGGTTTAGATTTAAACCAAAACACCAAACCGGGCCGAATAAATTGGCCCCTACAAGGTCAAAATACCAAAATGAGCCTCATATTCTTTACCGAAGAGGCGGCGTCTACCTGTAACCTATTGAATTCATTGGTGCTTAAATCTCTGAAACATGGCTGAGCTTTGTGGGTAATCAAGTGCTTTTTTATCACTGAGCGCTAGCTTTTGCGCTCAATCCACAAGGTGACTTCGCCGACTTTAAAACCAAACTTAGTCATTTCGGCGCGGTTTAATACCCGCTTGTCATCCAGCTGATACATCCAATCGTTAAAATTAATGCTCCATACCTTGCCATCTACGGGTACCGCTAGGGTATAGCGCCAATTAAGCGCGAAACCTTGGGTCTGCCCCTTAGCAGGCACCACTACGTCATCGGCTGTACCGGTATAGTGGCCATCTGCCGTTTTTTCTATGTGCCACACGCGGCGCTGGCGCTCGCCGTCGTCATAGACGAAGTCTTCCTCTAGCGTACCTTTATTACCCTGCCAAGTGCCCACCATGGCCACCGTAAAACGGCGCAACACCTTACCGGATCTGTCTTGCACCATGCCGTGGGCGGTCAGCTCACCGTTAAAGTATTCATCGAGCGCAAACTGCGGGCTGGTATTGGCATAATCGTTAATATCACTGCTGCACGACATCAAGCCGAGGCTTAGGGTTAAAGTGGTGAATATAGACAGGACTATGGTTTTAATTCGGCTGCGCATACTAATTTCCTTTTAATTGGCGGGTCAGCTTAGGATCACGGCTATTATTGGCGAGCCAGATGGCGAGAAACGCAGGACCAAAGGCGGGATCTTTGATCACGCCCAGCTGCACTTGATTAAAGTAAAAATGGCTAATACCTGTCTCCTCGACCCGTATCGCTAACTCATCGCCTTTTTTAATATTGGGCCAAAGTGCGCTCAGTTGTGATAGCCAGTTGGGCTGCGCCTTAATACCTAAACGCTGCCATTCGGTGACAGTGGCTTCAATTAAGGCATCTCGGCTGATATTTTTTTGATAAAGCAAGCGCAGCGCCTGAGGGTAGCGGGTCGCTTGGTAGCGACCATCAATGCTGTACAGTTGCGCCTGATAGAGATCAAAAAACATCCACTTCATCTGGCCTTGGCCCACCAACTGCAAGTTTGACTGAGCATTGGCCGAGACCATTTGCGGCAGCAGTAACAGCAATAGTGTAAATAAGACGCTGAATAATTTAGTCATTGAGCCTCCTGCCCTGTCGAGTATTACCGTATATCACTCTCGTTAAACGCACCAAGATCACTAATAATAAAGCCCACAACGGCACCAAGATAACGATGCTCGTCCATGGCCCTAACGGCAAGTCAACCGCGCCTAACCGCCAGCCGCTAAGATAAGAGCTAGGGCCCGAGACCGCGCCTAACAGTGCTTGTTGCCACACAGGACGTGCCGCCAGCCAGCGCAGACTGTGGCCGAGGGTGAGCACAAAGCCGACCCACAATAACACCAGCCAAATCGGCCAGTGGCTAAAGGCGAACACGCCGATCCAAGTCAGCAGGCCATCAAGGCTTAAGCCTAACAGCGCTAAGCTCAACACTTTTAAGTCAGCTACTCGGCTCGGCGTAAACATAAAATGCGCCAAAATAAGTAAGCCTAACAACCAAGCTAGGCTGTTTTGGCCTATTACTGCCAGCAGCCAGAAGCCGTAAAACCCGACTAGTTGAGTCCATTGCCATTTAGACATCGGCGCTCTCCTGGTTTAGCTGCGGTTAAGTGCGCCAATCCTATGCTTCCTTCACGAAATCCACCTTCGCAATAAGCAAAATAGAAGGCCCACAACCGATGAAAATCACGGCTGTAACCTAAGTCTTTGAGTGCCGGCTCCAGTTGCTGAAAACGGCCCGCCCAAATATTTAAGGTCTGGGCATAATGCTGGCCGTAATCCTGAAGTACGGTCAGCGTCATATCAGTTTGTTCTTTTAAGTGGCGACACATTTCACTGACCGAGGGCAAGCAGCCACCGGGGAAAATATAGCGTTGAATAAAGTCCACCCCAGAGCGATAGCTGTCGTAGCGCTGATCGGCGATGGTAATAGCCTGAATAAACAGCTTACCTTCTGGTTTGAGCAGTCGATTGAGCGCCTTAAAATAGACGGGTAAATACTCATGGCCCACGGCTTCAATCATTTCTACCGACACCAATTTGTCGTATTGGCCAGTTAAGTCGCGATAGTCTTCCAGCAACAGCGTCACTTTATCGGTTAAGCCTGCCTGCGCAACGCGCTCTTGGGCAGTTTTAAGCTGCTCGGCCGATAAGGTGGTGGTGGTGACCCGACAACCATAATGCTCGGCGGCAAAACAGGCCAGCCCGCCCCAACCGGTGCCAATTTCCAGTAAATGATCCTCTGGCTTTAGCTCTAATTGTTGGCAAATCAAATGTAATTTATGCGCTTGGGCCGCTTCCAAGGTGCTGTTTGGTTCTGGAAACACCGCCGAAGAATATTGCATTAAGGGGTCAAGAAACAGCCGATACATTTCATTGCCCAAGTCGTAATGAGCGGCGATATTGGCGCGACTGCCACTGAGTGAGTTGCGATTAAACTTGTGCTTGAGCTTGTGCCACGGCGTGGTTAACCAGGCAAGGCGACGCTCAAATCGGTCTAAGGTGGCCATATTGCGGGCAAATAACTGCACCACCGCCGATAGGTCGGCACTGTACCAATTGCCTTCTACCCAAGCTTCTGCCGCCCCTATGCTGCCACCCAACATCAGTTGGCGATAAAAACGCGGTTCATGTACCTGAATGTGCGCCTGTAAGGGGGCGTCTCGCTGCCCAAACTCAAAAGTCTGTTGACCTTCTTTGATGGTCAAGCCGGCATCGGTTAAGCCACTGAGTAACGAAAAAGCTAAGCGTCGCGCCCAGCGATCCAAATGCCGTGGTTGCGAACGTATTAACGTCGTTTCCATGGGTACTTCCTTCAAGAGGGTGAGTGATAAGGGATGCGCTTTAAAAATAAGCGTAATGCCTGCCAATAAATGCCGCGCACTATGGTCAGCGTCATCCAAGGCCATTGCAGTAAGGCAGTTTTAAGTACGGTGCGGTCAAAATCATGGCGACGCAGGCTCAAGGTGGCATCAAATAACAGCTCGGGGTCGCGATTCTCAATGTGCACTAGCACCTTAGATCGACCAAGCGTTGGCGGCGTAATGCGCCAGTGATATTTCATGTCCATATCCATAAAGGGCGACACATGAAACGCCTTATCGGTAGGGTGCTGTTTTTCCAAGTCCACTAAGTAGCAGTGGCGCTGATTCCACGGCGTGTTATGCACCTCCATTAGCGCGAAGCGTGCCTGCTCACCTTGATAGCAAAAAAACACATTAATGGGGCTAAAGTAGATACCAAAGCAGCGCACTTGACCGAGCATCACCACGCGATTCAATGACGCGGCCTCACCGCCTAAACGTGCAACTTCTTGCAGCACCGCCTCTTTTAACAGTACTTTTGGATCGCCAAAGTAATCCCGACGGCAAAAACTTAAGGGCGCAAAGCGCTCAACAGCAAACAGCCGACTGTTAGCGGCCACCCTCTCCAGCTCATCCAAATCCAGCGCCAGCATATAGAGGCCATAACTGAAGTGATGGGCTTGATGGGCCTCAGTGGCAAAACGACGATGGCGCACTTGGCCTTGATAAATGGCGCTATTTGGATTCATTGGCAGGCTCATAAGCTGATGCCAAACCGCGCACACACATCAAGCGCGCTGTTCACGCCATCTTCATGAAAGCCGTTGTACCAATAGGCGCCACAAAAATGGGTGTGTTGTTGGCCACAAATCTCGGCTCGTCGTGCTTGTGCAGCAATGGCCGCTTGGTTGTACACCGGATGGGCATAGCTAAAGCGGCGCAGTATCTGCTCAGACGCAATGGCATCGCCGCGATTGAGGGTCACACACAGCGTTTGCTCGGATTGAATGCCCTGCAAAATATTCATGTTGTAGGTCACGGCGGGTAATGCATCTTCACTGCCATCGAGCCAATAATTCCAACTGGCCCAAGCGCGGGGCTCTTTAGGCAGCAAGCGAGTATCTGTGTGTAAGATAACCTCGTTATCTCGATATTCCAGCCCGCCTAATACGGCGCGCTCAAGCTCGGTGGCATCCGTTAACATGTGCAGCGCTTGATCCGAATGACAGGCCAACACCACCTCATCAAAGTCTTCACTGCCCATTGCCGTGGTAATGGTGACGCCTTGCTCATGGCGCGTGATACCCAGCACAGGCGTATTTAAGCGAATATCTGTGAGCGGTGCGGTTAGGCCTGGGATATAGCTGCGCGAGCCGCCTTCCACCACGTACCACTGGGGCCTGTCTATCAGGTTCAGCAGGCCATGATGGTTAAAAAAGCGCAGGAAAAAGGCTAACGGAAAATCGCGGCTGTCTGCCAAGGACGACGACCAAATGGCCGCCACCATCGGTAGAATATAATGACCGGTAAAGAACGCAGAAAACCCGTATTGCTCGAGAAAATCCCCCAAGGTGTCGGTATTATTAAGTGCATCGTCCTTAAGTACCTTTTTGCACAGTAAGTTAAAGCGCACTATTTCCGCTAATAAGCCGTAAAACTTCAGGCTAAACAGATTTGAGCGTTGGGCAAACATAGAGCCTAGGGTATGGCCATTATATTCCAGCCCAGTTTGCTGTTGCTGTACGCTAAAGCTCATTTCGGTCGGCTTGGCATTCACGCCAATGCGCGCCAATAAGCGCTCAAAGTTGGGATAGGTGCGGTCGTTAAACACGATAAAACCGGTATCCACCGTCAGTGTTTTACCCTTTAACTGAATATCAACCGTGGCCGTGTGCCCGCCCAAATAATCGTTGGCTTCAAATACCGCCACCTTATGCTGCTGGCTGAGCAGCCAAGCGCTGGTTAATCCGGAAATACCGCTGCCGACGATCGCAATCTTTTTAGGGGCGACTTTTCCCAAACTCGTGTCTTTAAGGTCAATGCGACTCATGACACTTTCCTTACCATGCGCTGACTTAAACGACGCCATAAGCCGTGCGGCAGCCAAGACAACACGCGCAGTACGCTAATTAAACCAAAGGGAAAACTGATCTCAGACTTGCCCTTGGCTAAACCGCTGCGGATTGTATGGCTGGCCTGTTCAGGACTGACTTGGCCGGGCATGGCGAAGTCATTTTTTTGGGTGAGTGGCGTATCCACAAAGCCTGGGCGAATAAGGCTCACCGCAATATTATGGGGCATTAAATCTATGGCTAAAGTACGTACGAAATAATCCAACCCTGCCTTAGACGCACCGTAGGCCTCGGCGCGAGTGAGCGGTAAAAAGCTCACCGATGAGCTCACCACCGCTAAGCGCCCGCCTTGTTTAATGTGCGGTATTAACGCCGCCACGCAGTTGGCGGTGCCAATCAGATTTACGTTCACTACCCGTGCAAACAGTTCGGCGTCAAACTGGCGCACATCTTCGACGTATTCACAGTTGCCCGCATTGAGTAGCACCAGATCCAAGGGCGCTAGCCTTGCCACGGCAGTGTTAATCTCGTCCGCCTGCTGCATATCAAAAATACAGGCTTCAAACGCTATGCCGACCAGTACTTGCTGTAGTTTGTTCAGATCTCTGGCGCAGGCTACTACTTGCCAACCGTCGGCGGCGTAATCTTTGGCCAGCTGCAAGCCCATACCAGAGCTGGCTCCCGTAATAAGGATGCGTTTCATTGGCTTAGTCTCCGCTTTAGCGTTTTAACCAAGGTGCCCATGACTGGAATATGCTCATAGAGCATGGCGCCGAGGTCGAAGTAGTCCCGATGAAAGTCGATTTGCTCACTAAAGTGCAATTGACTCAGGCCAGGTACGCAGATTTCGCTTCCGCCATTAAGCTTGGGATGGGCAAAACGCATCTGCCAACGTACAAAGGCTTCACCGTCTTGCTCCATCACTTGCGCTATTTCAAACTGGCAAGACTTCACATTACTGAACAAGCCCTCGAAATAGCGCACTAACTCTTCGATGCCCGCCAATTCATGACTGGGATCTTGAAAGTGAATATCGCGTGCATAGATGTCGCGCAGCACACTCAAATTGTCCGCGGACAAACGCTGATATTCACGACAAAACACCGCCAGTGCTGGGCTCATACTGGCTCCTGATCGAGCTGTGCAAGCCATAGCTCGCTCTGTTTATCCGTGACCGTATCGGCTTTATTTTTTATGTCGTCAGACTGGTCTTTAAGCGCATTAAACATGGCGATGGCATGCAGCCGCGCACGCTTGTGATCTACGATGGGCTTGGGGTAGCCGTGACCCGGCTGATTGTTATCCAGCCAATCATGAGGAGTATGAATGCGCTTGGCGGGCACCTCAGCGAGCTCTGGCAACCATTGGCGGATAAAGTCGCCTTCGGCATCGAAGCGCTCACCTTGAGTGGTGGGATTAAACACTCGAAAATAGGGCGCGGCATCGGCTCCTGTGCCGGCCGCCCATTGCCAGCCACCATTGTTGGCTGCCAGCTCGCCATCAATCAGGCGCGACATAAAATAGTCTTCCCCTTGGCGCCAGCTCAGGTGCAAGTCTTTGGTTAAAAAGCTGGCCACTATCATGCGCAGCCGATTATGCATCCAGCCGGTGGTATTGAGGCAACGCATGGCCGCATCCACAATCGGAAACCCCGTGTGCCCGCTACACCAAGCCGAAAAACCAACTTTATCTTGGCTCCATTGCAAACTTTCTGTGTCTGGCTTAAAGGCGCGATTCATGGAGAGACGCGGAAAGGCCACTAATAAGTGGCGATAAAACTCCCGCCAAATCAGCTCGTTCAACCACACGAAGCCTTGCTCACCACGACTCATAGGCAAGTGCCCCAACTGTTGTTCAATGGCCGCTAAACATTGCGACGGCGAAATCACCCCCAGCGCTAAATACGGCGACAAGCTGCTGGTGCCATTAATCGCCGGATAATCCCGCTGCTCGCCATAGTCATATAAACCCGACTCACAAAATAATCGTAGGCGGTCGAGGGCCGCAAGCTCACCCACCGGCCAAGCCGCACTGCTCACCCGTTCGCCGGTTAGCTCGATGGCGGTTACCGATACAGGTGCGCTCTGGGCCTTAGGCACCGGATGCAAGCGATAGCCGCTGGCGCGCAACTGACTAAGCCAAGTTTTAGCAAAAGGCGTAAACACCTTGTACATATCGCCACTTTGGGTGGTGAGACTGCCGTGTTTAAACACGCAGTCGCCGTTAAATACCCGGATCTCCAGCAAGTCTTTCAGACGCTGCTGCACCGCTTTATCGCGGCGGCGCTCATCAAGGCCGATTTCTCGGTTGGCGTATAAGGCATCATGGGGGTGCTCGACTAGCCAACTGACCAACAACTCGGGTACATCACTAAAAGTATCGGCGTAGAGTACCGTTAAGGGGATGCCTAATGCTGCCAGCTCTGTGCTTAATGCCTGCAGGTGGCGGCTCAAAAAGTCTCTTTGTATGGGGCTACGGCCGTGCTGCTGCCATTGGGTCGAACAGTCAATGTAAATGGCGTTGATCTGTGCACCCTCGGCGGCGGCTTCATAAAGGGCGGGATTATCCGCAACTCGTAAGTCAGCTCTAAACCAGACTAAATGACGCATCATGCTCCCTCTTAAGGTCACTGACGCACACCGAGAAGGGTCGGTTTAGCCAGCCTTGCTGCTGATAAAGTGTGCCCAGCTCACCAACATAAAAACAGTGTTCGGGCAACAGAGTGTGCGCATCCAAAAACCAGCTATGGCTTAAGCCGGCACCTAACACAATCACTAAGGCATCAAACTTCAGGCGCCCCACCGCCAGCGGCAAAGTGTGCGGATCCAGCACGCCTAAATCTAGGCTGCGACACTCAAGCCCCTGTAACTCAAACTGGGCTAATAAGGCGTGTTGCTCACGCACTTGACCCACGCGGGCCACCGCCATCACGGGCCCGCTTTTAATGGTTAACATCTGATGCAGCAAGCGCATTAACAAAGCCCGCGCGCTTTGTTCGATCAGTTGCGCATCAGGCCTGTGCAATTGCGCCAATGCCATTAGCCAAGGCTCAATCACTTTGCGCAGCACCAGTTCAGCGGGATACAAACTTGCCAGCTCTAATAGCTCGGCTTCTAAGCGGCCTAAGTTAAGCGCCAATGATGAGTCCAGCAGCTGCGCTTGAGCTTGCTGCCAGTTAGAGCCGCTCGCCTCAGGGCTTGGCGTATTGAGTAAGCCTTTCACTTGCCCAATACTCACCCCCTGCTCCAGCCAATGCAGAATATGGCGAATGGTGCTAACGTCATCTTCGCTGTACAGGCGGTGGCCTTTTTCGGTACGCGCCGGTTTAAGCAAGCCGTAACGACGCTGCCAAGCACGCAAGGTCACCGGGTTAATGCCGGTGAGGCGCGCCACATCCCGAATTGGGTATGTTGGAATAGAGTTAGGCGCAACGTTCATAATAGAGTGAGGTTCAGATGCCATAGCGCAGTCGCAATGCCTCCGGATGGGGATTTAAATACACCTGCTGTTGCAGATAATCATTAGGAAATTCGTTGAGGTAATGACGAAATAAAGTGATAGGGGCAAATAAGGGCAAAATACCTTGGTGGTATTGGTTAATGGTGTCCGCTAACTCTTGGCGCTGGCCACTGTTCAGTAGGCGCTTAAAGTAGCCTTGCAAATGCTGCAGCACGTTAGTGTGATTATTACGGGTCACCGGTAGACTCAAGGCGTGCATCAGCTCAGCAATATAGGTGTCTGCGATGGCCTCTAGGTTGCACGATAAATCCGATAACAACTTGCCCAGTTGCAGGTAGCTGTCTCTATGGTGTGCCATCAATAGATATTTATAACGGCTATGAAATGCAATAAGGCCGGCGGCAGTCATGCCTTTATGGCACAAACACTGCCAGTCGTGCAGCGCAAACACGCGCGTCACGAAATTTTCACGCAGCAAGGGATCGTTTAAGCGGCCATCTTCCTCCAGCGGCAATAAAGGTTGTGCCTTCATTAATTCGGCTGCATAAATACCGATGCCATCTTTGGCATTACCTTGACCGCTTTCATGATAAACCCGCACCCGCTCCATGCCACAGCTGGGGGATTTGGCGCACAACACATAACCGCTTAAGCCGCCAAACTGGGCCGCCATGGTGCGACCGTAATCGCGTAACGCCTCGGTCACATCTTCGCCTTTGGCGGTTTGTGCAATAATATTGCTGGCGCCCTTTTGTGAGCTTGCGCTGATCAGCCGAATGCTGGGTCTGGGTGTGCCGAGGCCAATGGCCATCTCAGGACAAAAAGGCACAAACTCCACATGATTGATTAACTGCTCGGTACAAAAGTCCGAACGCTTATGGCCACCATCGAAGCGCACCTTTTGACCGATTAAGCAGCCACTGATACCAACGCGAATAATTTTAGGATCAAACTTGTACATATATCACCTTGTTGTACAACTATTTATAATAAGATAGTCGTTGTTGTACAAGAAGATCAAGTTTGTATAAGAAAAATTTCAGCAGGGGGAGAAATAAAAGCGCCCAGCACAAAGCGCCGAGGTAAGTAAAAACCTAGGCAGAACAACTTTTTGAGCATTTCAGGCATAAAAAACAGCTGTCGCATAAGCTGCAGCTGTTATTAGTATCAGGACACGCGGCAACTAACACAGACGCAGCTAAAGACGATATTTATGTTTCGCTTGGTGCGGGGCGCTCGGCGCTGTATGTAGGCGTTAATCTAACTTCTGGCGGGCTATTTCTACGGCATCGCTATATTGGCGTAGCAATTCGGCTTTGCTTTTCATCATGATCTCGCCCCCTTTGCCCACTGACATGTGCTCAGGATTATCAACGTGCAGCGCTTGCCACATTAACACTGCCTGCAAGCTGCTTGCTTTTTGTTCAGGCGTTAACGCAATGCCATCTGGCCATTTGCCAATTTCGACGGCGGTTTTAAGGCGCAGATACACATCTTCTGGCATATTGGTAATCACTTGCTGAAATGAGGACATGGGTTTCTCCTAACAGAGCATAAATCTAATCAGCCTAATGTAAAAGGGCGACCTCTGGCCGCCCTTCTCTACTATTACGGCATCGAGTGACCGTTTTTTCTTATCGCGAACTTAGCGCGGTAAGTCCATCAGCTCGATACCCGCCATTTTTTGCATGACACGTACTACCTGACAGCTATAACCAAACTCGTTGTCATACCATACATAGAGTACGGCGCGGTCATCTTCGGCAATGGTCGCCAACGAATCCACGATGCCGGCGAAGCGCGAGCCTACCATGTCGGTAGACACTAACTCGCTGCTGGTGCTGAAATCAATTTGCTGATGCAAAGGTGAGTCCAGTGACATGGCCAACAAGTACTCGTTTAACTCTTGGGCGTTGGTCGGCTTATTTAAGTTAAGGTTGATCACCGCCATGGACACGTTTGGTGTAGGCACGCGAATGGCGTTACCGGTCAACTTGCCTTTTAGCTCAGGCAGCGCCTTGGCGACGGCTGAGGCGGCACCGGTGCTGGTTAATACCATGTTCAGTGCAGCACTGCGGCCACGACGGTCACCTTTATGAAAGTTATCAATCAGGTTTTGGTCGTTAGTATAAGAATGCACAGTTTCCACGTGGCCGTTCTTGATACCGTACTTATCGCTCACCGCTTTAAGTACTGGCGTGATGGCGTTAGTGGTACAAGAGGCTGCTGACACTATATTGTCGGTAGGTAAAATCATGTTGTCGTTAACGCCAAACACGATATTTTTAATGTCACCCTTGCCCGGTGCAGTCAGCAATACGCGTGCCGCGCCTTTGGCTTGCAGGTGCTGGCCTAGGCCGTCTTCATCACGCCAAATACCGGTATTATCAACGATTAAGGCATCGTTAATGCCGTATTGGGTGTAATCAATTTCAGCGGGGCTATTGGCGTAGATCACCTGAATGTAGGTGCCGTTGGCGATAATGGCATGGTTTTCCATGTCCACTTCAATAGAGCCGTTAAAAGGACCGTGTACCGAGTCGCGACGCAATAAGCTGGCGCGCTTTTCTAAATCATCCGCCGAGCCACGCACCACAATCGCGCGCAGACGCAGACCATGGTTGCCGCCTGAACGTTCAATCAATAACCGCGCCACCAAGCGGCCAATACGACCGAAACCATACAAAACCACATCGGTCGCTTTGTTGGCATGATCCTGATTGAGTGCTGGTGCCAGTTCCTGTTGTAAAAATGCCACTAAGCCAGACTCGTCTTTATGGGTCTCCCAGTAGCTGACAGCCAGTTTGCCCAAGTCTATACTCGCGGGCGCTAAATCCAGCTCGCTCAATACTTTTAAGATAGGGTAGCTTTGGCTAACCAACAGGGCTTTGCCTTCATGGCGGCTGGCCACACGGTGCGCCTTGATAAGCTCAATGGTTGACGCATTGAGTAAGGGACGCGCATGCACGCTAATTTCTACGCCCTGATTGCGGTATAATTTGCCGATCAGGGGCTGCATAGATTCTGCCAATTCTTGGCTTTGCTGCCAAGCAGACAGGTAACTCTCGTGGGTCATTGACCGAGTCCTTTTATCAGGTAACTGTCATAAGCAATTATCATGAGATAATTGTCATGAGGATTGATGTACAAGGCAAAGCCCGCGCATCAGCTCTATTAAGTGCGCCCATTTTAGTAGATAGGGGGTATGATTACCAGACTAAGGACTAGCAGATAAGTACTCATATGAAGATAAAACAGACGATATTGCTGCTCGCATTCCCTTTCTTTTTAGCAGCCTGTGACCGAGATCGCATCCCCAATATTTGTGAAGACACCCCACAATTCTGTGTAGATTTACATGCAGACAGCTGGTGTAAGTTTGAACGTACTGCCTTAATCCGTGCGCGTAAGCAACAAGCCACGCTCCCCAGTGCCATGCATGATTATGACTTACTGAACAAACTACAGACTTATCATAACTGCTTAGATCCGCTATTAACCATTGAGTATACGCGGAAAAAAGAGCGGAAAAACGATAAGGTAGAAGCGGTATATCATGCTAAAGAAGCCATCAACCAACTGGCTATCGATACCCAAGGCTCGGATCATCCGCAATTGTTACTGTGGCATTGGCAGCATAAAGGCAGCCAGCAAGCCAAGGCGCGTTTTATTAAGCTCGCCGACCGTGCCGAAATGCAAGACCCCGAGCTGCAAAATGCCCTCGCCGAATTATTGCTGCTGCGTGATAGCGCCGCTGCCGAGCAGGCGTTGCACAACGCCCTCAGTCTGTATAACAAAGGCGACTCCCTAAACCCGGATATTATCGCCAACCTGCTGACGCTATATATCCGCCAGCAGCGCTATCAAGATGCCTGGATTTGGACGCGAGTGTTGAGCAAATTAGACTACCAAGAAAACATAGAACTCAGCCGTTTAGATACTTATGCCCAGTTTAGTGCCGGCGAACAGCAACAGCTGCAACAAGATGTCGAGCGAATTTTAGAACAGTTGGCGCGAGGTACTTATTCTGCTCCCAGCCACATAACCAAACCGAAAGTCTAATGTTAAATGAACGGCTGGCGCTAAATGTTATTCGTAAGCGTAAGCTGTGCTCATCGGCATAACAGCATTGACGCTGGCTGTTATTTTTGTCAGCGTAGCCATAAAATTATCTCCCTTTGCATAGAGTAGTAAGATGACAATTAAGCTAGCAATTAACGGTTTTGGTCGCATCGGTCGACTGATGTTTCGTGCCGCTTGTGAACGCAGCGACATGGAAGTGGTCGCCATCAACGACTTGCAAGACCTTGAGTACATGGCATATATGCTGAAATACGACTCGACTCACGGTCGTTTTCAAGGCGAAGTGCAAATTGCAGATGGAAAATTAATTGTTAATGGCAAGCCAGTGCGCGTTACTGCCGAGCGCAACCCACGCGATTTAAACTGGGGCGAGCTGGACGTAGACGTGGTCGCCGAAGCGACCGGTATCTTTATGACCGATGAACAAGCCCGCGCGCACATTCACGCTGGCGCTAAAAAAGTGGTATTAACGGGTCCCTCAAAAGATGACACCCCTATGTTTGTGATGGGGGTTAATCAAGAGCAATACGCGGGCCAAGACATCGTCTCTAACGCCTCTTGTACCACTAACTGTTTGGCGCCGCTGGCTAAAGTCATTAATGATAACTTTGGCATAGTGGAAGGCTTAATGACCACGGTGCATTCCATGACCGCTACCCAAAACACCGTTGATGGGCCGTCCAAAAAAGATTGGCGCGGTGGGCGCGGTGCCAGCCAAAATATTATCCCCTCCTCCACCGGTGCCGCTAAGGCCGTGGGCAAGGTGATCCCAGAGCTCAACGGTAAGCTTACTGGCATGTCGTTTCGCGTGCCCACTGCCAACGTGTCTGTGGTCGATTTAACAGTACGCCTAGAAAAAGCTACTTCTTACGCACAAATTTGCGCCACCCTTAAAGCCGCAGCCGAAGGCGATTTAAAGGGTATTATGGGCTATACGGAAGATGCGGTAGTCTCCACTGACTTTATGAGCGACACCCACACTTGCGTATTTGATGCGGCTGCGGGCATAGCACTTAACGATAACTTCGTAAAATTAGTGGCTTGGTATGACAACGAAATGGGCTATTCCCATAAGACACTAGACCTAATCGCACACATCTCAAAGTAAGTCACTAACAGCACCAAGCGCTAAGCCTCCGTTTAATAAACACGGGGGCTTTTTTGTCTGCATTAAAATAGGGTGAAGCGTAAATTGGAGGGGCTCTTACCCCTTGGAATGGCCCCGAATAAGTAGACACTTCTTCAGAGTGAGGAAGTGTATGCAATACCGAACCAAACGTAAATTTAGTAATGAATTTAAGCGGGAAGCCGTTAAGCTCTCTGTTTCATCACCTAAAACATTAGCTGAAATCTCCAGTGAACTAGGGGTGCATCCGAACGTATTAAGCCGTTGGCGTCGAGAGTGGATAATGGACAAATCAGATTCGAAACAGGATAAGCCCGTTAAAAATGAAGGGCCAGATAAAAGCCTTCGTCAGTTAGAGCAAGAGAATAAGCGTCTTAAGAAAAAGCTAGAGCGCGCTGAACTGGAGCTCGATATCTTAAAAAAGCTGGAAGATTACGCTACCAAGACACGGCGATAAAATTTGCCTTCATCGACCGGTATCGCAGCATGAGCTGGACGGTACTGGTGATGTGTCGCGTACTCCAGGTATCTCGTGCGGGTTATTATTGTTGGAAGCAGCGCCAACGAGAGCCTTCGGTTCAGGCGGAGCGTCATCGCAGTTTGCTCGCCTTTTTATTGGCTGAAGCTGAACAGCAACATGGTATTGCGGGTTATCGGAAATTGTGGCGCGAAGCGGTTGACCAAGGCTTTGCTTGTGGTAAGAATCAAGTGCAACGCCTATTACAGAGTGTGGGCTATCGTTCTTGTGTCGCGCCAAAGCCCGGGCATCGTAAACATAAGCCAGGCATCGCTGCGACGCCGAATCTGTTAAACCGACAGTTTACGGTTGCAGAAGAGAACCGTGTTTGGGTGTCAGATATTACTCAAATACGCTGTGAAGAAGGCTGGCTCTATCTGGCGGTGATAATCGATCTTGCTACTAGACAGGTAGTGGGCAAGGCTCAAGGGCCGGTTAATAGCGCTGAATTAGTGATTAAGGCCTTAAAGCAGGCTTGGAAGAAGCAGAAGCCTGATGGCCGTGAGCTGATGTTCCACTCAGACCAGGGCAGCCAATATCATTGTATGGCGACCATGACGTGGTTGAATAAACGTAAAGTGACTATCAGCATGTCTCGCCGGGGAAACTGCTGGGATAATGCGTGTTCAGAAAGCTTTTTTGCTTTACTGAAAAAGGAATGGACCCGCCGTTTAGGGCTGTTAACTCGTAAAGAGATGGCAGAAGAAATACACTTCTACATCACGCAGTATTACCACAAAGTAAGACAACACACTGCGCTGGGAGGATTAACCCCCAACGCATATGCGCAGCAACTTAATGCTGCTTAAACTGGTGTCTACTTTAGTCGGGCCATTCCACCTTCACACTTTACCCCTCACCCCTCACCCCTCACGGTTATTACTTAAGATGTTTCAGCAAAATCGCAAAGTCCGCATTGATAGATTTATCTAAGGGAATAAATACTACATGGCCGCTGCCGGGCGCGACCTCGACTAACTCACCTTTACGGTTTTTAATCTGCTCCAATACGAAACTGATATTACCGGCAGGCGTCATTAGCTCTAGTAGATCGCCAACGCTAAATTTATTTTTTACATCCACTTCGACCCAGTCGCCATTACGGCGAGTCACGTCGCCAACAAACTGCTGTTGAGTCGACACCGAATGGCCGATTTCATAGTTTTGATAATCGCTGTGGGCGTGGCGCTTCAAAAAGCCTTCTGTGTAACCACGATGGGCGAGGTTTTCCAGCGTACTCATCAGGCTGACATCAAACGGCTTGCCGGCCACCGCATCGTCGATGGCTTTGCGATACACCTGAGCGGTGCGTGCCACGTAATAAAACGACTTGGTACGGCCTTCAATTTTTAACGAATGCACGCCCATTTGCGTTAAGCGCTCTACATACTGCACGGCTCGTAAGTCTTTGGAGTTCATGATGTAGGTGCCGTGCTCATCTTCATAGGCTGCCATATACTCGCCAGGTCTATTGCTTTCTTCTAGCAGCACTGGATGCTCATAAGGTGCACCGGCACCGAGTGTGGGAGCAGGGCTTTCGTTAAAGGCTTCTTTTGCAGGGTCTATCTTTTGCACCACAATCGGCTCTTGGCGATGCACAATTTGCCCAGCATCGTCTTCTTTGGCTGCATGTACCTTATATTCCCAGCGGCAAGCATTGGTGCAAGTTCCCTGATTGGGATCGCGCTTATTGATGTAGCCAGACAATAAACACCGGCCCGAATAGGCCATGCACAGCGCGCCGTGCACAAACACTTCTAACTCTACTTTCGGGCATTGGGCACGAATTTCTTCGATCTCTTCCAGTGATAATTCCCGCGATAAAATCACCCGCTCTATGCCGTATTCTTGCCAAAACATCACTGACGCCCAGTTCACTGCGTTAGCTTGTACCGATAAATGAATACTCACCTCGGGGAAATGCTCACGCACCAACATGATTAAACCCGGATCTGACATAATGAGCGCATCTGGGCCCATATCAATCACCGGCTTCATATCACGCAAAAAGGTTTTTAGCTTGGCGTTATGGGGCTGAATATTCACCACTACGTAGAATTTTTTGCCCAAGGCATGGGCTTCATCGATGCCAATCTTGAGATTCTCATGGTTAAACTCGTTATTGCGCACCCGCAGCGAATAACGGGGCTGGCCCGCATAGACAGCATCGGCGCCATAGGCGAAGGCATAACGCATGTTTTTTAAGGTGCCCGCAGGCGACAGCAATTCGGGAATGAAGCCGGGAGTAATAGGGGGCGTAACAGCAGTAAGAGCGTCGGACATTAAGTTAATCTCTGATATCAAGTCAGTAGGCCGCCATTTGATGGCGGCCGAATCCGGCATTTTACTATGCCAAGTGCTCAATATCGAGGGACTCACTCACTCATTGGCGCGCGGCTTGATTAGGATCAAGCTTTCATGTGGCATGAGATTAATGAAATCAAGGGTTAGCGGGCTAACTCTAAGTGGTCCACTTCCAGTTCATTGCCATGATCTTCCTCTTCTAATTGGCCCCAAATGGTGAGTCGGGTGCGCGAGCTGGCGCGCATATTGCGCCATTTATCTTCATCAATTTCCACCACTATGGTGCCGGTGCCATCTTGAAACAGGTATTTTTCTTTACCGACTTGCTCGACCACATAGCCAGTGAGGCGAATATCATGGTCGTCATTCATGCGCAGCGCTTGGGCCACCGAGACCTGAGGTTGGTCATAAGAAAAATTAGAGCCAGCAACCGCAGTGCCTGCCAGTAGGGTTAAGCCCAAGGTGGCGCTAAGCAGAGTTTTATTCATGATGAGCCCTTTAATTTATGGTCTGTAGAATAGCTTTATGGGAATAATTTTTGCCGAGAATAGTCATTACTCATCAGGGTGACTAGCGATTAAGGTTTCAATCGGACAAGTTTGGACCACTGGATCAGCGCCGAGCACCCAGCGCTTAGCACCAAGCTCAACAAAGGGCGGTGTTTATCTTTATGCTGTCATCCTCTTGAGCGTCAGGATCTCGCTTTGGCTCTTAGTGACTAAAGACTTTTTTGCCACGGAGCGCACGGAAAAATAGTGATCAGATCTGAATAACATCGGTGAAGGGTGAAGCGTAAAGGGTGACAGAGGGGGGGAAGAGAGCGCGCTAATTGCAGCACCGAAATCCGCTCTTATACCAATCGTATTAATTATTTGGTCAGCCTGACAGCTGGATTTAATGTGATTGTTTTTTGTAGTGTGCCCACCTTGTTGGTAGGTAAAGAGTATCGGCACGGTTTGGGTTTTGTTATTAAAACCATCCTGCTTCGCAGGACCACCGAACAAGTGGGTGGACTACAACACACGCTTTTTGTAGAAGCCTGCTTTAGTTAGCTATGCAATGGGGCTTTTATGTCGATCTTAAATAGAACGATGATTTAGTGTGTTTGGTATTATTTTGTCTTTGCGAGCGTAGCGTGGCAATCCACTCTTTTAATTCAGCATTCAGCATTTAAAACCATGGATTGCCGCGTCGCTGCACTCCTCGCAACGACGAGCTGGAGGATATTGCGAGCTCTGTGCCGCTCTTAATCTTTAGCTCGGCGCTGTTTTTGGCCACCATCCTATTGAGCGTCAGGAGCTCGGTTTTAATGTCTGGGTTTATCCCCTCACTCCTTACACATCACCCTTCACAGTCTTTATAAGGATCTGGACACTAGGCACGGCCTGTTAGGACGCTCCGTCACAGCCAAAATCGGTAAGGGATGAAGCGCAAAACTATTGATAACCATAAAAAAAGCCGAGACAGTGTCTCGGCTTTTTGTTTGCTATTTTTGACGTATCCGGCTAATTACTCAGCGGTTTTATCGTCATTATTAGCAGGTGCAGCTTCATCTGCTTGAGCAGGGGCTACGGTAACTGTAGTTCTTGGAGCAACAGTAGCCGGTGTAACTACTGGAGCAACTACTGGAGTGGCTGTTGTTTGAGTAGCCTCAACGGTAGGCGCAGTTTGCACTGGCGCTTCAGTTGTGGCTTCTGTGGTTTGCTCTTCTGCTACGCTTGGCTCTTTCGCTTCTTTAATGGATAAGCGAATGCGGCCTTGGCGGTCCACTTCTAATACCTTAACGGCAACCGTGTCACCCACAGTCAAATGATCCGAGACGTTTTTAACGCGCTCTTCGGTGATTTGTGAGATGTGCACTAAACCGTCTTTGCCCGGCAGAATGTTAACGAAGGCACCAAAGTCGGCTAGACGTACTACCTGACCTTGATAAATAGTGCCTGGCTCCACTTCTGCGGTTAACTGCTGAATACGGCTAATGGCCAATTTTGCAGCTTCGCCATCAACGGCGGCAATTTTAACGGTGCCATCGTCATCCAGCTCTATGGTAGTGCCGGTTTCTTCGGTCAGCGCACGAATAGTGGCGCCACCTTTACCAATCACATCACGGATCTTCTCTGGGTTAATCTTGATGATGTGAATGCGCGGTGCAAAGTCAGAAATCTCTTCGCGTGGCGCTTGCATGGCTTCGTCCATCACTTTTAGGATGTGCAAACGGGCGTTGCGCGCCTGATTTAATGCCGCTTCCATGATGTCTTTGGTAATGCCTTCGATTTTAATGTCCATTTGCAGTGCGGTAATACCCTGAGTAGTACCGGCCACTTTAAAGTCCATGTCGCCTAAGTGATCTTCGTCACCCAAGATGTCAGACAAGACGACATAACCTTCGTCTTCTTTCACCAAGCCCATAGCAATACCGGCCACTGAGGCTTTAATCGGCACACCTGCGTCCATCAATGCCAGTGACGTACCGCACACGGATGCCATAGAAGAAGAACCGTTCGACTCGGTAATCTCTGCAACCACACGTACGGTATACGGGAAGACGTCAACGCTTGGCATAATTGCCGCCACGCCGCGCTTAGCCAAACGACCGTGACCAATTTCACGACGCTTAGGGCTGCCCACCATGCCAGTTTCGCCGACACAATAGGGAGGGAAGTTATAATGCAGCATGAAGTTGTCGGTGCGGGTACCGGTCAGCTCATCAATCATCTGAGCATCACGCTGCGTGCCGAGCGTGGCAACCACTAAGGCTTGAGTTTCACCGCGCGTAAACAGTGCCGAGCCGTGAGTGCGTGGCAATAAGCCGGTGGCCACATCCAATGCACGGATCATGTCCGGTTCGCGACCGTCTATACGCGGCTCACCGCGCACGATACGACCACGGACTATGTGCTTCTCAAGGGCGGAGAAGTGCTCTTGTACTTCTTTGGTATTTTGCTCTGGGTTACTGGCTAATACCGCCGCCATAACTTTAGCTTTGATCACGCTCAGTGCATCACGGCGCGCGGTTTTATCGGTAATGCGATAGGCTTCGCCCACCTCATCCGTTGCCAATTCAGCCACTTGGGCTTTCAGCGCTTCATTTTGTGCTTTTGGCTGCCAATTCCAAGGCTGAGTACCCACTTCGGCAGCAAATTCTTTAATGGCGGTCACGGCAGCATTCAGTTGCTCATGGCCATAGACCACAGCACCTAACATCACTTCTTCTGGCAGGATATTGGCTTCAGACTCAACCATCAATACCGCATTCGCCGTACCGGCAACCACTAAGTCCAGCTCACTGTTACCAAGTTCAGTCACAGTCGGGTTTAACACGTACTCGCCATTGATATAACCCACGCGTGCAGCGCCGATTGGCCCGGCAAACGGCAGACCTGAAATGGCCAAGGCCGCAGAGGTACCCAGCAGCGCAATAATGTCCGGTGAAATCTCAGGATTCACAGATACGACAGTGGCAATCACTTGCACTTCGTTTTTAAAGCCCGCGGGGAATAACGGACGAATAGGACGGTCAATCAAACGTGAAGTTAGCGTTTCACCTTCTGATGGGCGGCCTTCTCGTTTAAAAAAGCTGCCAGGAATTCGGCCTGCCGCATAGGTGCGCTCTTGATAGTTAACGGTTAACGGAAAAAAGTCTTTGCTTTCATCCGCATCGCGCTTGCCCACGACAGTAACCAGAACGGCGGTATCATCAATGCTGGCCATTACGGCACCGCTTGCCTGACGCGCCATAACGCCAGTTTCTAGGGTTACCGTATGTTGGCCATACTGGAAGGTTTTTACGATAGGATTCACGTTTTAGATTCCTTAATATATGTTTTTAGTCTTTTAATATACCGCCACAGTATACGTGATTATGGGCTAAAGCACAGCGAATGCGGGTGGGCGTAAGTGCGAGGGGTAATGTGTCAGATGTCAGGAATGAGGCACAAACACAGCCGTACGCTTTACGCCGTAAGCTGTACGATAAAAACGTTAAACCTTCGTCAGTCGAACGTAAGGCGCGAAACGTAAGGCGTACCGCGTGAGGCTCGAACTAAAAATCAGGCAACAAAAAAGGGGCCTAAGCCCCTTTTTGTTAAATTGAGTGTGTCGATTAACGACGCAGACCCAATTTAGCTATCAGTGCACTGTAACGTGCTACGTCTTTACGCTTCAAATAGTCCAGCAAGCTACGACGCTGAGATACCATGCGCAACAGACCACGACGGCTGTGGTGATCGTGGATGTGCTGCTTGAAGTGACCTTGCAGGTGGTTGATTTGCGCGCTCAGCAAAGCAACTTGTACTTCAGGAGAACCTGTATCGCCTTCGCCACGAGCGTTATCAGCTACGATTTGCGCTTTAGTTTCTGCATTTAGTGACATCTTGTGTACTCCAAAAAAAATGAATGTTTTCTCCAGCCGATCACTAATTCAGCTGGAAAGTAAGCTGCGCATTCTACCAGCTGCATCTGTGTTAGCAACCAGAAAATAGCGAGCCCGGTAAATAAATCAGTTAAGCCCTTAGCCGTAGGTCACGCGTTTTACGTTTAACGTATAGCGTACGGCGTATAGCGTACGGCGTATAGCGTACGGCGTATAGCGTACGGCGGCCTAGTGTCTTATTTAACGAACCAGGCGTTTGGGGGCCACTTTGCCGTCGTCGTCGATTTCGCCTACACCGATAAACACGCGTTGCTCGCCCACCGTCATGCGCACTTGACCCGACGCGGGCGCACCGGCTACTTGTACCGCTTGACCTTGGTTAATGTAACCGGCCACCAGCTCAGACATATTGACTTCCGCCAGGCCTGCCACGGCCGTATCCATGGGCAGCAACAGTGGGTCCAGCTCCAAGCGCGGCAATATCTCCTGCGCTCGGCAATGCTCGAGCATGGCTTCCAGCTGCTCAAGGGTCACCATGCGCTCACTTGGATAGCTGGCCACCGCTAAACGGCGCAATACCGCCACATGGGCGCCACATCCCAGCATCTCGCCCAAGTCATCGACGATAGTGCGAATATAAGTGCCCTTGCTGCAGTGAATTTCTAACTCCAGCTCGTCGCCTTCAAAGCGCACTTGGATCAGTTCAAACACCGTAATCGGGCGCGACTCACGTGGCACCTCTATACCTTCACGCGCGTAGTGATATAAGGGTTTGCCCTGATATTTTAGCGCCGAATACATTGACGGAATTTGTTGTGTGGTACCGCGAAAACTGTCCAAGGCTAACGCCAAAGCGTCGGCGGTCACATTAACGGGGCGCGTCTGTACCACTTCGCCATCGGCATCACTGGTATCAGTGCGCTGGCCGAGCTTGGCCACCACGCGATAGCGTTTATCTGCTTCCAGCAAAAACTGGGAGAACTTGGTGGCTTCGCCCAAGCAAATGGGCAGCATACCGGTGGCCAGCGGATCTAGCGCACCTGTGTGCCCCGCTTTTGCCGCCGCATAAATGCGCTTCACTTGCTGCAACGCATCGTTAGAAGTAATGCCTGCTGGCTTATCTAGCAGCAGGATGCCGTCTACCGCACGGCCACGAAATTGACGCTGACGGCCCATAATTAATCCTTCTTTTCTGCTGCTTGATCTTGGTCCTGATCGTCGTTTTGGTCAGCATCAGCCTCTGGCTGGTCGGTACCAAACTCTTGGCTACGACGCTCATCTTCGGCAATGGTGCTAGAGACTAAGGTCGAGATGCGCATGCCTTCTACCAAGCTCTGATCATAAGTAAAACGCAAATCAGGGGTGATACGCAGTCGCATGGCTTTGCCCACTAGACTGCGAATAAAGCCACTGGCGTCTTTCAGTACTTTCATACCTTGAGTAATGTTCTCAGGATCGTTATCCAAGAAGGTCACAAACACCTTGGCTGAGCTTAAATCTTTAGACAGCTCAACACCGGATACGGTGATCAAGCGCAGTCGATCATCTTTAATTTCGCGCTGCAGGATCAAGGCAATTTCTTTTTGTAATTCCTGACCTACACGACGTGAACGGCTAAATTCTCTCGCCATAATATTGTAATCCCATTAAAAAAGGAGCCTTTAGGCCCCTTTAGATTGATTAAGTTAACATAAGAGCGGCCCTCAGCCCGAGGCAAAGGGCCTACTCTTTCAACCTTTAGTGGTTCAGGTCGGCGTGCCTTTACAGGGTACGCTTTACTTCTACGATTTGGAAAACCTCAATCTGGTCGCCCGGACGTACGTCATTATAGTTCTTCACCGCGATACCACATTCCATGCCATTACGCACTTCTTGCACATCGTCTTTAAAGCGACGCAGAGATTCCAGCTCGCCTTCGTAAATCACGACGTTATCACGCAGTACTCGAATCGGGTTGCTGCGCTTCACGTTACCTTCAGTCACCATACAACCGGCCACTGCGCCAAACTTAGGCGAACGGAACACGTCACGTACTTCGGCCAAACCGATGATTTCCTGCTTAAATTCAGGAGCTAACATGCCGGTCATGGCCTGTTTCACTTCGTCGATCAGCTCATAAATCACGCTGTAGTAACGCAGGTCGATTTCTTCCGCTTCAATCATCTTACGAGCAGAAGCATCGGCGCGCACGTTAAAGCCTAAGATAATAGCGTTAGAAGCCGCAGCCAAGCTGGCGTCAGTTTCGGTAATACCACCCACACCAGAACCGATGATCTTCACTTTTACTTCGTCCGTAGACAGCTGCTCAAGTGAGTCGGCAATGGCTTGAATTGAACCTTGTACGTCAGCTTTAAGTACTAGGTTAACTTCTGCAACTTCGCCTTCTTCCATGTTAGCAAACATGTTTTCAAGCTTAGCGGTCTGCTGGCGAGCCAGTTTCACATCGCGGAACTTACCTTGACGATAGAGCGCCACTTCACGGGCTTTCTTCTCGTCACGTACTACGGTTGCTTCATCACCGGCTGCCGGTACACCGGACAGACCTAAGATTTCCACAGGCATAGAAGGACCGGCAGTCTTAATGTCACGGCCTAACTCATCGCGCATGGCACGTACACGGCCATATTCGAGTCCGCACAATACGATATCGCCTTGGTTCAGCGTACCTTCTTGTACCAATACGGTTGCAACTGGACCACGGCCTTTATCTAGACGTGATTCAATCACCACACCAGACGCCATGCCATCAACCACTGCATTTAGTTCTAATACTTCAGACTGCAGCAAGATAGCTTCCAGCAGCTCATCGATACCTTCACCGGTTTTAGCCGAGATATAGGTAAAGATGTTTTCGCCGCCCCAGTCTTCTGACATCACGCCGTGCTGAGACAATTCGCTCTTCACGCGATCGATATCTGCTTCGGGCTTATCCATCTTGTTGACGGCCACAATCAAAGGTACTTTTGCGGCTTTCGCATGCTGAATAGCTTCAACGGTTTGTGGCATTACGCCATCATCCGCCGCCACTACCAAGATAACGATATCAGTAGCGCTGGCACCACGAGCACGCATAGATGTAAACGCCGCGTGACCTGGGGTATCTAAGAAGGTAATAGAGCCATTCTCGGTTTCTACGTGGTAGGCACCAATATGCTGAGTAATACCACCGGCTTCGCCAGACGCTACTTTAGCGCGACGAATATAATCCAGTGTAGATGTTTTACCGTGGTCAACGTGACCCATGATGGTCACTACAGGTGCGCGTGTTTCACGTGCCGCATCTGTGTCGCGATCTTGCAACACGTGCTCTTCTAATTCGTTTTCACGACGCAGAATAACCTTGTGGCCCATTTCTTCTGCCACTAGCTGGGCAGTTTCTTGGTCAATCACTTGGTTGATGGTGGCCATGGCACCCATCTTCATCATCACTTTGATGACGGCGACGCCTTTAACGGCCATCTTGTTGGCCAGCTCAGCCACGGTAATGGTTTCGCCAATTTCCACGTCACGATTCACGGCTTGCGCCGGCTTTTGGAAGTCGTGCTTCATGGAGTTAGGCATCATCACCTTGGCGCGCTTACCTTTACGCAGACGCTCGTTACGGTTTTCACGCTCAAGACGGTCTTCTTTCGACTTACCGCCACTGCGCTTCTTACCACCGGTGCTACGACGGGCTTTATTTTCTTCAGACTTATCCGCTTCATCTTCGGCGGCTTTGGCAGAGGCGTTGGTCATCACATGATAGTCTGCGTCTTCTGGTTTCTTGGCCGCGGCGGCTTCTTCAGCCCAACGCTTTTCGTTTACTTCTGCCAATTTGCGCACTTCTTCCGCTTTTTCTTTGGCATCTTGCTCGGCCTTACGCAAGATTTCTTGCTCACGCTGCGCGGTTAACTTTTCTGCTTCGCTCTTGGCCATATCGTCCACCTTTTTCGGCTCTTTGCTTTGGGGTTTTACTTTCCCCTGCTCTTTGGTGTTCTGAGCTTGCGGCTGAGCCTGGCGAGCTTTGTCTTGCGCGTCATGCTTGGCTTTATCTTGCGCTTCACGTTTGGCTTTCTCTTCTGCCTCACGTTTGGCTTGCTCTTCTGCTTGCTGTTGAGCCTGCGTTTCTGCTGCTAAACGCGCCTGCTCTTCTGATTCTTGTTGACGCTGCAGCTCTTCAGCCGTGTCACGTCGGACGTAAGTGCGCTTCTTGCGTACTTCCACCTGTACTTCTTTGCTCTTACCGCCGACCACGGGCACATTTAAGGTGCTCATGGTTTTGCGCTGAAGCGTCATGCGCTTTGGCTCATCCGCGGCTGCGCCATGCTGTTTCTTGAGAAACGTCAGCAAATCGGCTTTTTCGGTTTCCGATACGGAATCACCGAGCGATTTTTCCATGCCGGCTTCACGAAACTGCTGTACTAGACGGTCAACTGATGTGTCTATGTCGCTGGCGAGCTGCGATAATGTAACTTCTGCCATTAATATACCTCCGCTGATCTTATTCTTCGGTCTGGTCACCAAACCAACAGATATTACGGGCCGCCATAATCAGCTCCCCAGCTAGGGTTTCACTCAGATCTTCAATTCCTTCAAGATCGTCAATGCCCTGCTCTGCTAGTTGTTCCAGATCCGCAACACCACGGGCGGCAAGCGCGTACGCCAGCTCCCGGGTCATGGAGGGCAATGCGAGCAAATCTTCTGCTGGCTCTACCCCTTCGAATGATTCTTCTTGCGCTAGCGCCCGAGTGGTCAGGGCAGCCTTCGCACGATTACGCAGCTCCTCCACCATCTCTTCATCTAGGCCTTCAACGCTCAACAACTCGCTGACCGGTACATAGGCAATTTCTTCCAAAGAGGAAAAGCCTTCTTCCATGAGCAAGCCTGCAAAATCATCGTCGATATCCAAATGCTGGATAAAGAGATTGATGATCTTGTCGCTTTCGACCTGATGTTTGTTCTGCAAATCTTCGACCGTCATCACGTTCAGCTCCCAGCCAGTAAGCTGGGCGGCCAAACGTACGTTTTGACCATTACGACCGATGGCTTGCGCCAAGTTACCTGACTCCACGGCAATATCCATGGAATGCGCATCTTCATCTACGATGATGGAAGATACGTCAGCCGGCGCCATCGCGTTAATCACATACTGAGCAGGATTATCATCCCACAGTACGATATCAACGCGCTCGCCATTGAGCTCACCGGATACGGCTTGCACTCGGGCGCCACGCATGCCCACACAGGCACCAATAGGGTCTATGCGGCGGTCGTTGGTTTTAACGGCGATCTTGGCGCGGCTACCTGGGTCGCGTGCAGCACCCATGATATCGATAACTTCTTCGCCAATCTCTGGCACCTCAATGCGAAACAACTCTTTTAAGAAGTCGGGGTTGCTGCGGCTAATAAATAGCTGTGCACCGCGTGCTTCTGGACGCACGGCATATAATAAGCCACGCACCCGGTCGCCGCTGCGAAAGGTTTCGCGCGGTAACATGTCTTCGCGGAAAATCACCGCTTCGGCGTTATTACCCAGATCTAAGATCACATTCTCACGGGTGGCTTTTTTCACCACGCCGCTGATGATCTCACCTTCTTGGTCTTTAAACTGCTCAACCACTTGCATGCGCTCAGCTTCACGTACTTTTTGTACGATCACTTGTTTTGCGGTTTGCGTGGTGATGCGGTCAAAGGTCACAGAATCGATGTCGTCTTCCACGAAGTCGCCAATTTGAATTTCTGGCTCATCAATTTGTGCCGCTTCCAGCGTAATTTCGGCGTAAGGGTTGGTCAGGGTTTCCTGACTTTCCACTACTTGCCAACGACGGAAGGTTTCGAAGTTACCGCTCTTACGATCGATTTCGACCCGTACTAGGATATCTCCGTCATATTTCTTTTTGGTAGCCGTGGCTAATGCCGTTTCTAAGGCTTCAAAAATCTTTTCGCGAGGCAATGCTTTTTCGTTAGAAACCGCATCTACCACTAGCAATATTTCTTTATTCATGTCCGACTGCCTCGTTAGTCAAAGTTCGGAACCAGATGTGCTTTTTGGATATTAGCGAAAGCAATCGGGAACTCAGTTCCGTCTACCTCCAGTCTGATCAGGGTGTCATCTACTGCCACTAGGAGTCCGCTTAACTTACGACGATTATTCACCGCCATGCGCAGGGACAATTCAACCTGTTCGCCAATAATGGTCTGGTAATGAGCAGGTTTGAATAAGGGGCGAGCCATACCTGGCGAAGAAACTTCCAGATCATATTCGGTAGTAATGGGATCTTCCACGTCCATTACGGCACTCACCTGCCGGCTGACCTCGGCACAGTCGGCGACTTGAATACCGTTTTCATGGTCGATATACAAACGTAAGGTCGAATGCCGCCCGGCACGGACGAATTCGAGCCCTAGCAATTCAAAGCCCAAAGCCTCTACGGGCTCTGTCAGCATTTCGGTCAATCGTTGTTCCAATGTAGCCAAAGCTACCCTCCGAAAACAAAAAAAGGGCTCGCAGCCCAGTGAATGTGCACCCTAATTGGGTGCTAACGTGCAGATAACAAAAAGCCCCGATCATCAAATCGGGGCTATTCACCTGGACCCTGACTGTTGTCTTACGACAACCACTTATCACACGGTAGCTTCACCACTGCAATAAATGTGAGGTATTGGTTGCGGGAGCCGGATTTGAACCGACGACCTTCGGGTTATGAGCCCGACGAGCTACCAGACTGCTCCATCCCGCGTCCGAAAAATTACGTAGAATTAAACTAATTCAAACTACGTGAAATTATAGTTATTTTGAATTTAAAATTCAAGCTAACATAATTGGTGCCGTGAGCGGGAATTGAACCCGCACGCCCATACAGGCACTACCCCCTCAAGATAGCGTGTCTACCAATTCCACCACCACGGCAAATCTTTTACTCAGGTACGTCGCTGCTACTAACAGAAGGTACATCACTGTTATTAACACCTGGGACGTCCCCTGCAGGAGTACCTTCTTGAACTACAGGTTCAGAAAGATCATCCCACTCACTTCCTTGCTGGGTACTGTTACTGGATAAATTACCCAGCGCCAGACTCACAATAAAGAAGCCTGCTGCCAGCAATGTGGTCGCTTTCGTTAAAAAGTTACCTGAACCACTGGAGCCAAAAACGGTATTGGAGGCACCTGCACCGAAGGAAGCGCCCATATCGGCACCCTTACCTTGCTGAATCAACACTAAGCCAACTAAGGTCAGTGCGATAAGCAGATACACCACTAAAAGAATTTCGTACATCAGCTACACCTTTGCTTGACGTCTGAGCCCCGCATCAGACTACTGTCCGGAGCGGGGCTAATACTAGCCATAGGCTTAATGGGTTACAAGCTCAATTTCAAAAAAAAAGCGCAACTGAACGAAAAGCCAGCAAAAAGACCATTCCATCGCCGTTTAACGTACCGCATCGCCAATATAATGGGCTAATCGACTGACCAGCTCCAGTTCAGCGCCTTCCACCATTACCCGGATTAACGGCTCTGTACCAGATTTTCTAAGTAGCACCCGTCCAGCACCGGCTAATTCCAGCTCAGCTTGGGCGACACGCGCCTGTACTTCTTCGTCATTCAGTGGATCCGTGCCGGCACTAAAGCGCACATTGTTCAGCACTTGGGGATACAGCACCAAGCTTTGGCTTAAGGTATGCAAGTCTTGCTGACTGTCGACCATGGCACGTAATACTTGTAAAGAGGCCACAATGCCGTCGCCGGTACTGTTGTGATCTAAGCTAATAATGTGCCCGGAATTTTCGCCGCCCAGCTTCCAACCGCGTTGCTTGAGTTGCTCCAACACATAACGATCCCCTACATTGGCGCGTACAAAAGGAATATCTTGTTTCGCTAACGCCAATTCCAGTGCCATATTGGTCATCAGCGTGCCTACCACGCCGCCACCTAAGCTCTCGTGTCGCTGGGCGTGCTGCGCCATGATATAGAGCAATTGGTCGCCATCCAATAAGGCACCAGTGTGATCCACCATGGCTAAGCGGTCACCATCGCCATCATAAGCAATGCCTAAGTCAGCGCCCTGCTCTAATACCGCGGCCATTAAGGCTTCCGGTGCGGTTGAGCCCACTTGGTCATTAATATTCAGGCCATTAGGCTGGCAACCGATGCGGATAACTTTTGCACCCAGCTCTTCAAATACCGCCGGCGCTATATGGTAGGTGGCACCGTGGGCACAATCGATAACGATGGTTAAGCCGTCGAGATGCATTTCTGAGGGAAAGGTGCTCTTGCAGAACTCGATATAACGCCCTGCCGCATCGTTAATACGACTGGCTTTGCCTAATAACTCTGAGGACACACAATCCATGGGTTGATCGAGCATGGCTTCAATGGCCAGTTCTACTTCATCGGGCAGCTTGGTACCGTCATGGGAGAAAAATTTAATGCCATTATCATAATACGGATTATGGGAGGCACTGATCACAATACCGGCTTCGGCCCTAAAGGTACGGGTCAAATAAGCAATTGCTGGGGTTGGCATAGGGCCTAACAAGGCCGCTTGCACGCCCGCGGCAGACAAACCTGCTTCGAGTGCGGATTCCAACATATAGCCAGAAATACGGGTATCTTTGCCGATTAACACTTTCTTCGTGCCGGTTTGTGATAATACCTTACCCGCGGCCCAGCCCAACTTCATTACAAACTCAGGTGTGATGGGATATTCGCCCACATGACCACGAATACCGTCAGTACCAAAATATTTTCTGCTCATTTTTTATCCCTGATGCTTATTTCTGATTCTTATGCAAGATGGTCTGCCGCATATTGCCAGACGCGCAGCGCGTCAGCCATTTCTTTAACATCATGCACCCGTAGAATATGGGCACCTTGAGTTATCGCAAATAAGTGCGCGGCAAGACCGCCTGCTAATCGCTGGTCTACTTCACGCTCGAGCAACTGCCCCAGCATTGACTTGCGTGACATGCCCACCAGTAACGGCAAGCCTAATGACTGTAACTGCCCAAGCTTGCCCAGCAATTCATAATTATGGTTCAAGCCTTTGCCAAAACCATAGCCCGGATCTAAGCACAATCGCTCACGATTGATCCCTACCTCGACACAGGCTTGCACGCGCGCATGTAAAAAATCCACTACCTCGGCTGTCACGTCTTGGTAGTCCGGCGCCTGTTGCATGGTGCGGGGCAAACCCTGCATGTGCATCAAGCAAATGGCCGCACCGCTGTCGGCTGCCACTTGTAAGGCATTTGGCTCACGCAAGGCTCGAATATCGTTAATCAAGTCGGCGCCCGCGCTTACTGCCTCTTTCATCACCCTTGCTTTGCTGGTATCAATCGAAATCCAACAATCCAGCTCTTGGCGTAACAGTTCAATTACCGGGATCACTCGGTCTAATTCTGCTTGCTCGGCCACCGCATCCGCACCGGGGCGCGTAGATTCGCCACCAATATCAATCAAGGTAGCCCCATCCATCAGCATCTGTTTGGCGTGCTTAAGGGCTGCTTGTGGGTCAATAAAGCGCCCGCCGTCAGAAAAGGAGTCGGGGGTTAAATTTAAGATGCCCATGATCTGCGGGCAAGATAAGTCCAAGCTTTTACTAGTGCTCGATAGCAGCATAACCATTTTCTCAGTAAAGGGTCTCAATCAGTCTCAGCCAAGAGTTCCAATTAAGAACATCAATCAATGACCTTACCCCAAAGACACGGTAAATAAAAAAGCCCCGAACAGAGCATGTTCGGGGCTTAATTTAGCATAAAATTTTACTAACTGGTGAGATCACTCGGCTTATTCAGATCCGGTGCACGCGTCTTCGGCTCTGCAACCGATACTGACTCTTTATCATCAGTCTTGTCGGTAGCGGTAGGCCCTTGTGGCTTGTCATCAGATTCTTCTACCCAATCGGCGGGTGCACGTACTGCACGGCGCGCCATTAAGTCATCAATCTGCTTGGCATCAATCGTTTCATACTTCATCAAGCAGTCTTTCATTGCATGCAGTATGTCAATGTTATCCAGCAAGATTTTCTTAGCACGATCATAGTTACGATTAATCAGGTCTTTCACTTCAGAGTCAATCGCTTGCGCGGTTTCATCCGACATGTGCTTCACCTTAGCAGAAGAGCGGCCCATAAAGACTTCGCCTTCTTCTTCTGCGTACAGCAAAGGTCCCATTTTTTCTGACAAGCCCCACTGTGTCACCATCTTGTGGGCTAAATCGGTAGCCCGTTCGATGTCGTTAGATGCACCTGTGGTGACCATTTCAAAGCCGTATATAATCTCTTCCGCTAAACGGCCGCCATACAGGCTAGAAATCATCGACTCTAAATGTAGCTTGCTATAGCTGTATCTGTCTTGCTCAGGCAAATACATAGTCACACCCAGTGCGCGACCACGAGGAATGATGGAGACCTTGTACACAGGATCGTGCTCTGGTACTAAGCGACCGACGATGGCGTGACCCGCTTCATGATAGGCAGTCATGGCTTTTTCTTTCTCAGACATCACCATAGAACGGCGCTCGGCACCCATCATGATTTTGTCTTTGGCTTTTTCAAATTCATCCATGGACACCACACGGCGTGATGAACGCGCCGCAAACAAGGCGGCTTCGTTGACCAAGTTAGCCAAGTCGGCACCACTGAAGCCTGGCGTACCGCGTGCAATCACGCTGGCCTGCACATCATCACCTAACGGCACGCGACGCATATGCACTTTAAGTATTTGTTCACGACCACGCACATCAGGCAAGCCCACTACGACTTGACGGTCGAAACGACCAGGACGTAGTAAGGCGGGGTCTAATACGTCGGGGCGGTTAGTGGCCGCCACTACGATTACACCTTCATTACCTTCAAAGCCGTCCATCTCAACCAGCATCTGGTTCAGGGTTTGCTCACGTTCATCGTGACCACCGCCCATACCCGCGCCACGTTGACGGCCTACCGCATCTATTTCATCGATAAAGATGATACAAGGCGCAGATTTCTTCGCTTGCTCAAACATGTCGCGCACCCGAGATGCACCGACACCCACGAACATTTCCACGAAATCAGAACCGGAAATAGTAAAGAAAGGCACTTTGGCTTCACCGGCGATGGCTTTCGCCAGCAATGTTTTACCGGTACCGGGCGGGCCCACTAACAAAATACCGGTCGGAATACGCCCACCGAGCTTTTGGAAGTGGCTAGGATCACGTAAGTAATCCACGAGTTCCGCCACGTCTTCTTTGGCTTCATCACAGCCGGCTACATCGGCAAAGGTGGTCTTGATTTGGTCTTCACCCATCAAGCGCGCCTTGCTCTTACCAAAGCTCATGGCACCTTTACCGCCGCCACCACCTTGCATTTGGCGCATGAAGAATACCCAGACGCCGATCAACAGCAACATGGGGAACCAAGAGATGAAAATAGACGTCAGTAGGCTAGGTTCTTCAGGCTTTTCGCCTACCACACGGACATTATTATTTAACAAATCGTTCAGTAGCTGGGGATCTTGCGCGGGCAAAATAGTCGTGAATCTATCACCACTGCGCTTAACACCGTGCACGGTGCGTCCGTCCATGCGTACTTCGCGGATTTGTCCTTGAGATACTTCCTGCACAAAGGTGGTGTAGTCCGTTTGGCGTCCACTCGGCTCACTTGGGCTAAAGCTCTGGAATACCGACATTAACACCACGGCTATGACCAACCACAGGATCAAATTTTTTGCCATGTCACTCAAATTACTAACCTCACCGGCTGACTATTTATGTCTTTGACAGAATACTACAGTTTAAAACCTGTAGCCACAATGTACACTTCTCGCGAGCGGGGCCGCGACGAATCGGGTTTTCTTACTCTTACTGAACTAAAAGACCGTCTCACTTCTAATAAAAACTCATCAAAGCCGGCCCCTTGAAACACTTTCACCACAAAGCTTCCTTTCGGAGCCAATACTTGGCGACACATATCGAGCGCTAACTCGACCAAATACATCGACTTGGGCTGATCCACTTCTCGGGTGCCACTCATGTTCGGTGCCATATCAGAGAGTAAAACATCGACCTTATCTTGCCCTACTCGCTCGAGCAAGGCATTGAGTACGGCCTCTTCTCTAAAGTCGCCCTGCAAAAAACTGACACCGGCAATGGCGTCCATGGGTAATAAGTCACAAGCAATCACTTGTCCTTTGGCACCTACTTGCTCTGCGGAAAACTGACTCCAACCGCCGGGTGCTGCACCTAAGTCCACCACCGTCATGCCCGGTCTGAACAAGCGGTCACGACCTTGCAGTTCTTCTAATTTAAACACAGCCCGGGAGCGCAGACCTCTTTTATGTGCCTCTTGTACGTACTTATCACTGAAATGCTCTTGAAGCCAGCGCGTTGAGCTGCCCGAGCGTTTTTTGTTCGCCATTTTATTATCGCTCTGCTATTACCATTGAAGCTAAGATGGGGGTACAATAGCCCCCTTTCAACCTATTAACTGAAGCATTTTGCAATGACCCTGACTAATAAGCAAAAACAATACTTAAAAGGCTTGGCTCACAGCCTAAAGCCAGTGGTATTGCTTGGCCAACATGGCCTGACCGAAGGCGTGTTAGCCGAAATCGATCTGGCGTTGAACTTTCATGAACTAATTAAAGTGAAGGTAGCCTCTGAAGACCGCGACACCAAAGCCCTGATCATAGATGCCATCGTACGTGAAACCAAGGCTTTTAAAGTACAAAGTGTTGGCCATGTGTTGACGCTGTACCGTGCAAGTGAAGAGAAAAAGATCAGTTTACCTCGCGCCAAATAAGCCCACTGGCTAACCGTGCTTACTGATACAAGGGGCCGCATACTTAAAGCTGCCCCAGTATTTCGCCACATCGGTGTCTCTTACATAAGTGTCTTGTAAGACAGAAGTTCAACCCTGCTCCCAGTAACAGTACCATCCTCCCCTTACTTTACATTTATCGCCCGCTCACCATAAGCTCAAACACCCTTTTATTATTTATTAAGGTATTACGCTGTGCCGAGCCACCCTTATCTGTCAGAGGAAGAAATCGCGCTTTTGAGCGAATTATACCAAGCCGATGGTCCACAGGACTGCCTGACTCTGCCCTTGTTGCTGGATAAACAAGTTGCGCCCTTATTAGCGCAAGCCTCACGCTTAGAGCTAAAGCTGGTGGTGGGTGAGCTGATGTTTAGCTTCCCGGTTACCCTGTCACACTCCTTTGCTTACCCAGAGCAAGCCGAGCTCAGTGCACCCTCCATTACTTGTGAAATAGGTACCAATGACATAAGTGCGAGTAGCATCAGTCATGGCGGTCATCCACGCGCTTGGCGATTGCCAGCACCTGCGCATATCCAATTAAAGCGCGCTAATGGCAAACCTTTAGCCGCCGAAATACGGGACTTATCCATCAATGGTATGCGACTGTTATCTCGTCGTTCACTCTTTAGCCCAGAAAAGTCGACGCTTCAGCCCCGGGTGCAAACGCTGCTATTAGTAGTGGGGGAAGAGGAATTGCGCTGTGAGGTCACCTTAGTACGCGAGCGAAAAGGACCCGCCTTTTGGCTAACCGCGGTACAGTTTCAACTCAATGGTGCCGACCAGCGCACCCTGTCTGACTTCGTGTTTCAGGGTTTTTTAGCACAAAAAGAAAAAAAACAGGCGCCCTAGGGCGCCTATTTTTGATGCATGCTCATATTAGCGAATCTTATTCGCCAATATTAATACGCGCGATTACAGATATTGTACCTTGAGGATTTCGTACTCTACCTCACCGGCTGGGGTTTTCACCACGGCCACATCATCCACTTCCTTGCCGATTAAGGCGCGAGCTATGGGTGAATTGACTGAAATTCTGTTCGCTTTGATATCAGACTCATCATCACCGACGATTTGATAAGTGATCTCTCGCTCATCATCGACTTTAAATAAATCCACTGTGGTACCAAAAATAACCTTACCGCTATTGGGCAGTTTGGTTACATCGATGACCTGAGCGTTAGACAACTTGCCCTCAATTTCTTGAATGCGTCCTTCACAAAACCCTTGCTCTTCGCGCGCAGCGTGATATTCGGCGTTTTCTTTTAAATCGCCATGTTCACGAGCAGAAGCAATATCGGCAATGATCCTAGGGCGCAGCTCTGACTTGAGGTAATCCAGCTCTTCACGCAGTTTTTGTGCTCCACGCACTGTCATTGGAGTTTGTTTCATAATGAAAAACCAGTCCCTTTCAGACAATAAAGTAAGAACCCCTGCCGACAATCGACAGGGGACTCACGTTATCAGTTAATAGTTAGCTCATGGGTTTAAAGCGCACCCTAGAGTAGTACGGTCAGCTTATCGGGTCAAATCATCAAAAAATCGCTTCACGCCTTTTAGAAACCCTTCGGTCTTGGGTTGGTGTTTATTGGCAGCCACCCCCACGTAGGAGTCTTCTAATTGTTGTAATAAGGTTTTTTGCTCTTCGGTTAAGCTCACCGGTGTTTCAATATACACCTTACAGACTAAGTCGCCTATTTGGCCATTTCTGGCCGAACGCACGCCCTTACCTTTTAAGCGAAAGCTGCGACCGGTTTGGGTTTCAGCCGGAATTTTCAGCTTCACGCGTCCGTCTAGCGTCGGCACTTCCACTTCGCCACCTAAGGCGGAGGCAGTAAAACTAATGGGCACTTCGCAGTACAGATTATTGCCATCACGGACGAATATCTCATGATCGCGCACATGCATTTGCACATACAAATCGCCTGCCGGTGCACCTGACTCGCCGGCTTCACCTTCACCGGATAAGCGAATGCGATCGCCAGTATCGACGCCCGCCGGGATTTTCACCGACAAGGTCTTGGTCTTTTGGTAACGACCTTCCCCATGACACTTATGACATGGGTCTGTGATGATTTTGCCCTTACCACGACAATGCGGACAAGGCTGTTGTACGGTAAAGAAACCTTGGCGCATTTGTACTTGGCCATGACCATGACAAGTAGAGCAGGTATTAGCCTGAGTGCCTGCCTTAGCGCCACTGCCGTCGCACACATCACAACCGACGAGCGTTGGTACCTTGATCTCTTTGGTCACGCCCCGCACGGCTTCTTCTAGCGTCAGCTCCATGTTATAGCGTAAATCTGAACCACGGGCCGCACGCTGCTGACGGCGCTGACCGCCACCGAAGATATCACCGAACACATCACCAAATATATCGCCGAAGTCACCGCCGCCGTGACCATGGCCGCCCTGCTGGCCATTTACTGCATCATGACCAAACTGATCATAGGCCGCACGTTTTTGCGGATCGGTCAGTACTTCATTGGCCTCTGACGCTTCCTTAAACTTATCAATGGCGTCGGCGTCAGTTTTGTTGCGGTCGGGATGATATTTCATCGCCATCCGCTTATAGGCTTTTTTTATTTCGCGCTCGTCTGCGTCTTTGCTAACGCCGAGCACCTCATAATAATCTCGTTTTGACATAGGCTGAAACTTACCTGAGTCCTGTTAAAACAAAGGCGGGCGTTGGCATCCCAACGCCCGCACTATGCGCGCTACTACGCTGGGGTTAACTTACTTTTTATCGTCTTTAACTTCTTCAAACTCGGCATCAACCACATCGTCATCCGCCTTAGTGGCGCCATCTTCTGACTCACCGGTTTGAGAAGCATCGGCTTGTGCCTTCGCTTGAGCGACTTCTGCCAGCTTTTGCGAGGCTTCCAGCAGCGCTTGCTGCTTAGCTTCGATCTCAGCTTTATCTTCACCGCGCAGTGCCGTTTCCAGTTCGCTCAAAGCGGACTCGATGGCGCTCTTGTCGTCGGCGGCTAAAGCATCGCCCGCTTCTTCCAATTGCTTACGGGTAGCGTGTACCAGACCGTCAGCTTGGTTACGGGTGCTGACCAGCTCTGCAAATTTCTTATCTTCTTCGGCGTTAGCTTCAGCCGAGCGCACCATGGCATCGATTTCTTCTTCTGATAGACCAGAAGACGCTTGGATGGTAATTTTTTGCTCTTTATTGGTGTCTTTATCTTTCGCAGACACGTGCAAGATACCATCCGCATCGATGTCGAAGGTCACTTCAACTTGCGGTAAACCACGGGGTGCAGGGCGAATGCCTTCCAGATTAAACTGACCCAGAGACTTATTATCGCTTGAACGCTTACGCTCACCTTGCAGCACATGAATGGTCACAGCCGCTTGGTTGTCGTCGGCGGTAGAGAACACCTGCGACTTCTTAGTCGGGATAGTGGTGTTCTTTTCAATCACGGCCGTCATCACGCCGCCCATGGTTTCAATACCCAAAGACAGTGGCGTTACGTCAAGCAGCAATACGTCAGTCTTGTCGCCAGACAACACCGCACCTTGAATAGCAGCACCTACGGCCACCGCTTCATCAGGGTTCACGTCTTTACGTGGCTCTTGACCGAAGAAATCAGTTACCGCTTTTTGTACTAGTGGCATACGGGTCTGACCGCCCACCAAAATCACGTCATCGATATCAGTCACGGACAAGCCGGCATCTTTCAATGCAGTTTTAACTGGATCTAAAGACTTGGTAACCATGTCTTCAACCAGTGACTCTAACTTGGCGCGCGTCAGCTTAATGTTCAAGTGCTTAGGACCTGAAGCATCGGCGGTAATATAAGGCAAGTTAACGTCAGTTTGCTGTGCAGAAGACAGCTCGCACTTGGCTTTTTCTGCCGCTTCTTTCAAGCGTTGCAGTGCCAACATGTCATTCATCAAGTCAAAACCTTGCTCGCGCTTAAATTCAGCTACTAAATAGTTGATTAAGCGGTTATCAAAGTCTTCACCACCCAAGTGGGTGTCACCGTTGGTGGCTAATACTTCGAAGGTTTTCTCACCGTCCATCTCATCGATTTCAATGATGGAAATATCGAAAGTACCACCGCCCAAGTCGTACACGGCAACTTTGCGATCGCCCTTGGTCTTATTCACGCCATAGGCAAACGCGGCTGCCGTTGGCTCGTTGATGATGCGCTTAACATCTAGACCCGCAATACGGCCTGCATCTTTGGTAGCCTGACGCTGAGCGTCGTTAAAGTAAGCCGGTACCGTAATTACTGCTTCGGTTACCGCTTCGCCCAGATAATCTTCGGCGGTTTTCTTCATCTTTTTCAGCACTTCAGCAGATACCTGCGGCGGCGCCATTTTCTTGCCTTTGGCTTCTACCCAAGCATCACCGTTGTCGGCTTTCACTATTTTGAAGGGCATCAGCTTAATATCACGCTGTACTTCTTCATCTTCAAAACGACGGCCAATCAAACGCTTAATAGCAAATAACGTATTCTCGGGGTTAGTCACTGCTTGGCGCTTGGCCGGCTGACCGACTAACGTTTCGCCATCATCGGCATAGGCGATGATGGAAGGAGTAGTACGAGTGCCTTCGGCGTTTTCGATGACGCGCGGGTTATCCCCGTCCAAAATGGCGACGCAAGAGTTAGTGGTACCCAAATCTATGCCGATGATTCTACCCATAAAATCCTCTCTCAATATCTTGAATTAAACGTAAGCACTGTTGTTTTCGCTTTACAGTGTATATGTGGCTGCTTGGTGTGACTTTCAAGGCGCAGCTCACATTTATTAAATAAATCGTGCAATTAAGTCGATGTTTTAAGCTTTAGTGTCAATCGCTGGCCCTTTGGCCACCATCACCATGGCCGGGCGCAACACGCGACCGTTCAGCTCGTAGCCCTTCATCATGACCGCAACTACCGAGTTTGGTGGCACGTCCGCACTCTCGATCATGCTCATGGCTTCATGCTTATTGGGATCAAAGGGGGTGCCTTGAGGGTCAATCTGCAATACGCCATATTTTTCTATGGTGCTAAGCAAGGACTTCAACGTCAGCTCTACGCCTTCATTAATGGCATTCAAGGCTTCATTTTCTTTGTCAGTGTGCTCAAGCGCACGCTCTAAGCTGTCGATCACGGGCAATAAATCGCCGGCGAATTTTTCAAGTGCGAACTTTTGCGCCTTTTCTACATCTTGTGCCGCACGACGGCGCAGGTTTTCCATTTCCGCCAAGGCACGCAGCGCTTGGTCTTTTTCGCTTTGCGCACGCTCATTAGCGGCGGCGAGCTGCAGCTCTAAATCAGCCACATACATAGCATCGGGTTGGAGCAGCTCACCCTCTACGGAGGATGCTTCATTAATGTCTACCGTTAACGGCTCTTGCTCTACGTCCTGCTCTACTTCAGGCTGGTGTTTGTTATCGCTCATCTTGTCTCCCATCTAAATTTTCTGGCTTGCAGCTTATATGGGGGAGCCCATGGCATAATTCAAGAGAATATTTTTATCATTGCCCTTCATCAGTAGCACTAACGCAGCGGGTTATTTAGAATGAGGATTATGCGGCCCATTATTTAGCTGGCCACCTTGCTCATTTCATCCTTTATGCCAGGTCGATATTTATGGAAAGCGAATTTAATACCATAGCGCTGATTGGCAAACCCGATCACGAAGGCGCCAATCAAACGTTGGTAGCGCTGTATAAGTACATTGCCGGTTTAGGCTTAAATGTGGTGATCGAACGCCGCGTAGGCGAACAACTGGCCTTAGACGACGTAGAACTGCTAGAAATGGTCGAGCTGGGCGAGCGTGCCGACTTGGCCATAGTGGTGGGCGGAGACGGCAACATGTTGGGTGCGGCCCGAGTGCTGGCTCGATTTGACGTGGCCGTGGTGGGTGTGAACCGCGGAAACTTAGGCTTTTTAACGGATTTATCTCCCCACAGTTTTGAGCAACCGTTAGAGCGATTATTAGCCGGCGATTATCAAGCGGAGCAGCGTTTTTTACTGGAAACCCAAGTGCACCGTCACGGCCAACTCAAAGCTAGCAATACCGCCATGAATGAAGCTGTGCTCCATCCCGGTAAAATTGCGCACATGATAGAATTTGAGGTCTATATTAATGGCATATTTATGTACAGCCAGCGCGCCGATGGCATGATAGTGGCCACCCCCACCGGCTCAACCGCCTACTCGCTGTCTGCCGGTGGCCCCATCGTCACCCCCAACCTCAATGCCATCACACTGGTGCCGATGTTTCCCCATACCTTAAGTTGCCGACCGATAGTGATAGACGCCGACTCTCAGGTAAAGTTAGTGCTATCGCCAAACAACAAAACCAGCCAAATGCTGGTCAGTTGTGACGGCCATGTGTCACTGGCCGTACAACCTGGCGATGAAATTCATATCAATAAAAGCCCACATAAGCTCAAGCTCTTACACCCCCGTGGCCATAACTATTTTGAAGTGCTGCGCAGCAAGCTCGGTTGGGGTAGCAAACTCTTTTAATGTTGAATGTTGAATGTTGAATGTTGAAAAAATCATGGTGGAATGGCCAGGAATACTGAACCTGTTGCGGCCATTCTCTCCTCATCTATTTTTATGGATGATTTGCTTTTCGCTTTCACTAAAAACTTAGCACTCAACATTAAAAACCATCTTGCCACTGTACAAAACCACAGTATACTGTTTTTATACACAGTACACTTTGTGCAGGGGACTTATCATGTTGCTTCAGCTCACCATCAGTAATTTTGCGATTGTTTCTTTTCTTGAGCTGGACTTGCGTGCCGGTATGACCAGCATTACCGGTGAAACCGGTGCAGGTAAGTCCATCGCCATCGATGCACTGGCCTTAGCATTGGGTGAGCGCGGAGACTCAGACTCAGTAAGACCAGGTGCCGACAAAGCCGATATTAGCGCCCGTTTTCGTATTGATAAACTGCCCCGCGTGAAAGCTTGGCTCAATGAGCAAGAGCTGGATGAGCAAGATGAATGCATCTTGCGCCGCACTTTAACCCGTGAAGGCCGCTCGCGCGGCTACATTAACGGCATGCCGGTGCCCTTGGCGCAATTAAAAGCACTGGGCGCGTTATTGATCAATATTCATGGCCAACATGCCCACCACGCCTTACAAAAATCAGATTTTCAACGCGGCCTGCTCGATGCTTACGCGGGGCATCATCAGCTAATCCAAAAATCCAGCAAACATTATCAACTGTGGCGCCAACTCAGTAATGAGCGCAAGCAACTTAAATTGGAGCAAGCGCAGTGGCAAGCCCAGCGTCAGCTGCTTGAATATCAAGTGGCCGAGCTTGATGAATTAGCCTTAAACAAAGATGAATTTCCAGAATTAGAAGCCGAGCATGCGCGCTTGGCCAATGGTGCTGAGCTGCTAAGTGACTGTCAGCTAGCGCTGAATGTGTTGGCCGATGGTGAAGACAGTAACGCCCTACAGCAATTGCGCCACGGCCTAAAAGTAGTCACAGATTTATGCCAAATGGACGGCTTATTAGCCCCCGTTCAAGAAATGATCGAGAGCAGCCTTATCCAACTGGAAGAAGGTCATGCGGAATTAAGTCGCTATTTAGATCGTTTAGAGCTGGACCCTGAACGCCTATTTGAGGTGGAAGCGCGCATGACTAAAGTGATGGAGCTAGCCCGTAAACACCATGTGCAGCCCGTAGAGTTATCGCAGTTTCATCAGCAGATAAAAACCCAACTCACCGACATGGACAGCAATGACCATCGACTTGAAGAGCTAAACGAGGAAGTAGACTTAGCCAAAGCGCAGTTTTTACAAGCCGCCGAGCGACTCAGTCACAGCCGCCAACGCTACGCGCAATCGTTGAATAGCCAAATCACCCAAAGCTTACATCAACTGAGCATGGAGCACGGGCGCTTTGAAATTACCGTGACTGCGGATAATAGCGCGGGATTCTCGCCCTTGGGCATAGATAAAGTCGACTTTTTGGTGAGCACTAACCCTGGTCAGCCCATGAGCCCCTTGGCGAAAGTGGCCTCCGGCGGCGAGCTATCGCGCATCAGCTTGGCCATTCAGGTCATTACCGCGCAAAAAGTAGAAACCCCAACCCTTATTTTTGATGAAGTGGATGTGGGCGTCAGCGGACCAACAGCCGCCGTGGTGGGCAAGTTATTACGTCAACTTGGCGATTCGACTCAAGTACTGGTGATCACCCACCTGCCCCAAGTGGCGGGCAATGGCCATCAGCATTACTTTGTCAGTAAAGACAGCGATAAGCATGAAACACAAACCCGCATGCAAGAGCTAGATACCAACAGCCGCTTACAAGAGCTGGCGCGCTTACTCGGTGGCGATAAAATTACCGCCAACACCTTAGCCAATGCCCAAGAGCTATTGGTTAGCTAAACGTTAATCGTGAGGCGTGAGGCGTGAGGCGTGAGGCGCTGTACGTTAAACGCCGTACGCTTACATCGGATACCGAACTTGTAGAGGCCGTCTTCAGCTGGCCGGTTTTACGTAGCAAAACGTCTTTTAGCGCAACGCTACTTCTACTCTGGCGCTGTGCAGCGTGAAATAATAACGAATACGCACTAAAAAGCCCCGAATCGTTACGACTCGGGGCTTTTTTAATGGTCAATGAACCTTGGAAGCAACCCTTGGCCTAAACCAAACGGCGAGCAGCGCCGATCACTATCTCAATCGCCTGTTGTTCCGCCACTTGTACTTGCACGGGATCGGGCTTTTCTTGCTCACAGCGATTAACGATTACCCCCGCAATACAACCGGCCTTTAATCCCTGACTGGCACAGAAGGTAAATAAGGTAGCCGACTCCATCTCATAATTGAGCACTCCCATGGCTTGCCACTCAGCAAGGCTGCCTTGCAGACTCGCCGTCACACGGCCTGAATAGGTGTCGTAGCGCTCTTGGCCGGGGTAAAATGTATCGGACGAGGCAGTAATGCCCACATGCGGGCTTAAGCCCAATTCGCGCGCCGCATCCACCAGCGCGCAGCTGCAATCAAAATCGGCCACCGCAGGATATGCCAAAGGTGCAAAATGTAAACTCGCGCCATCTAGGCGTACCGCCGCGTTGGTGACTATCATGTCGCCCACATTAATAGTGGGCTGAATCGCCCCCGTAGTACCAATGCGCAAGAAAGTGGTCACGCCCAGTTGCGCCAGCTCTTCCAAGGCAATAGAAGTAGAAGGGCCGCCAATACCGGTTGAGCACACCACCACCGCCTTACCATCCAACTCACCGAGCCAAGAAGTAAATTCACGGTGACTGGCCAGCAAGCGCGGATTAGAAAGATGCCCAGCAATGCGGGCAACCCTGCTCGGATCGCCGGGCAGAATGGCCAAGCGCGCCCCTTGCAAGTCGTCAGTAGTGACCTTTAAGTGAAAAACCTGTGTCGTCATAAATTGTCGCTTAACGGTTAAAAATAAATGCAGCTTAACGTAAGGCCGCGCCAATAACAGCCCGCAGGCTTATCCATTAGTAAGGCGGAAGCCAATGACTCAGCCTAGCTTCAAGCTCGGCCGCGTCGCCACTATTAGTGCTCCCAGAGGGGGCGAAAACCAAGTCAGAAACACATAATGGCCGCGAGCCAAAATATAACTGTCGCTTGTGCTTTTACAAGGTCTGCCACAGTCGCTATCATGGCCACAAGTCACACAGGATATAGTGCCCATATGCAACTCAAAACCTTGATTTTACCGATAATGTTAACCCTGCCTCTGATGGGTTGCGGTCTGGTATATAAAATAGATATTCCACAAGGCAACTACATAGAAGCCAAACAAGTTGATCAGCTGCGCCGCGGTATGAGTCAAGAACAGGTCCGCTTTTTGCTGGGCAACCCCATGAGCTTGGACAGCTTCAATCATGAACGCTGGGTCTATCTGTACTACTTTAAACCCGGTCGTGGAGAAGTAGAACAAAAGCAGCTGGTGCTTGAGTTCAATAACGGTGCGCTAATGTCAGTAGGCGGCGATTACCCCGCACCCATCAACTTCGACCAAGGCTTATAACGCTGATTACCTCGGCAACTCAGCGGCTTTGAGGCAATAAATAACCTAACTGCATCATCATGCCGGACATGCGTCCGGCGTGCTTAACCTCGCTATTTCTATTCTGTCATTCCTTAAGCTCGTCCTCTGCCAGCGCACTGTCTTTGCTCGCTCTCACGCTAGCCCGCCCAGGATTGGGCCGCCCACCGGTCACCTTATCGGCACGCCCTTCTTCTTTGGCTTGCTCGGCACGACGGCGACGAATATCTTTAGGATCCGCTAATAAGGGCCGATAGATTTCGACTCTGTCTCCTGCCCGCAGTTGGCTATCCAGTTTAACCTGACGCCCAAACACGCCAACCATGTTGGTATCTAGGTCAATCTCAGGAAACTGCTGCAAGATGCCAGACTGGGCGATAACCTGCTGTACATCACAATCTGGCGCAACCTTAAGGCTCAGCACCACTTGCTTATAAGGCAGCGCATACACCACTTCAACCTGAATAAGACTCATGGCCATACACCTCTCTGGCTCGCTCACTAAAAGAATGTACCATGGCATTGGCCAGCTCCTTAAAGATGCCGCCAAAGGCAAATTCCACTAAGCGAGACGTAAATTCAAAATACAATTCTAACTCGACTTTACAGGCATCCTCATCCAATGCCGTAAAGGTCCAGCCGCCATTCAGTGTTTTAAAAGGCCCGTCGACTAGCTCGACACTAATATGGTGATAAGGCGTTAATACATTGCGGGTGGTAAAAGTTTTACGAATACCCGCCTTAGATACATCCAAGGCCGCAGTAATGGTATTATCGGACTGCGAAACCACACGGCTTGCCGCACAACCTGGTAAAAACTGCGGATAAGCGTCAATATCATTGACCAACTCATACATTTGTTGTGCACTAAACATCACTAAGGCACTGCGAGTAATACTCGGCATAATCTCTCCTGACAGCAAATCGACTCGATTTTAACATTAATCTTAGTTGGACTCACGGCTGTCGAATCAAGACAATTAGGCTGATATAACCGCAGAATCATCACGAAATACGTATAAAAAACACGCAGTTGCTGTATCAGCAATTCCAAAGCCATCATTGGCCCCGTATAATGGCGCTACTATGACAAAAAACAAAGCTAAGAAAAAAGTCGGTTCCAGCACCATTGCCCTCAATAGGAAGGCTCGGCACGAATATTATGTCGAAGAAAAGTATGAAGCTGGGCTGGAGCTACAAGGATGGGAAGTAAAAGCGATGCGGGCAGGCAAAGCCAATATCGCTGATTCTTACGTATTTATACGTAATGGCGAAGCCTTCTTGTTTGCCGCCACCATTACTCCCCTTAACATGGCCTCTACTCACGTAGTGTGCGATCCCATGCGCTCGCGCAAGCTGTTACTGAAACGGCGCGAGCTCGACCGGTTAGCCACCCTGCTTGACCGCGATGGTTATACCTTAGTGCCACTGGCGCTGTATTGGTCTCAGTCTTGGGTGAAAATTGAAATTGGCCTAGTGAAAGGCAAAAAAGACCACGACAAGCGCCAAGACGTGAAAGAGCGGGACTGGAAACGCGAAAAAGATCGCATGATGAAGCATAAAAATCGTTAATACTTGTGGTTCGGCAAAAATTGCCATACTATAACTGGACTTGGGGCTGATTCTGGATTCGACGAGATTCTCGAACTCCTAGGTGCATGCCGAGGTGCGATAGGCCTCGTTAAAAAATCGCAAAAAAATAGTCGCAAACGACGAAAACTACGCACTAGCAGCTTAATAACCTGTTAGAGCCCTTCTACCCTAGCTTGTCTGTGACTTAGGGAATTGGAAGGTCATATCTCACAGAATCGTGTGGAAATCGTGCCTGACGGTGGAAGCATTAAAACTAATTTAGGCTAGTTATTCTGTGGCGTGTCTGTCCGCAGCAGATGGCGAATGTAATGACTGACTACGCATGTAGTACCGACGATGTAGGTTTTTCGGACGCGGGTTCAAATCCCGCCAGCTCCACCAATCGATTGGAAAGGCCCCTAACGGGGCCTTTTTTATGCTTGATCAATAGGTTCGTGCAAAATAAAACTAACCGTAAAGCCACACCTTCAGCCACGTTAGCTGATCACATATAGGTTTATGCTGCCTAATGTCTAGTAAGTCTCTTCCTTGGTTTAAACTGCGCGGCCTCATTCTGGTGCTGGCAGTGTTTAGTGTGCTCATTACCTTGGGCAACAGTTTTTATGCCACCTATGAAGTACAACGCTCATTACTCATCAATAATACGCTAGAGGCTAACCGCGTGTATGCGGCTAAGTTAGCGGAAGTCACCGATGTGTTTCTGGATATGGCTCAAGACCGACTGGCTTACAATGCCGAGATGCTCAGTGAGCAGATGCATTCAGAGGCCAACTTAGTAGCTGAGGTGCGCCGCTTACATGAAACCACAGATACTTTTAACTCTGTGGTGGTGGTCAATGCCAGAGCGAGAGTACTGGCCGTCTCTCCCGAAGCGCTAGGCCTGAGTGGTGTGACGCTCGAGTCACCGCATGCCTTACAGTCTATAGCGGCAAGAACATCCGTGATCACAGACCCCTTTATTTCCGCCGCTGGCAATTATTTGATCAGTTTGTCGCATCCTATTTTTGCTGACAATGGCGAGTACGTAGGCTATATCGCAGGCACCATTTATTTGCAGCAAAAAAATATTCTTAACGACATTCTTGGCAAACATTACTACCAAGATGGCTCCTACCTGTATGTGGTGGATCGTAATAAGACCTTAATTTACCATCCAAACTCTGCGCGCATTGGCCAAAAAATTGAGCACAATGCAGCCATTGATCAGGTGATTCTCGGTAAAGAAGGCGCTTATGGGGTCACTAACTCTCAAGGGATAGCAATGTTAGCCGGCTTTGCCCCTATTGCTAACGCAGGCTGGGGAGTAGTTGCACAAAGACCTAAAACAATGACGCTGGCGGGCTTAGACGGCCATATTATTAAAGTGTTCTTAAAAAGCCTGCCCTTGGTGTTACTGACGTTATTGGGTATCTGGCTTTCAGCGCTGCTCATTTCACGGCCCTTGTGGCAGTTGGCTCGCGACACCCGACAGATAGATAATACTCAGATTAATAACAGCTCCATGCAAGATAACATCTCGCACATTAACTCTTGGTACTTTGAAGCCGCTCAACTAAAGCGCGCCATTATAAAAAGTATGGGATTACTTAACGATAAAATTTGCCAATTACACAGCGATAGCCATACGGATTCTATGACGGAATTATTAAATCGTCGCGCCATGACGCAAGTGCTCGATAGCTATCAGCAAGCGCACACCGCTTTTTCGGTCATCACCTTAGATATCGACTTTTTTAAGCGCATTAATGACACATACGGTCATGATGTGGGTGATGAGGTGATCAAAAAACTGGCGCAATTGATGCGCCTTCAAGCACGAAAAGAAGACCAGCTATGCCGCAGTGGTGGGGAAGAGTTTATGATTTTCTTACCCAACACCCCCCAAGATACTGCTGTTAGGGTAGCCGAACGGCTCAGAGAGCTTATAGCGGCTACCGATATCCCTACTGTAGGCATCATTACTGTTTCTTTGGGCGTGGCCGATTGGTCGGGTGCAGAGTCGGTAAAAAGTATCAATGAGACTTTAAAACTGGCAGACCAAGCACTGTATCAAGCCAAACAACAGGGTCGCAATAAAACTGTGGCACTATAAGCAGTAAGAAGTAAGTGGCGCATGGATGGAATGGCTTATTAAGCCACAAGGGCTGTCAGCTAGCCGATCGCCTTGGTGCTGGTAGGGTTATTAATTCTATCTAGCTGTTCAACTTGCTCGGCAGGTAACGGCTTTGCATACCAATAGCCTTGATATAAACCACAGCCATTAGCCAGCAGTATGTCGCGCTGTACTTCGGTTTCAACACCTTCGGCAATCACTTCTAAACCTAAACTGGTGGCCATGGCAATCACGGCTCTAATAATCGCCAAGCTGCTGGTGTCTTCCGGTAAGCCTCGCACAAAAGATTGGTCGATTTTGAGTTGGTCCAGCGGCAGTTGTTGTAAATATTGTAGCGACGAATAACCCGTACCAAAGTCGTCTATCGAAAAACGAATCCCCGCTTCCTTAAGTTGGCGCATGCGCGCAATGGCTTGCTGCATATCCGTCACCAGCATAGATTCCGTCAGCTCCAGCTTCAGCCGCTTAGGATCAGCCCCGGTGTCACTGACGACTTTCAGTACTTCTTCGACAAAGCCATGCTGATATAATTGTGCCGGACTAATATTCACCGACACCGTAATATCACTAAAAGCCGGTAACCGCGTCCATTTCGCCATTTGCTCACAGGAGCGAAGCAGCACAACGCTGTCAATTTGGCTCATAATACCCGCAGCCTCTGCCACTTCGATAAAGGCAATCGGCGATAAGAGTCCGCGCTCAGGATGATGCCAACGCACTAATGATTCGACACCAATTAACTGACTATCACTGTTAAATTGCGCTTGAAAATAAACACCAAACTCCCGTGCTTCTAAGCCGCGAATAATGTCTTCTTCTAACAATAAACGCTGAGAAATCGTCTCTTGCATATGGGGGTCAAAGAAACGGCGCTCCCCCTTACCGGTGTCTTTTGCCGCATACATGGCAAGCTCAGCTTGGCGTACTAACTCTTCAGGCGCGTCATTAAAACCATCTAATGCGACTATGCCTAGACAGGCACTGCTGCGCAGCTTTTGTTCACCGTGGGTATAGGGTTGATCCAGCATGGTCAGTAACATCTGGCTGTGGTGATCTAAGTGGGCCATAAGTTGGCGTTGGTCGTCGGCTTGAGCACTCAGCACCAGGACAAATTGGTCGCTGCCTAAGCGAGCTAGGCTATCTTGTTCGGTGAGCACTTTTCGTAACTGATTAGCCACATGCACTAACAGCTTGTCGCCTACTGCATGGCCCCATAGATCGTTAATATTTTTAAATTGATCTAAGTCGATAAAAATAACAGCGCCTAACTTATGACTATTAGCACTCTCTCTTTGGGTTTTTCTGATACTGGTCAGCAACAGTCGTCGGTTGGGTAAACCGGTTAAGCTGTCGTAATAAGCCAAGTCATGAATTTTTTTGGCATTTTCTTTTTCCACACTCAGATCGGTAATGCTGGCCACATAATGGCTCACTTGTTCTTGTTCGTCTTTCACTGCACTAATAGTGAGCAATTGGGGATAAATTTTCCCTGATTTATGCTTATCATAAATCTCGCCCTGCCAATGACCTTGGCTATTAATGTCGTGCCACATATCTTGATAAAAACCACTGTCGTGTTGGCCGGAACTAAAAATGCTCGGTGTCTTACCCAAGACTTCCGTTTCGCTATATCCCGTGACCTCACTAAACGCCTTATTAACGCGCAAGATGCGATTATGCTTATCGGTCACCCACATGCCTTGAAAACTATCAAATGCCACTGCGGCAATACGCAGGTCAGTTTCCCCTTTTACTCGCTCACTAATATCGCGGGTGAGTATCACCACGGCGCGCGCCTCACCAGCACGAGTGTCCAGGGCTTGTGCCACGCTTTCAAAGGTACGCCCGCCGTCATCCTGCTGCAGCTCAAACATCATATGGGTGACTTTGTGCTCGGTAATAGTGCGGTCAATAAAAGCCAGTAACCGCTGGGCGTACTCGCGAGGAAATACATCGCTGACATTTTGACCGACGCGGCGTACATCTTTACTGCCGGGAAATATAATATTATCGGGCATGATATCCAGATAAAAACCATCTTCATCAATCACGCTCATCATATCCGGCAAAGCACTGGTAATGGCCAATAACCGTGCTTGGCTGACCCGTAATGCTTGCTGCTCTTGTTGACGATGCTCGGTATCTTTTAGAATAAAAATCAGCATCAGCGTCAAAGGCACGGCAACCACTAAAAAAGGCAGGGTCATGGATAGCACATGCGCGTGTAATTGAGGCTCAACGCTGTAATAAATAAAACCAATGCTAATGCCATTGAGAAATAAGCTAGTAGGCAACAAATAGCCGAAGGTCAGCGAAAATCGAGTATTTACCAAAGCGTATTTACCGATGAGACCCAAGGACAACGCCATCAGCATTCTCATTACACTGACCAAGCTATCAGCGTCGTTAAACCACAGCTTAAACGCCCCCGCCAGCACGACCGTCAACCCACCGGAGAGCAGACCACCAAATAAGCCGGCAACAAAGATAACCGCATCTCCCACATCCAGCAGCACGCCTGGCCCAACACTAAGTGGCATCGACATGCAGGCGATGGTAATAATGCCAAACCAGACGCCGGTGGTAAGCGGTAATAATCGCGGATGAGCCTGCATTTTCCGCATATTCATGGTGAGTAGCCAGCCTGATGCGAGGATCAACATAGCCTGTTCAATAATCGATATCAGCATAAAAATTCGGCTACCTAGTTATCTAGCATGCGGGGGAATTTATAATTTTTTTCAACAAGTTATAATGAATGCGGCCGTATTCTAACACTGCCGCATCTTTTATATCTATACGCCATAAAAAGCTAATTAGCCCTTTGCCATTTTACTGAGTGACGCTTCAAACTCTGGATATCTCAGTTTCTCACACCAGCAACAAGACTCAAAAGAACCTCAAGAAACTTTGTAGCCCTAATTTTAGGCTTACACGGCAGCTTGTAAAATGTGGTTTATACTTAGTCCGAGCTTAAGAGTAGTAATACGGATATTTGACTGCACGCAGCTGTGTTTACAGAAAAACAGAACCATTCTGTTTATCTGCCATAAAACAGTTCGCAATAAGCATATTGAAGGGGATAAGCCATGTTTTTAAATCGAATTTGGGGTTTGTACACACAGCCTAAAGTACAGTGGCACACGGTAGACCGCCAACATGAGAGTTTACGTTACAGCTTAATCCACTTAGCCTTGATAGCACTGATACCGACCATTTGCGCTTACCTTTCGACAACCATGATTGGTTGGAATTTTGGTAGCACTAACAGCACCACTATTTTGCTCACTCCTCAAAGCGCCTTAGCCATGGCGATAAGCATGTATGTGGGGTTAATTTTCGGCGTCTTCGCCCTCGCCTATCTTATTTTTTGGATGGCGGGCACCTTTGGTGCCAGCCCAAATTTTTCACACAGCATAGAGCTTGCCGCCTATACGGCCACCCCCTTATTTATGGCCGGCTTTGCTTTATTCTACCCTGAGCCTATCGTGATCATGCTGGTTGGCTTGGTGGGCGTTGCGTACTCGGTTTACCTTTTGTATACCGGCATTCCTATCGTGATGCGCATTCCTGAAGATCGCGGCTTTATTTATGCAAGCTCGGTGATCACAGCGGCACTGGTGCTGTTAGTCTGCCTAATGACGGCGACCGTATTAATTTGGAGTTGGGGCTTTGGCCCTATGTATATGAATTAAATGAGTATATGAAATAAATGGCTATATGAACGAACGGGTGTTCATCATTAATAAAAAAGGGGCCTTAAAAGGCCCCTTTCTATTAGCTAACCCGCTGATTAATCAGGCTTCGCCTTCATTATACATAGCAAGATGTGCGTCATCTTGACAGTCCGCATGCTTGACGTTGTCGTTGCGTAACGCATTTTGCTCATCTAAGTAAGCTTGATCCACATCTTGCGTCACGTACTCGCCGGTAAAGACTGAGGTTTCAAAGTGACGCAGTTCAGGATTAAAGTGGCGCACTGCATCTTCGAGATCTTCAAGCTCTTGAAAAATTAGCCCATCTGCACCAATTAATTGGCAGATTTCGTCAACTTCGCGGCCATAGGCAATCAGCTCATTAACCGATGGCATGTCGATGCCATACACATTCGGGAAGCGAATTTCCGGTGCGGCTGAGGCAAAGTAAACTTTTTTCGCCCCCGCTTCGCGCGCCATTTTAATAATCTGCTCTGAGGTGGTACCTCTTACAATTGAATCATCGACTAGCAGCACATTTTTACCGGCAAACTCAGAATGTATGGCGTTGAGTTTACGGCGCACCGATTGCTGACGTTGCAGTTGGCCGGGCATAATAAAGGTACGGCCAATATAGCGATTCTTTACGAAGCCTTGACGATAAGGCAAATCCAGATTATGCGCAATTTCCAACGCAATATCACAAGAGGTTTCTGGAATGGGGATCACCACATCAATATCGAGGTCTTCCCACTCCCGTGCAATTTTATCGCCGAGTTTCTGGCCCATGCGCGCTCTCACCGCATACACAGACACTTTATCGATAAAAGAGTCGGGGCGCGCAAAGTACACATATTCAAAAATACAAGGCTGATGCTGAGGCTCATCGGCACATTGCTGGGTATACAGCTCACCTTGCTGAGTAATGTAGATGGCTTCACCGGGTGCCACGTCGCGGATCAGATGAAAACCCACCGCATTAAGCGCCACACTTTCTGAGGCTACCATATACTCAACACCACCCTGCTCACAGTCACGCTTGCCGAGCACTAAGGGTCTAATACCGTTAGGATCACGAAACGCCATCATGCCATGGCCAATAATGACGGCAACCACCGCATAGGCACCGCGCACTTTTTTGTGCACAGAGCTAATAGCGGCAAACACATGGCTAGGTTCTAGATGCAGATCGAGAGTCTGTTGATCGAGCTCATGAGCGAGGACATTGAGCAAAATTTCAGAATCTGAGGTGGTATTGATGTGACGACGCGCCACGCGAAACTGTTCTTCTTTGAGTTCGCGAGCGTTGGTCAAGTTGCCATTATGCGCCAAGGTAATGCCAAATGGGGAGTTGACATAAAAAGGCTGCGCTTGGGCCACACTGCTGCTGCCAGCAGTTGGGTAACGTACATGGCCAATGCCGACGTTACCAATTAAACGCGCCATGTGTCGCTCTTCAAACACTTCGCGCACCAGACCATTGGCTTTGCGTTGGCGCAACGTGTCACCAGCAATGGTCACTATGCCTGCGGCGTCTTGACCTCTGTGTTGCAGTACAGTTAAGGCGTCATAAAGCGCCTGATTTACTGGAGTCGTACCTTGAATACCGACAATCCCACACATGTATTCATTTCCTCAATTCATTATGGCTTGGGGGGTAAAAAGCTGGATGAATTTTGCACCAGGCTGAAGAACCACTGGATAACAATACCAAATTCGGGAATTAACACAGACTGTTGCCACCACAGACTGTGAGAAAATCCGGTCATGGTATCGATAAAAAACAATAACGCGGCCACGATCAAGACACCGCGAACGGCACCAAAACACACGCCAAGCACCCGATCAGTGCCCGACAGGCCAGTTTTATCGACTAACTGACCCACAATATAATTGATGAGTGCGCCTAAAATGAGGGTTAATACAAACAGGACGGCAATGGCGGTGCCGTTGCGTATCAGGGGATCTGAGATATCGAGCAGAGCGCTAAGATCAGCATAAAATTGACTAGCAACGAAGAACGCCGCCAACCAAGTAGCCAGTGACATGGCTTCTTTTACGAATCCTCTGACTAAGCTTACGACTGCTGACAGGGCAATAATACCCAGAATTACAAAGTCTATCCAAACCATCATTTGTTGCCGAGGACCTCGTTAAGGAGCTGTATTCTACCAAAGGAGAATGACAAAAAGCGAAATAAAAACGGATAAATATTCTTCAACATCAAACTATTCCCTTGCTAGCCCTCGTTAAATAAACAAGGTTCCGCGCAATTACCCACGCCGAACGCCTCTTCTTGATTACCTGACTAAAATGACAAGATAATCTGTCTAACAGGTCAACTTACAAGCCGTCATAAAAGGTAGCCGCACCTGGCCCCACTGGCAGGCCAAATACAAATACCCACAGAAAGAATAACAGGCTCCATCCTAACAAAAATACTATCGAATAGGGCAGCATCATGGCCATCAAGGTACCTATGCCTAAGTCTTTCTTGTACCGGGCCGCCACCGCCATAATCAAACCAAAGTAGCTCATCATGGGGGTAATGATATTGGTGGTGGAGTCACCGATGCGATACGCCGCTTGGATCACTTCGGGTGAGTAGCCCACCAGCATCAGCATGGGCACAAAAATAGGGGCCGTTACTGCCCACTGGGCAGAGGCCGAGCCCAGCATCAGATTAATAAAGCCGCACAGTACGATAAAGCACATCATCAGCAAAGGACCGGTCAGGCCAATATTTTGCAAGAAGGTGGCGCCCTGTACTGCTACCACGGTACCAAAATTGGTCCAGCTGAAAAACGCCACAAACTGCGCTGCAAAAAACACCAACACTATGTACATACCCATAGAGCTCATGCTTTTCGACATGGCATCAATCACATCACGATCGCTTTTCATGGTGCCCATCATGCGGCCATATACAAAACCGGGAATGGCAAAGAACACGAAAATAAAGGCTACTATGCCCTGTAGAAACGGAGAGCCAGCGATCTCACCCGTGACCGGATGACGCAGCACACCGTTTTCTGGCACTACAGTCAACGCCAGTAACCCACACACCATTAGAGCGGCCAGACCCGCCCCTTTAAGGGCGCGTTTCTCAGCCGATGTCACTCGCCCCATGCCGGTCATATCGAGATCACCTGCGGCGTCAGCCTCATTATATTTACCCAGCTTAGGCTCGACGATTTTCTCGGTAACAAAGGCGCCTAACGCGGCAATAACAAAGGTACTCACAAACATGAAGTACCAGTTTACTTCTGGCCCTACCACATATGCGGGGTCAATGATGTTCGCCGCCGTTTGAGTGATACCCGATAGCAGCGGATCAACCGTGCCCAATAGCAAGTTGGCACTGTAGCCACCCGACACACCGGCAAACGCCGCTGCCAATCCTGCCAAGGGGTGGCGCCCCAGTGAATGAAAGATCATCGCCGCCAGCGGGATCAACACCACGTAACCCAACTCAGACGCTGTGTTAGAAACTATCCCCGCAAACACCACTGTTACTGTCACCATGCGTTTGGACGCATTCATCACCAAACCGCGCATCGCAGCAGACAAGAGACCAGAATGCTCGGCAATGCCCACGCCCAGCAGCGCGACCAGTACTGTGCCCAAGGGAGCAAAGCCGGTAAAGTTGCTCACTAGGCTGCCCACAATACGCGCCAGACCTTCGCCATTTAGCAGACTCACCACTTGGATCATGCCATCAGCGGCGCGTCCCGCGACACCTTCCGGGCGAGGGTCAGCGACACTCAATTCAAAATATCCGGCAATACCCGATGCAATTAAAATAACGGCACAGAGAATGGCAAACAAGGTTATGGGATGGGGCAATAAATTGCCTAACCATTCTACGGTATCCAAAAAGCGGGTAAATCCACCTTTTTTCTCAGCCCCACTCTGGGGAGCGCCTTTATATTCAGTTGAACGCGACGTCATGTCTTTCTCTCCATCAAAACCAAGTATCTGGCATAGCCAGACAAATAGATAAGGCAACCACCAACCGAATTAACAGATGATAAAACCACCTGAAACCTTCTCGCCGAATGGTTCTGCTAGAACACCAAAAAATATTGGTGGATTATACACAGAGAGGGAGCCTCATCAATGGCATATGATGCTGAATTGTTACATTTTTATGAATAATATGACTACCGTCAGGTAAATTCATGAAACTATTGTGTGTTTTCGAATTAGTCGCACGCAGTAATGCGGGTTACAATGGGCTTTTATTGGTATATAAATTCAGGGATTACTTCATGCTCTTTCCCCGTCGCTTCGCCAAACTGGCTTTTCCGATTCTGATGTCTATTTATATGGTCACCATCATGACCGGTTTGGTCACAGGGGTGAATACTGGGCTTAATGAAGGTTTTTTATCGCGCTGGTGGCAGGCTTTCTACGTGGCATGGCCGGTGGCGTTTATGTTGATCCTAGTCGGCGCGCCACGTTTGCAACGCTTGGCGTTACGTCTCACCATTAAGTAAACGCATGTCAGGCCGCGTTAGCTGTCCGTCTTAGCAAGTACTGCTGCACCAAGCTACAAACGTCAAAAAGCCGCCCGTCCCAACATAATATGTGGGACGGGCGGCTTTTTTTATACAGAAATTAAGCGCGCAATTAACCGATAAACTGCAAACCACCCATATACGGCTGCAAGATATCAGGTACCACAATGCGGCCATCTGCCTGCTGATAATTCTCTAATACCGCGACCAGCGTACGACCCACGGCCAGTCCCGAACCATTCAACGTGTGCAGCAGCTGTGGCTTACCATCCGCGCCACGCACGCGCGCTTGCATACGGCGCGCCTGAAAATCACCGCAGTTAGACACTGAAGAAATTTCGCGATAAGTATCTTGGGCCGGCAACCAGACTTCTAAGTCATAGGTTTTAGCCGCACTAAAGCCCATATCACCGGTACATAGCGCCATCACGCGATACGGCAGTTTTAAGCCTTGCAGCACTTTTTCCGCGTGGCCGACCATTTCTTCTAAGGTGTCCCACGAGGTATCAGGGTGCACTAATTGCACCATTTCTACTTTATCGAACTGATGCATGCGCACTAAACCACGGGTGTCGCGGCCATAAGAGCCGGCCTCGGAGCGAAAGCAGGGCGAGTGGGCGGTAAATTTCAGCGGTAATTGATTGGCATCAAAAATTTCATCACGGCCAATGTTGGTCAGCGGCACTTCAGAGGTCGGGATCAGTGAGAAACGACGCACTTTGCCTTCTTCATCGCCCTCGCCTTCGATGGCGGTATGGAATAGGTCCGCAGAAAACTTTGGTAACTGACCTGTACCAAACAAGCTATCACTGTTCACCAAGTACGGCACGTAACACTCAATGTAACCGTGCTCTTGGGTATGTAAATCCAGCATATATTGCGCCAAGGCACGATGCATACGAGCGATTTGGCCTTGCATGATCACAAAGCGGGAACCTGATACTTTAACCGCGCCTTTAAAATCCAAGCCCGCTAACGCTTCGCCCAGCGCGACGTGATCTTTAGGTTCAAAATCAAAGTTTGGCAACTCGCCCCACAAACGCACTTCAACGTTTTGGTCTTCATTCTTGCCAACCGGTACCGACTCATGAGGCAGGTTAGGCAGGGCAGCACTGAAAGCTTCAATGTCATTAAGTAGCTTATCCAGCTCAACTTTACAGCCGTCTAGCTCATCATTAATGTTTGAAACTGCCGCCTTTAAGGGTGCGATGTCTTCGCCATTACGCGCCGCCAAACCAATGGCTTTGGAGCGGGCATTACGATCGGCTTGTAACTCTTGAGTACGGGATTGCAAGGACTTGCGCTGTTCTTCGAGGTTATTAAACACAGAAATGTCGAGCGTAAAGCCACGGCTTGCCAGCCGCGCTGCCGTGTCGGCGATGTCGCCGCGCAGGTATTTGGAATCCAGCATGAGTTACCTTATTAAATGCGAGGGTGTGCAAGAGCCATCGAGACTATGCTCGGGTGAGTCTAGCAACACGGAAATTAAGATCATAAAATTGAGCTTAAGTTTAACAGCCCGTAGCCTGCGAGCCAACTAAGGTCTATGTCTCTTTTACCGCTAGCCACCGGCTTGTTGGTCAAGGTTTTTCAAATAATCGAGCTTGGCTTTGATCTTCTGCTCAAAACCGCGCTCATTAGGCTGATAATATTGTCGGCCAGCAATGGCATCAGGCAAATAGGTGGCACCCGCCGCATAGGCGCCCGGCTCATGGTGGGCATAGCGATACTCGGCACCGTGGCCCAGCTCTTTCATTAACTTAGTGGGCGCGTTGCGCAGGTGCATGGGCACCTCAAAATCTGGCAGCTCTTTGGCATCTTTTAGCGCTTGGTTCCACGCGGTGTAAACCGCATTACTCTTGGGCGCACAGGCCAAATAAATAATGGCTTGCGCAATGGCGCGTTCCCCTTCTGCTGGGCCCACCCGAGTAAAGCAATCCCAGGCCGCCAGTGCTACGTCCATGGCTTTTGGATCGGCCAGCCCTATGTCTTCTGAGGCGATGGCCAACAAGCGACGTGCAATATACAAAGGGTCACAGCCAGCACTCACCATACGCGCATACCAATATAAACCAGCATCGGGATTAGAGCCGCGAATAGACTTATGAATCGCCGAAATCAAGTCGTAATACAGGTCGCCTTGATTATCAAAGCGGGCCAGTCGTTCACCGGTCACTTCCGCCAACAAGCTCAAGTCGACTCGGCATTGCCCCTCTACAGATACGGCCATGTCAGATAACAGCTCAAGATAGTTCAACGCCTTGCGACCATCACCGTCCACCAATTGCGCCAAGGCGCTTTGTACGCCTTCCTCTAGCACAATATGTCGCTCTACCAAGATGGAGTCGTCGCTTAGCGCCTGCACGATCATCTGCTCGATGGCAGCAGGCGCTAAACGCTTCAGCAAATAAACGCGCGCCCGCGATAACAAGGCGTTATTGAGCTCAAACGAGGGGTTCTCGGTGGTGGCACCTATAAAGGTGACGGTACCGTCTTCAATATGGGGCAAAAATGCATCTTGCTGAGATTTATTAAAGCGGTGTACTTCATCCACAAACAAGATAGTGCGTCGACCCGCTAACTTGTGCTCGCGGGCGCGCTCGATGGCGGCGCGAATTTCTTTTACGCCCGAGGTCACTGCGGAGACCCGCTCCACTTCGGCATCACAATACAGGGCTATTAACTCAGCCAGCGTGGTTTTGCCGGTACCCGGCGGCCCCCACAAAATCATGGAGTGGCAGTGTCCGGCTTCCAGTGCTCGGCGCAGTGGTTTATCCGGCCCTAAAATATGGTCTTGGCCCAGATATTGCGCTAAGCGTTGCGGACGCATGCGCGCGGCTAACGGGCGAAAGTCATCTTGTTCAAAGTCGAGACTCAAGGTGCTCATCATTCATCTCCACAAAAATGGCAACAGACCCAGCACTCAGCCAGCAGCAAAACTGTGGGCCTAACATGGTCTCTATAGGATGGTGAAGTGTAAAGGCTGACGCCTGAGGGGTAAAGCTGAGCGCGTTGGTACTCAGAGCAGCCTCAATACCACGGCAAAAAAATACCGAGCTGGTTGAGCTCGGTATTCTCTGTTTCCTTAACGCTTGGCGCTTAATATTTAGCGTTGATCATCAACCATCACGCCTTTTGGCGGCGTAAAGGTGAAGCTGGTTTTGCTTACCTTAGGCTGAGTGTTGATATTTTTTAGGGTGAAATCACTGCGCTGACCGCCTGACTCCAACACACTGAAACGTTCAATGCGATTTCTCGCATCAAAGCGCAGACTAAACTGGCTGATCAGCTCGCTGGGATCTTTACTGGCCACGATAAAATCTGCACCTTGGCGCGTCACTTCATAATCCTGCCAGCGCTTACCATCACGACCGGCAATCAACAAGAAGGGCGTGTTCTGAATCGCTTGCTCCAGTGGCGCTATGCTCACTTGCTCCACAAAGGGGTCATACATCCACACACTTTTGCCGTTCGATACAATTAAGCTCTCATCAGGCGACACTGTGTGCCAGCGAAACTGATCGGGTCGTGCCAACTGCATGGTGCCCTTGCCGGTTTGCATCGGCTTACCTTGCTCATCAAACACTTGCTGGCTGAAATCTGCCGAGAATTGGTTAAAGCTGGCCAGTTTTTGTTGTAAGTCAGACCTAGCATCGGCCAGTGCCACAGCACTCACCGACCAAATTACAAACCCTATCGTCGCTAATTTCTTCATTTAATTGCGCTCCCTAACTGGCGGAGGTGCCAATACTTCACGTTGACCGCTACCCATAGGCGCACTCACAATGCCAAGTTGCTCCATTCGTTCGATTAAACGAGCGGCGCGGTTGTAACCAATCTTAAACTGACGTTGCACCCCAGAGATAGAGCCACGACGCGTCTCTACGACATAAGCTACCGCAGCATCAAACAAGGGATCAGGCGCATCGTCGCCCTCTTCCGCTACTTCTCCTGGCAATAAGCCTTCTGGGCCCACCTCACCACTTAAGATATCTTCAATATAATTGGGCTCGCCCCGCTCTTTCCATGCCGCCACTACTTTGTGCACTTCGTGGTCATCCACAAAGGCGCCGTGTACCCGTGTTGGCGTGCTATCACCGGCGGGTAAGTAAAGCATGTCACCCATGCCTAATAAGGACTCTGCCCCTTGTTGGTCTAAGATGGTGCGCGAGTCTATTTTGCTCGACACCTGAAATGACATGCGCGTCGGAATGTTGGCTTTAATTAAGCCAGTGATCACATCCACCGACGGGCGCTGGGTAGCCAAAATCAGGTGGATTCCCGCCGCACGGGCCTTTTGGGCAATACGCGCAATCAGCTCTTCTACCTTCTTACCGACTATCATCATCATGTCGGCAAATTCATCAATTACCACCACGATATGCGGCAGTTTTTCCAGTGCCGGCGGATAGGTATCCATAGACTGGGTCGGATCCCACAGTGGGTCACGAATTGGCTCACCCGCATCAATCGCGTCTTGCACCTTGGTGTTATAGCCTTGCAGGTTACGCACCCCTACCGAAGACAACAGCTTATAACGGCGCTCCATCTCACCCACACACCAGCGCAACGCATTGGCCGCATCTTTCATGTCAGTGACCACTTCGGTGAGCAGGTGCGGAATACCTTCGTAAACCGACAGCTCCAACATCTTGGGATCTATCATAATAAAGCGCACTTCTTCGGGCGTGGCTTTATACAACATCGACAAGATCATCACGTTCACGCCCACCGACTTACCGGAGCCGGTGGTGCCCGCCACTAATACGTGGGGCATTCTCGCCAAGTTCACCACCACCGGCTCGCCGGCAATGTCTTGACCCAGCACCATGGTTAACGGATGTTGGCTATTTCTAAAGGCTTCGCTGTCGATTACCTCACGCAAATACACGGTTTCTCGGCGCGTGTTGGGCAATTCTAGGCCGATATAAGGCTTACCCGGGATAACTTCTACCACCCGCACGCTGATCGCTGACAATGAACGGGCCAAGTCGCGATCTAGGCTGGCAATTTTACTCACCTTAATACCCGGCGCTAAGTCCAATTCAAAACGGGTGATCACCGGCCCCGGATACACGCCCACTACGTTGGCTTGCACGTTATAGTCCGCAAGCTTGGCCTCGACTAAGCGCGCAATGCGCTCTAACTCTGCCTCACTCACCGTATGCTGGCGCGGCTTGGGTAAATCCAGTAACTCAAACGAAGGTAAAGGGCTAACACTGCGTTGCGCTCTAGGCGGCACAGCTGCCACCCGTGTTGCAGGTGAATGAGGCACAGCTTCATCATCTTTTAACCAAGGCAAATCCAGCTCCTCGTCGTCTTCTGGCCAGCCATTCGCTTGCGCTAAGGTTGCCATAGGCTGCGCTGCGGGCGGTTGCATCGCCTGCGGTCGTGCTTGCGGCGCTGCTTGTTGAATGGGTGCTTGTTGCAAAGCTGATTGTTGAGTAGCGGCTTGCTGCGGCGCACGAGCAGGTTTATTGACACTCGCTAAAAAATCTTCCGCATCCAGAAAATCATCGGTGTCCATAAAGTCATCCGCCGCCATCGAGCTGGCCGCCTCTAAGTCCACATCTGGTTCATGGTTGGCATTAAACACCGGCTCTTTACGCATCGGTGGCGCCTTCTTTTGCAGTAAAGCACGCTTAGGTGCTGCTGGCAGAGGTGCCATCAGCGGGTCGTCTTGCTCATGTTCACGGCCAGCTTGCGGGGCGTAATCTGCCTCGTCTGCGGTGCCACTCAAGCGCTCTTTAAACCGGCGCCAGCTTACAAAGCCTGAACCAGAATGAGTATCTTCTGCGGTGGTATGCGCCGACTCAGGGCCCGTTACTGGTTTGCCGGAGCCGTGCGTCGAGCTGGTCGTTGCCGCCAGTGGCTCGCTTGTCTGTGAACCACGTAAATTACTTTGCCAGTCAACAATACGTTGCGGCACTTGGCTTAATAGCTGCGGCGCATTGACCACACTGGCCCCTAAGCGCTCCACAATCAGCAACCAAGACCAACCGGTAAAAAAGGTGACGCCAGTAGCAAAGCCGCACAACAGCAATAAAGTGGTGCCCAGCGTGCCAAAAACAGGGGCGATGGCCGAGGCCAGCATGTCGCCAATTAAGCCACCGGATGAAAAGTAGTAAATATTGCCCAAGTTCATGCTGGCCAAGGTTAATACACTCAGCAGCAGCATTAAAAATCCGATAATACGCAGGCTTAAGGTTAAGTAACAAATGTCACTTAACGCCCTTGGCCGCCATAAGGTTAACCAGCCAATCAGCACCATAAATAAGGGTACCGCATAAGCCGAAAAGCCAAAAGAGAACAGCAAAATATCGGCCAACCAAGCACCGGCAGGACCGGCAGCATTACGAATTTCTCCGCCCCACGCTGTTTGTGACCAGCCCGGATCCGAGGGGTGATAAGACACCAAGGACAACATCATGAAGATCGCCAATAAAATAATGGTGATCAATCCGGCCTCAAACAGACGCTGTAAACCAGACATAGGAGTAAACAGCTTTTTCTCCGCCAAACGCCCGCTCCTCACTTTTAAGTTATTCATACAATCAATGGCTGGGCTGCGACAGAAAAGGTCGCCAGAGACTCAAACGACAAACGAGCGGCCAAGGCCGCTCGCAGAATCTGAGTTTATGATCAGCTCGCTTCGATAAAAATACCAGAGCCGAGCCCATTAGCACAGCTTAACGGGTATTTATCACCAGACGATTGCTTTGCTTGACCTCTTCCATCACCACATAGGTGCGAGTGTCATTCACGCCTGGCAAACGTAACAAGGTTTCGCCCAACAGCTTACGATAAGCCGACATATCAGCCACGCGCGTTTTCAATAGGTAGTCAAAATCACCGGATACCAAATGGCATTCTTGAATTTCTTCCAGCTTTTGTACCGCGTCATTAAACTCATCAAACACATCGGGTGTGCCACGGTTAAGTGTAATTTCTACAAACACCAGCAAAGAGGCATCTAAATACTGCGGATTAAGAATAGCAGTATAGCCTTCGATATACCCTTGGCGCTCTAAACGACGCACGCGCTCTAAGCACGGCGTGGGGCTAAGCCCCACTCGCTTAGACAGCTCAACGTTAGAGATACGGCCGTCTTGCTGCAGCTCGTTTAATATATTGCGATCTATTCGGTCGAGATCTTTGGCCGGTCTACTGTTCAAATCCAACACTTCATCCATCCTTTGACTCATTATCGATATATTCCACTGTGAATAGTCTGACTGCATGGCACAACACGGCAGGCTAATATCGGATTCAGTCTGCCTTTAGCAGCACTACTTCCTCTGGTCACCCAGCAGGTGCCGTCGCCATCTCGCAATGTAGAAAACAGATAAATACATAGAAAAAACGATTATCTATTACAGCATATCTTCCAGTATCTTAACATGCTAAGTAGCTAACAGATAGCATATACGTTTGTTTTACCTCTAAAATAACCATTTAACAACTGTTTTATCCGTTCAGCTCGCTTTCATCAGCCACAGGGCATTAGCTCAACAAATAAGCCGATATTGATATAATTAGCTATTTCAGCACCAATAACAGCTTTATTGGTCGAATACCCTCCAAATTACTGTTTATCTCGCATTAATTTATTAATGATATTCAAGCGAGCCTTTATTTTTGGTTATATTGCATAACTATTCGTTCTAACCCGAACTGCCGGTCGCTCTAACTCCAGCTTGCCGATTACAGTAGCATCATGTCTACGCCCTTTGGCGGCTTACCGCCAGTCTCACTGCACAGAACCGCCAGCTGTGGTACTTTATTCCCTTTCGGCTATCCCCTACAATCGAGCCACTATTATCTGCCTACTCTCAGGTTGGAGAAACAAATGAGTCAAGCAAAACATGCAAAACTGCTGATCTTAGGATCCGGTCCTGCAGGATATACCGCCGCCGTCTACGCTGCCCGCGCCAACCTTAATCCCGTAATGGTTACCGGTATTCAGCAAGGTGGTCAGCTGACCACCACCACAGACGTGGAAAACTGGCCAGGCGATCCAGAAGGCTTAACCGGCCCTGCCTTAATGGAGCGCATGAAAGCCCATGCACAGCGCTTTGAAACAGAAATACTGATTGATCACATCAACAGTGTGGACTTAAGCCAGCGCCCATTTCAATTAAAAGGTGACAGTGTTACCTATAGCTGCGACGCGCTGATTATCGCCACCGGCGCCTCGGCTAAATACTTAGGTTTACCTTCTGAAGAAGCGTTTCAAGGTCGCGGTGTCTCAGCTTGTGCCACCTGTGATGGTTTCTTCTACCGTAACCAAAAAGTCGCCGTGATTGGCGGCGGTAATACTGCAGTAGAAGAAGCTCTCTATCTGTCAAATATTGCCGCTGAAGTACATTTAGTGCACCGCCGTGACGAATTTCGCTCCGAGAAAATCCTTATTGACCGTTTAATGGACAAGGTTAATAACGGCAATATTATTCTGCACACCCACCGCACGCTAGAAGAAGTGCTGGGTGACAACACAGGTGTGACGGGTGTGCGCTTAAAAGATACCCAGACGGGCACTGAAGAAGAATTAGCACTGGCCGGGGTCTTTATCGCCATCGGTCATCAGCCCAACACCAGCATGTTTATCGATCAGTTAGACATGGAAAACGGCTACCTTAAGGTGCAATCCGGTTTACAAGGCAACGCCACCCAAACCAGCATCGAGGGCGTATTTGCCGCCGGTGACGTGATGGACCATATCTATCGCCAAGCCATTACCTCAGCCGGCACCGGCTGCATGGCCGCGCTGGACGCCGAGCGCTATTTGGATGCCCTGAAGTAAGCTATTCAGCACTAAGCTAGAAGCAAAACGGCGCCGTAGATACGGCGCCGTTTTTGATCTGAAAACCGTGATGAGTGAAAAGTGAAGGGAGAATACAGCACCGAGCTAAACACAAAACAAAGACCAACCGCACCAACATTCACATATTGCACGATTGTAGAGGCCATCTTTAGTCGGCCGGTTTTACGCAGTAAAACTAAACAATATCCAACCGCGCCGCAGTCTGCATATTGCACGAATCTAGGCACATACTTTAGCCGTGCAATCCGGCATAACAGGTTCTGATACACCAAGCCTAAAACCGTTCCGCCTTCGGCGAAATGCGAGAACAAGTGTTTGCCTACAAAACCCTTTATCTTGGCGCTCGGCGCTATATTTTACCTTTCACTCACCTGCGCGAGCGCTTCTTGTAAGGTGGGATAAAAAGATAACACTTCAGGAATGGGCTGTACGCCGGCGCGGGCCAAGGTTTTTAGCGGCTGAAATTGCACGTCGGCCACTATGACCTCAATGTTTTGTTGCTGGCAGTGGGCGACAAAACCACTTAACGCCGCTTGGCCGCCCGCATCTAAAATAGACACCGCGTCCAGATACAAAATTACGCCCTTTTGTGTACCGCATAAGCCGGCTAACTCGCTGAATACGCGATCTGCCGCGGCAAAAAACAACGGGCCATTGATCTTATACACCGACCAGCCGACAGGCAGCGGCGAAGCACTAAATCGGCTGCTAGCTGAAATATCCGTCACCCGCGTCATCTCAGCAATATCGCGCATAAACAGCACGGCGGCCACCAGAATACCCGCCGTAATGGCAATCACCATATCGAATAAAATGGTCAGCGAGAAACAGGTAAAAAATACCAACACATCTCCCAGCGGCGCGGTTTTAATCAAGCGCAATGCCTTGTGTGCTTCACTCATGTTCCACGCCACCACCATCAATAATGCGGCCATGGCGGGCATGGGCACGTAGGCCAACATGGGCGCCAGCAAGACTAAGGCTGCTAATACCACTAATGCGTGCACCATGCCCGACACCGGCGTTTGGCCACCGGCTTTAAAATTAGCCGCCGAGCGCGCAATAGCAGCAGTGGCGGTAATACCACCAAAAAACGGCGCCACTATATTGCCGATACCTTGGCCTAACAGCTCACTGTTGGCACTGTGGCGCTTGCCCGTCATGCCATCTAACACTACGGCACAAAGCAGCGACTCAATCGCCCCCAACATGGCGATGGCAAAGGCTGCCGGTAATAAGGCTTGCAGCAAGCTCCAATCCAGCAATAACACCCCGCCTTCGGGTCCGGGTTGCAGCCAAGGCCAGATAAACTGCGGCAACACCGGCGGAATGCCTTGCCCACTGCTGCCGTCTGCCAGCACATAACTAAACTGACTGCTAATGGTAGCTATCTCAAGCCCTTGGTTATTGAGTAACCAAGTGAGCACACTGGCCAAGATCACCGCCGGTAAATGGGCGGGCCACCAAGCTTTAGCTTGGGCCAGAGCAACATAATGGCCAACGTTAGCAAGGCGACTATCACGCTGGGCCCATAAAAATTAGGTACGGCGTGCATGAGAGCAGACACCTTGCTTAGATAATGCGCCGGCATCTGCAGCTCGGTCAGGCCTAAAAAATCCTTTAACTGTAAGGTGGCAATCACCACCCCGATGCCGCCGGTAAAACCTAAGGTCACGGAAGCAGGAATATATTCAATTAAGCGGCCGAGACGGATCAGCGCCAAGCCTATCAAGATTAATCCCGACATCACGGTGGCCAATAACAGACCACCTAAGCCATATTGCTGGGCGATGGGATATAAAATCACCACGAAGGCGGCAGTGGGGCCTGAAATACTTAAGCGCGAGCCGCCCGTTAGCGCAATAATAAAACCGCCAATAATGGCCGTATAAAGTCCATATTGCGGTGCCACCCCACTGGCAATCGCCAACGCCATGGCCAGCGGAATAGCAATGATGCCTACCGTAATACCGGCTAACACATCTTTTAGTAAACGCTGGCGGCCATAGGGTTCCGTTAAGCAACTTTCGCGCAGCGCATGGCCAATCCGTAACGAAAATAAGTGTGCCCGATGCGCCATCCTGCCCTCCTAAATACACAGTAACTAATACACAATAACTATAAGGTTATCATTTAGAGTATATGCTCATTCATTATTCATTCAATGGTAATATAAGGCTCAGTTTGAAACGCAATGCGCAACAGCACAGCGCTCCCGCTCACCTAAAGTGCGTCAGTAAATTCATGAACACCTTGCATAAAAATGGGTCAGGCTGGCTAAAACACTTAAACTAAGCACTTAAACAAGAACATTAATAAAGAGTAACGGTTAACGGCATGCTGACATTATTGGATAATAAGTTGTGGTTCCCCCACCCTGACAAAGCGCTGCAAGACCCCAATGGTTTATTAGCCATTGGCGGTAACTTAAGCCCAGACCGACTGCTGCTGGCCTATAGCATGGGTATTTTCCCCTGGTTTGAAGAAGATCAACCCTTGCTCTGGTGGTCTCCGGATCCCCGCGCCGTGATTGCCCCTGATGATTTGCATGTGAGTCGAAGCCTAGCAAAACTTGCCAAACGCGCGCCTTATCGCTTGACCATCAATACCGCCTTTGCTGAGGTGATCCGCCATTGCCGCCAATTACGCGAGCATAAAGAAGGTACTTGGATCACCCGAGATATTGAAGCCGCCTATTGCCAATTACATCAGGCGGGCCACGCCCATTCCATTGAGGTATGGCAAGGCGATACCTTAGTCGCCGGTTTGTACGGCATTAATCTCGGCCAACTGTTTTGTGGCGAGTCTATGTTTCACTTAGTCGATAACGGCTCTAAATTGGCCATGCTGGCGCTATGTCGCCACTTTAGTCGCTATGGAGGCACCTTAGTGGACTGCCAGCTGCCTAACCCCCATCTGATGAGCTTAGGGGTGCGTACGTGGCACAGAAGTGACTTCTTATCTAAACTTCAGGCATTACAACGCCTACCGCTGCGTGAAGGCTGCTGGCAACCGGGTGAATTAACATTATGAAAGAAGTGAACCTTAAGGTGGGATTAACTCCACCTCATGCCTGCAGTTATTTACCTCAGCAACAAGAGCAATTATTGGTGTTGCTGGATAAAAATCGGCTTAACGCTCAAGACTACGAACAACTGCTCAGTGCTGGCTTTCGCCGTAGCGGCAGTGATATTTATCGGCCTCACTGTCAGGGCTGCACCGCCTGCCAATCTTTGCGCATTGACGTCGCACACTTCGCGCCGACCCGCAGTCAAAAACGCATTGCCCGAAATAATCGCGATATAGACATCACCGTCAGTGACACCGACCATCCCGCTTACTTTGAGCTTTATCAGCGCTATATTAATCAGCGCCACCTTGACGGTGCCATGTATCCGGCCAGTCATCGCCAATATGAAGGCTTTGTGCTTTGTGATTGGTTGCCACCGACTTTTATTGAATTTAGGCTTGAGCAAAAGTTAGTGGCGGTGGCAGTCACCGACACCTTAAGCCAGTCGATGAGCGCCATGTACACTTTTTTTGAACCTGCGTTAGCGCACCGTTCACTGGGCACCTTTGCAGTCTTAACGCAGCTCAAGATAGCTCAACAAACAGCCAAACAATGGCTTTATCTGGGTTATCAGGTGGATGAATGTGCAAAAATGAATTATAAACAACACTTCCGCCCCCATCAGCGACTCATTGCCGGAACCTGGCACGGGATGAAAGACTGAGCGGAAACTTTACAGTGAGGCCGAAATCTGCCATCATTTCGGCCGCTTTTATTGCCTGCGTTAACAAGAGGACTCAATGGCTAAAGAAGACAGTATTGAAATGCAAGGGACCATTTTGGATACCCTGCCGAACACTATGTTTCGCGTTGAGCTAGAAAATGGCCACGTGGTTACTGCTCACATCTCTGGCAAGATGCGCAAAAACTATATTCGTATCCTGACCGGTGACAAAGTTACCGTGCAGCTAACCCCATACGATCTGTCAAAAGGACGCATCGTCTTCCGCGCTCGTTAATCCGTTCGCCAGTGACACCCAAACGTTAGAGGCGCATCACTGACGCCTGCTGTTTAACGTTTGGGTGCTTTGCTCACTTCTGTTCTGTTGGCCTGCGCCTCTTGAATAAAAATAGGCCCGCCCCTCGTTTAAGGTGGCGGGCCTATTGGCATTAAGTGGCTTTAAGCACAACGGTGGCGTTAATGAGCCAAAGAGGCTTCCGACTGATAGTCAAAATGCAGTTTGTTGTCTTGCAAGGTGACCTTAACCGAGCCGCCAGCAACCAGTTCGCCAAACAGCAACTCGTTGGCCAGCGGCTTTTTCAGCTGTTCTTGTATCACTCGGCCCATGGGCCTTGCCCCCATCGACTTATCATACCCCTGCTCGGCTAACCAAGCTCTTGCGGGCTCGCTGACCTCCATCGATACGCCTTTCGCATCAAGCTGGGCTTGCAGCTCCACAATAAACTTGTCCACCACCTGATAAATAACCGCCATATCCAAGTGGTTAAACCACATAATATGATCGAGTCGGTTACGAAATTCAGGGGCAAAGGTACGGTTGATTTCAATCATGGCATCCGGACTGTTGTCTTGCTCCTGGAAACCAATGGATTGGCGCACGGTTTGTTGTACGCCGGCGTTAGTGGTCATCACTAAGATCACATTGCGAAAATCCGCTTTGCGTCCGCTATTATCGGTTAAGGTGCCGTTATCCATCACCTGCAATAACAGGTTAAACACATCCGAGTGCGCTTTTTCTATTTCATCAAGCAACACGACTGCATGAGGATGCTTAATCACCGCATCGGTTAACAGCCCACCTTGCTCAAAACCTACGTAGCCTGGAGGCGCACCAATCAAACGGGATACCGTGTGTGCTTCCATATACTCAGACATATCAAAGCGCACCAGCTCTATGCCCAGCACCCGCGCCAGCTGCTGAGTGACCTCGGTTTTACCCACACCTGTGGGCCCGGCAAACAAGAAGGAGCCAATGGGGCGCTTCTCGTTGCCAAGGCCTGAGCGACTCAAGCGAATGGCGTCGGTCAGTACTTCTATGGCCTTGTCTTGGCCAAACACCACCATCTTCAGCTTGGACTCCAGCGTCTTCAAGGCTTCTTTGTCAGAGCTTGAGACAGACTTTTCTGGAATACGCGCAATCTTGGCCACTATGGCTTCGATGTCACTCACGCCTATGGTCTTCTTACGCTTAGAGGGCGGCAGCATACGAATTCTGGCACCTGCCTCATCAATCACATCAATGGCCTTATCGGGCAAATGACGATCGTTGATGTATTTGGCTGATAGCTCCGCCGCCGCCTTAATGGCCGGAGTGGTGTAGCGCACATCATGATGGGCTTCATAACGGCTTTTCAGGCCCATTAATATTTTGGTGGTGTCTTCCACGGACGGCTCAGGAATGTCTATTTTCTGAAAACGACGGGCCAAGGCGCGGTCTTTCTCAAAAATCTGACTGTATTCTTGATAAGTAGTGGAGCCCATGCAACGAATTTGGCCGCTAGACAGCATGGGTTTCAGAAGATTGGCTGCATCCAGCTGACCACCTGAGGCGGCACCGGCACCGATAATGGTGTGGATTTCATCGATAAACAGAATCGCACCTTTCTGCTTTTCAAACTGTCTGAGCAGCGCTTTAAAACGCTTCTCAAAATCACCTCGGTATTTGGTACCGGCCAACAGCGCGCCCATATCGAGGGAATAAATAATGTTGTCGGCCATGATCTCCGGCACGTCGCCGTGCACGATGCGATAGGCTAAGCCCTCGGCGATGGCGGTTTTACCCACCCCAGCCTCACCCACCAGCAGTGGGTTGTTCTTACGGCGACGACACAACACTTGAATGGCACGACTCACCTCTTGCTCGCGACCAATTAAGGGGTCGATGCGACCATCTTTTACCCATTGGTTGAGGTTGATCACAAACCCTTCGGTTTGGTTGCTGGCCGCCTCTTCACTGCCATCGTCTTGGGATGAAGCCGCTTTGTCTTCGGGCTGCTCGTCTTTGCGCACCCCATGGGACAAAAAGTTCACCACATCTAAGCGGCTGATTTGGATTCTTTTCAGCAGGTACGCAGCTTGTGACTCTTGTTCGCTAAAAATAGCGACCAACACATTAGCGCCGGTAACTTCGGCGTTGCCGGACGATTGCACATGAAAAACCGCGCGTTGCAAGACTCGCTGAAAACCCAAAGTAGGCTGGGTTTCAATCTCCACATCGCCGACCGGTAACAAAGGCGTGGTTTGCTCGATAAACAACTGCGTTTCGCGGCGTAGCTGCTCAAGCTCAGCACCACAGGCAAGCAACGCTTCTTTGGCTGCAGGATTATTCAACAACGCGAGTAGCAGGTGCTCCACCGTCATGAACTCGTGGCGAGCACGACGCGCGTCATTGAACGCATCATTCAACGTGCTCTCAAGATCTTTGTTCAACATAGGCACCTCCCCTAAAAACTTCGGTGTCCCGTTGCGGCGGGTATTTACTTATTCTTGCTCCATGCTACACAACAACGGATGTTCATGTAGCCGAGCGTAATGATTGACTTGTGCTACTTTTGTTTCTGCTATTTCTGCCGTAAACCGGCCACAGACTCCTTTACCTTGATAATGGACGGCCATCATGACTTGGGTGGCTTTATCCTCATCCATGGCGAAAAATCGCTGTAGCACCTCCACCACAAATTCCATGGGCGTATAGTCGTCATTGTTCAAGATGACCTTGTACATAGGAGGGGGTTGGAGCGCAATTTCTTCCGCCTCTTTGTCTTTTAATAGGTCACCATCTGTCTGATGCGTACTCCTGCTCATATCGTTACTCTAACCATCACTCTAAATCACAGTTCCTGATTGCGCTATGCCCTGATTACTGACATTAACACCCTTAAAACCCACGGCCTTGGCTCGTATTGTACCCTCAGGATATCAGGAACTGTTTAGAGTGTCTTTCCTTCACACTAGCGCGTATGAGATGGCTGTCAACTGTCTTAGTTCAGCATTGTGAAGCGCCAAACAAAGGCTTGACTCGGTTAAGCCTTTGTTTAAAGTGGACTTGCATCACTATTGATTACGGCTGGTATGCGCCCAATATTATAATGGCCGTATCCGACGAAGCATCGTTGGTATTAATAGGCAGGTAGTGATAAGCAGATAGTGAATTAGTGGCCGAGCCCTAATACGAGTGACACGGCCCTAATAAATGAATCACGTTGTTTAGGATGTTTGAGCATAAGGGATGCAAGAGTATGACAACCGGTACGGTGAAGTGGTTTAATAATGCTAAGGGATTTGGCTTTATCTGCCCACAGGACGGCGGTGATGATGTGTTCGCACATTTCTCCACCATTGAGATGGATGGATATAGAACCCTCAAAGCGGGCCAGTTGGTACAATATAAAATTGAACAAGGCCCAAAAGGAAATCATGCTGTCAGCATTAGATCTGCGGGCGAATAATAACAAGCACGGATACCCAGTATCTCACGATCAAGGCGCTACGGCGCCTTTATTGTTTTTTAGTGAGGCGTAAATGGTAAGGCGTGAGACGCAAATCAAGACTAACCGCGCCTGCTACCTTGTTTTACCCACTTATAAGGAGATGGCCGTGATGAGTCATTCGCTGTTAGCGCCCGCCCTGTTCGCCCCCGCTGAGCTCACGTTGCCTACCTGTAAGGCCATTCTCGCTGAACTGCAGCTCTGGCTAGAGAATCGCTTTAAAGCCGGTGACGACATCTTTGAGCTGGTGGTGACGCGCTCCCAGCACATGGACCAACTTCTTACGGGTCTTTGGCAACGCATGGGGCTGGATAAAGACCTGGGGCTTGCGCTAGTGGCGGTGGGCGGCTACGGCCGGGGTGAGCTGCACCCTTACTCAGATATCGACCTATTAATCCTCTGTGAAGACAGTGCTAATCAAGCGGTCAATGAGCGGATCGGTCGCTTTATTACCATGCTGTGGGACTTGCGCCTCGAGGTGGGTCACAGCGTGCGCTCGGTGGCGCAATGCATTAGCCAAGGCGAGCAAGACCTCACCATCGCCACCAACCTGATTGAAGCTAGGCTGGTAACCGGCTGTTACCATACTTTTGCCGAGTTAACCTCTGCCACTGAGCCGGATAAATTTTGGTCCAGCCAGGACTTTTTTGAAGCCAAACGGCAAGAGCAAATTGCTCGCCATCAACAATATCAAGACACCAGCTATAAATTAGAACCGGATATTAAATGCAGCCCCGGCGGTTTGCGCGATATTCAAACCATTAGCTGGGTTACCCGTCGCCATTTTGGTGCCACCACCTTGCATGAAATGGTCAGTCACGACTTTTTAACTCAAGACGAATATCTGGAGCTGCTCGATAGTCAGAACTTCTTATGGAAGCTGCGCTTTGCCCTGCACATGACCACCCACAGAACCGATAATCGTCTATTGTTTGACAGGCAGCGGGCCGTGGCCACTTCCCTCGGATACGCGGGCGATGGCAACGAGCCCATAGAGCAGATGATGAAACGCTTCTACCAAACGGTGCGCCGCGTCCAAGAGCTCAACGAAATGCTGTTGCAGCTGTTTGATGAAGCGATTCTCGGCCATATCGCCATGGATGTCAGAAATCTCACGCCTGAATTTCGCCTACGCGGTACCTTGATTGATGTGATCAATCCTGAATTGTTTATGGAACAACCGGCGGCCATTATGCGGCTGTTTTATCACATCGCACTGCATCCCCAGATCACGGGTATTTATTCCAGCACGCTGCGTTTGCTGCGAGACGCCCGGCGCGACTTGCCCGGTTTCTTATGGGATCATGCCGAGTGCCGACGCTTCTTTATGATGTTAATGCGCCACCATCAAGGCTGCGGCTTAGCCTTAACCTTGATGCATCGCTACGGTATTTTGGCCGCCTATTTGCCCCAATGGCAAAAAATTGTCGGTCAAATGCAATTTGATATGTTTCATGCCTATCCGGTGGATGAGCATACCCACCGCTTATTAAAAAACATTTATCGCTTTCACCACGGCGATGCCCAGCGCAGCCATCCCTTATGCTTCGATATTTGTAATCGCTTGCGCAAGCCCGAGCTACTCAACATAGCCGCCCTGTTTCACGATATTGCCAAGGGCCGTGGTGGTGACCACTCCGAGCTTGGCGCCATTGATGCTCAGGAATTTTGCGAATTACACCAACTAAGTAAACCCGACACTCGCTTGGTGGTGTGGTTAGTGCGCCAGCATCTGTTGATGTCGGTCACCGCCCAACGCCGAGATATTTATGACCCCGAGGTGATCAGCGAGTTTGCCAGCCAAGTAAAAGATGAAATTCGGCTCGACTATTTATATGCGCTAACGGTGGCAGATATTTGTGCCACTAACGATAACTTATGGAATGACTGGAAAGGCAGCCTGCTGCGTGAGCTGTATTTTTCTACTCAAAAAGCCTTACGCCAAGGGCTAGAAAACCCACCGGATCTGCGCTTAAGTATTCGCGAAAACCAGCGCCAAGCGCGACAAATATTACTGCAACTGGACACCACAGAAGCGCAAATCAAACCTTTGTGGGCGCGCTTTACCGCCGATTATTTTTTGCGCCATACCCCAGAGCAAATTGCTTGGCACAGCCGCCATATATTGGCTCACGCCGATAATCCTGGGCCCTTGGTGCAAATTAGCCAACAACCGGGGCGCGGCGGCAGCGAGCTGTTTATTTACTGCCAAGACTCGCCCAACTTATTTGGTCGGGTGGCGGCGGCATTGGATCAAAAAAATCTTAATATCCATGATGCCCAGATCATGACCTCAAAAGACGGCTATGCGCTGGATACCTTTATCGTGTTAGAGCCCGATGGCCAACCGGTCAGCGGCGACCGCCTTGCCGAGCTGTGTCAGCGCTTAACGGACACCCTAGAAAGCACCAGTGCGCCGTTAATCCGTATTCGGCCACCTTCGCGGCGCCATCGGGAGTTTACCGTGACCACTGAAGTGAATTTTTTACACCCCAAACACACCCATAAACGCAGCCTTATGGAGCTGATTGCCCTTGATACCCCAGGCTTGTTGGCGCGCATTGGTAATGTATTTAGCCAATTACAGTTAAATTTACACGCGGCAAAAATCACCACTATCGGCGAGCGCGTAGAAGATTTTTTTAGCCTGACCAACGCCGACAATCTGCCTTTAACTGGCACCCAACAGGCTGAGCTGCGGGCACAAATAGTGGCGGAGCTCAGACAAACAGAACCGTAATAAACCTGGCCACCGCCGCACGCTTAGCGCCATAGGAGCAGACTGTGGTGTTTGCCTTTAAGCTAATGCGTACCGCGTAAGTCGTGGAACCCTGACTTCACGCTTGACGCTCGCCGACGGGTTTTGATTTGCAGCAAAAAACAACACGCTATCGGGTTTTCTGCTATTATGTGTGCCCGCCTTAGCGCACCTGTATTTTTCAATCTGCTATATTTTTCATTTTCTATTTTAAACATAAGAGCCTTTTTGTGACCCAAACCGAATTTTCTACCCTGTCGCTGGACCCAGCCCTCGTCGACAACCTTACTAGCCTTGAATACACGCGCATGATGCCGATTCAGGCGCAAAGTTTGCCGCTGATGTTAAACGGCAAAGACGTGATTGCTCAGGCCAGTACGGGTAGCGGTAAAACCGTGGCCTTTGGCTTAGCATTGCTGGCACGCTTAAACGTCAACCACTTGGCCGTGCAAACCATGGTGATTTGCCCGACCCGTGAGCTGGCGGATCAAGTGGCTCAAGAGCTACGACGTTTAGCGCGCGCCATGGCCAACGTAAAGTTGGTGGTGCTCTGCGGTGGCTCGCCCACCTCGGCGCAAACCGCCTCTTTAGAGTTTGGTGCACACATAGTAGTGGGCACGCCAGGCCGCATGCTTAAACACTTAGAGCAAGGCAGCTTGCATCTGGATCACCTCAATACCTTAGTGCTGGATGAAGCAGACCGCATGCTGGACATGGGTTTTGCCTATGACATTGAGCAAGTGGTGGCGTTTGCTCCCAAAGCTCGCCAAACCTTATTGTTTTCAGCGACGTATCCGAATGGTATCGCCGACTTAAGCCGCGGTTTACAGCAAAACCCTGAGCGCGTATCGGTGGCCGATGAAAATCGCGCCGACACCATAGTGCAATTGCTGTTTGAGGTGTCGCCGCATCTGCGCAAGCAAGCGCTCGCCACCTTATTGGCACATTATGCGCCGCGCTCAGCGGTAGTATTTTGTAATACCAAGCGCGCCTGCCAAGAAGTGGCTGATCACTTAACTGAGTTAGGCTTTGCCGCATTAGCACTTAATGGCGATCTTGAACAAAGAGAGCGCGATCAGGTACTGATCCGCTTTACCAATGGCAGCGCTAATATTTTGGTGGCCACAGACGTTGCCGCCCGCGGCTTGGACATTAAAGAGCTGGCGGCAGTCATTAACTACGACATTACCCAAGATCCAGAAGTGCACGTGCACCGTGTGGGTCGTACGGGTCGCGCCGGTCAGCAAGGTTTGGCGTTAAGCTTGTACAGCCCGCAAGAAGCTTACCGAGTGCATTTGATAGAAGAGTATCAAAACGCGACTATCGTGCAGGGCTCTCTCGCCGAGCTTAATAGTAATACGCCGCCGCTTGAGCCGGACATGGTGACCTTAAACATTGCCGGTGGCCGTAAGAGTAAAATTCGTGCCGGCGATATTCTCGGTGCCTTAACCGGCGAAGCGGGCATTAAAGGCGACCAAGTGGGCAAAATTAATATCTCAGAAATGCAGTCTTATGTGGCCGTACACAAAGACGTAGCCAAGCAGGCGCTTAAGCACTTGCAACAAGGCAAAATCAAAGGCCGTATCGTTAAAGTGCGCCAGATATAACGCTAAAGCCTTGAGCTAGAAACTAGAAACACAAAAAGCATCTTGCCTTGCAGCTCGGTGCTTTTTTTATGTGCGTGAATTACTGCGTTAGCCGTTTGCGACTACTCGCTGCTAACGCTGCGGTTATTGTAGTTACGGTGTATGTAGTCAATCTTGTCCATGAATTGCGCTTTTAGCTTTTCACTCTCGTAATCAAACTTATAGCTTTGATGAAAGTTCAACTGCAAGGTCACCCCACTGCCCGATAACAGCACGCTGTAACCATCAAAGTCACTGCTGGCTATAATGCCCTCAAGCATATGACCGTCTTCATAGGGTTCGCCGTGATTGCGAATTTTATCGAACACTTCCAATACCACTTTGTTATTCAATTCATTTTGCATCGACTTAATTCTCCTGAAGGCACGTCTTAAGGTCTGTGTCGCTCTGTCTTACAAAGGCCACACCCAAAGTAACATAGGGATACTCACCAGTATAACTAACAAGTCTAGCGGTAAGCCTAAGCGCCAGTAATCACCAAATTTAAAGCCGCCTGGCCCTAAGATCAGAGTGTTATTTTGATGGCCAATGGGCGTTAAAAAGGCACACGATGCGCCTACCGCCACCGCCATTAAAAACGGATCTACGTTTACGCCTAATTGATTGGCGGTACCAATGGCGATCGGACACATCACCGCCGCCGTGGCGGCGTTATTCATCAGATCCGAGAGGTTCATAGTGACCACCAAGATCAACACCAAGGCAACCACCGCATGACCTTGAGCCAGCTGATTAAGGAGCACATTAGCAATTAAGCCTGCCGTACCACTGCTTTCCATGGCTTGGGCCACCGGTATTAAGGCACCGAGCAAGATAATCACCGGCCAATCGACGGCGTTGTACACGGCGCGGGGCGGCACGGTGCGCACTATCATGGAGGCCAATACACCGGCGGCAAAGGCCACCGCCGTCGGTAAAATACCCAAGGCCGCGATGGCCACCGAGGCGCCCATAATAATGGTGGCCATGATTGCCATGCGTTTGTTAGGAATGCGCAGTTCGCGCTCCGCTAATGGCACGCAGCCGGTGCTAGACGCAAACTCCGAAATCGCCTCAGGCCCGCCCTGCACCATTAATAAATCACCGGCACGAAACGGCTGGGCGCGCAGCCGCTTCACGGATCTATTACCTTGGCGTGAGATTGCCAACAAATTAACGCCAAAGCTGGTTCTAATTTGAATGCCCGCCGCCGTGCGCCCGAGCAAGCTGGAACTCGGTAACACCACCAGCTCGCTGAGGATAATTTCATCATTGTCCGCCGAGCTGTCGACACTCGTTTCCGCTTTAGCCGAGTCTGTATCGGCTTTGGCGACCGATGCTATGTCGGCCGGCTCTTGAGCCTTACTCGCTTGAGGCTTACTCGCTTGAGCCTTAGCAGCAGGGGTCTTAGCGTTTTGCTCGTTGGTTTTTTCTTTCGCTTGTTTCTCTTTTTCCTTTTCTTTCTCTTTTTCTTTTTCCTGCTTTTCTCGCTCATCCCGCGTGGCTTTCGCTTCTTCCAGCTTTAACCCCAGGCTAGATAACGCACTGGACAGGGTTTCTGCTTCCGCTTCTAGCATTAAGATATCGCCAGCACGGGTACGGCGTCGAGGGCTAGGGGGCGTCACCCGCACTTCGTTGCGTACCAACCCCAACACCTGCGCATCCGCCTCGGTGAGCGCCAGCTCTATGTCATGCAAGGTCATGCCCACCGCTTTACTGCCCTCCGGCACCCGCGCCTCGGTAATGTAAGCACCGGAGTCAAAGCTGTCTGCGCCCGCCTGCTTGCGCCCCGGCACGAGCCGCCAGCCAATTAACGCCACAAAGGCCACGCCTACCCCAGCTACCGCTAAGCCTACGGGAGTAAAATCAAACATGCTGAAGTTGCCATCGCCGTTGGCTTGGCGAAATCCCGAGACAATCAGGTTAGGTGGGGTACCAATCAAGGTGGTCATGCCGCCCAAAATAGTGCCAAACGACAGCGGCATTAACACTTTACCGGTGGGTATTTGCTGGCGCCGTGCCATTTGCATCGCCACCGGCATCAATAACGCCAGCGCGCCCACGTTATTCATAAAAGCGGACAAAAATGCGCCCAAGGCAGTTAAGGCGGCAATCGATAAGGTGGGACCCGCATTAGTCGGGAGACACAAGCGGGTGAGTACATCCACAGCACCGGAGTTTTGTAAGCCTTTACTGAGGATTAATACGCAAGCTACGCTTATCACCGCCGGATGACTAATACCATCAAAAGCCGAGTCTGCGGGTACTAAGCCGGTGATCACACAGGCCAACAGCGCCGCTGCCGCGACCATGTCATGGCGCCAACGCCCCCATAAAAACAGCAATACAGTGCACAGTAAGATAATGCTAATGGTGATTTGAGCTGAGTCCATTGAGTCTTGCTCCTACTAGAGGGCGATAAAGCTGGCTTAACTACAGAATATTAGGGTGTTAAGAATCACACAACAATACGGTTTTGAATACTCAAATGTGACCTTTGCAGTGTAGCAGTCACCCACCCCGTCTTGGCAATAAATCAGCGGCCATTCTCAGGCTATGGCAGGCGACTGGCTGCGTGGAATACTGGGTGCCAAATCCTAGGGGCAATGCCTGAGTTCAATGCCTGAACCCAATGCCTGAACTCAATGCCTAAGTGCAATAGTGGTCTTTAGCCTCGTGGCAGGCTAAAATCAGTTTTTTATAAAAACGGTAATTAGCATGATCAAGCTTGGCGATAACAACACTCTCCCTCTGATACGTTTAGATGATAAAGGCGGCTGGCTAGATGCCGATTCTTATGGTGAGGCTTTTATCCCTAAGCGCCAGCTTCCGGCCAACTGCCAGCCTGGCGATGAGATTGCCGTTTTTATCTATCTGGATGCAGACCTTGAGCCAGTCGTCACCACCGACCAGCCCAGAGCCACCGTCGAGCAATTTGCCACCTTGAAAGTAGTCACCAGCAATCGCCTGGGTGCCTTTCTCGATTGGGGCATGAAAAAAGATATTTTTGTACCTGAGCGCAATCAAGTGCAACCCATGGAAGTGGGCCGCAACTACGTGGTGTTTATCTATTTAGATCACGAAGGGCGCATGGTGGCCAGTAGCAAGCTAGACCGCTTTTACAGCCGTGAGCTGCCCACCTATAACGTGGGTGATGAAGTGGACTTACTGATTGCCGAGCCGACCCTGTTAGGTTTTAAGGCGGTGGTGGATAATCAGTTTGGCGGCTTATTATTTCGCTCAGATATCTCCGGTCGTTTACCGGTGGGCTTAAGTACCAAAGGCTACGTTAAACAAATGCGTGATGACGGTAAAATCGATCTCAGCTTGTTTAAACCAGGCCCTGGCAAAGTGGATGATGCAGCTGGCCTTATTCTCGACAAGCTCGAGCGTGCCGGCGGCAGCATGCAAGTCAGCGACAAAAGCGACCCCGATACTATTTTTCGCTTATTTGGCGTCAGCAAAGGTACTTTTAAAAAGGCCATTGGCGGCTTGTACAAGCAAGGCCAGATAGTCATAGAAGCCAACGGCATTCGTATTGTTAAATAGTAATTATTCGCACGCTTAGCGGTATGCAGCGCGGTAATTTCAATGCTAGTATAACCCTGTTACAAATGCAGCCTGATGGTAGAAACAGGCGGTGCTACCGCCTTTCAAGCAATGGAAATGTAACAGGTTTTATCATCTTTACGCCCTATTAGGCTGCCATAAGACTGCATTTGTCACTTTTTGCTCAGTTATGCAAATACATACAAATACTGTCTGGTTAACCAGTGCAGCTAACTAATAAGGTTGATTGATGACACAGATTAGAATCGCCATTGCCGGCTATGGCAACCTTGGCCGCGGTGCAGAAGCCGCCATTAAGCAAAGCCCAGACATGCGTCTCGTGTCCGTATTCAGCCGCCGCGATCCCGCGAGCGTCACCTTACTCGACCGCTCAGTACCCGTTTATGCCATGGACGACATCGAGCAACATCAAAACGATATCGATGTGCTGCTGTTATGCGGCGGCTCCAAGTCAGACTTACCCGAGCAAGGCCCACAGTTGGCCGGTTTATTTAATATCGTCGACAGCTTCGATACCCACGCCAAAATCCCTGAGTATTTCACCGCCCTCGATGCGCCAGCAAAATCCGCAGGCAAAGTCGCGCTCTTGTCTGTAGGTTGGGATCCGGGTTTGTTCTCGTTAAACCGTCTCTATGGCGAAGCCATTTTACCGGTGGGTGAAACCTATACTTTTTGGGGTAAAGGCTTAAGCCAAGGTCACTCAGATGCAGTGCGTCGTGTGGCGGGCGTTAAGTCTGGCGTGCAATACACCATTCCATCTGAGTCGGCGATGGCTCGGGTGCGTAACGGTGAGCAACCTACGCTGAGCACCCGTGAGAAACACACCCGCGAATGCTTTATCGTGCTAAAAGACGGCGCCGATGCCGAAGCCGTACGCTCAACCATCGTCAACATGCCGGATTACTTCTCCGACTATGACACTACTGTGAACTTTATCGACGCAGCAACCTTTAGCGAACAGCACAGCAGCATGCCCCACGGCGGCTTTGTGATCCGCAGTGGCGTAAGCGGCAGCGAAAACACCAAGCAAGTGTTGGAGTTCTCGCTAAAGCTGGGCAGTAACCCTGAGTTTACTTCTAGCGTGTTAGTGGCCTACGCCCGCGCCGCTTATAAGATGAACCAAGCAGGTGAAACCGGTGCGAAAACTGTCCTCGACGTCGCCCCGGGTTTGTTGTCTCCTAAAACACCGGCCGAGCTACGTAAAGAGCTGCTGTAATACTAGCGCCAGGCGCCCAGCACCAAGCGCCTAGCTAAAAATAAAAAAGCACCGAGCCATTAAGGTCGGTGCTTTTTGTTTAGTGATGCATGAGCATTAAATCTTCGAAATAAAGCCCGCTAACCACTTTAACGCCGGTACTTCTGGATCCAGCGTTTCACCCGCATCAACGGTCAGCATCTCGGTTACGGCTTGGGCCTGCAGCTCTTGTAATAAATCACTAAATTGGCGACCGCCACCGCAAAAATGCTCATAACTGCTGTCGCCTAATGCGACCAGTGCATAGCGTAATTGCGGCATTGGGGGGCTGTTAGCCCGTATTTCTTCAAACAGCGGCAAAATATCCGCCGGTAATTCACCTTGGCCCGTAGTGGAGGTCACCACTAACCAAAAGTGCGCCGGATTTAAATCCGCTAACGCTGCCTCTTCATGCAACACCACTTCATGGCCAGCACCGATTAATGCCTCTTCTAAGCTCTCTGCCACCGACATAGCCGAGCCATATACGCTGCCCACTATGATATCTATTGCCGTCATTTATACTCCTTAAAAAATTTAGACCGATCAAATATCGCCGTAAGCCATACGCGTTCAGCTAAAGAGACACTACAACCGAGCGTAGGGTCCAATTCATTCGACCATACGGCATACATAAATCATTATATTTTTCTCTTATCACTTTTTTCCGTGTTCTTACGTGGATTCCGTGGCAAAAACAGGTTTGGCTTTAAGCCTTACTCTTAACGCTATTTAACCAACCAAACTCTTCTACAACACGCTGCCATTGGTGATCAAGGCTCGCCTCAAGTAGCAAAGGCATACCGGTCACTGGGTGCGTTAACGCTAAGCTATGAGCATGCAATAACATGCGCTCGCTGGCATATTGGCTGCGAAAAAATCGATTATGCCGCCCGTCGCCGTGGCTGGTATCGCCCACTATGGGATGAAACAAATGCGCCATATGGCGGCGCAGCTGATGCTTGCGCCCAGTTTCAGGCGTTAAGCGCACCAAGCTGTAACGGCTGGTGTCGTGCTTTTTTGACACCGCAAATGGTAACTCAATTTGGGCCAAGCTTTGCCAATGGGTCACCGCCTCTTGAGGGGGCTTATCCAAGTCGGCAAACTTATCGGCAATGGCATCTGGCTGAAAGCTGAGCGCATAATCAAGTGTGCCCTGCTCTGGCATAAAGCCGCGCACCACCGCTAAATACTGCTTTACAACTTTATGCTCGGTAAAGGCCTCGGTAAGGCTGCGCGCCACGGCTGAGCTTTTGGCAAATAACAGCACGCCTGAGGTCGGCCTATCGAGTCTGTGCACCGGAAACACATGGCAGCCCACCGCATCACGGGTCAGCTGCATGGCAAAGCGCGTCTCGCCTTTATCCAGCCAGCTACGATGCACTAACAGACCGGCCTCTTTATTGATGGCCACTATGCATTCATCTTCATAGATAATGTCTATGCCATTGTCTATACGATTGTTGATGCAAGAGTGCGGCTCACAGCTGTTAGTGATATCGTTTGCGGTACTCATGCTTGGCGCTCAACTGGCTGGCCAGACAAGGCTTCATCTAACTGGGCAATGGCTTCGGTTAAACCGCTAGTGTCTTCCACTACCCCCGCAAAGCTCTCTTGAGCCATGGGATACACGCTAATTTTGCTGGGCAAAGGCATGCCGATGGCCAACTGAGTGCGCAAGCGCGCCAACAGCACAAATTGCAGCCACTGGGCCAAGCTCAAGGTGTCTACCGCAAACGGCAGTGTGCTGGCCAGCGCCTTGGCATCGGGCGGGGTCTCTTGCCACCAAGACAGCGCTTTTAGCTCATCTGCAATGGTATCGAGTAATTTTTTTACGGTCGCTAATTTTACGGTCGCTAACTGTTGTGTGGTGACATCTAACGGGTTTTCGGGCGCAACGGGCATCTGGCAGGTCCTCTTTAAACACCCCGCCACTATACCATCTTGCCCCCAGACTCCCTATAATCGGCGGCCATGCAACAGGAGAAACCGATGCAAATAAATACCTTGAGTGAATTTTTAACCCAGGCAGGCACCGAGTTTCGCCTTTTCGATCTGGGCCGGCGTTTACAGGCCATTGAGCCTGCCGATTTTCTGGCTATTGAAGCCCAACAACGTCCTTATCCTTGGCCATTGCAGCGCCATGCTTGGTTGGCGGTGTGCTATTGGCAAACCCACAGCGCCGATCAACCTTATATTTGGTTTTTAAAGCTGCCGCTAGATGAACGCGGTTTGTTTAATAATGGGGCGGTAAAATACTTTTTAGCCGCATTAGTGGAGCAGTTAGGCCAAGACTTAACCGCGCCCTTAAGCGATGAGCAACAGCAAAAGCTGGCACAAACGCCCTTTACCTTTGCGCCGTCTCAAGAAAAACTGGCCGCTTTTCATGCCCGATTAGGCTTAGCTCTAAACACTGCACCCTCACACTTTTATCAAGGTGCACTCGATTATTTGGCCGCGCCAGAACAACACGACTGGCAGCAATTAGGGCTACAAGGCTTGGCAGAAGTGGCCGCGCGCTTACAACAAGATGCGCCACTCAGTCAGCTGTTGGCGCGCCAATGGTCACATTTGCCAACACAGGTACAAACCGCATTTTGCCAGCAGTGTGAACATCAGCCACTGCCCGACAATATCAATCAACTGCTGCTGGACGCCGTAAACCACGAGCTAGAGCGTCAAACGCCCGATGATGAGCGTATCGCACTATTATTACGCGCCACGGCAGCCAGCCCGGCGTTTGTTGCTCGCAAGCAAAAGGTCGCCACCCTACTCGACTTGGCACCCAGCCAAGCCTTAATGCTGTGTTTAGTGGCTCGGCTTTGGCAAGAGCTCGCCGATGAAACATTATTGTTGCAGTATTTAAGCCAGCTGGCCGAGCTGCACGGGGATTTGTTTAATGGCGTGTTTAGCGAGTTGGTGTCAATGCCTGCGCTGCGACCGTTAATCTTAAGTAATTTGCACAATGCGGCATTATCGACCTCCTTAAAAGACGCGCTGGGTGCTTTATATACGGCGGATGCATGACAGAGTTAATTGGTTTAGTGGCACTACTCTTGCTTGGCGCCGGATATTGGCAGCTAAGGCGCCAAAGTGAGTTTGCTCAAGCCTGGTTAGCGCGTTATTGTCGAGGCCAAAGCTTTCAATTATTGAGTGTGTATCGCTATCGATTTGTGTGGAAAAAAGGCCGCATACTAACGCAGTTTCGCTTTGAGTTTAGCCACGATGGTCTGCAGCACAATGAAGGTAAATTGTGGCTGCATCGCCTCACCGTACTTAATGTGGAATTGCCCATCTTACGCGAGCCGGACTCACCTATGCTTTAAATCGTGAGGGGTAAAGAATAACGACGAATACGCCCTGACTTTCAACCTAAGGAGTACTTTCTGATGGAATCTATTAATCATCCCTTTAGTGAACTGTTTGAGCAATTAGGCTTAGATGCCAGCCATGAAGGCATTGAGCAATTTATTGCCAGTCACACCTTGCCCGCAGACTTGGAGCTAGCTAAAGCGCCCTTTTGGAGTGCGGCTCAAGCTAATTTCTTAAAAGAAGGCTGGCAATCAGACTCCGACTGGGCAGAAGTGATAGACCAACTCAATGTCAGTCTTAGATAAAGGTTAATCCCGTTCATGCCACAGCAGCAAATACTCACAGCCATGCAGCAACTCGCCGCCGAGGGCAAAGCGCTGACCACGGCGGCAGTGCGAGCACGGCTCACCACACCCGTGCCCTTAAGCGAGTTATTAGCGCTGGTGAGTCGTTATAAGCAAGACCCTCAGAGCTTACCGCCGCCCTTGGCAAACATAGCGGCCAGTGTGAGCACCTCACACCGCCAAGATGAGCAGGACAACCATACGCACTTGGCTGCTCGCTTGGCAACACTCGAGCACACCGTTGCCGAGCAGGCGCTCAGACTGGCACGTTTAGAAAAATTATTAATGGCCACCTTAGATGGCGAGAAACGGTTAATGGCCAACTTAAATACTGCTGTGAAGGACTGACTGATGTGGGTATGTGAACTGCACTTTGATTGTTATCAAGAAACCCAATTGGCCGAGGCAGAGCCCGCCATTCGCCAATTTATTGATGCGCTGCGCTATAACGGCCAGATTGTAGGCCGAGAATTCCCCACCGCCATGCACGCCGACGGCCTCACCGCACGCGTGGTGTGCCCCGAACAAGACAGCCTGCATGCCCGCTATCACAGTCGCCAAGTAGAGCTGGCCATCTCGAACTTGCATCAAATTGGTCTCACCAGCCCTAAGGTGGCGCTAAAAGGTCAAGATCTCAACTCGGACACCACAGATGCTTGCAGCGCGCGACCTTGGCAATTGCTCTACACCACTTATTTACATTCTTGTTCACCGCTGCGCTGTGGCGAGCACTTAGCCCCCGTTCCCTTGTACCAGATACCGGCGGTGGCCAATGGCGACTTTAAACAAGTATTAAAATGGCAAGAAGACTGGGAAGCCTGTGACCAACTGCAAATGAACGGCTCTATTTTAGAGCACGCAGCAGTAAGCGAAATTAGCGAGCCAGACTCACGCTTAAGCCAGCGCGGCCGAAAGCTCAGTAAGCACATAGAGTCTTTAACCGCGATACCCACTTTTTATTATTTGTATCGCGTGGGCGGCGACAATTTAAGCACCGAGCAGGAACGCCCCTGCCCCAGCTGTGGCCAGCCTTGGCGCTTAAGCGAGCCGTTGCATGAGGTGTTTGATTTTAAATGCGAACCCTGTCGTTTGATCTCTAATCTATCGTGGGATTTTAAGGACTAACTCAACGCCGTACGTTTGACGCCATACGCTGTAAGTCGGGATACGTTGCGGTGCTCGATTTTTACTTACGGCGTACCGCGTAAGGCGTTTACAACTCAGTTAAATCAACACACTTCTACTAAGCGTAAAAACGTCGCTAAATTGGGTGCTAGCACGCCTATCGCACCTTTGCCTAAGCGCTCTAATTGCACTTCGCCGGTTGCATTGTTTAAGGTCACCAATTTTTGCTCGTCACGGCAACTGGCCAAAAACCAGCTGGCCGGTAATTTAAGCTTTTTCATCATCAAATGATGGGCAATTTGATTTTGCTGTAACCGTTCAAAATCGGTTTCATTCCACGGCTGCAACAAAGTTAAAAATAAACCTTTAAAACAGCCCTCTATATTACCCGCGTAATAGTGGCCAAAAAACGCGCTTACATCTGCGTGCACCTCTATTTCCAGCGCGGCGGTTAGGTTCGAAAACGAGCTAGGCTCTGGTTTTAGCCATGCCTGCCAGCCCACTTGCCCAGTCAGGGCTGGCAAGAGCTCTGCAGGGGAGGGAAAATCTGCATCGTGCACCACCAAGGGAATACCGCCCACCCTACGTTGACGAGCAAATACCTCACCGAGCGCGTTCACCACTTGATCTTGCATACTAAAGTCTCACAATAAGGCCAGATCCTCTTATTCTACCTACTGGATATTGAAATGACACCCGAGCAAAAATATCAGTCAAGCCGAGCATTAGACGCATTGGAGCTTGGTAAGCAAAGCAGTTATGTCAGCGAGTATGACGCCAGCCAATTACAAGGGGTACCGCGTAGCTTAAATCGCGATGACTTAGGCTTAACCCCAGAGACACTGCCCTTTGCCGGTGAAGACTTGTGGAATCTGTATGAATTATCTTGGCTGAATCGCAAAGGTAAACCTGTGGTGGCCATGGGCGAGGTGCGCGTCCCCATCACTAGCCTTAATCTTATCGAGTCAAAGTCCTTTAAGCTGTACCTGAATAGCTTCAACCAAACCGCTTTCGATAACATTGAAGAAGTAGAGGAAGTATTAACCCGAGACTTAAGCTTATGCGCCCAAGCCACCGTAAAGGTAAACCTGCATGAGCTACAAAATGCGCCCAGCCAATTTGGGATTTTACCCGGCGATTGCATCGACCATCTAGATATAGACGTGCAGCACTATCAGCCCCATCCTGAGCTATTACAAAATATCACCGAAGACGAATGGGTCAGCGAAACCCTGCACTCGCACCTGCTTAAGTCTAATTGTTTGGTCACCGGCCAGCCGGATTGGGGCAGCGTGATGATCCGCTATCAGGGCCCGCGTATTAATCGTGAAGCCTTATTGCGCTATTTGGTCTCATTTCGCCAACATAATGAGTTTCATGAACAATGCGTGGAGCGTATTTTTATGGACTTATTACAGCATGCCAACGCGAAAGAGCTCACCGTTTATGCGCGCTACACCCGCCGTGGCGGACTCGACATTAATCCTTATCGCAGTAATGTGGCCGGCAAAGCCGCCAACGTGCGCTTGCAACGTCAATAACCCCTTTGCGGTAATCTTTAGTGAACACTTAAAAGAAAAAACCAAACTGGGTCAAAGTTCTCTTTATCTAAGAGACGGGCTCCTACATTGGCCTCCATCAATGGCGGCTTAGGTGTAATGTACGCCGTGTAACGTAAGACGCATAACGCAAGGCGTGCTGCGTCTTCGGTCTTCATTCGGTCTGCACTTATGCTAAACTCGCCGCCTATCCGCTCGCTGTACGGAATGTGTTATTGTGATTTTGTCTGTTGCCGTGTTGGTTTCTCATCTGGCCGGTGCTCCTGTGCTGGCGCCACATCAAACTGAGTCTGTTGAACTACAACGGGCGCAGCAACTTATGCTGAGCCGCCCCGCCGAATGTGTAGCCATAACCCAGCTCTTTTTACAGCGTAAAGAAATGGATCCCGCAAAGTTGGTTAACTCTCGTCAAGACTTTGACCAGCAAACTATGGCCAAGCAATATCGATCGCGCGAACAAAGCCTAACGGCATGGCAAACTCAAGCCTTGTGCCAAGCCAACGCCGGTTTAAATGGCCCTGCCAACATCATCATTAATCATGCCATTAAGCTGGCAAAGCTCTATAATCAGGCCGACAGCGAAGCGGCCAGTCTAATGATCAAAGCGAAATTTTCATTGGCACGCAAAGATGCTCAATTGGCGGATACCCTGCTGGACAAAGCCCAAGCCTTGCTTGATACGCACAGTAGCAGCGCATTACAGCAAGCATTGCCCTTGCTACAAGCCAGCACCCTCTTGTATCAGCATAAAGTGGAAGATGCCCGCTCGGCCTTTGAACATATTCGCTTGCAAGCACAAGAACAAAATCTATATATCCAACAGGCATGGGCCAATTATTTACTGGCGGATTATTATCGGTTTTTACAACAAGACGAATTGGCCCTGTCTCATTATGCCGAAACCCTCAGCCTGTTGGGTAAACGCCAACAATATTATTTAAAAGCGATGGCCGCAGAAAAAGCCGCCGCGATTAATGCGGCCTTGGGCGAGAATGAGCAAGCGATCCACTTTGCAAATCTCGCAACCAGTGAATTTGAGCTCTTAGGTAATCCCAGTCTATTAATCAGCTCGCTGATTAATTTAGGTCGGGTAACCCGTTCCAGCAATCAAGATGCCAGCCTGTCTTTGGTCTATTTTTTTAATGCGCTGGATTTAGCTAAAATCTTGGTCAATAACGACCAGATAGCCCAATTGTATTTAGAAATTGGCCACAGCTATCGCGTGCTGGGCAACGAGGCCGAAGCCCTGCATTACTTAACTCAAGCCAGAATCAATTTTGAGCGTAATAATAACCTGCCTCAGCAAATAGATGCCTTGCATCAATTGGGGCAACTGTATGTGGCCCAGCAAGAAAGCGGCTTGGCGTTATTACAGCTCGAGCAGGCGCTGCGCTTAGCGAACGGCCTTAAGGATGTGCCGCGCCTGATTGAGAGTCACCGTTTATTAGCGCAGCTGTTTGAATACAGTAATAATCCCAGCCAAGCTTTAATGCATCATAAGGCTTATCACGACTACTTTTCCCGTGCTAGCCAGCTTAATCGTTTACTCACTCAAAGCTTGGTGCAAGACAATGAGCAGCAACTGCAGCAAGAGCGGGAATTAGCCACGTTACGCCAGCAAGGCGCACAGCTGAAACAAGATAACCGGCGTTATGCCTTATTAACCGCCGTGTTAGTGCTGAGTGTGCCTTTATTGTTGTACGCACTCTGGCATCATAGAATACGTCGTCGGCACTTATTTGAGCAAAATCAGGCCTTAAGCCACTCCTTGTTATTGGAGTCGAGAACTGGGCTGCCTAATTGGCGCCAGCTTATGCTGAGGTTGCCCAAAGAGTTAGCCAAGAGTCAGCTTCGCTCTGAGCAATGGTATTTAAATGAAGAGCAAGCTCTGCCGTTTAACGACAAAATTTATTATCTGTTGCTGCATGTGCCTTTTATGGTTAACTTAAGTGAGCGCTTAGGTTTAGTGGCCGCCAGCGCATTACAACAACAGCTGGGCGAGTATTTGCAAGGGCGTATTCACCCTGCGGCGCGGCTGTATGACTTGCGTGAAGGCCTGTTTATTTATGTAATTTCTCAGCGCCAAGTTAGCTCATTGCAACAGACTCTCACTAGCCTAGAGCGCATGTTTGACGAGTTTCCATCCGCCTTTAATTTAGACAGGCGCTTAGCCATTGGCATTATTGGCCACCCTTTCTTGCCAAAAGCCCCCCATGCGCTGGATGATATGCGCATGGGTGATATTTTATATCTGGCCATGGCGGCGGCGCATGAAATTAGTAAAGAAACCGGTGACACCGCTTGGGTTGAATTGTTGGCACTGGATTGCCAGCAAGCCGCCTTTTTTAATGGCGAGATCCGCCATTGTTGCATCCAAGCGATTCTCAAGGGACTGGTGAAAGTAAATTGTTCACATAAAAAGCACCATATAGACTGGCAGGCATTAGCCCCCGAGCTGGCAAAGACCGTTTAATTTTTATAGGACGCCTACATCAGGCTGCGATGGTATTAGATGAATAACCTCGACGATAAGCTGATGTTGCAAGAACTAACATCCGTGATAGCTCGGCTAGAAAGCGTGTTAAGCGGCTTAGCCCACCCCGCTCCTGATCTGGATGTACAGACTCAAGACGCGGCTTCCAGCTTAGTCAGCCAATGGCAAAAGCTGTTTAATGGAAAATCCAGCACGACGCCCTCCGCCATGGCCCCTCAGCTGGCGGCGGAACTGGAGTTGCAATTGCTGCGCCTGCAAAATAGCCATGACAAACTCGCCCGCCTGCAACAATTAGGCAGCCAAAAGCTACGCCTAGCCGCCAGTTTATTTCAGCAATCAACTGCCAACCCGGCAGACTCTGACGAGCTACTCACCCTGTTAAGTAACGGCGAAGCCAGTCATCAAGGCCAACTGTGGCAGTTGCTCGATTATTATCAGCAAGCACTCGATAACATGATGAGCCAAAAGCAACAGTGTGAGGCGCAACAGCATCAATTGGGCTCGCGCTTACAACAGCTGGTCGAGGAGCTGCACTTTTCGGGACCGGTGGCCATAGAGCTCACTAAAATTCGCAGTCAGCTGCTACAGCCCCTCGCCACTGAGGAGCTGGCAAGCCTGTGTTTGCGCTTAATTGACTTGACCATTGAAGGGCTGCGCTTTGAACGTAAAAATTCCAAGCAATTTTTGGCCAAAATACACTCAGATCTTGAAGCGGCTCATCAGTATGCGGCCATCACTCTCAGTGAAGAGCAATCTTTGTGTGACGCGCGGGCGCATCATGGCCAGCACATTGCCGGTGAGCTCAGAGCCATAGGCGAGCATTTATTTAGCCAAGAGAACGAGCAGCTTAAAGCCGATATCGCCGTGCGTATGCGCAGCATTAACCATATTTTGGTGCAAAACGAGCGCCTGCAAGAACGTGAACAGACCTTGCTACAACGCATGGTCGAAATGGAACAACAAATTAGTGATCTTAAGCAAGAAGCCGGTCATTTCCAGCAACAACTTAGCACTCAAAATGATAAGCTGTTTGTAGATAGTTTAACGAAAATTTATAACCGAGCCGGCATGGACCAACGGCTCGAAGTAGAATATCGACAATGGCTACGCGATGATAAACCCTTGTGTATTGCCATGCTTGATATCGATTATTTCAAGGATATTAATGATAAATATGGCCACCTCGCCGGCGATAAAGCGCTGCGCCTGATTGCCAAGACCTTACAAAAATCAGTGCGCGAGAGCGATTTTGTGGCCCGCTTTGGCGGTGAGGAATTCGTGGTGCTATTAAACAATGTCAGCCAAGACAACCTCGAAAAACCGTTACAAAAACTGCGCGAACAAGTGAAAAATATTCCATTTCGCTTTAAAGAAGAGCCCGTTACTATCACTATTTCCTTAGGCGCCACCCTCTTTAAACAGGGCGACAGTATTCATTCTGCCTTAGAGCGCGCCGATCAGGCCTTATATCGTGCTAAACACGCGGGCCGTGATCAGATAGTCATGGATTGACCTAATAACAAAACATCACAGGAGTGATTATGATCACCCATATAAATCCAGTCGGCAGCATGAACTTGCTGTCACAAATTGAAGTGGACAACCTTAAGCAGTCGGCGCGAGGCAACCTGTATCAGTTGTTTCGTAACTGTGCGCTGGCAGTCCTAAACTCCGGTAGCCAAACCGACAATTCAAAAGAAATTTTAGACCGCTACACCTCGTTTGATATTAACGTGATCCGCCGTGAGCGCGGCGTGAAGCTTGAGCTGTTTAATCCACCGGTGCATGCCTTTGTGGACGGCGAAATTATTCGCGGTATTCAAGATCATTTATTCTCGGTACTGCGCGACATTATTTATGTCAACAGCAAGCTGCAGCATGAAGACGAACAGAACCTCACCTCTCCCCAGCACTTAACCGATTTGGTATTTTCTATTTTACGGAACGCCAATGCGGTGCACCCCGGTCTAGAGCCCAATTTGGCCGTGTGTTGGGGCGGTCACTCCATTTCTGCCATTGAATACCAGTACACCCGAGAAGTGGGTAATGAGCTGGGCCTGCGAGAAATGAATATCTGTACCGGCTGTGGCCCAGGTGCCATGGAAGGCCCCATGAAAGGGGCGGCTGTTGGCCATGCTAAGCAAAGAGTGAGCGGCAGCCGTTATATTGGCCTTACAGAGCCCTCTATTATTGCCGCCGAGCCGCCGAACCCCATCGTGAACGAGCTGGTGATATTACCCGATATTGAAAAGCGCCTTGAGGCTTTCGTGCGCATGGGCCACGGCATTATCGTGTTCCCGGGTGGCGTGGGAACGGCGGAAGAGATTTTGTATATTTTGGGTATTATGATGCACCCAGAAAACCGCAATCAGCCGATGCCGATTATTTTGACCGGCCCGAAAGAAAGTGCCGACTACTTTCGCAGCATGGATGACTTTATTGGCAGCACCTTGGGCCCCGATGCGCAGGCGCTCTATCAGATCATCATCGACGATCCTGCCGAAGTCGCACGCCGCGTGAAAAACGCCATGCCACTGGTACGCGATTATCGCAAGACGGTGGGCGACGCCTATTCCTTTAACTGGTCGTTGCATATACCACCAGAGTTTCAACTGCCGTTTGTGCCGGATCATGCAAACATGGCCAGTCTTAACCTCAATCGCGATCAGCCACCCCAGCAATTGGCCGCCAACTTGCGCCGGGCCTTCTCGGGCATAGTCGCGGGTAACGTGAAGGAAGGTGGCATTAAGGCCATCGAAGAGCACGGCCCCTTCTTGCTCAACGGCGAGCCAGAAATGATGTTGATGATGGACAAGCTGCTACAGCAATTTGTCGAGCAACAACGCATGAAACTGCCAGGCAGCACTTATGTACCTTGCTATCGCATTAACCGTTAATTTTTAGCCGTTATGCAGTTATTGATCCTGGATGCGCTCAATCTGATCCGCCGCCTCTATGCGGTACAGGAGCAGCAACATCAAGATAGCGACGCCGCGCTGGCCGCCACCAGCGCGGCACTGACCCATGCGGCCACCCGCTTATTGCGCCAGTTTCAGCCCAGCCACGTGGTGGCAGTGTTTGATGGCGCGCCTCAGGGTTTTCGCCATCACCTGTATCCAGATTACAAAGCCAATCGCAAACCCATGCCCGCCCCCTTAGCCGGCTACTTAGGCCAATTACAGCAAGATTTATGGGCACTGGGCATTGATGCGTTATTATCCGACACCGATGAAGCGGACGACTTGATTGCCACCTTGGCGCGCACCCTCAGCCGCCACGGTAAACCCAGCGTTATCGTCTCCACCGATAAAGGGTTCTGCCAACTGCTTAATCCGCATATTCAGCTGTGGGATCACTTCAAACAACAAGCGCTCACCGCCTCTTTGGCGGAACAACAATTTGACTTGAGCATTGCACAACTGGTGGATTACTGGGCGCTGACCGGCGTGTCCGGCAGTGCCATCAAAGGCGTGCCCAGCATAGGCCCAAAACGCGCCCATGCACTGTTAACCCGCTGGCACAGTTTAGATCAATTGCTCGCCGAACTGCCTAGTGAAGAGAAAAGTGAGGCGCTCAATAAAGAACATAGCACCGTGCTTAAACATCAACAGCAGGCGCTGCTCGCCCGACAATTAGTAAAGCTGGTGGATGACATAGAGCTGGGTTTTAATTTACAAGATCTACGCCATCACAGTTCGACCAAGGGCTGATAGCCGCTCCCTCCGTTACCTGCTATAACCTAGCGCTTGAATGTATTCAACTGACGGAACCTATTTCATGACTCAACGCAGTATTACCGTGATCCCCGGTGACGGCATCGGCCCCAGTATTGTTGAGGCTGCCATTCGCATTTTAGACGCAGCAGGCTGTAATTTTCACTATGACTACGCCGACGCAGGCTTAATGGCACTAGAAAAACACGGCGAACTGCTGCCCCAGCGCACCCTAGATTTAATCGCCAACAATAAAATTGCCCTCAAAGGCCCGCTCACCACCCCCATTGCTGGCGGCTTTACCTCCATCAATGTGTCGTTGCGCAAGCACTTTAATCTTTACGCCAACCTGCGCCCTGTGGTGTCGTTTGAGGGCACAAAAAGCCGCTTCGATAATGTCGATATTATTACGATTCGCGAAAACACCGAAGGCATGTATTCCGGTGCCGGCCAAACCCGCGCCAGTGATAACAACAGTGCCGAGGCCATGAGTATCGTGACCCGCGAAGGGGCCGAGCGCATCACTGAATTTGCCTATCAGTTAGCAGTAAAAGAAGGCCGTAAAAAAGTCACCATTGTGCACAAGGCCAATATCTTAAAATCCACTTCCGGCCTGTTTTTAGAGGTGGCCCGCGAGGTGGCTTTACGCTACCCACAAATAGAAACCAACGAGATGATCGTGGATGCGGTGTGCATGAACTTGGTCATGTATCCCGAGCGCTTCGATATTATCGTCACCACCAACTTGTTTGGCGATATTATCTCCGATCTGTGCGCAGGCCTCATTGGCGGCTTGGGCATGGCTCCGGGTGCCAACATAGGTAAAGAAGTGGCTATTTTTGAGGCGGTACACGGCTCAGCACCGGACATTGCTGGCCAAAATATTGCTAACCCTTGCTCGGTGATTTTAGCCGCCATACAAATGCTTGAGCACCTTAGTCAGCAAGATAAAGGTATGCAAGATAAGGCGGAGCTAATTCGTAGCGCCATGCGCAAAACCATCAAAGATGGCACCACAGTCACCCGCGACTTAGGTGGCAACGCCAGCACCACCGAATTTACTCAGGCCATTATTGCCAATCTGTAAGCCGTGAGCGGTGAGGCGTGAAGGCGTGAGGCAAAAATTAAAGACTCACGCAAAAACCTATGCATATAAAGGGCCAGTCGGCCCTTTTTTGTGCTTAAAAAACAAGCAAAATATTTACTTACTCTCAGTGCTTGGCGACTATAGTTAGTGACTACAGACTAAGGTTTATGATTATTGGTCAAGGTTAATGATTGGCGATAAGAAGGTTGGTGATTATTCGGTACAGTTAATGACATAGAGAGGTAAGGCTATGGACGGTCGACTCGCACGGCAGCAGCTACTATTTTTCCTGCCACTTTTTATGTTTATGACTCCCTGTCTCGCCTTTGAGGAATATTCCTCCCGCCGTTCACCTAATCTCAACACCCTACCCGCACCTCCCGCTCGACTTATCCCTAATATAGCGCCAGCTCCGCCATTGGCTGCAGTTAAGACTCCCCCCCCAGTGAGCGCACCGGCGGTTACCTTATCGACCGTTAACTCTGCTGTAGCCCTTAACTTATCGTCTCTGAACTTAACGCGGCTAAATTTAGTGTCATTTACCCCGCAGAACATAATGGCGAGTAACACCGACTTATTTGCCTTGATACCCAAGCGCTATCAAGTCCATGTGGAGCTAGTACCCAGCGGCCCTATTCATGAGGGCAATCAGCGGCTCAATGTCTATCCCAGTTTTCAGCTCACCTCCCAAAGTTCATTGGGGTTTTCGTTCAATAAATTCAGACCCCGTTTTAATATCGAGCGCGCCGGCCTGCAAACCTCACTGCATTTAAGGGGTGATGGCATTAAGCTCAACTTTCGTCCCACCGCCATCAGCACCCAACTGGAGTTCGATGTGAAAATTACCAATGACGAGTCGCGTCTAGATTTAACGTATCGATATTGAAAGCTGAAAGTCATAAACAACGGCACAAAAAAGCACCGAGCCTATTACAGACTCGGTGCTTTTACGTTTTTAGCTGAGCTTTGGACACTTAGCACTGGATTTTATACTTCACCCTTTGCGCCTCCTCACTCTTCACTCTTTTTATTCTTTCGGTATTAATTTCGCCACTTTAAAGGGGCGATACACGTGCACGGTAATTTCTTCGCGGTCGTGATACAGCTGCTTGGCTTGTACATGAAAACCGCCAAGCTCTGCTAACTTAGTTTTAAGCTGATTTAAATTATGCACGGCTTCTGCATAGCGCTTTTTCATCGGCAGCTTGAGGTTAAACACCGCTTCTTGGCAGTTTTCTTCCACTAACCAGGCCGCCATAATGGACACCACACGTGCTGGCTTTTCTACCATATCAGACACTAACCAATAGGTATTTTGGCGCGCTGGGCGCCAGCTAAAGGCGTCATCTTTATAGTGTTTCACCTGTCCCGTGTCCATCAGCTTGGCATCCATAGGGTTATGGTCGATGGCCGTCACCATCATATCCCGAGAGACCAACTGATGGGTCCAACCGCCAGGTGCAGCACATAAGTCTACGGCACGCATGCCTGAGGTTAAGCGCAGCTCCCACTCGTGGCGCGGAATAAACACATGAAAGGCTTCTTCCAGCTTTAAGCTAGAGCGACTCGGCGAGTCAGAGGCAAAGCGCAAGCGCGGGATACCCATGTGAAACGGCGAGTTATTAAAGGAGTAGGAATACCCCAACAACGCGTGATTATTGGCCAGAAAAAACAGGTGCAACACCGGTCGATTGTTCATCTCTTTGCGGGTCAATAACCCTTTGCCGCGCAAGGCTTGACGCATCGGCACGGTAAATTTACGGCAAAATTTAGACAATTCTTTGCCATCATTGGTGTCGGGCGTTTCTACGCGAATATCACCGCACAGCTCCATGCCCTCGGCCGCTTCCAGCAAAGGCGAAATGCGATCGTCCAGCGGTAAGTCTTTCACTTCTGCATGCACTACCAGCATTTGGCGGGCGAAGATCAGCTCGCGATACAATAACTTGCGCGCCATTAAATCCGCATCGTCGGGGCCAAAGCATTCATAAATCACAAAGCCACTGTCGTCCTTGGTGCGGGCAAAGCCGGGGCAGCCAAATTCTCCTGCCTTGTCCTGAATTTCCGCTGCCGCCTCTTTCTCAAACCCAGGGCGACAATATATTAATAACTGTTTCATCAAGACCTCAACCAAGTGCGACCGGCCAGCAACACGCTTAACCATCCCGCCATAAAACATACGCCACCCAGTGGCGTAACAAACCCAATCCCTTTGGTACCGAGCAGCACCAAAGCATAAATACTGCCACTAAATAAAAACGTGCCTAGTGTAAAGAAAACCATCGCCCATTGCAGGGGTTTTACGATTTTTACGCGCAGCGCTAACACTAAAAATAACAGCGCCAATCCATGCAAAAACTGATATTGCACCGCCGTATTAAAGGCACTTACCAAGTTAGGTGCCGCCCCACTGGCCGCTAAGCCATGGGCACCGTAGGCACCCAGCCCAGTGGCGGTTAGGCAAAGCAGTGCGGCCACATAAAATCCAAATTTAGCGCTCAAGAATAAAGCTCCTCATGGCGGCGACGATGGCGGATAAATTTTGGTCTAAGTTGGTGCCCGAGGCTTTGCGTGGGCTAAAGCTGTGATCGCCATCTGTTACCCACATCGTTTGTATTTGTGGTGACAGATCATAATTTTGCACCGCCGCTTTATTACCAAAATTATCCCGCTCGCCCTGTATCAATAACGTGGGCGTCATTAAGTTCGCCAAATGCTCACCGCGAAACTGTTCAGGCTTGTTCGGTGGCGTAAACGGAAACCCCAAGAGGATCAGTCCCTTGGCGGCGGGCTCCTCCGCCTCTAGTTCGTTCATCCTTAATTCATCCGCCCTTAATTTATCAACCACAAGCGACGCCATGCGCCCACCGAGGGATTTTCCCGCCAAAAATAATCGAGGATGGGCAAATTGTGCCGCCATGTCTTGCCAACAGGCTAATAAGGCCGGCGCGCGATCCGGTGGCCGACGGCGACCATCGAGTCGCGTCTTTTGCATAAAAGGGAATTCAAAGCGGATCACTTGAATATGTTTATCAGCCAAACCTTTTGCGAGGCTGGCCATCACCGCATGCTCCATACCGGCACCGGCGCCGTGGGCCAAGAGCACCCGATTGGGCGCGTCATCAGCGCCATTAATTATTACGTTTTTCATCACTGACATCATTCTCGTTGTTAGCTGCCGAGGGCACCCTCGCTTATCAAGCCAGCCTTGGTTTGCTGTTCTTTCTCGACCAGAGCCAGCATCCAATCGCGAAAGGCGGCGATATTGGTTAAGCCCGCCTCGGACGCTTGGCACACTACATAATACGCCTTGTTCGATAGCAACACTTGTTCAAACGGACACACTAAACGCCCCGCTGCCAACTCAGGCTCAGCCAAGACACTGTGACCTAAAGCCACGCCTTGACCATGAATCGCCGCTTGCAACACCATAGATGAATGACTAAAGATAGACCCTTGATGCACGTTGGCCGCCACCAAACCGGTTTGTTTATACCAAGCTTGCCAATCCGCCCGCGAGCCATCGTGCAATAAAGTGTGAGCCGCCAAGTCGCTTAACTTACTCAGTGGCTTAGCGCCCTGTAACAAACTGGGGGCACACACCGGAATTAAATATTCACTGTGCAGCTTTACCGCGCTTAAGCCCGGCCAATGACCCTGGCCGTAGTAAATCGCCACATCCACATCATCAACCAGCGAGCCTTCATTTAAGTCCACCGCCTTAATGCGCACATCAATGTCTGGATGCTCAGCACTAAACAAGGCTAAGCGCGGCACCAACCACTGAATGGCAAAGCTGGGCTGTAAGCAGACGGTTAAGCTGCCCTTAGCACTCACCGCCAACAGCCGCTCGGTGGCATCATGAATATCGGTAAAGATATCTTTTATATCCAGAAAATAGCGCTGCCCGCCTTCAGTGAGTAGCAAGCAACGGTTACGCCGATAAAACAGCTTTACGCCCAAATACGCTTCTAAGGCCTTAATTTGATGGCTCACCGCCGCTTGGGTGACAAACAATTCTTCGGCCGCGCGCGTAAAACTCAGCAGTCTTGCGGCAGCTTCAAATGCCCTTAGCGCATTGAGCGGAGGCAGACGTCGAGGCATGGCGCCCTCATCAAAATAACGAATGGCGCGATTATAAGTGCCACCGCCAGCACAAGCCAGTCTAGCGGCGCCAATCTGCCATCTTTTAGTCGTGAGGCTTAACGCGATTAAGCCATGGGTAAGTGTTCATATTCAACACCCGCCTCTGTTACACTGAGTCATGCGGTATCCCTCTTTTTATTCAGGCGCTCCATGATCAAGATCCCCCCCGTTTCTATGCTCGACTGGCTGATTTTTATTGCCGTAGCATTAGTGTCATTACTGCTGTTAATGGCGGTATTAAAGCGCATCTTGCGTGGGCCTCTTAAGCTGCCCTACCAACAAAAACTGCTCTTTAGCCCAGAAGCCACCGAGGCTTTACGCTTGATTGATGATGCCATCGGCAACCAGTTGCGGGTGTTTGTGTCCGTGAGCTTGGCGGAGTTTATCGCCCTAAACCCCACGCTCAAAAAAGCGCAGCGCGAGCAGGCTTGGCAACAGCTGTACGGGGAAACCGTAGATTTTGTGTTGTGCTCACCCCAAGATTTGAAGATTAGAGTCGCCATCGTCTTAGCTGACGACAGCTTAAGCAAAGCTGACCAACGCAAGCAGCAGCAATTATGGCAAGCACTGCAGGCAACCGGTTTACCCATTATCGATATTTCGCCGAAAGCCTGGCCCAGTGCGAGCAGCTTGCGCGCCGATATTTTAACGGCATGCAAGGCTCCGAGCCCAGTTACCGCCCCCAGCAGTAGCAGACTTGGCCAATCCCGCGTTGAGCCGGTATTAAACTTCGATGATATGACGGATCCAGACGCCGAAGACGAACCTGAAATAAAGCTGTAAGCCGTTACGCTATACGCCGTAAGTTAAACGTTAACGCCGTCTTTCTTGACTGACAGCGTACGGCTTAAGGCGTATAGCCGTCTTTTGCTTCATCCCCAAATATCACCAATGGCAGTGTCTGGCTGATAGTGGTGAGCAATTTGCGCTTGCAGTAACTCAGCGGTGGCTAAGGCGTCGGTCAGCGCATGATGAGGTTGATAAAAAGGCAGATGATAGCGGCTACGACTGTCGCTCAAGCGAATCGACGCCGGTTTTTGACCACGCAGCCGCGCCCACAATCCCAGCGGCTTAGCACGATGCATCAAAGCTTCCAGCTCCATGGTGTCCACAACCGGAAACTTAATTCCCTCGGTTAATCTCGCCTGTAACGCACTGGCTAAAAAACTGCGCTCTATCTGTTTATGGTGTACCACTACCACGGCACCGGCGAGTGCCGTTAATAATTCATCCAGCACCAGCAACAAGTCTGGTGCGGTTTGTATTTCCGAATGGGTGATGCCGTGGATCACCACCGCTTCTTCGGCCATGGGTTTATGGGGATTCACAATCCAGTGCTTGGCCTGATGCCAACGAATACGCTGCAGGGTAAATGGCACCAGCCCGATGCTGACAATGGCGTCCTTTTTTACATTCAAGCCCGTGGTTTCAAAGTCCATGGCCACAAAAGGCACATCGCTCAGTGGGGTGTCGCCACTCACGGCACCCGCACGATAAAAGCGCTCCAGCCGATAATCTCGGGCACTGCGCGCTAGCTCGCTAAATAGTTCTGGCCAAGGAGGCACTTGATAAGAGTGCTGTATTTCTGTTGGACGCAAATAAAACATAGCGGCTTAGCTCCGGTTAGGCTGATAACGAAACTTCATGAACTTTTGCGCATTACTTAGAATTTGAAAAGCATCCTTTAGATTGCGCCGCTCAAAGTCCGATAAGTTATCGGGCTCAATATTATTATCCGGCTCATTACCCGCCTCCAAGTCCAGCGCCTGATGGCGAATACGCACAGTGGCAATAAACTCCATAGCATCACGCAAGTCTGGGCCTCGGCCTTTGGGTAACAAACCCGACTCAATCACATCATTTAACCGCTCAAAGGAGTTGTGCGCTTGGGAGCCCACCGCCAATGCATGCACGCGGATTAAATCCGCTAGGGGTGCCGTGCCGCGACGCTTTAAGTTAATGGAGTTATTGTGTTTACCGTCTTGCTCCATCACAAACTCTTTAAAAAATCCTAACGGCGGCGTACGCCCCAGTGCATTACGCGCCATGCTGGCTAAAAAGCGTGGGCTGCGCTGCGCAAGGCGGGAAATTAAGCCGTTGAGCTGATCCGCCCATTCGGTTCTGCCATAGACACCGTCCAGATCAAAAAAGATCGAACTGTTCAGTAAAGATTGCGCATTGGGGTTCACTATCCAGTCGCTAAAGCACTGCTCCCATTGCAGGCGCGTTTTTTGCCACTGCACATTGGTGGCCATAATATCGCCGGTGCAATAGCTATAACCACAGGCGGCCAAGCCATCGCACACTCGCTTAGCCAGCGTCGCAAAATAGTCGCCATGCAAGGCGGCATCATAATTATTATCAAGGATCAGCGCATTATCTTGATCAGTAACAATCAGTTGCTCATCGCGCGCCATAGAGCCCAGCGCTAAAAAACAATAGGGCACCGGCGGCGGCCCAAGTTCGTATTCGGCCAGCTCTAATAAGCGTTGCTTAAAACTGCGCCCAATGCCCGCCATGGCGGTGCCGATCATTTGTGAGTTAGCGTCTTCGTTAACCATACGTATAAAACAGGCTTTCACATCATCTGCAATCGCCGCCAACTCGTCGATATTTTGCGCCTTAAAAATATGGCGCACCACAAACAGGTTGTTACGGGACTCGTGGCGCATCACATCCGACAGTGCAATCACACCCACCGGCTTACCTTTGTGCAATATGGGTAAATGGTGCAGGTTATAGCGCAGCATCAACAGCATGGCTTCAAACACGAATTGGCCACTTTCTAGGGCCACCAGATCTTGCGACATCACCTCTGCCACGCCCGTATCCGTTGGCAAGCCTTCGGCCAGCACCCGTGCGCGTAAGTCATTATCCGTTAAAATGCCGACGACCTGCGGCTCCCCCTCTTGGTTATTACCCTGTTCAGACAACACTAAAATTGAAGACACGCCTTGTGTCGTCATTTTTTGTGCCGCCGCTAACACAGTGGCCGACACCGCTATGGTGACCGGCTCCCGCGCAATTAACTCGCCCACTGTGGAGGTTAGCAATTCATCACCGCCGCCTTGGCGGGACACCGCTTGGCGCAAGCGCGCGGTATCTTCTACCTCCACATAATCAGCAAAAGATTCGTGCTCATCATAGAGTGCATTAAACAGGATCTCCGGCAGGCAATACACCAAGGTGTCTTCTAGCGCGGTGGCAGACATGCGCACCTTGTTGTTCATCAACAAGCCCATCTGCCCAAACAGATTGCCGACACTCAATCGGTTATGCAGCTCGCCACTGCGCCTGTGCATTTCGACGGCGCCACTGCGGATCAGATACAAGTCCTGAACCAAATCTCCGTAATTCAAGATGATGGTGCCGGCGCGGTAATAGGCAATTTCTATCTGCTCGGCAATGGTGGTCAACGTCTCATCGTCCAAGCTATTAAATGGCGGAAAACGACGAATAAAACCTAAAATTTCCAGTTGTTCTGCCTGCATAGCGCCCTCCAATGTATAAAAACAAAAAGGCAGACGAAATCTCCGCCTGCCCTTCGTTTATGATTTGCTTAAATCTGCTTGATTCGCATTCAGTGTTTAAGCTTTCTAGCCTAAACGCTTTAACTTATGTTCGTTAACCTAAGCTCGTTAACTCAAGCTATCGCGCTCAATGCTCACGTTTAATATTCTCGTTTAATTACCGGGGCTCAGACATCAGACCTTTAATTAAGGATACGCACGACACCAGTAAGACGATGGCGAACGGAAAGCCAGTAGAGACCGCCATGGCCTGCAAGGCTGCTAAACCGCCACCCAACATCAGAGCAATGGCAACTAAGCCCTCAAAACCACACCAGAACACCCGCTGCGGTTTAGGCGAATTCACCTTACCGCCAGAAGCGATAGTGTCGATCACCAAAGAGCCAGAATCAGATGAGGTAACAAAGAACACTACCACCAAAATAATACCGATAAAGGAGGTGATCTGTGCCAATGGCAAGGCATCCAACATAATAAATAACTGTAATGGAACCGCCGCGTTCGCTGCCGCCTCGTAGCCTTTGCTCACCAGCTGGTCAATGGCAGTACTACCAAACGCCGTCATCCACAACACACAGGCGGTAGAAGGCACTAACAGCACCGACACCAAAAACTCGCGCACGGTACGACCACGAGAGACGCGGGCGATAAACATACCCACAAATGGAGACCAAGAAATCCACCACGCCCAATAAAAGGCGGTCCAGCCCTGAGAGTAGTTGGCATCTTCACGCTCAAACGGCATAGATAACGCCGGTAAGTGCTCAAAGTAAGAGGCTAAGTTATTAAAAAAGCCAGTCAGTATCAGCAAGGTGGGGCCAACAATAATCACAAACAACAACAATACAGCGGCTAACGCCATGTTGATTTCTGATAATCGCTTAACGCCGGCGTCCAAACCTGCCAGCACAGAGATAGTGGCAATGCCCGTGATCACTATGACTAATACCACCTCGGTGGTGGTACCCAGTGGAGTATCAAACAGATAATTCAAACCCGCACTGGCTTGGGAGGCACCAAAACCGAGTGAGGTTGCCAAACCGAACATGGTGGCTATCACCGCCAACACATCAATTAAATGTCCAGGCCAGCCCCACACCCGCTCACCCAGCAGCGGATAAAATACCGAGCGCACCGTCAGTGGCAGCCCTTTATTAAACGAAAATATCGCTAAACCCAACGCCAATATCGCATAAATGGCCCATGGGTGCAGCGCCCAATGATAAATGGTCGCCGCCATGGCTAAGCTGGTTGCCGCCGCACTGTCACCCACAGCACCCCCTAACGGGGCCCAATCGGTACGCACGCCGTTTTCAAGGGTAATGCCACCAAACGATGTGCCAAAATGCGACAACGGCTCCGACACGCCGTAAAACATTAAGCCAATGCCCATACCGGCAGCAAACAGCATAGAAAACCAGCCGACATAGGTAAAATCGGGCGTCGCTTTCGTACCACCAATGCGTACTCGGCCTAGGGGAGAAATAATTAACCCCAAACATACCAGTACAAAAATATTACCCACGCTCAAGAAGAACCAATCTAGGCTGGATGTTAGCCAGTCCCGTAAGTCAGCAAACAGCGGGGCTACTTGATTTTGAAAGGCCAGCGTTAAGATCACAAACGCCACTATGGCCAATCCTGAGATCATAAATACACGGTTGTGAATATCTAACCCAAATGGGCCTATCTGCAAGGCCACATTATCTTGCCCTACTTGGTAATCGGTGTTGATGGGATTGACGTCCCCCTCGGGGGCAATCACGTCTTTATTGTCGTTATCTGTCATCGCTCAAATCCTTGCGCATTTAGTTATTCTAGTTATCACTATCAATTAAATAGCGATATACGAACGAAATATAACATAAAAACCCAACATACTTGTCATAGCTAGCAGTAACTCATTGAGAAAATTACTCATTTCTCTGCGTAATACTCGCAACCTTAGCCTTGCTAATCCGATCTTGCTCTCTCATACCTTAGTCTGCATAGCGTCTAATAGCGGTCAGTCCTATAAAAATACGCAACCTTATGCCCTCGCACTGCGCCCTTAGCGCATCTGTTGCTATGGTTAAATGAGCAAAAGCTAAATGACAAAAAGTTAAATGAGAAAAAGTCAGATAGGAGGCCCTATGGCAGGTTTCGATAAACGAGTAGCCAGTTACACCGAGGCACTAGCAGGATTAACCGATGGCATGACGATATTAGCCGGCGGCTTTGGCTTGTGCGGCATTCCCGAAAATCTGATCCGCGAAATTAAACGCCGAGGCTGTAACAACCTCACGCTGGTGTCTAATAACTGTGGCGTAGACGGCTTTGGTTTAGGGCTACTGCTGGAAGGCCGGCAAATTCGCAATATAATCGCCTCTTATGTGGGCGAAAATGCCCTATTTGAGCAGCTGTTATTAAGCGGCGAGCTGGAAGTAGAGCTCACCCCCCAAGGTACGCTCGCGGAAAAAGTGCGAGCCGGTGGCGCCGGCATCCCAGCCTTTTATACCGCCACTGGTTTTGGTACCGACATTGCTCAGGGCAAAGAAGTACGAGAATTCAATGGTCGCTCTTACATCTTAGAAACCGCCATCACCGGAGACTTTGCCATCGTTAAAGGCTGGAAAGCCGATTACTACGGCAATGTCATTTATCGCCACACCGCACGTAATTTTAATCCGCTGATGGCCACCGCCGGTAAAATTACCGTGGTCGAAGTCGAGGAGCTGGTCGAGCCCGGCCAACTGGACCCCGATCAAATCCATACCCCTGGCATTTATGTAAATCGAGTGATCTGCGGTCAGTTTGAAAAGCGCATCGAGCAACGCACCGTGAGTGATTAACTGCGGCCTGAATAACATGGCTGTGACTCAATGTGAGTGAAGGAGAGCTGGTTATGGCATTAACACGAGCACAAATGGCGCAGCGAGTGGCCCAAGAATTAAGAGACGGTTTTTATGTCAATCTCGGCATTGGCATTCCCACCTTGGTGGCCAACTATGTGCCCGCGGGCATAGAAGTCATGTTGCAGTCAGAAAACGGCTTACTCGGCATGGGCGCTTTTCCCACCGCAGACAAACTAGATGCAGATATGATCAACGCCGGTAAACAAACCGTGACCGCGCGCCTCGGCGCTTCTATTTTTGACTCGGCTGAGTCTTTTGCCATGATCCGTGGCGGGCACGTGGACTTAACCGTGCTCGGCGCCTTTGAGGTAGACGTGCACGGCAATATCGCGTCTTGGATGATCCCGGGTAAATTGGTCAAAGGCATGGGCGGTGCCATGGATTTAGTGGCTGGCGCCAACAATATTATCGTTACCATGACCCACGCCTCAAAAGACGGCGAGTCTAAACTCTTGCCTCAATGCCAACTGCCGCTCACCGGTGCAGGCTGCATTAAGCGAGTACTCACGGATTTAGCCTATTTAGAAATCACTGACGGCGCCTTTATTTTAAAAGAACGAGCGCCAGGGGTGAGTGTAGAGCAGATAAAAACGCTGACCGCTGGCAAGCTCATAGTGCCAGAGCTGGTACCCGAAATGCGCTTTGATGCTTAACGAAAACGCGCTTTGGCGGCCTTAGCTGTTTAGGCTTGGCTAATAACCGAGGGAATCGCATCCGCCCTCGCCTTTTAACCGTACACGCTTTAGCATAAACCGATTAATCACAGCTAGAGCACTCGATCATGACCACACTGCAGGTTTTAATTCACGCGCCCACGATAGCAGCACTGCACCGCGCCCAGTCTAACGTGCGCAATCTACTGCAGCTTAGCTCCAACGCCGAGATTGAACTGGTAGTAAACGGCCCCGCTATGCCTGAGGCTATCACCATTAGCAATCCTGAGATTAAAAGCCGACTACGGTTATGCCAAAACAGCCTTCGTACTCAAGGCTTAACTGCGCCTGCCGACATGCAACAAATCAGCGCCGCCATCTTGCACTTAAGCGAGCGCCAACAACAAGGCTGGAGTTATGTGCGGGCGTAACCCGCACCTCGTTAACAAAAACACAAGACGCTATATCGGTATTCGCCCGAGTAATGCCTGAATCGCTAGTTCATAAGACTGCCGCTCTTGCTCTGCATAGAGTGCAAGTGGATCAATAATGCAGGCACCTAGCGCTTGTTCAAACTGGGTTTGGCATTGGGAAGAGACGTCTTGCGAGCTCGGTGCTGCATGTGAACCTGGTGACGGCTCAGCGCGTTTCGTTAAGCCTAAATTGGATTGAAAAATCCCTGCAGCACTGACCGGCAAAAAATCTTCATAGGTTAGGGGGGTGGCGCTCAATAGGCCTTGAGCCAGCAGCGCTTCTTTATCTGGCAAGGTAGCAATGGGATAACGACCACGCGCCGTTAAGCCAGCGGGCGTTAATTGATAAATAAAAAAAGCCAAGCCGAGCTGGCGAAGCACGCCAAAATCGTCCGGAAAAGCTGTAAACACTACCGTAAGTTGGCGCTGATGAGCCTGATTATCCAGCTGAACATCACTCGGCGCTGGGGCCGACTCACCAGATTTGGCGAGCAGCGCATCATACAGCGCCCGCCCCTTGGCGGTGAGTGCGACACCTCGCTGCTCAATTTCACCAAAGCGCGCGGTATGAGCTCCTATTTGACCGTCCATAAAGCGAATTGATTCTTCCAATGCCTTAAAACTCGTCTGACGTAATAAAATCGGGCAGCGCCGCTGAGGTGGACCTTCTATCAGCGCTTTTGCAGCCATGCCAGCCTTGGGCATACGTAATTGCGCTTCATCAATATCTAAGGTGCGCGGAGTTAAGTGATTAATATGCGGACCACGAAAACACACCACATCGGCAATTAGCGGGTGCGCTTGTTGTAGCGCTTGATAGGTGGCTAAATCTACGATAGCCGTAGGGTGCCAACGAAAGGTTTCGAGCGCTTCTGCGACAAATTCGCGGGCTTGCGGCTCCGTTAAGCCACCTTGCTGCTCGAAGCGGGCAATCAGTTCGCGCACTCCAGGGGTAAATATATCGCGTTTGGCTAATATCGCCGTCGCTTGAGCGCGCAGCTGTGGGTTAGCAATTAGATCTAAGCGCAGTAAAGAGGTAAAGATCCGAAACGGATTGCGCGCCAGTGCCGCGTTATCAGTTGGGCGAAAAGCGGTGGAATGCACCGGCACACCGGCGGCAGACAAGTCGTAATAACCCACCGGATACATGCCCATGACAGCAAACAAGTTCCGTAGCATAGCAAGCTCGTCTGCCGTGCCGACGCGAATTGCCCCGTGGCGCTCCACATTAAGGCGCGCCAGCTCACCATTAACTTTGAGTTGCTCGGCCAACGCAGGCAGCTTGGCCAGCGTGGCTTGATTCACCTCGGCCACCAGCTTTAGCAAAGAGCCATATAAAGGCACTTCCGTTTGATACATAGCAGACATAGCGCTTGAGAACAGGTCGCGAATATGGTCTGTGGTTACATAAGCAGTCTTAGGGGGGATCATTATATTACTCCTCCAATACGGCCAAACTCGAGATCTCTTGCTTACTTGAGTTTAGTGTTTACTCCGCTACGCATCAGTAAAATGGCTTAATAAAACCAGTCGTTTCGCCTCGACCTCTTACCCTTCACCTATTGCCCATCACTCTTTGCCGCTAAGCACTGCATCTATATCGGCCGCACTGTGACGCTCTCTCACGCCAAGCCCTGCTTGAGCGGAAGTACGATTGACGATACGCCCTCTTTGCACCGCAGGTCGTGCAGCTATGTCTTTCGCCCAACGCTGTACATGCACGTAGCTGTCTGCCTCTAAAAATTCTGCCGCATCATAGGTTTGACCCAACACTAAGCAGCCATACCAAGGCCAAATGGCAATATCGGCGATGCTGTATTCGTCACCGGCGATATAGGCATGCTGGGCTAATTGTTTATCCAACACATCTAACTGGCGCTTCGCTTCCATGGTAAAGCGGTTAATCGCATACTCTATTTTTAGCGGTGCATAGGCATAAAAGTGACCAAATCCGCCGCCCAAATACGGCGCCGAGCCTTGTAACCAAAACAGCCAATTTAATACTTCAGTACGTTTGCCAAGATCTGTCGGCAACAGGCGGCCGAACTTTTCCGCTAAATAGAGCAAGATAGCGCCCGACTCAAACACCCGTTGCGGCGTATCAAGTGAGTAGTCCAGCAACGCTGGAATTTTTGAGTTGGGATTCACCGCCACAAAGCCGCTGGAGAATTGATCGCCCTCGCCTATGTTTATCAAGTGCGCATCGTATTCGGCGCCTTGTTCGCCTAAGGCCAATAGCTCTTCCAGCATAATGGTGACTTTTTGGCCGTTGGGCGTACCCAGAGAATAAAGCTGCAATGGGTGCTCGCCTTTGGGTAATTTTTTTTCGTGGGTCGCGCCGGACACCGGCCTATTGATTTGCGACCATTTACCGTCATCTGCTTGCGGCTGCTGCCAGACCTTAGGTACTTGATACTCGGACACTTGATGCTTGCCACTCATGCTTGCTCCTTAAAAATCGAGTTGAAAATAACATTAACGTCATCTTGCCACGCCATTATCAAACTACAAGGGCAGCCCTCAGTGATGGAGCTTATGTGGGTGGGCTGTATGCCTGCCGCTATATTTTCAACACCTTATTTACAGCGCTTAACACCCAGCGCATCGATTTGACAGCGGCTGCCATCACTGCCTCGCGTTACCCCTAACGAGTCGGTGCGCCAGTTATTACCCTTATTATCTCGGGTTACGCCTAAGGAGTCTGTGCGATACACAGAGTCATCACTGCAACGCGTCACGCCCAAAGAATCCGTTCGACTGCTCACTCCCGCTTGTGCATGGGCAGGAACGGTAAGCACGCTCAACCACTTAGCCATCATTTACCTCACACCGGATTATCACAGACAGTCACAGGTTAGGCTTAGTTTAGTGGCACTTGGCTTACCAGCACACAATGTACTGATTTGTGCCAATGCTAAAGCTAGATTAGATAAGCCAGTGATATAAGCCCACACTGGTGACAATGGGTACAAAGATCAGTACCAACACCATTCCTAAACAGCCTGAGCTACTGCCAGACTTACTAATAGAGCTATTACATTCTGACTGAGTCGCGTATTTAGGTTTATTTTTCAGCCATTTAATATGGCATTGCCTGCAGTAAAGTTGTGTAAAACCCGCGTTCCACGCCGATAGCGTTCTAGGATCATACTCGGCCACTGTGTGGCAACCCGTGCAGTTAAAGTGCTTTTCTTTAGGCTGCTTTTGCTTATTAAAAAGTAAGAAAGCCACCACAGCAGGCAAACCATAATACCAAATATCACCAAGCTCATTACTGAGATAATATTGGTAACTAACAAAGCTGAGAGAGGCGAGCATAGTGAACACTAACAGGTAGTCAAAAACACCTTTCTTGGGCGACGAGGTCTTAATATAGCGCGGAGTAAAATCTTTACTGTTACCAATTATAACACTGGTTGCTTTTAATCTATTTTGTGTATCCCGCGCAGCCTCATAAAAAACAACATCTCCCACTTGAGGTCTATTGGACTGATTTTTTACGCTAGAAATATGAAAAAACAGTCGCTCAGAGCCATCACTAGGCTGAATAAAACCAAACCCTTTATCATCTTTCCACTGACAAACTTTACCTTCCATAGTCTATTAGTACTCTTTAGTAGCTTAATGATTTAGTTACTCAGCAGTCTAAATTAATTATTGTGCCAAGTAAGCGAATTACAACACAATATCAAATCAGCGTTAATAAATTAAGCGTTAGTCTTTTGCATGCCGCTTGTTTGCACATAGCTGCTTGCACATAATGACCCGCCTTTAACTAATATATGTGATTAATAAACATACAGCCAAAGCTGGTTTCTCTAGGACGGCATCCGTAATATTGCATACAAACGACATTAGGGGCTATGTTTGAGTTAATCGTTGAAAGCTATACTTGAATCAGTCACCTCGTGGGAGGCAAAAAGATGAAAAGTACAGGTTTCGCCAAACTTAAACGCCAACTGACTGAACTCCAGCCTCGGCAGCGGCATGAACTGCTGATACTGCTTCAGCAACCAGACTCGTTTCCCGAGCTCATTGCTCGACTAGAAGAACTCACTGCTTCACACCCAACATGCCCTCATTGCCGCGATGATGCTCCCTATAAGTGGGGAAGCATGAATGGTAGACAGCGTTACCGCTGCCGGGCTTGCAAGAAGACATTTACCTCTCTGACCGGCACGCCACTTGCTGGGCTTCGAATGGCTGAGCGGTGGTTGGAATATGCGGAGCAGATGATGGAATCCACAACACTTCGCAAAGCCGCCAAAAAGTGTCAGATAAACTTAGGTACATCATTCAGGTGGCGACACCGCTTTCTGCAACTGGTTGATTATACTAAGTCTTCTGAGCTGGGCGGTATCGTCGAAGCCGATGAAACGTTTATACGTGAATCCTTCAAAGGCAAGCGGGATCTCAGTAAGAGAAAACCTCGCCGCCGTGGTAGCGATAAGAAAAACATTAAGTGGGTCAAAGTGATGGTACTGCGCGACCGCAACCACAACGAAGCCGACTTTGTAATGAAACGCTTTACGCTCAGAAAGCTGGAACGCTGCCTGCTGCCGCGATTACGGTCTGGCGCTGTGCTCTGTAGCGATGGCCATCTTAACTACGAGGCGTTGGCAGCCAAACATCACTTGCTTCACAAGCCGGTTAACAGCAGTGTCGGTCAGCGGGTACGTGAAGAGATATTCCATATCCAGGGTGTGAATGCTTATCACAGTCGACTAAAGCAATGGATAATGCGTTTTCATGGTGTCGCCACCAAGTACCTTCATCGTTACCTTGGTTGGTTCAGGTGGTTTGAGCATACTAGGAAAGCTGATGCTCAACCTATTGATTTTATATGGCAATGTGCGGTTCAGCCGCGTTTTCAACAACTAAAGCGAACATAGCCACATTAGGTGAGGCCTACTATTTTATGTTGCCGTGCTTTCAACGCACTGTGGCATGTTTCACATATCTAAGCTGGGACCTTTTCATTGAGGCGGATTAGTGTATTTCGTCTTTAGGTGCTTAAACAGGCCCTGTGCTAAGGCTTTGCCTGATTTACCCACTCGACTGACTTGCTCGCGGATCTTAACTCGTTTATGAATGGCGTCTTTGCGGTTACGGTTGAGCTGCACGTTATAGGCGTCGAGCAGTTGCTCATTAAGCAATATTTTTAAATCCTCCACGCCAAAGAATGGTTTGGTATCCGAGATAGACAGCGCTAGCGTAAAGTCTGGCGTTAATATTTCTTTGTTATAGGCCAGTGCTTGGCTAATAATTTTTGACTTAGGGGTACTCAGATCCGTTAAGTCATAGGGCGGCTGCCAATCTTGTACCGGATTGAGCATATCCACCTGATTAACGATGCAAATAATGGTCGGCTCTTTGCGAGAAATGTTTTTGGCTTGCGCATAATACTGCTTAATTTTCTGTCGAAACTTGTTATCTAATTCTCGGGCCGGTTGATTGGCTTTCACCACCCACAGCACCAGATCAGACTTTAAGAACTCGGAAAATATTAATTTCTCGGTGGCCGCTTGGCCATCTAAGCCGGGCAAGTCAATAATCTTTACGGCGGCGTCGCCAAACTGGGTTTCACAGACGGTCATGCCGCTGGTGGTGGCTAGCACTCCGACCTCTACTGCAAATTCACCGTTTAATAGATTGGTAAGCGACGACTTACCGGCGCCCACTTGGCCAACAATGACAATGCGGATCGGCTCTAATTGTGCCGCCACATGAGCTTGGTCGGTTTCCAGAGTGGGAGAGGGTTTTACATCCAAGTCCTCTATTCTAAAGCGCTTGCTATATAGATTAATGGCCACGGACGCCACTTCATCTAATAGCGCCTCTTTAGCCTTGAGTTGCATGTCATCAATAAGGCCTTTGGTCATATTGGATGAAAACTGTTGACTAATAAAATCAGACACCGCTTTAGCAGGGTTGATAAATATATTTTTGGCGTAATTTAATGATTTTAATACCGTCACGATAACGGGACCGAAATCACCGTATTTATCATAAGCCTCATAACCAGACTTAAGGTGTGAGATTTTTAAATATTCCACTACCGGAATGTGTTCTTTTAATACCAAGCGATAACGCCGACTGATTTCCTCAATTAATTTCAGCCCCTCGGCAATGGAAAAATCCAGTGACTGCTTGTTATATTCTTTAGCCACCCGCTCAAACACCAGCAGCACTTTTTTATCCATGTCTACCCAATCACTGTCGTTGGCCAGCAAGGCCCTTGAGTAGGCTTTAGTAGCTTGCCATATCGCTCGCTCACGGTTAGACCAATCCGGCGACGCCGCCACCAAGTCATCATCGGCGCCCATACTCTTGACTCTCTCTGTGCCCTCCCCTCCCTGCTGGCTGCTGTGCGTCTGCTGCTTTTTGGCGACCAATACTTTAGCGAAGAGCATCATCAAAAACACCAGCCCCACGCTGAGAGTGATGGATAACGAGAGCGCCAGCATATAACCGTATTTGATGGCCAGTCCAATGCCAAAGCCCATCAGGATCAACATCGGCAGTACGCAGACCAGCACCGCCACCGACCAGCGATCCCCCGAAAGCCGCGCTAGGGTAAAATAAAGGGTTTTAAGTTTTCTCATAACCGGATGCTCGCTTGCCCTTCATTAATGCTTCTTTATACAGAGCCTGCATATCCGGTGCCGACACAGGCTCGCCTTTACTCTTCCGATACAGATAATAGCTCGCCGCTCGGCCCAAGCCATAGGTGGTGCCAAAACTCATGGCCGCTGCCGCTACGGCCCCCACCGTTTGTCCATAACCTGGAATAATTTTCACCGCCTGCCGACTGACTAATTTAATAGAATATTGCAGGGCAAAGCTACTGCCTAAAGTGCTGATGATTTCACCAAAGGTTTTCTTATTCCACTCCACACCGTACTGATTAGCCAGACTGTGTAGCATTTTAGCTTGCACGGCAGGCACCGAGACTAATCCCACTACCGGAATTAAATCACTGGCAGCCGCCGTGCCCGCATACCACAGCACTTCTTTTTCACATTGATGAAAATTGCGCTCTTCCACGGTAGCGTGTTCTTTATGTTCGGCGAGCAGACCAAGCACCGGCAGTAGCTTAGCTAATTCGGATAATAGCGATTCATAGTTATAAATTTCACCGTCTTCCACTACAAAATCTACGCCCACTGAAGCAAAGTCTTTGCCCCAAATGTTCGCGACTTTATGTTCGTTAGCCTGCATGGCATGGCGACGGTCAGCACCATCAAGGCTTAATACTGCCGTGTGAATAAGCAGTAAGTGCTTAATATCAGACTTTTTATGTATTTTCTTTAACTCACTTTCAACCGCAGACTGCTCTTGCTCATCCACCTTCATGATCACCACTACCGCATTACCGGATTTGGCCAGCTCTGCTATATCTGCGCTCGGATCATAGTCTGCCTCGCCTAAGCCTCGGGTATCTAAAAAGCGGATTAACGGCAACGACTCAGGAAAGTCATAACTCATCGCCGTTAGGGTACAAGGTTGAAAGCCATTACCTACTTCAATGGCGGAATTACCTGTGATGGCTTGCAGCAAAGTAGACTTGCCCGCCCCAGTTTTACCCAGCAGCCACAAGGTGGGCAGGTTTTGCCGCTGAAACTCTTCAGCCACCATCAAATCTGGATTCTTACTGGGATTTATCAAGGCTTTAAGTTTATCAAAGCTAAATTTTGCCATTGGCATGCATCCCTATCTAAAGCTGTCTGTATAAGACCATGAGCACTGCAGCAAATATGCCGCTACCACTTATCTTCATTGTGGCATCGCACTCTGGGGGTACAAGCGGTTTGGAGTTTTAGGGGGAAGTGGATCACAATTGCACGACCAAAGAGAGCCGGACACTTAATCGCCCTGGTTCCACGCTTCGATAAAGCTGTGGTAGCAAGCCACCAGCAGATCCGCATCTTTTGCATAATCAGGAACAGTGTCAGGGAAATACAGCGCGCAGCGGCTACCGGCATTTTGGGCGGTTTGTAGGTCAAACAGATAATCGCCCACATATAAAATATCTGCGGCTGCTAACTGCCACTGCTGGCAAATAAGTTGGATGCCTTCGGGGTGCGGTTTAGGTTCGGCATCATGGCGGGTTAACACCAGCGAAATATCAATACCCAACTTATTAATAGTCATCAAAGCGGCTTCGGGTATATTTCGGGTCAAAATAGCCAAGGGCAGTGACTGAGATTGCAAATACTCAATAAGCTCCCGCGCGCCCTCCACCCACGTCGCGGTGAGCGAACTTTTTATCTCATAATCATGGACGATTCCCAGCGCGGTATGGCGCGCCTGAACATCACTCAGGCTATCCACATAAGCCAAAATATCCGATCCAGGTTCAATACCCAGCTCAGCGCGTAACCCTACAAAATCTGGGTTAGAGTGCGCCAAAGTGCCATCCAGATCGAAGATGACGCCACGAATATCATTAAGTTTTAAATCACTGAGTCGAATAATCACTGACTTTTCCCATGAGTAAAATATTCGTCTAAAACTTAGACAACCTGCAACCATCTTGCCTGACGATTGCACTATAGCGGTAATAACGTAACCTCCATCACAGAGACTATGACTACGCTAATCTAGCCCAGAAATAAACCTTATGATTCATCTAATAGAAAGACTGCTGGCTGGCAGCTCGTAGTTACCATTCTATACGTCGCACTAAAGCTAAGGTTACCAGGCTCATAAAAACGACACTTACTCGATATTAACTGCGTTATTTCCTAAATCAGAGCCTAGGTAGCAACTACCACAAGCCTTTGCGTTATTAACTGAGGGGCTGACGAACCGACATATCCAGTCCGATGACTTTGTTCATGACCTTTACTCCGGCTCATATTTCGCCCACTTGGCCGTTGTATTTACGCAGGCTCAAGGTCGGACTAAGCAGTTTTTTATATCGAGACCTAGCAGCTTCTGACAATGAACGCTGATGGTAATCAGTTCGTGTTTTCCACTCAGCCAAGTTACCCGATTTAAGTACAGCAACGGCTTCATTTCTGGGGTGGCCTTCTGCCCAACATCGGGCATTTTTACGCGGTGGGATGGTGGCTCTACTGCCTTTTTTAAGCAGTAACGGGTGGCAGCGTTGAGTGTCATAAGCACCATCAGCAGACACTTGGTGTATCCGGCGTCGAAGTGGGCTGAGTAACGTGGGGAGTACTTCGCTATTAGCCACACTTTCTAAATTCACTTCAGCAGCAATGACTTCATGAGTACGAGCATCAACAGCCAAGTGTAATTTACGCCAGATACGGCGCTGGCTCTTGCCGTGTTTACGCTATTTCCATTCGCCTTCGCCAAAGACTTTAAGCCCAGACGCATCAATGACGAGATGAGTCACCGCTCCTTTATTGGGCAAGCGATAGTTTATCTCAACGGTTTGAGTCCGCTTACAGAGGTTGCTGTAACTCGGGGACGTGAGCGGTACGTTCATCAACTGAAAGATGGAATTGATGAATCCTTCTAAAGCTCGAAACGGCAAGCCAAAGAAGCCCTTTAGCATCAGAGCCGTTTCGATAGCGCTATCGCTGTATTGGAAACCACGACCGCGTCGATTATGATGCTCACCGCAGTACCACTGCTCGATAACCGGCTCATCCACTCAGAAGGTGAGGGAGCCACGATTGATTAAGGCCCGGTTGCACAGCCGCCAATTGCTGATGTTATGTCACGCCTTACCCACCTGTCTGTTCCTGAGTTCGTCCGTTAGGAGATCGGATCTCGGGAGAGTCAGATAGTCCCCTGATTTAGGAAACAACGCCAATACCAAGCACACTACATGTGCACATTCACAACATAACCCAACAAACTCGTTAACATCTGTGTGAGCCCTCACACAGATATGAATCACCAATAGACTAGTATTTTACCTAGTTAAAAAATAATGACGACCATTGATATAATGGCTAGCAGGGGGTCAGAATAGATGTCACACAAGCTTCAATGTAACAGCTTATATCAGAGTCTAGAGCTGAGTGCTCAGAGATGGCCAGATAGGCAGGCCTTTGTTGTTGATGATCAAAGAATTACCTATCGAGTTTTTCTGCAACGAGTAAAAGAAGTTGCCAGCCTGCTGCTACATAAATTTGAGTTGCAAAAAGATGATAAAATTATTCTGGCCATTGGTAATGAGATATCATTCTGTGAAGTATTTTATGCAGCAATGAGTTTAGGCATCATTGTCGTACCTGTCAGCACAAAAATGACATCCGATGAAGTAGCATCGTTAGTGCAGCAAGTCATGCCTTCATGGGTTTTGTGTCATGATGATCATATTGACAAATATACTGACTCTTTATCCTTTAAATCAAAAACTACAACCTTGAGTCAATGGGAATTATTATCAAGCAAAGAGCTTGATCCTGTAGTTGCCTCTGATGTGTGCCATGATGATACGGCTATAATTATATTCACTTCAGGAACAACTGGGAAGCCTAAAGGAGCAATAATAAGCCACGGCAATCTCCTGCATGGAATAACATCATATCAAAGCGCTTTTTCATTAACCGAAAAAGATAGTACTATATTAGCGGTTCCTATTTACCATATCACTGGCCTGGCCGCCATTCTTGGCTTGTTTATCCACATCGGTGGAACAATTAACTTGCAAAGAAAGTTTAATGCTAAAAGCATTCTAGAATGCATCGAAAATCAAAACATTACTTTTATGCATGGCTCACCTACCGTGTTTATTTTACTGTGTAATGAATTCAAAACTAGTAAGACAAACTACAAATTGGGCTCTCTTAAAAAGATTGTGTGCGGTGGCGGGCATCTTAACAATGGCACCGTCAAAACCATTAAAAGAATATTCAAAAACACTGATATTCATCCTGTTTATGGTTTGTCAGAAACCAGTTCTCCTGCCAGTATATTCGTTGAAGATTTAAGCTCTCACAATAAGTTAGGTAGCTCAGGCAAAGCCATTCCCGGTGTGGAATTTCTGATAAAAAGTGAAGATGGTGAGACATTAACTAATGGTGAGACTGGTTTACTCTGGGTAAGAGGGCCTGTTGTCATAAAATCTTATTGGAATAACCCGCTTGCCAATAAAGAATCATTTGAGGATGGTTGGTTCAACACTGGTGACCTAGCCTATATAGACAATGACAATTATATCTATATACAGGGAAGACTGAAGGATATGATTAATAGGGGCGGGGAGAAAATTTATTCACTAGAGGTTGAAAACATACTTTCCACCTACCCAGGTATTAATGAAGTAGCGTTAGTCCCCTTCCCTAGTGAAATATATGGTGAAGAACCCATGGCATTCATTATAGCCGACCCCGACCACCCTATCACAACAAAAGAGATCCTGGTTTGGGCTCATACAAAACTTACAAAATACAAGATTCCTAAAAAAATAATATTTGTAGACAACTTTCCAAGAACTAAAAATGGAAAAATAAGTAAAAAAATTCTTAAGGAAAGCGTCCATAAATATCTTTGATATGGTCGGAATAGCATCAATGGAGAGATAATGAAAAACAAAATTATTACTAAAGAAGAAGCAGCTGAGCTTATCCGTGATGACAGTACAATTTGTACAGTAGGGATGACGCTGATCAGCGCCTCCGAGTCCGTATTATCTTCGATCGAAAAACGCTTTCTCGAAACGGAATCCCCTAAAAATCTGACACTGGTTCATGCTGCCGGTCAAAGTGATAGAAATCGAGGTATACAGCACTTAGCTCATCCCGGCCTGGTAAAAAGAATTATTGGTTCACACTGGGGGCTGGCTCCTAGATGGATGGCCATGATCTCGGATAATCAAGTCGAAGCCTACTGCTTGCCTCAGGGACAAATGGTACATCTATACAGTGACATGGCAGCTGGCCTGCAAGGCAGAATATCGCCGGTTGGTCTGAATACCTTCATAGATCCAAGAATTGAAGGTGGAAAAATGAACAGTTGTACAAAAGAAGATATTGTAGAGCTGATGCAAATCAAGGATCAGGAGTACCTATTCTACCCCGCCATCCCCCTAGATACATTAATCATCCGTGGTACTGCCGCCGACTCCAAAGGTAATCTGACCACGGATGAAGAAGCTATGAAGCTGGAAGTACTCCCTGCGGTACTCGCGGCTAAACGCTTTGGCGGCAGGGTCATTGCGCAAGTAAAGTATCTGGTGGAAGACGGTAGCCTTGATCCTAAATCAGTCGTTGTACCCGGTAGCTTTATAGATAACATTGTACTCTGTGATGATCCGGAAACCGATCACCGTCAGACTTCATCTTGGTATTATGACCCAGCCTATTGTGGAAAAATACGAGTATCAACTCAGCAGGGTACATCAAAAACACCGCTTGATATTAGGAAACTTATTGGCAGAAGAGCTGTGGAGTTAATAAGTCCAGGTGCCATCATCAATCTAGGAACTGGCATCCCCAATGACGTAATAGGGCAAATAGTAAAAGAAAAAAACATGACAGATAATGTCACTATTACGGTTGAGTCTGGTATTTATGGCGGAATACAGGCAGGCGGAGTTGACTTTGGTATCGGGAGAAACCTCTCGGCCATGATCAGTCATCAAGAGCAGATGCTTTATTACAATGGTGCTGGCGTAGATATAACCTATATGGGTGCAGGTGAGCTGGATAAAGACGGAAATGTCAATGCCACAAGATTGGGCTCACAATGCACTGGTGCGGGTGGCTTTATTGATATTACACAAAATGCAAAACACGTTGTATTTTGCTCAACATTTACTGCTAAAGGACTTAAAGTCGAAGTAGGTAATGGGAAATTGAGCATAGTACAAGAAGGACAAGTAAAAAAGATGGTTAACACTGTAAATCAGATATCTTATAGTGGAAATCTTGCCATAGAAAAAAATCAAAAAATGCATTTTGTTACTGAGCGTGCTGTATTCGAGATGACTGAACAAGGCCTAATGTTGATTGAAATTGCCCCAGGCATTGACCTTGAAAAAGACATACTAAATCTCATGGACTTCAAGCCTCTCATATCTGAAAATTTAAAATTAATGGATCAATCATTATTTACTCAATAATTATACACTGGAGAAAAAAATGAAACTCAAAGGGAAAACAGCCATAGTTACTGGTGCAAACCAAGGTATTGGTTTTGGTATCGCTCGTGTTCTAGGACGCGAAGGCGCAACAGTTATCATTGCGGATTTGAATGAAGAAGGTGGAGTGTCTGCTGTAAATAATTTAAAAAATGAAGGCGCAGATGCTGTTTTTGTAAAATGCAATATTGGCAATAAAGAAGATATAAATGAGCTCTTTGAATTCGTAGAAAAAAATTATGGCAAGTTAGATGTGTTAGTAAATAATGCAGGCATCAACCGCGATGCAATGCTGCATAAACTAAGTGAGGACGACTGGGATAGCGTAATTGATGTGAACCTGAAAGGCACCTTTCGTTGCATGCAGGCAGCAGCGATTAAGATGCGAGAACAGGGGTCAGGCAGAATTATCAATATCGCCTCCGCCAGCTGGCTAGGAAATGTGGGCCAATCAAACTATGCGGCATCAAAAGCAGGTGTTGTGGGGCTGACCAAAACAGCTTGTCGCGAACTAGCCAGAAAAGGGGTGACGGTAAATGCCATATGTCCTGGATTTATCGATACTGCAATGACCCGAGGAGTTCCGGAAAAAGTATGGGACGTCATGATATCTAAAATTCCAGCGGGCTTTGCAGGCCAACCAGAAGATGTAGGTGAATGTGTGGCCTTTCTCGCTTCAGACGCCGCCCGATATATTAACGGTGAGGTAATCAATGTCGGCGGTGGCATGGTTCTGTAATTCAAGAAAATAGCTGCCCTCGTATCAGCTTGCTCATGCTTATTCATTATGACATGTGAGGATAAAATGAAAATTATCCTCACTATCTATTCATGCTATGAAAGCCTTTAAATCGATCAAGCCGATGCTAACACCGTAATTGTATTTAAAAAATACTGCTCGTCTATAGTATTATTTACATACCGGTGACCGATACGAATAGTGGAGAGGAGCGAAGATCAACAGTGAAGACTGCTCTCTTCTAAGGCAAGAAAATCTACATCAATGTCACTAGTCTCAGGCCGACGCGTGATCTCTTTTAATTAAATTTAGGCAAAGTTTGGTCACCCCTTCGCTAAGAATGAACGGACAAACTTGTTTCCTCTGCAGTAAAGAAATAAGTGGTTGAAATCTTTCCCAAATGCGCTTATTTATGGCCCAGAAACCTTTGTTATATTATCTCGAAACACTCTAAGATCCCGACCTCGCGGCGAAATGTACCCAGATACTATCTGGCCATCATTCAGCAATTCAATTTTCTGATGGCTTGAGCTTGACACCGACGACGCAGATCTGAGCTATGCTCAAGTACTGGGCTCTAGGTCACTGATACACCCTTGGACTAAGGACTCAAGAACATCTATCACCATACAATTTGATGATGTACTTACAGGCAGTAATCTGACTATCTATGACATAGGCAGGTTGATAATATAACAATTTTTGACAAGATCAGGGTAGGTGTTGCTCGATGCGAAACCACATGGAATACCTGTTTTTTTCCTTACCGGCCCCTAATTTTCAATGTCGGATGGAGAAGCTCAAGCGGATCGGCTGCGGAGCTATACGCTCACACCTTAAGAATCGACCACCTTGCTTTCCTATAGATAAATATACTATCAACAGGCAGTACTTATGAAGATCAATTCAGAATTAGCTAATGAAATTGCTAGTAGATCTATAGCTATTATTCATCACAATGTGAATGTTATAGATAACAACGGCATTATTGTAGCATCTGGTAATCATAAGCGAGTAGGACAAAAACATGGTGCTGCAATTGAGGCAATCAAAAAAGGTGCTCGGATAACTATTAATGACGATATGGAAGCCGAACGCTATGAAAATACAGAGCCAGGCATTAATCACCCAATAATAATAGAAGGTGATGTAGCTATTGTGATAGGAATAAGTGGTAACCCGGCTATTATAGCCCGTTATTCAGAGTTGGCTATCCTTACTGCCGAACTGTTGTTAAAGCAAGCAAGTGAAATAAACTCTTCGAATTGGAAAAAAAGAGTAAATGATAGTTTAATAAATGAGTTCATTGAGTATGGCGAGCATGAAAGAGGTGTTTCAGCCCTTGATAAAATCAATAAAAACAGCAACTTACTGAACATAGAAACCATACCCATTATAATAAAAACAGACGCTTATACGATTATGATGAGCGAGGTAGTAGATTCTTTATTAAGTAAACTATCATCAATGATTGATAGCGATAGAATTATTTTGTTAAATCATAATGAAATACTCCTGCTCCCCCCTGCCGACTCTTCAATTTCTTCCATTATAGAGAACGCCGAACTGGCCATTGCTAGTCAATTGAGTAGCTTTAAAATAGGGGTAGGTATTAATGCCTGCTCACCCTTAGACATTAGAGAGTCAGTCATATATTCTCGTTCTGTTATAGATGTAGGAGCAAAGTCAAACAGTGAACAAAGAATATACAAATTTAAAGATATGGCTATTCAGTGTCTTTTAAAAGAACTTGAAAGCAGCTACCTATCAAGCTTCTTTAACAAAATAGTAAATAATTTAACTAGACACACCCAAGGACATCAACTCATTGAAACTCTGGAGTTGTTTATCGAAAATAATGCCGAGTTGGGGAAAACAGCTGCTCAACTAGACATCCATAGGAACACTCTTTCCTATCGTTTATCAAACATAAAAAAGCTCACCTTGCTAGACCCTTTAAAATTTTTGGACTTGTTACAATTAACAATCTCTATCCATTGTTACAGAAAGGAACACCCCAGAAAAAAGATCTGGATAGAGAGCATTATCTAAATTTTTAAAAAAACTATACTGTGATTATACGTTCTCCTACTGCAGGTAGCTGTCCGTTGCTGTGCTGATGAGCCGCTGCCTGCTGTAACGTACCGTTAGATAAAACTGATACCTCGCTGAGCTTCTTGTCTGGGTCTTCGTCATCCCCTCATATGAGCCGCGCTATGCCTTGGCTTACAACCGAAGTAGCAAAAATGATCAGACTATCGGTGCTACTGCACAACTTAAAAATGGCCTCATCCCAGATTCAATGCGCTACTCAGCGGGTGTCTAAGATAGTAACCATTACTTCTTCCCTTGGTGCATTAAGGTAACCGTCAAAGTCAGGGCTGCAGTGTTATTAACTTGTTAGATAGACCTCATTACATTTCTGAGTGCTCAACCACCAATTTAATATGACGAGAACATTTTTGTTCTCTTTTTGACCAAGATATTCACTCCAACTACAAGATGATCGTGCTCCCGCAAGGAGGAGTTAGTTTCGTTCCGAGCCCACTTGTTCGTTCACATACCATTAACACTGTATGTTCTCGCCCTGCTAGCTCCCTCTTCACCTGTGACTCGGTCGCCGGCCTCAGTGTTAACGTTATTCATTGTATGTTTGCACAAAGGGTGATGATTGTTTCGTGTTTGTAAACGTGCTCGTGCTCAAATTTTCTCTGAGGGGTTCTGCTAGTCTGGATAGTAACTTGATAAGAAACATGCTGTTTACATTTGGATCATCATCTCACTCGGAGAGTCTGGATGATTAGCTCCCAATCAAGCGTTAACAAAAAGGAATTTTTGATTATGAAAAAAACGATCATTGCCTCAACTCTATTTGCACTTGCCTCTAGTTATTCTTATGCAGACACTCTGAAGCTTGGGCACGTATATGATGTTAATCATCCTTGGCATAAGAGCGCCGAAGAAGCAGCACGCCGGGTTGCTGAAAAAACTGAAGGCAGAGTAGAAATAAAAATATTCCCATCCAGTGCTCTTGGCTCAGAACAAGAACTCCTTGAACAGGTGATTGTAGGTGGCGTAGATATTGTTGAAGTCGGTTCGGGACAACTTGGCAACATATTCAAGCCTATCATTATCACTGAAATGCCTTATATTTTTAGAGACAATGAACATTTGATGCAGTTTTTCGAAAGTGAAACAGCGAATAAAATGTTCGACGATTTTTATCAACAGTTTAACGCTCATATCGTAGGCTCTAGCACTTGGGGAATACGACATGTAATAGGCAACAAACCCGTTACCAATCCAGAAGATTTTAAAAATTTTAAACTACGTGTACCTGAACAGGCCATCACAATGGCATATGCTAAGGCCATGGGCAGTAACCCGACACCAGTCCCATATTCTGAGGCTTACCTCGCCATGAGACAAAATATGGTAGATGGCTTGGAAAACCCACTGGGCTCCATCAGGTCCATGAAGTTCTACGAAGCTGCTAACAATCTGAGCTTGACTGGTCATGTTATTACAGCCGTACACTATGTTGTTAATGATAGTTCACTCCAATCTCTTAGTTCTCAAGACAAAGAAGCTGTGCTTAGTGTATTTAAAGGTATAGGGAGATACACTCAAAATTTGGTTGAAGAAGATGATAAAAACTCTCTCGAGTTTTTCAAAGAGCAAGGCGTCAATATTGTAGAAGTTGATCGGAATGCCTTCAAAGAAAAAACAAAAAAAATGTCGGATGATTACAAGAAAAACTGGTCAGGATATGGTGATCTTTATACCGAGATCTCTAATCTTTAAGAACTAGTCGTTTGTAGTGAGACGATGTACATTCGGAAAGCCTTTTCTACCTTGAAAGGGCTACTTTGTAAATCCGAACGAGCATGAAACTCTCTTAATATATATGAGACTGACATGAAAGAAATCTATAAAAAATTAGAAGCTGCATTGCCTGCAATTATATTCTGCATTATCTTTATAGTAATGATGATTAATATAATAACCAGAGAGTTAACCTCTAATGCTCTTGACTGGCCTATTGAACTCAGTAGATATGCATTAGTATGGCTTACTTTTCTAGGTTCTGTTTATTTATTTAGAACAGATCAACATATAAGGGTGGATGCATTCTGGAATTTTCTTTGCAGGAAGCTTAATCATAAAGTCATCACTATATTAGAAATAATAAAGTTATCAGTGATTATTTTTTTCTCAGGATTCATTTCCTACTATGGTTATATTTTTTCGGAGAGATTAAAGTTTTTTAGCAGCCCATCTCTTAATATTAGTCAATCTTATCTTTACATGATTGTCCCTATATCTGGCGCTTTGATTACATTAATTACACTATTTAAAGCATACAAAAAACTTAAAAAAGGATCTGAGTGATGTTAATACTAATAGGATTGCTCTTTCTGTTCATGTTGCTAGGCATACCAATTGCATTTTCTATCGGCGCAGCTTCTCTTTTTTATGTAATATTAGACCCCTCACTATCAGAAACAACGGCAATACAGAGGATGGTTTCTGGCGTTAACTCATTTACTTTTTTGGCTATTCCATTTTTCATTTTTGCCGGTAATCTGATGAATAGCGGTGGCATTACAAATAGAATATTTGAATTTGCTGCCGTATGCGTAGGTCATATTCGTGGTGGCTTAGCGCATGTCAATGTAGCCTCTAGTGTTATTTTTGCTGGGATGTCTGGAGCTGCTGTCGCAGATGCTGGTGGCCTTGGGGCGGCAACCATAAAAGCTATGCGAGCTAAAGGATATGGTGAACGCGTTTCGATTGGTGTCACGGCGGCCTCCTCTATTATTGGCCCTATCATCCCTCCTAGCATGGCGATCATTGTCTATGCTATAGCCTCATCTCAATCTATTGAACGCCTGTTTGCCGCTGGTATTGTTCCTGGTTTATTAATGGCATTATCATTAATGGTGATGATCTATATATTCAGTGAACGCCTAAAGTGTCCTACAGAAAAAAGGGCAAACCGAAAGGAAATATGGTTAGCTTTTATACGAGCCCTTCCGTCTCTCATGGCTCCAGCAATTATTTTAGGTGGTATTTTCACCGGAATCTTTAGCCCCACTGAGTCAGCAGCCATTGCTTGCAGCTATGCTATTATTCTAAGTATTATTTACAAAGAATTTAGCTATACCTCTTTCAAGGCTTCGGTAATGAGCTCGGTTGTAACATCTGTACAGGTTCTCTTGATTGTGGCATCAGCCAACTTATTTGCTTGGATATTAACTAGTAAAGAGATACCACAAAACATCTCCCAAGTAATACTTTCAACTACAGAAAATTACCTGCTTATTTTATTGGCACTCAATTTATTATTATTACTGGTTGGTTTGTTTTTAGAGACCGTTGCTGCGATTAATCTGCTAGTTCCTATTATTTTGCCAATTATGACTGTTGGCTTCGGCATGGACCCTATTCAACTAGGTATTATTGTGGTACTTAATTTGATTATCGGAACCTTAACTCCACCTTTTGGTACAGTACTTTTTGTACTTAGTAGTGTTTCCAATACACCGGTAGAAAAGGTTACAAGATATACAGCAACATTTTTACCACCATTAATTATTGTTTTGATCTTAGTAAATATATTTCCAGAGCTGAGCCTCTGGCTACCAAATTTCTTCTTTGGAAGTAATTAACGAACCATTCATCACTACTTTAGGAGTGACCATGAAAAATAACGACGATATCGTAATTGTTAGCGGTGTCAGAACTGCAATAGGTACACTAGGTGGCAGTCTCAAGGATGTACACCAGCATGATCTAGGTGCTAACACCATTCGCGAGGCCGTTTTACGCGCAGGTATTGAGCCAGCTATGGTTGATGAAGTGATAGTTGGTAACGTCGGACAGATAGCCGAAAGTGGATTTATTGGCCGCATTTGCCAACTAAGAGCTGGCTTACCCAATGAAACAACCGCCTACTCCGTTAACAGACAATGCGGATCCGGACTGCAAGCAGTGGCTAACGGTATGATGCAAATCCAAACCGGTCAGGCCGACATAGTGGTGGCCTGTGGCACAGAAAACATGACCCAGCTGCCTTATTATGTTCGTAAAGGCCGTTATGGCTATAACATGGGTCACGGTTCCCTCGAAGATGGGCTAATTTCTATTCTTACCTGGCCTGAAGGGCCTTACCACAACGGCGTGACAGCTGAAAATGTTGCTGAACGTTTCAACATCAGCCGTGAAGAAATGGATGATTTTTCTATATCCAGTCAACTTAAAGCAGCAAAAGCAATAGAAAATGGTCTGTTTAAAGATGAAATATTACCAGTAGAAGTTAAAGTCAGCCGTAAGGAAACCAAGCTGTTCGATACCGATGAACATCCCAGAATGGTTGACCGTGAAAAACTCGCCAACCTGCGCCCTGTGTTCAAGGAAGGCGGCAGTGTAACCGCAGCTAACGCCTCTGGCATTAATGACGGCGCTGCTGCTGTAGTACTAATGAAACGATCCAAAGCGTTAGAGCTTGGCCTGACGCCTCGCATGACCATTCGTGGGTGGTCGGTTGCCGGTTGCGAGGCCGCAATCATGGGCTTTGGCCCTGCTCCTGCAACTAAAAAGCTGCTTAAGAAATTCAACTTGGACGCCAATCAAGTTGACCTCTATGAAATTAATGAGGCATTTGCAGCTCAAGCGCTGGCTGTCATGAAAGATCTGCAACTCGATGAACATCGGGTAAACGTGAATGGAGGAGCCATAGCACTTGGCCACCCTGTGGGGGCAACGGGCACCATTCTGACCGTTAAATTGATGTACGAGATGGAACGCAGAAAAGCTGATACTGGTCTCATCACCATGTGCATCGGTGGCGGTCAAGGTATTTCCATGCTCTTTGAACGTGGATAAATTTTAGAATTTTGCTGGCTATAGCTACGATAGCCAGCTTTCTAATCGTGAACAGCCGGAGGTATAGATCCTTTGATCGTCTTGTACAGAATAATAAACTAGGCTGTTTTCCATTGAGTCAGTTTCAATCCAAACAAGAAAGCCCTGACGATTAAGTCAGGGCTTTCTTGTTTGGATTGGCGGAGTGGACGGGACTCGAACCCGCGACCCCCGGCGTGACAGGCCGTGCCAGTCAAATTTGCTTAATTGATAGTAACTGATCTTAAACGTAAGCAATTGATTACAAAGTTTAAAATAAAATACTTTCGAACTAGCGATTAGGAACAATTAAGGTGAATCACGTGGTCACAGAAACTGAACTTATAAGAGTTAAGTAATTGATCTTTTTTTGCGTACTAAGCACATTAGAGTAGTTCATTTTGCTCTGGAGATACTGTGCCGGCCATCGTTTTAGCGAGTTCATCCATTCACTTGGAGCTGCACCCTGCTGCTCGTGCAGCTTACGAATGGTGTACGCATTACCCTAGGTGGATCAATTGGTCTAACCTACCTCATCCCATGGCCACAGAGCTCAGCCAAGAACCACTACGTGGCATCATGCTAGACAGCCCGGCTGCACCAAACGGCCCAAAGTCGACTCGAACTTTCCAACTTTTTGCCCCTCTTTGGACCATACAACTCTGGTCTACGGCGCAGCCTCCTGATGGCACCATACTCATCGATTACCGTGCAATAAAAATGACAGATGAGCAGATCGAACATGCCGCCTGGCTATCAGCATTAAGCTCCCTACTCGGCTCTGTTAATCCTCTACAAATCTCGGAAATCCGTGACTCGCTTGCTGCACATATGCCGATTCATACGCACAGAGAAATTCTGCAAACCAAAACACTCAATGATCCTATGCTGTGTCGTTGGACAGGTCTGTCTCGCGGTACTCTCCTGCATCAAAGAAGGCAAAAAAAGAGCCGCGAGCAAATAGAGAAAGCTAGCTTGCCAAGTTCTATTGATGATGTTCTTGATGCTCTTAAAAAACCTTGGAGTCCCGATGATTGAACGTGAAAAACGCTCCAAACGCCGAAGGGAAATAACTAACGTTATAGCGCCTGAGATGTTGAGTAACTGGCAGCGTAAAATCGTCCTTTCGCGTTTGGCACAACTCTGCGCTCCCATGCTAAAGGGCTATCAAGATGATCTGCTTTTATTGACCGACTCGCTAGAGCAACGTCTGAATGCTACCGCTCAAAATTCGGCACAAACCGCACAAGATATTCAGATTTCGTACAGACAGATCCGAAAAAACAAAATGCTTACTGATGCACCATATGCAGCTGCATTATGCGCGCCATGGCTTCGAATTGATGACCATGAAAAATACGCTGAGTGGCTAGGGCTCATCGTCTTATGCTGCTGTCAATTACACATCATTGGACAGCACGACTCCGCGATTGACTCAGCACTACGTGAGATCCGGTTGATCGCGAACGACATCAATCATGCCCCGATTCTTCATAAGCTCCCCCGCGTCACTCATATCAACTCACTAGAAAAGCTCGGCGAACAATTGGAGGTGCTTAAGCTGCACTATCCAGAACCAAACTTAGAGTACGCAGGTATAGGCTATCTTTCGGTCGTGATCCGCAGTGCGTTCTCTCGTTCGCGTGGGATTGTACGCCGACGCAAAAAACGGGCTCCAACGTTTTCTGAGCCAGAAGTCATCACTGTCATACCGCTAGAACCCGTCGATGACTCAGGACTAGAAGTTGAACGGTTACAAATTCGCCCTGAAATGGAGGATAGCCGAACGGTTGATGAAACAGCGATGTTAGAAACGAGTGTCACTTTCCGCGTTTATGGTATGCACCAGCGAAACAAGAACCTGGCCATAATGGCACAGCAAAGCCAACGCTTTACCGAGCAATTATCTAACCGCAATCAATCTTTACTTTGTTCTTTTGAGCAGCTTACCGACTGGGATATTCATCATCTCATTCAACATTGTATTGCGAACTTGAAGCAACAAGCTAGTGTTGCATGCTGGGTGCTGCTAACACTTATAACTGGGCGGGACCCCAGTTGGTTGCATACAAAAGCGAGACAGCACCAATTATTAGATATTGTAAATAGCTCCCCTTATATTCGTATATATCATCATGTACCAGCAAGCAACCAAGCTGATATATTGAAAGGTATATTGCCCAATATAGCGGAAAAATTCGACCGCCCTCTGCCTCAAGATTTATATCAATGGGTAAAAGAATTTAATGTTAACCTACCTGCACCAACCCTATTAGAAATACGCACTTGGTTATCACCAGTAAATAAAAAACACACAACCCGTCTAACGTTAGGCCGTATTACTCGTTACCTAGAACATTGGTGTCTGAATAATGGTTCGGACAGAGCTATTGTTGCATTAATGCGTGGAGAGTCTCATCAATCTCGCCCGGCTTTGGCATACAGCCACGTTAGTCAGGATGCAATCCTTCATGATTATTATCGATATGTTACTGCCATTTTTGCCATGGCTAACATAAACCCACAGCTGCCATCTTACCAACCAGAAGCATCACATCTGGGTAGCCGGCTACATCTACCATCATCAATACTGCACCATATATTTACCGTGTTGGCACAGCCTCTTAAACACAGAAGTAATATTTGGGACTTTCACAATCATTATGTGTGTTACGTGTGGGCATTATTAACCTTCTCTACTGGTCATAGAGACGTAACTGCCCCCATGGGTAAATTGACTGATTACAACCCGCATCAGCGCACATGGTGGATTAGTGATAAAGAACGCCGAAATGTTCCTTCAGCTAGAACACTGGTGATCCCCCCTACAGCGGCAAAACAGGTAGACGACTATTTGCAGCACCTGCACCAACTTAAGAAACACTGTCATTTTCGGGCTCCGAACATCGCCGAACGCTGCCAACAAGCATTGGATGGCAGCGGTAACCTGCTCTTTTACATTACCGATAAACAATATACAAAAGTCTCGTCTGATTTAACCCCCGCTCTATTGGCAAAATTATTAGCACAACAGCTGCCATGGGCGCGCAACTGGGCTCGCCATCACCTGCGCAGTGAGTTAGCTAAAAAAAATGTATACCCTGAAGTCATAGACGGCTGGATGGGTCACGAGGAGATCGGTGAAGAAGCATTCGGACGGCACAGTTTTTTGAGCATGTATGAGTATCGCGAATTGGCAGATACCATAGAATCGATCCTAAACACCCATAAAATTGAGGCATTGCCTGGATGGCCAACCCACTGATCTTGCCCGATGACCGACCGTTATTAGTCGCCATGTTGGGCTGGGAGCACCGTAAAGCTAAACGTCAACAGCAAGACGAGCTAGTCCTGCGTGCCGCCGTCGAAATCGTTCGACGACACCTTCCGCAGATACTACACCCCAGCCCTGATGCTAGCGGCTTTGAACAAGCATGGCCAAAAATAGAGCAATCATTACAGTTGGAGCTAAAAAGTGTGGGGGCTTACCGCCACGCTTACAGTTTTTTGTGCCGCCAACTAGAGTTGGGTAACCGGCAGGAAATTTGGTCGGTACCGGTGCCACCTCCCTATATCATGCTGCGCCGACGCCGACCAACTCGCACCCTAAGTTGGCAGCAAAACTCGCACTTAGTCGCCGAGGCCGAGCACCAATGGTTCGAAAGTTTGCACGGTGAGACTCTAGAACCTGATGCGCTATTTGCTAGATTGTTATTAACTACGGTGCTTTATGGAGGACTTAATCGCCCAACACTGTGGCCGGCTCTGGCTAAGGCCATAAACCAGCCAAAACCGTTAAGGGGCGATAGCGAGTGCTGCTGGCTAGTACTGGAACCCGCACCTGGTCGAACACTGGCAAGTAATTTATATAGAGAAGAACAAGAGACGAACAAACGGCAGCCCCACTGTGAGGTCGTCTATATTCCCGACCCCATCAGCCTTGGGGTTTTGCGCCAGTTCTTAAAGCACAAACCTCACAACTGGGAGCCTCCAGCCTCCACAGATAAATGCTTGGCCTTACTCAACGGCGAGCTAAAAACCCATTTGTCCAAAACTCAGATCGCCCACGGTGGCATTACAGTCGCGGAACATCAGCAAGGCATTGAGCTACCTCAAGCGTTAGTGGAGTATGCTATCGGTAAGCAACCCAGCACCAGCTTGCCCTCCTGCTACTGGCAGCGGCTTCTACAGCCCTCATTGTTTACCTGTCATGCTCATCATTTTTCACAACTGAGACTTTATCCTAATTTAGCCAGCCGTCGCGTATCGCAGCCTGCTGGTCACCATTCTCAGTCCTACTTGTTGACTCGGTTAAGAGAGGCCTTTCGCCAAGATCCTGCCCGCCCTAAAAGCAAACGTAGCATCATCACTGAATTGCAGACTATTAGCAGCGAAGAACTTTTACTGCCTGAAGCTACCTTCGTCAATTGGCTACTTAATCATCTAACAGAACGCAAAAACTCCGAATCCACCGCGCAACGGTATCTCTCTAGTATTGGGTCTGACTGGTTGCTGGCCACGGACCAGCAGGATCTATTTAGCTACAGTAGTGAAGATTTTCATGATCTGTATTTATCAATGCTCAACCGGCCAGGCAGTCAAAAGAATCGAGAATATCGAGCAGGTCGCCTGGAAGATCTACACCTGTTCGGCGTGCAACAATTTGGCTTTCCGCCTATACCTGAGCCTCTACACCAGAGCACTAACAGTATCGTCTATGTCAGTGCCGCCATTGTGGATGAACCCCTGTTTTCCGCTCTGTTAGGGCAGTTTCAGTACTTTCAGGATCTCGGTGAAAGTCAGCAGAGAATGTTTATATGCTTTCTGATCATGGCTTACCGCACTGGGCTTCGACCGAGTGAGCTGTCCAAACTACGTTTATTAGATATTGAGCCGTCTGCCACTGCTTGGCTATTCGTGCGAAAAAACAAACACGGAAATAATAAAACCGAAGCCGCCTTGCGTAAAGTCCCCTTGTTTCCATTGTTAACCACCGAAGAAAAACAACTGCTTGCAGAGTACTTAGGTGAACGTAGGATCCGCAGCAATAACAATTCCACCGAATTATTGTTCTATCAAGGGGAAAACCCTCATGAGCCATTGGACACCTCTTCATTATCATTGGCGGTAGGCGCCCTATTGAAAGAGCTAAGTGGTGGACTTTATTTTCGTCTCTATCACCTGCGCCATAGCGCTCTCTCCCGCATGCAGCTATTACTACACGATGATTACGTGACCATGCCAGAGCCAGTCAACGCGCTGTTGCCCTATGATGCAGCGCAACGCAAAACGATTCGTACCCTGATTACTGGCCAAGGCCGTCTGCGAGATCGGTATTCGGCGTTGGCAGCATTTGCTGGCCATAGCAGCCCGGATATAACACTCAGTACCTATCTACATTTTACTGATTTGCTATTAGGGTTACATTTGCAACATAACAAGCGTCCATTAAACGGAGATCAAGCACAGGCTCTGTTAGGGTTTAGGCCGCACCGGATTCGTCAATATTTTAAAGAAGAACTCCCTCTTAATGCGATAAATACTACAGTCTACTTACACAAGCGAGTGACCCCTTATATACAACCAATATCGCGCCCTAAGAGTAGTAAAAGAACGAGCAGTCAAAGCACGCCACTGTTATCAGTCAGAAAAAGTCAATACGAGCCGATGTTGGCGGTATTGAAAAAAATTGAAACGGGGTATGACTATCGAGAAACGGCCTGGTTCTACAGGCTTGAGCCAGAACAAATACAGCGATGGCACCAAAGTGCGTTGGCTCTGCGGGCGCTCACCACAGATAAAAGCTTGCCTCGGCTGTTTCCTCGTAGTCGTCGCCATCAGCTACTCCCGCCAGACCCGGTTGGAGTGGCAGAAATGCGCGATGTGGCATTAGGTATAAAACGGTGCCGTGAACTGTATGTATCAAATGAGCTAAGTTGGATCATTAGATATACGCTGACTCACTGCAATAGCTCACGTTCTGGTATTGAGTTCAATGACTCAGCTACCTTTCAGCAATTTATGGTAATTGCCAGTCAGATATTTGACTGGTCACGTTGGCAACTCTCCCTTAGCTATACCGATAAAAAAATCATTAAACAGTGGCAATGTGGCTCTTTGCAGATAAAACTCCAGCCCATGAAGCAGAATGCTCGATTCCATCAAGGATCTGGCTGGCTTAACCTACGACACCGAGAAGAAACACAACGACGAGAAGCTGACAAGCTCAGTTATTCCTCTCATAGCTTACGTATTATGCTGCACAGACTGGCCATCATATTGTTTACTGCCGATGAGATTGCGACTTGGCAAGTATCTACCGAGTCTATAGACGCTGAGCTTAAAACAGATCTCAAGGAAGAAAGTAGCCAATAAAAAAGCGGGTTTTCCATGGGAAAGCCCGCTTATAGTCAACCTTTTCACCCTACCCTAACCGCTTATACAGCTGGTCATCTTGGGGAGACTTAGCGTACCAGTAATATTCTGGCACCTTTACAAACGCGCGCTTCCAGTTAGATACGTCGGCTGAAATCCGGTCGCACATACGCACGATATTCGCGACTTGATACGGCTCGGTGTAATGACCGACCTTAATGGACAAGCAAGCACTGAGTGCTTCAAACAATCGAGGTGAACGCGTATTAAGTCGCTCTAACGGTTCGGCCAACAGCATAAAATTATAAGACTCGTGCTGCACGCAAACACCGGTCGACTGATTGTAATACAAGCGTATTTTCCCAATATCATGTAATAGCCCACCAATAAAGGCGACCCACGCAGAGCGATTACCTAACTGATATTGAGTACTTAGCATGGCAGCGGTCATCGCCACCTCATGACTGTGCGCCAGCAAGCCCCCTACTTGATCGTGATGGTGACGGTGGCTGCCTTTACTTTGGCAAAATGGCGCCATAATACTGTCGTTCATCAGTACCTCTAACAAAAATGCACGCAGCGTTTCATCCTCGATATACGCCAACATGCTCCATACGTCTTGTAACAGCGCTTGCTGATCCAGAGGCAGCCACGTGAGTTGCCGCTCTAATTGCTGCTTATTGATGATCGCAGGTAACGGTAACAGCGATCCCAGACGCCACATATCATTTAGCCCATGCAACTCAGCCAACACCCATTGCCCATCCGGACACACCATTTGCATATGTGCCGGTACTATCGACAGCGTTACCTCACGCTCGGCTGAACGAAACTGCCATACCGCTGAAAAATCATCATTAAACAGCTCTTCTGCCCACAACAGTTCAGGGCGAGTTTGCGCCACAAGTAATGGATTCATGCTTCTTCCTCCACAGTAAACTCTGCATTAAGTAACGATTCAAAGGCGGCCCCATCTCGCCCGACTAGATTAGGGACGTAACGTGAATACACACGAAATAACATTGAGGTATTGGCATGCCCCAGCTGACGCGCAATCCATTCAGGATTTTCACCAGCCGCCAGCCATAAAGTGGCGGCAGTATGTCGGGTTTGATAGGGATTGCGCTTGGCCAACTGCAGATGATCCAACAGCGGATACCATACGCGGCGCGTCACATTGCGATGGTTTAGTGGTTCTCCATTACGAGCACAAAAGACAAACACACTTTTCTCACCCGTCCTACCCCACTGTTCAAACAAAGCGTCATACACCCGTTGCGACATCGGGATGGTGCGATAAGACCCCGTGGTTTTCGTCGGTCCTAACTTACCGCGCACCAATGACTGGTGGATATGGATAAGCCGAGCACCAAAATCGATATGCTGCCAAGTCAGACCATCAATCTCACCAGTGCGCATGCCAGTAAAAAAGCGCACCGTGTAATAAGGTCTAAAATCTGGCCGCACTTTAGCGAGCAACAAAGACACTTCTTCTAGCGAGAACGGCTGAATGTCAGCACGAGGCATCGGCAAGGCTTTAATATTACGCCAAGGCGATTCATACCCAAGGCGCTCTGCTGCCTCATTCAAAATAAGCCGCAAATACGTCATAACATGGTTGATACGTGATGCAGATAACGTCTTGCCGGTCACCGCATTGGCCGCACAAAGACACAGACGAAATGCCAAGATATCGCTTTTAGTAATGGCACCAATAGGGACAGCACCAAACGCAGGCTCAAGGTGGCAGCGCAAAATGCCCTCCACGGTTTCATACTGACTCTCGCGCCACTCCACCCGTTTCTCTTCTAACCACTGTTGGCCAAAAGCCGAAAAGCGCATTTTGCCTCCAGTCGCCTGCTGCGCTTCTAAAACCGCAATGTGACGAAAGTCTTCAACGCGAGGGCTGTCAGGAAAGTGATGTGCGTAATCAAATGTACCTAGCTTGATTTGCTGCTCCATTTGCGCCAGCAGCTTTTCGAGCTTCTTACGGTTGGCGGGCGTATCTAAGACCTTGGTTTGCTCTCGGCAACGCTTGCCCTTAAAACGAAAATCCAGATACAAACGCCCATCGCGAGTATTAACCGTTCCCATAGTGTGCCCCCTACATCATGCCGATGGCATTGTGAACCGACAGACCTTGCAGCATGGTTTCTTCCACCCGCTCCCAAATAAACAAAATCTTCCGACCACCAAACGGACGGATATAGTGCACCCCTTCAAACAGCACAGAGTCTTTCAGACACTGACGGATGGTGCGTACGTCGTACTTGATACGAGAAGACAGCTCTTCAGTTGTTAGATAGGTATGTGCCATAATCAAACCCTCTCTTTTGCTCTTCAATGAACATTAATGACCTACTGAAGAGAATTTAGCACACTTAAGAACCATTGCAAGTCATTTATCACTGCTGTGGGTATTTTTTAACTATGGAGGTGAAATGATCAAGTGCCACCTGTCTCGAATCTTGGGCGAGAGAAAGCAGAAAATAGCTGAGGTATCCAGAGAAACGGGCATCAACAGAAACACCTTACACCGCCTCTATAACGAAACGGCCACTAGAGTAGAGCTGGATGTGATTGATGTGTTATGCCGGTATTTGGATATTCAGGTAGGGGAACTATTTGAAATTACAGAGGGGAATGCGGAAGAGAAATCAGATTGATTGCACCAAAAAGCCCCGTACCTTTGGTACGGGGCTTAGTGTTTTAATATCAGTCTATGGTACAGACGATATCAGTTGACCAGTCACTGCTGTTTGAGATTTCTGCTATCTCTCGTGCCTTAATTACCTCAATCATCTGCTGTGGCAGAGCTTGAGAGAAGTCGAATTTTTGCTGCCCCCAGTGGTTAAACTTAAGACGCCAATACCCTACTCCTTGATCTAGTCTAATTAAAACCTGCTTACCCGACTGGAAGGTTAGCGTTAGCCTTCTTCTGTGCGCAATATGCTCATTAGAATGATGCACAGTCAATTCAAGATCGACTTCATGCAAATGTTTAAACAAGGTTAAGTAAGCTTTCTTGAATTCATCCTCACAATCCCAGTCATGAAAAAGCAGGTGCCCTGTTCTATCCTTATTCTTAAACGAAGTTTCAATCGTAACCCTTGGCTGGCTATCTTTGCAGAGCGGAAGCAACATATCGCCAAGTAGTATTAAAGATGCAGGGTTTTGCAGGTAACGATCAGTGTAATGAATACTCTCAATGGTATCGTTGAGTAAAAGCTGCTTTAGTTCTGCATTATTTTCTTGAACATATGACCAGAACCTATCACCAAACTCTTTGGCGACACCATTAAACTGTTCTGTTACTTCCAGCTGGGTACTGCCTATCAACACCGATTGAGACCAATCACTGGTACTAATCGGCTGTAATGCATACTTAGCTTCACTGGTACTAGTGACAACTATGCCCCTAGATTGATGCCAGTTTTCACCAGGTACAGACGAAAGTGACTCGGAGCAAGCCACAGTAATAATATCATGACCATTAAAAAGCTGTGCTGAGACTGCCGAATTATTCTGTGTCGTGGCGTGAAGCGTTGCACCTAACTGGACAAAGTGCAGCAAGTCTTGACGAATATCTACATCAAGATTATCTACGGGCAGTATCAGCTCTACTTTGACGTTGCTCTGTATCAGGTAACCTTCAATGACTCTACGAAACTGAGGCGCTATCAAATCCCAGTCTCGGACATCGCCTTTCAGCCAAACGGATAAACGGTCAGCACCTTTATTCACTTGCTCTCTGACCACTTCTTCAATAGTGCCGGGATAATAACGGCCCTTTTCAAGTAATTGTTCATTCGCTGGTAAACCAATGAATCGTTTAAAGTCATTCCCTAACCAATTTAGAGCGATGGTGCGATCAAGCTTGTCATGATCATGACGGCTTTGAGAGTCTAATAAGCACTCACTGCAAGAAGTCTCACAATGCGTGCAGTGTAAGTTATCTACCATCTTAGCTAGCAATTCTTCAATATGAAGAGCTGCGCTAGAGGCAAACCCTGCTCCACCGCTGATCACATCATAAAGCTGCAGTACCGTAACCCCATGACCACTTTCTAACTTCATCGGCCGCGTGGCATAACCCAGCTCAGAAGTAGAGATACCCAATATGCCTGCTAGTGCAGAACGTAGTGCTACCGCTAAGGTAATGGCGATGATTTTGGATTGTTCATCTTGCTCAGGAAGATATTCATGGGTTTGTGGGTGGCGCAGAATAAGTTCGAACACATCTGTTCTTGCCTGAAAACCAAGGTGCACACTTGGCATCAAGCGTGCCGAACCTTCACAGGGTAAGCGGTGTCCATTGCTATCTTTATCTGACTTGCTGGCTCGCAAGGGGTTATGATCTCTATCTGGCGATAGAGTATTAGGGAACTTGCCATTTTTATCTAATGACTCTGCTCGACCGCAGCTCATACATAACGCATAACCGGTGCCAGAATCACCAGAGCTATGATGAAAAACATGGCCATCGGATCCATAAGCGATAGAGCCAAGCAGTGGATTAGGTAACGGATGATAATCACTCTTTACCGACACCCAAGCTGGCTGAACTTGAATATAACGTTGATGATTAATATCGTTGGTAGGCGATTCGTAAAAATCGGTGGCAAAGCCTGACGGTTGTAATACTTTCCTGGTATTACCCCCCTTGATCGGTTGCTGGCACTTAATATTACTGCAACACAGATCACCAATATTGGTCTGCACACTGGTTTCATAACCCGTTTGACCACAGTGATCACAGCGCCATGCTAAATCAAATTTTTGCGCTTCGTGGCCAGAGGTATCAGACACATTATGCCAGTGCAGTGATACACCAGCGGATCGAAATACTCGGCCATCCAAGACAATTTCCGCCCCGGGCGCATACTCTCTGATGGCAATGGCTAAGTTGCGGGAAGGCAAGCCACGGTAACGAGAAATATTATCTTCACGATCCTCTTTTTCTTTACGGGGGCTTTTGTTAAAGCGAATAAAATCTTCGATATTATTATTATCGAAGTTCACCACATCGGTCGGAAACCCGTAGCCTGGCAAGAAAGTTTTAGCGGCCAAGTCTCGTAATAAGTACTCTCCACACAACCGAGCCAGTTCCATCTTTAATCGATAGCTAAAGGGAGTATCGCCCTGAGCCGTACTAAGCTCTGCTTGAAGGAACTCGTACTCTTTAAGCCAATAGTTTCTTAGCTCGGTAATTTTTTCAATAGCAGCCTCGCGCAATAAGATCGGTGAATGAGACGCCAGTGCCGTGCCTTTTACCAATATCTTAAGGGCTGAATCACAGTCAGGATCAGAGGAGCTAAGCCAATTGATAAACTTGGCGCATATCGAGTCATCACCAAGGTAGAACCACTCAGCATTAAGTGATGTTTTTTCTTTCGTGGTTCTACCTACTTTTTCTCTTAAAAATATAGATAACAGCAAAGAGTTAACGTGGCGTTGTACCAAGCGTACTGAATTTAACGCCACACTGGGTGCTGGGATCACAGTTTCAAACGGCCAAGATGGGTTTGCAAACACCTGTTTGTCGTGGGGGTTTGATTTACACAGCGTGTAGGCAAGGGCGCGCGACTCTTTGCTACGCCCTGCTCGGCCAGCTCGCTGCAAATAGTTAGCAGGGTGTGGCGGCACGTTATTCATCACTACCGCTGAAATACCGCCGATATCTACCCCCATTTCCATGGTGGTCGAGCAGTTGAGTACGTTAATTTTTCCTTTTTTAAACTGGCTCTCATAAGAGTCCAATCGTTCAGCAGATTGCTGGGCTGAGTGTTCTGCGGTGCGATAATAAAATCCGCCTTCAACTGCCCGGTCGTTAATATCCGTCCAGAGGTTTTGAGATCGTAACGCTTGAACATTATCATCATTTTTAACTTGCTCACGAACTTTAGCCAACCCTAGCTGATAATCTTCTTGCTCCGCACCAAACTGCCATACGGTAGGCAGTTCAATAGACGCACACCGATATGATTTTTTATCATCTTCAGTCAATGAGGCAAAGTCCATATGACCCGGCAGGTAAGGCGTTAGACCCTTAAAGGTAGTGTCGATCAATTTATGGGTAACGGGGCAAATATAAGCCTTGTCGCTAAAGGAAAAGGTTAGGTTTTCTCGCGGTAAATAAAACTGATTACTGTCTGATTTTAGTACATGCCCACGCTGAGTTAGGTCTAACCAAGCCGCATTAAGCCAAAGATTAACAGTGTCTATATCTTTTGGAGATTTGGGGTCAAGATTGGCGCCTAATAACAGCAGTTTTATTAAACGATTACCAGCACGACCATCACGAATTTGTGGCCAACGCTTAACACGCATCTCATCATCTTCTTTCGATGTTGGTGGTATTAAGTGTTTAGCTGAAAAGCGTGAGCCTATCCAATTACGCCAGCTAGCTTCAAGCTGCGTAAATGAGTTTTCTCGAACATAAAAATCAAGCGACATTTTAAGAAAATCGAGCCAGTCGTTCAAGGTCAGATTATGAGCCGCCCAGTACTCAGGCACCTTATTGATTAACTCAAGTCCTTGATAGTTAACTTTGACTAGGCCTTGTGTTTCAAGGCTATTCTGTCGCTTGGGTCTACGCATAAACTCGCGGAACAAAAGCATTTCAGCAAGTTGATAAGGTCCAGAAACCTTGTCAAACACCTCAGGGCTCAAGTAATGGTTGTAAGCCAAGATAGCGCCAGAAAGATCAGATTTCTCTCTTAACTCAGTAACTAACTCACTCCAACTTAAAGCTATCAATTGCTCAGGTATAGCTTCACCTTGCATACCCCTGGCTTTAACTTCTAAAGATTCAGCGTCTTGCTTAAGCTCCTCGGCTTTGCCAAAAAGCCCCATATTTTCATAAGTTTTGGCTTGTGAACGTACTTCTTTTGCCAAATCCAATAGTTGACTAAAATGTATCCCTTCCTTGGGTTGCTCCACCGCAGGCTGTTCATTTTGAGCTTGCCGTAATACCTCTATCACTAGCCCACGCAACCGTGAACGCTCTGCTTCCTGTTGCATACGTACCGCCATACGTGCAGCACCTTGACGACTGTCGGTAAAAGTGATCAGTCTACGGCCCCTCCCGGTCAGCATCAGAGGTCCTATCCCCTTATTTTCTTCATCTGATTTATAATCCGGACAGTGCTCTAAGATAGTAGGTACGGCGTTAGCCACATAAAAAGGCGCGCCCAAAAGTGCCCGACGAAGAGGGAAGCCGTTGTTGTAACCACTAAAATTACAGTTGGCACAAGCAGTTTTTTTATTATCAACTTGAACCATATGTTGTAGCGTAACTCGATTACCCGTACTGCCAATAATCTTGCCACTAATTTTATCTAAATTGACGGGTATATATCTATCTGTAGGTTTAACTGTAGCCGCTAGAATTTCAGGCAATTGCGCTGTGCTACTGAGAACTGCAATTTCTGTTTTATCTTGATCTTCAGTGGCCTCATGTTGCAAAGAAAACTCATCGCCGCCTGATGAATCCCATTGAATTAAAAAGCCTTGCTTATCACGGGCCAGTAAATGGGGCTCATTACACTCTTGGCAAAAGCTCAGCTCTAATACCAAAGAGCCACAATTACAGCGTTGGCGTTGGTTTACATAAACATTGCCATAAGGCCAAGCCGCTTTAAGTGCCGTACCTTGTTTTGCTGAGCACTTAGGATCAACACAGCTCCACAGTCCTTGAGTCATACGTTGAAAGAAGTGTGCTCTTAACTTAAGAAAAGCTGCATCATCTTCTGTTGGCTTAGTGCCGGATGCCACATCTAGCCAACGTAGCGCGGTTTGCTGGCTTAAACGTTCAGCCCCCGTTTCCACGCTCATCAACCTAGTAATTTCATTTAACTGCAGCGGCTTTTTAGCATTTACCAATACGTGGCGAAGTGCGCGCGCCTCACGAGAGTTAACTAAAGCCTGAAAACGCTCGGGCGACACATCTGTCGATTCGTCAACATCCATTGCCTCTATGTCTTCTAAGGCAAGTGATTCACCAGCAACAGCAGTAAGTTTAGGGACTTGGCGCTGACCACCAATCACTTCAATCTGTTCTGGCGAAACACCCGTTAAATCAGAGAGGAATTTTTTAAGCTGCTGCTCTGCATTATCGTCAGCGATAGTTGCAGAGGTTGCCACAAAGCGAACATCTTTAGCTTCCACACCAAAAGCATGTAACACACGGCGCAGCTGTAACGCCAACTCGGCGGCCTGAGAACCTACATAAGTGTGCGCTTCATCTAACACAATCCAACGTAATGATTTTTGCTGACGAGATATTTCAACAATAGGTGCATCAACTTGCCGCACCATCATATATTCAAGCATGGTGCCATTCGTCACTAAAATTGGAGCTGGCTCTTGTCTTAGTAACTCACGAGAGAGCACCTCATTCGTATCTTTCTGCAGTGTTCTAACCTTGCTGGCATGCTCTTCAGTGTTCCCGTTATATAAGCAGTAACGGATGTTGTTACCGAAACTTTGGGTCCAAGCAGCTAATCGCTCACGCTGCGAGTTGATCAAAGCGTTAAGTGGGTACAAAAACAGTGCGCGAACCCCAACTAAAGGGGCTTTTTTCTGTTGAAACTCTTCATATAAATCATTGAGCACCGGCACCATAAAGCACTCTGTTTTACCCGAGCCAGTACCACTGGTGACGATTATCGACCGCTTTTGTTCTAGCAATGTTTTCCAGCTAACCAGCTGATGCGAAAACGGATGGAAGTGTGAACCAAATCTATAACGGCCGTTCTGCTTACTATCAAGGGCTGCCACTACCTCTTTGCACAGCAGCTTACCGGTGCCGGCAAGATCTGCCATGGTGGGCGCTGCCTCTTCCCAGCCAAAGGTATGTTCAAATACCGGTGGTGCTAAAAACGCGCCTTCTTCACCACTTTCGGCACTCATTTGCTGCGCTAAATGCTCACGCAGTTGCGGATTAGTTATGCCTAAAATACTCAGTGTGGCTTCTTTAGAGCGAGTAACAGACTGCTCAACCATGCTTCTAAAATAGGGTTTCATTATTTACTCTCGTTAATTTTTTGATAGCTCAATAAGCAAAACTGAAACACAGGGCCAAACCAATCGAGATCAAATTCTCTCAGTTGACGAGCGAAGAAAATGTTTTCTGATTGCTTACCAAAAACGTCTTCACTGTTAGTTCGGCCTGCAGCCACGGCTGCGGCAAATATCGGCATATAAACGACGGCGTTATGGAATGACGAATGTGTTTCCAGCTGAATAGGCAGGTCTGTTTGCGAGCGAAACCATGCCAATAACTGTGGAGCAAAGCGCTCTGGCCACGCAGCCTCGAAATGATTACGCATTAAATCCTGATACCACCCATCAATGGCCATTTTCATCACAACAGCAGGTAATGGTTGAGGCAGTGTTTCGGTACTCAAATACTTACCTAAGTCTCCGGCGTAACTGGGTAAACTCTGAGCCAGCTTGGCACACCATTTATTAAACAAGTCATCAAGCATGCTCTCTGGGATACCCTTTTCCACTAACGCAGCGGCCAACTTCTGCTTAGCATTCTGTAAGTGCTGCAGCGGCAGAAACTCCCAAAACAAGGGAAAGTCGAGCTCAAGCTGGCGAATAAACTCAACTGACATTTCAAACTTAAACAACGCCATGGTTAAGGCTTGAGGATGTTTAACCAATGCCCGCCAGACCTCAAACGTAGAAAGAGGTAAGTAGCTATAGTTTTTATAAAGCGTGCGCAAAAATAGCCAGCCAGTATGCTCAGGATCATTGGCCATATTACTGAGCACATCATTAAAGGCTTGCGGATTATTTCTAGGATTAAATGCCGAGCAAGCTTGTTGCAATGTTCTTGCTTCGCTAGCTGGATCTAACTGGTGAACTGCGCCAAGAATAAAATTGGGACGAAATTTAACCGCTGACTGATTAGCAGGCACGATCAACCAAGGCCCATTTTTTTCTATGATACTAGGTAGCTCAAATTCACCGGTTTTCGTACCTTCTGATACTCTGGACGGTAATGGTATTGGATTTCTTTCTGGCTCATTAATCAGTATAAGCATCGGCTGAGGCATGGCATCAGCTCGCAATATCTCTCCACGAGAGAAGAGCAAACCTCTGTCTGAATCAATATTCAAATTAGTCGCATAACGCTGAAAACGATAAGAAGATTCTGCACCTCCGCCTTTAATCACCAGCTCTACTGCATGATCTAAATCGTGACTTAAAGACATTAACGCCTCAATTTCGTCCTTCATACTGTGCAGACTAATCTCTAACGGACCATCGATGGCCGTATAACGCCAGTTGTGCCCCACTGGCGTGGTGTGATTGCCTACTAGCCGTAGCTCAAGAGCATATCGAACAGGGTTGTCTTCACGTGCAAAAAGAAATAAGCGACTACCGAGTAAGTCTGAAGTCGTTAGCGATCGAGCAAGCGGCTTTTGCTCGCCGTCAAAAGCTAATACTCCAGAAGCAGGAAAAGGCAGCTCAAGAACAACTGGCTCACTCATTAAATTAAAAGTCACTTCTATTGCGACTCTGGCTGGTGGAATATTTTCAGCGGTCAGTTGTAACTCGATCGCGCCATCCGTACTCACCCGCCTAAATGTCATGCTTTCGTCTAACACACGAAAAATACACTTAGTAGCAGTGCGAAAAATGACGCTTCCCTGATTGGGCAGCTGGCTGGTTTTTAGTTCAACAGTAAAATCTTCAGGCAGAATTCCTACCTGTTTTCTAAGTAAGGTTTCTCCTTGGCTGTTTTTGACCGAGATAGACTGTCGACCATAACGAGCACTCAGAGGTAGCTCATGAAGTGGCTGGCCAGAAAGCCAAAGCTGTAAGCCCTGATGAGCGTGTAGCTCACCCGTTGCCCAACGAAAACTGGGCATGCCCGCATAAATAAGACTCGGCTTACTAGCCCAATATAATTCGCGGCCGCTTAACACTAACCCTTGGTCAGCGGCACTAACCACTCCGGTGCGAATACGGTAAACATCCTGTTGTGAGACGCTTATTTTTGCCTCACCGGCCAACATTTGGGTGCGATAACCAACAACAAGCGGCGCTTCTGTTAACTCTCCTTCTACCATCTCAATATCCGCAGACTCCGGAAGTAACAGCATTAGCTCAGCAGCCCGACTGGCAAAACTTGCTTGGCCTACCAGGCGCCATTTTTCGTGTACTAAATCAAAGCCCAGCGGCACTTCGCCCAGCTCCACACTACTGTGCTCAATGAGTAGCTTACTTAGCACCAAGCCACCTTGCATCGCAACAAAGTAGAGAGACTCACTAGGTGACTTACGGGGGCACTCTACCGCCTGTTGGCGAACACTTAATACGGCTTTGTGGTCTTTAAATTGAGCATATCCAACGCCTAAGTGAGCGACTTGCTTGTCGCCCTCAAAGAGCCCTAGCTCTAAACGACTCACACTGGTCACTTTATCTAATTTAAAAGTAATACTTTCGGGTAAAGTAATTTCAGTATAAATAGTGGCATTGTGCGGTTGAAGATAATGAATACAGGTTAGTCTTGCGGCTCTTCGTGTAACTCGCTTCGTCTCTTGGGTTGCACTATTCAACAGTCCTCGCAGAAAAGCCGCCCCCGTTTCATCATCAAGGGGGATCGGAAAATCGTCTCGCCATAGTGGATTAAGCCTGTCTAACTCGCGGGCTGGATCAGCCTTACTTTCTAGCCCATACAGCTGCACAAAACTGACGAGTCGCTCTACCATGCCGGCAATCAGCTGCACCGAAGTAGGTTGAGAGAACACTTGCGGCAACCCCGCTTTCTCTATCAAGACACTCGTTAACTCTGTAATAGACTTACCTAGCAGTTCAGCCTGATGGTATTGCTCAAGGATCTTTGAGAACAGTTGCTGAAAGCGACTACCCGCAAGATGCAACATCTTGAAAGGTAGTCCACCCTCACTAAATAAAGAGCCTAAAAAATTACGACGTTCTGTTTCAGAATAAATATGTACCGAACGATTCCAGTAGCCCACTAATCCTTTAGTGATGGCCCCTTCCAGCTCATTTGAGGTAAAAGTAACACCCAGCAACTCCCAGATTGGCTCCCAAGTCCAGCCATAATTTTGCTCATATTCACGTCGATACCACTCGGCGCAGAATAATGAAAATGCCGCTCCCAATGTTTTGTTCACATCCAAAACACCTGTTCTAAAATGCAGCTGTAAATTATTTTTCAGCTCTTCATATTCTATATTACTGGTGTGGTAAGCATAAATCGGACGACCATCTGCTTGTGTTAGCTGCCGCCTAATAAGGTAATTATTTAACCAGCCATTTAAAGAGACGTTAGCTAACATTACAGTCATAGTGCCCACCAATATTGATGATAATGAAGAGTAATATATTATTATCTAATCATTGTGCCTATTATTCGTTATCTTTAACAGCAGGCACATTAATAATTTTATTTACGATATATGTTCGAGCTCTAAGCTAGCAATGCCATCTAGATGCGGCATAGAAACAGCGGATATTCCCTGTAGTTCTCCACAAAGATTTACCATTTGATTGCTTATCCGAGTGATCTGCCCTTCTCTCTTTTTCCATATCCGTTGGAAAGCGCGTTTTTCTTTATCTAGGTCTTGATGCATTTCTTCGTAAGTTTCAACCATAGAGCGCACACGCTGAGCAAACTGATTGCTGCAGATGTAATCAAACAGAGCTTCTACCTGTTCACCTTTACCGGCAGTAATGGCGCGTTGACGCTGGGCTTCTATCAATACGGTACGCAGCGCTTCGCTTAACCCTTTGGCGAACTCAGGCTTAACAAGCCATACGCCTTCGTGAGTTAACATAGGCTCACTAATACCTGCGGGAAACACAGTACTAACTAATACGGCAATCTCGGCACCAGCTTCTTGTTGATCTTCTTTAAGTTTGGTAACCCAAGCCGATGACCAGTTTTCTGCTCGTTTAGCTTCCCAAATAATCTTGCCACAATCGCTACCGGAACGAAGTCTCACTAACTGCACCACATCTGCACCTCTAGCGCCTTTTTTGACTTCCGTTACTTCATCAAAGGGATAGCTTTGGCGCAGCATACCTTCAAGCTCAAGCTCTAACACTTCACCCCGCAGTTGCTGAGAGCCCTGCTCTAGCTTGCGAGTCAACTCATCATTAGATTTTTGTGCGTCAGCTATTTTCTTTTTTAGTTCAGCTTCACGTAGTGAAAAACTCTCTCGCACCTTACCTTCAATAGCTTGCCGCTCGCCTGCTAGTTTTCTCTCTAACTCCAGCGCCATATCAGCTTGCTGTTCTTCTAGTTTTTTCTGCTGTAGGCGCAGCGCTAATTCATTTTCACGGAATTCAGCCAGCTTTTGGTCTTTAGTCGCCAACTCCTCTTTTAGCACTTTGGCTTCTTGTAAGCTTTCTGCTCGCGCCTGTTCAACTGCTTTAATCTTCACTACTTCTAATTGACGATTGGCGCTTACTACCTGGCTCTGGCTATCAGTTAGTTGTTCATTAAGATCTGCCAGTTTACTTTCCAATTCACGAGCCAGCTTACGCTCTAGCTCTTTGCTAATACGCAGCTCTAAGGCCTGCCGCTCACTAGCCAGCACAGTCTGATACTCGTTTTCATAACGCTCAATGAGCTGATGGGAAAGCCCATCACGCAACATGAACTGCTTAACGCAATGTGGGCAGGTAATATCGGTTTGAGAATCTAAGCTGATCTTACTAATCATGGTATTGCTCCATCTTATTTAAGAAAGTGACATAAGAGATAGAGCAATAGGTAGGCCAACATCGCATTAAACAATAAGCAATTGATAAATAAGTAATTAAAAATTCAAAGCGATAACAAAAAACACAAATGTGTAATTTAATTTACTTTTAAGTAATTTTTCATGCGCACCAATAAAGCGCGTTAAGTATTAAGCTACACGGTTCTCTTAAGGTTAGGCATTCAACGTATCTACTAGCCTTTTTATTCTATGGTTTTGCGTACGATGTTTAAGCTCAGCTAGGAGCTGAACTTTTATTTGCCCGCGATGCCCACACTTTTCACTGAGTTCTTCTAGTTCTTCTATATATAAGGCGAGATAAGGCCTATCGGAACTCACACGAATCTTATCTTTTAGCCCATCAGACAATTCCTGAGTAGTTGATGACTCACTATTTATAGGGAATTTATTAACAACCTTATCAAGACGTACCATCTGGCCTTCAGAAAACGCTCCTTTAGATAGCTTTTTTTGTAGTCGCTTAAGGTCTACGCTATTCAGCTTGCTACTGTCCTTGCTATGTAAGCCAAATTTTTGAGCAACTTCAACTGCAGGTTTATATCCCAAATCTGCTGACCGCATCAGCATATACTCACCGCGCCTCTTCACCGCGACTGAGTTGGACTGAGAGTTGATAAGTGTGACCCCTAAAAGATACATAGCTTCTGGGTTTTCCACATCAGCGGCCAGATTAAGATTACGCAAGTATTGTTCTTGGTCTTCCATCACCTTAAATATTTTGGCCAACTGTAACTCATGCCAGCCACTGACTTTTAGCTCCGCATATTCTAAGCCTTTGATCCTCGCTTCTCGTGACCAAAAAGCAGTGTCCCATGCTTCTAGCTGAGACATGCGTTCATCGACTTGTTCCCGGGATGGTTTAGGCAGGCCTATCTTATGAGAGTAAGTAGCAACAGACTTAGGGAGACCATTAAAGTATTTCAAGCTTACATTGGGCTTTACACCGTGCTGCGTTCGAAGCATTAGCTCACAAAAATATTGCCACAACTTCACATGATCGTGAATGCTGCCACATGCCATATCTCTAATAGCTCTAAGGGTCAAATTACTGTCTTGCAGCAGCCTGTTCTTGTTTCTGCTGGTTGAGTAAAAAATTCTTATTTCGCTCGCATCACCCCGTAATACTTCAACGATTATTTTATCGTTGATTTCAAAAATACAAACCTCAGAGTTTTCGTCTGGATTATCCGGCAGCTTTATTAACTCAACCCCTTCTAATCTTCTTTCTAAATCTAGAACGTGATAGGTTTGGTACGGGATCAGTAAGCGAGTCTGACTAAAGTGTTCACTGTAGTTAGACCAAAACCTTGCTCTGCTTCTTAGCTGGCGAATATCTCGCTCACTCAGCGTCAGTAAATTAACTGCATAAGGCTCGCACATTTTATCCACTAATGAATTTAATGAATAATAACTGCTAAGTTTAAAAAGTTTTTTCAGTAAGCTCTTTGAAGTCGAGGCAAGCTCAAACCACAAGGTATCTTGGGCATTAGGCAAACAGTGTTCACTTAACCAACTATAAAAATCAGAAATAAACTGTTCATGCTCACTAAGCAAGGTATCACAAAATAGCACTGTTTCTTGGCGGGTCAGCTGTGAAGTGCAGCGCATTAGCCAAGCTACTTTTTTACTTTCTTGATGCTGGGTAGCGTAAGGCAGTATCTGTTTTACAAGGCCGCTTCTAAAAGTTGCAGGTGTCGGCATACCTAGAAACTTATGATATTCAAAAGGCGTGCGATTAGCCTGCACCGACATTTCCACACAAGCATTAAAATCCACTTCTCTCAGTGCCATCAGCCAGCTTACACGTTGGCTACTTACACCCTTCATTAACGGTGCCACTATCTCCAGGGTATCAATCATTTGCGCAGGAAATTTATCCTGTGCGCCTTCAAGATATAAAGCCGCTTGATGCAGCGCTATGCGACTGACTCGCTCATCTTCACTAATCGCCTGCCAGAGCAACATACAGGCTTCATCACAGAGTTCAGCGTCATCAATCTCTAACCTATCGCTAAATACTCCCAACCACTCCATTAAAGTGACAGCTTCCGCGGTACCGTTTTTGATCAACTTTAAGATCTGGCTCAACCTAAGCGGTGGGTATGAAGGCAGCGCACGCCCTGCTAGCACGGCGTCGATATGCGGCGAACTCTCCATAACGGTTAGGCTGTGCGCCTTAGGGATTAAAGGCGCAATAAAGAAAATCCCGCTATTCGTCGACATGCAATAACTCTCTTTGCCCGATCACTTTCTTAAACTCTTGGCCTTTAAATTGGAAACGGAACATCACCTTACGATCGGCTTCGCTCACTTTATCCTGTGTAGAATCTAAAGGCCCACGACCCGAGACCAATAGTTTATTAAAGAAGGCTTTCTTGTTATCAAATTCTAAGCTGTTCATGTATTGCGACACACTACTGGCCCGCAGCACACTCAAACGCATGTTATGGTCAAACTCACCTTCAATACTGGAGTGGCCTTCAACAGCCACCCTTACCACTTCACTCTCAGTTTCAGGTGATTGAAATACCGCACTGCTGTAAATGGGTATAAAAGTATCCAGAAATTCCATGCCAGCGCGTTTTAGTCGGTAGTCGTTCTTCTCAAACAATACCGAGTCTAAAATCGAGATATCGCCCGTTACCGGATCCGCTTGTACGCTGATATTAGCGGCACCTAAGGCGTCGTTAATAGTCTTGATGATCACCACTCGGTTATTTTGACTTTTTTCCGTTATCTCAGATATTTGCACCAAGGCACTGATCAATAAGAGTGCAAATATCATCAATAAGGCAGACATCAAATCGCCGATGGATAACCAAACACCGCTGTCATCAACATCTTGGCTGGCAGCAGTGGGTCTTATGGGAACCATCATAACGCTGCAGCCTTGTCATAAGACATATCCTGCAATCTAGCATCAACTAAGAAGTCAGCCGCCTGCGCCAGCCTATTGTGGATCTTGCTGGACGCCTCATCGAAGTTTTGGAAAAACAGCTCAGTACTTTGATTCGCGTGCGTAAAGTACTTTTCCATCGCTTTTGGCAAGCCTTCTGTCACTTCCTTAAAGGCTGAGCTGGCCTGAATATATTCTTTTTTCAGGTCGCCCACATGTCGTCCTATAGTATTGGCAACGTCTTGTAGCTGAGACATAGTGGCGGTTTCGGTCAAGCCAATGGCTTTAGCTAACTGCTCAATAGTGCGTGCGGACTTTTGTAATTGCTCGTGCTGAGCCGTCAGCTCTTGCAACAAGGTATGACGAGTCTGATATTCTTCTTCAAATACCTGCTTAAACTTATCTACGACTTCAACGAGGTTATTACGCTGCTTACCTAAGGTATCTTCTAACAGGTTGTTTTGATCATTAAAGAAGTTAGTCATGTTTTCCTGGTACTGGGTACGGAAGCTTTCTAGCTCACTTTGTACCGTTTTGGACATACTCAGCACCTTGGTATCAATATCACCTAAGCCGCGTTCGAGTTCTTCTCGGGCGCTTTGCATTAACTGGCCAGCTTCTTGGCCTGTCTTTTCCAGTATGTCCGTTTGACGATCAAAATTCGCACTGGTGCTGTGCAGTAATGCCTGAATGCGCGTCTCCATCTCACCAAACAAAGCACTTTCACTTTGTGCACGCAGATTCAGCGCTTCTTCTAACTTATCGCCCATGCCTTCAAACGCCAAGGTTGCGCGCTCGGCGCTGCCATCAAACGCGGTGCGCTGGGCCTCCATGCCTTGAATACTAATATTCAGTACATCTTCAACTTTAGTGGTAATGGCATGCATAGTGCTTTGCGTATCATCTTTAAAGCCGGTGAGTACCGTACTCAGTTGCTGAGCAAACGCCTGCAATTGTTGCATAGTGCTTTGGTTAAAGCTGTCTATGGTCTCTACGGTACGTGCTACTTCACTGAGTACCTGCGCGACGTTTTCATTCAGTTTTTCTGACACTTGCGTGTTAGCAGTAACGGCGGCCGTAGTCTTACTCAGCTCTTCGGTTACTGGCACAATCAACTCTTCTTTAATGGTGCCAATTAGGCTATTCAATAGCTGCTGTTGGTTTTCTTCTTTTATTTCACGAAATATTGTTAGCTCATTTTTAAACTCAGACAGCACTGGCACCACAGACTCTTTCATGGCTTGGCCGACTGAGCTTGAAATGCGCTCCGCCATACCGTCACCACTGAGGCTTTGGGTAACACCTTGTAGCTGCTCCATAAAGCTACCCAAATTCTGGCTCAGCGCCAGCATAGAAGCGGCACTTTGTTGTTGCACATCGGTATTGTCTTGTTTGTGGTTAAGCTCAACCAACTGCTTAAGATAATTTGTTGCAGACTCTTCTCTTAGTACTTGGCTTAACTTGTTATTAACCTTATCTATTTTCTGGTTTTGGCTTCTATTTGCATACTGCATATAAATCATAAAGATGACTGAAGAACCCAAGCCCGCTAGCGAAGTATAAAAAGCCGTTTTCATGCCATCTAGTAGCACTACCGCAGAGGTAATAAGAGAGGATGAGTCTTGTCCTACATCTTGTATATTAAAGCCGGCTAAGCCTAAGGTGATCCCTAAAAACGTGCCCGTAACACCCAAACTGGTAAGTAACGCCGGAGCACTTCTTCCTGGTGATTTAAACTCAGGGATTAATATTTGATACAAGGGCGCGCGAGTTAGATAAAGCCCACCTTGTTTTTCGATGATTAATTTATCACCTTGCAGCACTGTGCTTAAGTTTGCTCTCGCCCAGCTTTGGCCGTATTCAGTTAACTCATCACAACTTACTTCATCTTTACTCAGTAGCTGAGTGCTGAGAGTGTCCATTTCACGAACAATAGCACTGGTTTTTACAATCGCCTTTATTATGAAAGTCACAGCACAAACAAGCGCTAACACTATGATGGCGACGATAGGCCAAGTAAACCAATCAGATTCCATTTATAACGACTCCAGCTTTAATAAACTCACTAATTCTTGTGGATGGAACAACTGCTGAGCGATTCGCTCAGGCAGGTGCTCCGCATCTCGACGCACTACGCCGTTAATGGTGGCTGGATTGACCAAGCGCACGCTAAACAGCACTTCTTCATCAGTGCTATTTTCTAAGTCTCGGCGCAAAAAAGCCTGTTGTGGAAAGTCACGCAGCAGAGTCGCTTGCCAAGATGATTTTTGCAGCCTTAAGGCCTGAGTAATGGCATTTTTAGCACCAAAATCATCTCTGGCTATTTTCCAAGCATGGTTAAGCGTGATGATGCGCTCGATGACGTTATTAATGTCCATAATTAATATTTATAACAACTAACATCTTTCACCTTCATCTAAACAAGTGCAATTATAAAATTTATTAAAATATAAAATTATAGCGCCATAATATATAAAATAAAAAAATCAAATCATCCCTCTCACCTGTGAAGATATTTTATTAAACTCAGCAATTGCATCTAAAAGCTCTCTTTCCAACCTGACAACCTCTTTTCTTTTTTTAAAGAAACCAGTGACAATATCTAAACGAACATTTAATGGAGGAAGTGGTATCTTTATTTTAGAAAGCCTCGATATATTAAGGGATACATTTGCAGCCCCTTTCATATATGGCACAAGAACATCATCTTTATGAGTAACCAAGTATGCATATGCATACTTCAATAAGTCATCATCTTTATATTTATCTTTTATCATCATGACAGCCAAAATAGATGCGGCTTCAAACTTATCATTCACATAATGAATATGATTAATACTTGCATGGCCATGCCCAGTGGAAGAAACCAGAGGAATGCAAATGGCTTCACCATCGAATGAATAGCTAGGATATTTTTTAAACGCTCCAGATGAAGTTACAAATTCATAACCACTTTCAGTAGCGTTAGCTGCTCCCACACTTCCTTTTACTATGGTAAACAACTCACCAAGCCTTACAGTTTTGTATTCACTAGGATACTTATATTCTCGAAGATAAATATTAGGACAAAGGTCATAATCATTTTCTTTTATTTCAGAAAAAGAAACAAAGCGATATTTATTTCTTAGCTCACTATAATCACTATCAAACCTTGAGTTATAAAGATGCAACATTTCTGGAATTTCCGAACCTTCTACTGGCTCTTTTTTAGCTCCATCTGAATAACCATCATTTGTTAGCTTATAAAACCAAACATTATCAGTACTACCACCTTTAGAAAATATGAAGATAGCTGTCGCAACGCTGGCATAAGGTTTAAATACCCAATGAGGTAAGGATATTATTGCTTCCACTTGATTAGATAAAAGAGCACGTCTAAGATCTTTATGTGATTTACTCTCTCCTTCAAGCACGCCTAACGGTAAAACAATTGCAGCTTTGCCTCCTATTTTTAGCATTTTTAATATTAATGCTACAAACAAAAGCTCAGTTTTCTTGCTCTTAACTACCTGCAGTATTTTTGGGTCTACGTCTTCTGCATCTAAGCTGCCCGTAAACGGTGGATTAGCTAAAATAAGGTCAAAACCACCGTTCGCTTCTTTAGGGAAGCGCTCCGCAAAGCGCTGGCTTAAAGTGTCTTGATAATGAATATCTGGTTCGGCTACACCATGCATTACTCAGGGTGAGAGCGTGAACATATTGTTCTTAGCATACTAAGTTAGTCGTGTATAAAAAATAATCAATTTTGTATAGTGAGGTCATCTTTGTTTATTTTTTGCCCAACACAGTAAATCCAGCAACTAATATTTTATCCAAGTAAGCACAACTCATACTCGCCATTTTTTGCTTTCGACGAACACTGGCTTTCCTTGATGTCTCAGAGCGTATCATGTTGAGTGCTAAGTGACGGATGCTCGCCAGCACTTCAGCCCCATTCTCACGGTAAATGGGGCAGGCATCTTCTTTCATTGACACATCCAACACCCAATGCAGGCTATTTTCGATACCCCAATGCCCACGGACTGCCTTGCCGAAACGGATACTATCGAGCTCTGCTGAGCTGATATAGTAACGATACTCAAGCGAGGATTTACCTGATTTTTCACGACGATAGCCAATAGCCACCCCGATAGTTTTTAGGCCTTTCCAGTCAGGAAACTGGTGCGCTAAATCGCCTGCTGGCAATACATGATATTCTCGGATCTCAGTACGACCGTGCCCCTGCTCAATGTTGATCTTATCGGGGTTTGTGGAGACAGCTATGCTCGCTGATAGGGTTGTTCGCACCGCTTTAAACAACAACTCTTGATTACCTTTTACTGCCAGTAAATAGTCGCCACCTTGGTTGATAATAGTCTTGGCAATGTTGGTCTGACAGCCCATGGCATCAATAGAAATCAAGCATCCCTTGATATCCAACAACTTGAGCAGCGCTGGAATAGCGGTAATTTCGTTCGACTTGGCATTGGTTTTTAATTGGCCCATGACCACGCCATTAGCGGAGGAAAAAGCGCTGACCATATGGATGGTCGATTGTCTATTCTCTCTATCGTAAGAGCCGCGTAGTACCTTGCCATCAATGGCGATAAGCTCACCATCAGTACGGTGTGTTATCGACTGAACCCAGCGAATAAAGCATTGCTGAAACTGAACGGGATCGAGGCGGGAAATCACCCTAGCGATAGTATCGTGAACTGGCACTCCCTCTGGAAATAAGCCCTTTTTTTGAAACCAATTCAGGTGAGCACTCCCAAAGTCTTCGATGTCTTCCCAACCCTCAGCACCAGCGATGACAGCACAAATGGTGAGGAACAATACATCGAATAGCGGATAGATAATTTTGGCTGGTTGGCGAGGGTCGTCTATCTCACCAAAATACTGTGTAAAAGCATCCGTGTTCATCTAGGCTCTCCCAAAAGAGAGTATAAGATCACACTGAGGCGAGCAGGTCAAATATAGCTGAGTTGGCTAAAAAACGTTCGAGATCTTGCCCTGATGCATTACTAGATTCATGGCGGCGATACGCAGCATAGTCGTATCAAAGTCAAAACCGTGAAACATATCAGTGTCTACATGCTTACGGTGATCATAGAGCAAATCACCCGAATACAGTTTCTGCTCAACTAGCTCGCCCTTTTCATTGATTACTTGCTCGGTGTAAGTACCTTCAGGCGAGCTGTACTTCTCTAATAAATATTCGTAAGCGATCGCGAGAAAACCTGCGGTGCCACAGGCAGGATCGGCGATACGATCAGTCGCTTGCGGATCCAGCATTTCCACCATGGCACGTATGATATGGCGTGGAGTACGAAACTGACCATTAATACCGGCAGTAGTGAGCTTAGAGAGTAAATATTCGTATAGATCACCCTTAATATCTGCACTATCTAGCGGCAGCTCGCTGATCATGTTTACCGCTTTAACTAATAGACTCGGCTTTTGGATCATCAGTTGTGCGTCTTTCATAAACTCAGCAAACAGCGTGCCCTCGCCTGCCAAGTCTTTAAAATGCGGAAAAACATCATCTTTCACCAGCTTATACATTTGCTCTGCGGGCAGATGGCGAAAGTTCTCCCAACGTACGTCTTGGTCAAACTCAGAGAAGCGACGCTTAAAAGGTTGGCCACTACGCTCAGCACGTTTCTCATCGCGGCGCTCGTTCATGTCTAGCAGCCGGGCATACATTAAAAAGGTAACTTGCTCGATAACCGTTAATGGATTAGCGATGCCGCCGGTCCAAAACTCTTCCCATAATTTGTCTATTTTGCTTTTTAGTTCGCCGGTAATCATCAATGACTCTCTCAATATAAATTCGTTTTTCAAGCGCGCACTATACGCTGATGCGCGCGCTCAGATAAGGGATAATGGGCCCATGACGCTGCTTGTTACAGAAGGTAACAGTGCCAGCACGGCTATGTTCGCTTTAGTTGTTGAAAACGCGGCTGAACCGCACATTGCCATATAAAATCAATGGGTTGAGCATCAGCCTTCCTGGTATGCTCAAACCACCTGAACCAACCAAGGTAATGGTGAAGGTACTGGGTGGCGACACCATGAAAACGCATTATCCATTGCTTCAGTCGACTGTGATAAGCATTCACACCCTGGATATGGAATATCTCTTCACGTACCCGCTGACCGGCACTGCTGTTAACCGGCTTGTGAAGCAAGTGATGTTTGGCTGCCAACGCCTCGTAGTTAAGATGGCCATCGCTACAGAGCACAGCGCCAGACCGTAATCGCGGCAGCAGGCAGCGTTCCAGCTTTCTGAGCGTAAAGCGTTTCATTACAAAGTCGGCTTCGTTGTGGTTGCGGTCGCGCAGTACCATCACTTTGACCCACTTAATGTTTTTCTTATCGCTACCACGGCGGCGAGGTTTTCTCTTACTGAGATCCCGCTTGCCTTTGAAGGATTCACGTATAAACGTTTCATCGGCTTCGACGATACCGCCCAGCTCAGAAGACTTAGTATAATCAACCAGTTGCAGAAAGCGGTGTCGCCACCTGAATGATGTACCTAAGTTTATCTGACACTTTTTGGCGGCTTTGCGAAGTGTTGTGGATTCCATCATCTGCTCCGCATATTCCAACCACCGCTCAGCCATTCGAAGCCCAGCAAGTGGCGTGCCGGTCAGAGAGGTAAATGTCTTCTTGCAAGCCCGGCAGCGGTAACGCTGTCTACCATTCATGCTTCCCCACTTATAGGGAGCATCATCGCGGCAATGAGGGCATGTTGGGTGTGAAGCAGTGAGTTCTTCTAGTCGAGCAATGAGCTCGGGAAACGAGTCTGGTTGCTGAAGCAGTATCAGCAGTTCATGCCGCTGCCGAGGCTGGAGTTCAGTCAGTTGGCGTTTAAGTTTGGCGAAACCTGTACTTTTCATCTTTTTGCCTCCCACGAGGTGACTGATTCAAGTATAGCTTTCAACGATTAACTCAAACATAGCCGCCAGCACTTAGTAAAACTCAACTACTCCAAAAAGCTGTAACTGCATCTATCGCATCACGTTAGTAATGGGCTTTAACTTACCCAAGTCCACACCAAAGCCTTTTACCAAGTCACAAAGCGCATCGGCTTGGCGATCAGAAAACACGCCCTCTAGGCCATCGCTGTGCACGCTAATAAAGGGTTGCTCGTACAACTCAGCCACATTAATAGTACCAAAGCGGCAGAGATGGTTTTTAAGCAACTCAATAAAACGCTGTTGGTTACTGCTCAAACTGGTGTGGTAAGTTTGCACAAACTGCGTAAAAGCCGCCTCTACCGCACTGGTATTCATACCCACTATGGTGCGCAACAGCTGGTCTACACCTACCGTAGAATCAGGAAAAAACTCTTTAAGTACGCTTAGGTCCAAATTAGGATTATGCACGTGCACCAAGGCATTAAGCTGGTCTAGCTCCGCAGGGGTGACCGGAGTGCCGCTGCGGATTTTATTTAATATCGCATTCGACTCGAACAAGGGAGCCAAGGTGGCTTCTACTTGCTGACGGTAAATTTGGTAGTCCACCGACACTATGTTGGTCAGGCGTTCTTCAGTCTGATAGCCACCCGGGGTTTCCGTAATATCGAGCACCAGCTGCGGCGGCGTGGTTGGAGCAGGCGTTTTATCACGCCAATGAATAATGCTGCGCAAGGCCTGGCGTTTAGCTTCTAGCTCTGGCTGCCCAACACCCTTCCAAAAGCTAGTTTGCTGGATGGTTTTAATGTCTTCAGCTTTAGCACGCACCTGATTAATGTGCATAGATAACTGCTGTACTTTATCCAGCACCGATTCTTTAGCTACATCTAACTGGCTGGGGTTAGCTAGCTGTATTAGTTGTAACTCTGTAATTTGCAGATCCCACTGTAGCGCTTCAGATTGGCCTTTAATATTGCGCCATTGCATCAGCGGCGCCATCTCATTACGCAGCAATTGGCGCGTGGCGGGCGCAAACTGATTAAGGCATTTTTCATCACTTAATTCAGCCTTAAGCTGCCACTTATCACGTACTGCAATGCAACGATCATCCAGCGCATTGATGTCTTCTTTAATCAGTGTGATAACCAGGGCAAGATCTCGAACGTTTTTTAGCCAACTCAGCTATATTTGACCTGCTCGCCTCAGTGTGATCTTATACTCTCTTTTGGGAGAGCCTAGATGAACACGGATGCTTTTACACAGTATTTTGGTGAGATAGACGACCCTCGCCAACCAGCCAAAATTATCTATCCGCTATTCGATGTATTGTTCCTCACCATTTGTGCTGTCATCGCTGGTGCTGAGGGTTGGGAAGACATCGAAGACTTTGGGAGTGCTCACCTGAATTGGTTTCAAAAAAAGGGCTTATTTCCAGAGGGAGTGCCAGTTCACGATACTATCGCTAGGGTGATTTCCCGCCTCGATCCCGTTCAGTTTCAGCAATGCTTTATTCGCTGGGTTCAGTCGATAACACACCGTACTGATGGTGAGCTTATCGCCATTGATGGCAAGGTACTACGCGGCTCTTACGATAGAGAGAATAGACAATCGACCATCCATATGGTCAGCGCTTTTTCCTCCGCTAATGGCGTGGTCATGGGCCAATTAAAAACCAATGCCAAGTCGAACGAAATTACCGCTATTCCAGCGCTGCTCAAGTTGTTGGATATCAAGGGATGCTTGATTTCTATTGATGCCATGGGCTGTCAGACCAACATTGCCAAGACTATTATCAACCAAGGTGGCGACTATTTACTGGCAGTAAAAGGTAATCAAGAGTTGTTGTTTAAAGCGGTGCGAACAACCCTATCAGCGAGCATAGCTGTCTCCACAAACCCCGATAAGATCAACATTGAGCAGGGGCACGGTCGTACTGAGATCCGAGAATATCATGTATTGCCAGCAGGCGATTTAGCGCACCAGTTTCCTGACTGGAAAGGCCTAAAAACTATCGGGGTGGCTATTGGCTATCGTCGTGAAAAATCAGGTAAATCCTCGCTTGAGTATCGTTACTATATCAGCTCAGCAGAGCTCGATAGTATCCGTTTCGGCAAGGCAGTCCGTGGGCATTGGGGTATCGAAAATAGCCTGCATTGGGTGTTGGATGTGTCAATGAAAGAAGATGCCTGCCCCATTTACCGTGAGAATGGGGCTGAAGTGCTGGCGAGCATCCGTCACTTAGCACTCAACATGATACGCTCTGAGACATCAAGGAAAGCCAGTGTTCGTCGAAAGCAAAAAATGGCGAGTATGAGTTGTGCTTACTTGGATAAAATATTAGTTGCTGGATTTACTGTGTTGGGCAAAAAATAAACAAAGATGACCTCACTATACAAAATTGATTATTTTTTATACACGACTAACTTAGTATGCTAAGAACAATATGTTCACGCTCTCACCCTGGTGTGATAACTTGTTCAAACAACGCCATCTCGGCGCGTTTGATGGCTGTTTCAGCCAAGTCCAAACGTGCTTCAAACAGCTTCTGAGCCAAGGATTTAACTTGATTAGCCTCAGTATCTTCTGGGTCCATGTCGAAGTATTCAAAGTTGCCCCAATGATCGAAGATCAAGAATTCACTTTTGTCTTTGCCGAACCCGTAAAGATTTTCAGATAGGCGAGTGCCACGGCCAATCATCTGCCAGAACTTCACCTTAGATTTTATTGGCTTAGCAAACACTAAGTTCACTACCTCTGGCACATCGATACCCGTATCCAGCATATCTACCGACACCGCTATGGTGATTTGATCGCTGCTGCCATCAGTTTTTTTAAAGTCATCAATCAGCTCTTCGGCTCTTACAAACTTGGAGTGAATAACCCGACAAAAATTACCGCCATATTGCGGATATAGCTCGCCAAACAGCTTCGCTAATAACTCGGCGTGCTTAATATTACGGGCAAAAATAATAGTTTTACCTGGCAGTTGGCCGTCTGCATCGCGTAAGCCGCGCTCCATTAGGTTTCGCAAAATGGCGCGGTTGGTGTCTATGTTATATATCGCCTTGTCTATGCTGGGTGCTTCAAAGTCCAGCTCGTTAGGGTCAACACCTTGGTCTTCTAGCTCTGCTATTTGAGCATCGGTTAAGCTATGACCTTGAATGCCATCACGCATAAATTGAGTGGTATGAGTCACCACACGAAACGGCGCTAAGTTGCCGTCGGCCACCGCTTGCTCTAGGGGGTAGTTGGCCGTTGGCATCTTATAATCACAACCAAACAAGCGGCTGGTAGAGCGACTGATCATTTCCACTGGTGTGGCAGTCAGTCCCACTTGGCGAGCATCAAAGTATTTAAATAAATCACCAAACACGTTGTAAACCGAGCGGTGAGATTCATCGGCAATAATCAAGTCGAAGTAGCCCACATCAAACTGCTCATAAATATTGATCATCCCCGGATAGGTGGAGATATAAATACGCGCATTGTTTTGATCTTGCTTTTTGCTACGCCCTACTACATACAGCGGCTCTTTAATAAATTCGTTAAAGGCGTTTCCCGCCTGCTTACGCAGCTCTTTACGGTCACATAAAAACAGTACCCGCTTAGCCCAGCCGGCATCGAGCATGCGTTTAGTAAGCGCAATGGAAACACGAGTTTTACCGGTGCCCGTCGCTTGCACCACCAGCGCCTTGCGGTGGTTATCCGAGAATCGCTCACTCACTCGGGTAATAGCTTCAATTTGATATGAACGGCCTGCAATGTTCATATCAATCGGCGCCTTAAGAAGGTCTTGGCGCTGAGCACGCTGCTTCATCAGATACTGCAGGCTGTCTTTGCTGTAATAGCCATAAAGTTTGCGCGGTGCTTCGTGTTGGCTGTCGTTCCAAATCCAGATGTCATAACCATTGGTATAAAAAATAACAGGCCGCTGCTGGTACTTTTTCTCTAATGAGTCAGCATACAGCTTAGCCTGCTGGCGGCCTTTTTCGGCGCCTTCATTGGCGCGCTTGGCCTCTACTACCGCCAGTGGCTTGCCGTTATCATCCCACAGCACATAGTCACAATAACCTTTACCACTTGGTGTTGGTTGGCCATCAACTTCCAGCTCAATCGTCACTTGCTCGGTGTCGGAATTATCTTGGCTGATATCCCAACCGGCCAGTCGCAGCTCGCTATCAATCAGCTTTTTACGCGTTTGGGCTTCATTAAGATCCAGAGTATTAGTGGCTACCAGACTCGCCTTGCCGAAGGCTTGGGTCTTAACTTGGTCAACTTGTAACTTTAATTGGGCCGCTTGGCGCTGTGCTGCTTGCTCTGCTTCTTTGGCGTCTTGCAGCTCTTTGAGAGCACTCTCAAGTTGTGCAGACTGGTCAGTGAGCTTTTGCTGTAATGCCTTATTTTTTCTCTTGAAATCGGCTTTGTCACTGGTAGTTTCTGGCACTGTAGGTTGTTGAAACTTAGGGCAAGCTTCACGGGTACCGCTAGCTTGTGTAATAAACAACCAGCAAGAAAGATAGTAAGCTTCTTCTACTAACCAAAGCGCAGTTTCAACAGACACGCCTCCTTCGTGGGCGGCCTTGTTGCCCTGCATACGAATCGCATGAAACTTATCGAGGATCAGTTTGTGGACCACGGCCGTAAAACTGCCGTTAGTCAAACGATCCATAAAATTAGCGTTAGGCTCAATAGGCAGCCGCAATTCGGCATAAATAACGCCTACCATTTTCTCAACGAAACAGCGTAGTTTAACTACTGAGCTTTGGGGATCACTGCAGGCATAGGCCTCGGCATAAGCACCTAAATCAGCTAGCGCTGGCCAATGCGGCCTAATATGTTCAAAGTTCATCGATTTCATCTCAGTTACCCGTATTTGATTGTTATTATTTCAGGAATCGTGCCAATGCTATCGAAACCGACTATTAGGCTTCATTAATACCCAGTTGCTTCATCCAATTACCTAAGGTTTGATGATTATTCAGCCCTAACAAGGCAGCGGCTCTTCCTCTTTGCCCTGCGGTTAACCTCAGCGCCTCTTCTACGTAGTAACGCTTTGTATCTTCAAGCAATTCTGTAATATCTACGCCTTGAGACACATCCATTTTTAATGGATTTCGCTCACTTTTTACAGACCGTTTGATCATGGCTTGCTGTAGATGGCTGACTTCTAGCTGTTCATCTTCGGACCAGATAGAAGCTCTTAATAAAGTGTTCCACAACTCACGAATATTACCCGGCCAAGACTGCTCTTTAATAAATAATATTGCCAATTCGGAAATATTTTTACTTTTATACCCTGGCTGATCACTGGCATCTTCGTTCAAACGAGACATGAGTTCTGTGACTAATTCGGGAATATCGGCAGTCCGTTCTCGCAATGGTGGTAGCTGTATGATGCCCACCGCCAACCGATAAAACAAATCTTCACGAAACTGCCCCAAATCCACCATTTCCAGCAGGTTACGGTGGGTGGCAGCAATCACACGAATGTTCACTTTATGTGACTTGCTCGCACCTACAGCCGTGACTTCTTGCTGCTGTAAGGCACGCAACAACTTGGCTTGTGCATCCAGCGCTAACTCGCCCACCTCATCAAGAAATAAAGTTCCCTCATTGGCCTCATCAAAAAATCCTTTGCGATCAGCAATGGCTCCCGTGAAAGCACCTTTGCGATGACCAAATAACTGCGAATCAATTAATGACTCTGGGATAGCACCACAGTTAACAGCAATAAACGGTTTGCTCGCCCGCAACGAAGCATTATGAATAGCCTCAGCAATCACTTCTTTACCTGTGCCTGACTCGCCCTGAATAATCACTGGGATATTGCGGGGTGCCAGCTTTTTAGCCAACTTCACTACATCCACCATGGCACTGGAAGCACTTTGAATATGCTCAAAATGCGCAGCCAAATCTGGCTGTTCTGCAGCCATAGCACCCAGAGCACCATCTTGGCGCTGTAAATATTCTAATGAAATATCATAAGGCAGCTCTACGGGCACAAGGCCATGTTGCAACGAGGTCTGCACCAACTTGGTACCGTATACACCCTTACCTAACAACAGCCAAGTCGCAATCATGGCTGGAGTACCGGATGTGAGGTTAATAGTGGTCAATGCCTTGTCGGCAGAAAGGAATTCAAGCTGATCGCGACTGGTCGCGTAGATACTGGGGTAATCGATTGGGCTAGTTAGCGAAACCTCGATAAAGCAGATCTCAGCAGGCCGGCGCCTAGCACTTAGCTCTGATTCAAGCCACTTTTGATAACGAGGCGCTTCGCCTCCCCAGTTACTGACCAGAATGCGCACCTCATCAAAAGGCGCGTCCGAGTTCAATAAAATAGAAGCAATAGCGCCAAAACCACCCTTCGCTTCCGCATCCAAGTCATGACGACCTAGCCAAGTAAGCAACACCCGCTTTTTGATCACAATATAAACCTTCTTACAATTTTGTAATCGAGCTTACCATTATAATCTATGAAGAAACCAACCACGGAAATATAGCGATAGTTAAATCCTGAAAGCGTAAGTACCCAAGAACTCACGTTTTACTAAAGTCATCGAGTGGCTGAGCAACAAGGTACCAAAAGATCCAGTGCTTATGTCACTGGACAAAATATTAGCTTCCAAAATGGACTCAGACGCTTCATTAGTAATCCTCGTCGCTACGCTTTGGATGCTCCAAGTAGTTGTCTGAGGTGCTGGAGCGGCTGATAGCCAGATGTTCTCTGATCGTCAGCATGTATCAAAAAAATAGTTGGGCCCATGAATGCCATTGTGATGAGCATGGTCAGCTGATTTAGCTGCTGGCAACCGGTGATGCGGACGCGGCTGTGTTGTTGATACGCTGGCACTTGGATAATCTTGAGTCCAGTCTGGATATGTCTCAGGAAGAAGAGCAAGCCACCGATTTCGTGGCCCTGCTTACCGAGACTAGTGCCGATCGAGTTCTAAATTAAGTCCGTGACCTTTCTGTAAATATGCCCCTCGCGGGGCATGTTTTTCAGACCTTGCTGGTCGGGAACGAAGGCGGAAAAATTTCCTCCAACGGGGGATGCAGATGACTACGTTCTGGATAGCTGGCGATAAAACCGTCGAACTGCTGCTGGGCCTGGTGATGCAATTGCTGCAAGTCCAGGTTCAGCTTCACCAGCTGCCCGTCCCACACCACCTTGTCGCCGTTGACGATCACTCCCTTGATATCCCGACCGTTACCGTTGATTACCATGGCGGTAATGGGATCGAATACCTGGCCGGTGTGAATTTTATCGAAGTCGAACACCATGATATCGGCTTTGGCACCCGAGCAAAGGCGTCCTATATCCTCCCGGCCCAGCGCTCTGGCTCCACCCAGGGTGGCCATATTGTAATAATCCGCCGCCGAGGCCTCGGTAATATTACCGCTGTTGACCCGGCTGAGGATGGCGCCGACGTGCATGTTCTGGATCATGTCCGGCGGGTAAGTGTCGGTGCCCATGCTGAGGTTGATACCCGCTTCACGGAAGCGGCTGACGCCATCGAAATACTTGGAGTTGCGGCCGGCCACCAGCGGACAAATCACCGCGTTGGCGCCGCTCTGGCCGAGCAACGACAACTCCCTTTGTATTTTCTCTGGGGTGGCATGTTTGCCGCCCAATAACTGGAGGTGAGGCAGCAGCAAGCGAGAGTCGAGCAGGTCATGTTCGGCCATCAGCTCAACCGACGACATGCCGTTGTACAGTTGGTGCACCATATCCAATTCGAACTCGCCCTGGCAGCTGTGCAGCCGGACCGGGCAATCGAGGGCGCGCATGGCCTTTGCGGTCTGGCGCAGCAGCTCGGGGGTACAGCCTTCGATACGGTCCGGGGCCAGCATGCCCTTGATGGTGTCTCCGTACTGGTGGAGTTGCTCCACATAGTGCACCGCTTCTTCCAGCCCTTTTAGTCCCCGCTGTTCATTGAAGCGCATCTCGACACTGGCATCCGGGTTGACCACGCCATACCCGGACATATAGGCCGGACCCAGATAGGCACGCACCCCTAGGCTGACGGCGATATCGGCGGCACGCCGGAATTCATCGGCGGTTTCGGCCCACTCACGGTACAGGACGGAGGTGATCGGCGCTATGGTGGTGATGCCGTTTAACAGCAGCTGACTGAAGGCATAGCGCTTGTTGAAGTCGAGCTGGGCATCGTTGTAGGTTTCGCGCCGTTGCCAGCTGCTGGCAGGCAGGCGGCCTTTTTTCCAGCCGGGCTGGTGGTCGAAGGCGAGTACGGTAGAGTCCAGATCCGCGACAGCATCCAGATCGATAAAACCGGGGCCGATCAGGGCGTTGCCCATGGCCAGGGTTTCGTCGATCTGGCCCTGATAGCCGTGGCCGACAAACAGCACGGTATCGCCGCGATAGACCAGCTCGCCCTGCTCGTAGATATGGTGACCGCCGTCCTTGAAACCGATAACGTACTTGGCGGTGATTTTGGTGGTTTTCATTAGTTTTGCTCCATGATCCTAAATGGCTTATCCGTTTGTTCAGAACAGGCATTCGCCCCTGTCGGCGACCAGTTTGCCGGCCTTGAACACGGTGCGAGCTATAGGTGGTTCGACGATGGCCTCGGCCACCGCTCGGGCATCCAGCAGCACCAAATCCGCCTGGCAGCCGACTGCCAGACCATAATCTTTCAGTCCCATCACCTCGGCGCCGCCATAGGTAATGGCGTGCAGCGCCTGCTCCAGTTCCTTGTCCTGACGCCAGCGATATTTTAGTCCCATCAACATGGCCCGTTGCAGCATGTCCGCATTGCCGTAAGGACTCCAGGTGTCGCGGATACCGTCGTTACCGGCGGTGACTTTTATGCCGGCGGCGCGCAGCTTTTCATAGGGTGGCACACTGCGGTTGGCCGGCGCCGTGGTGGCTATGGCAATATCCGCCTTGGCCAGCCCCTCGATGAGTCGATCCTGATAAGCGAGGTCTATCTCGCCCAGGCAGAAAGCGTGGCTGATGGTAACCTTGCCCTGCAGACCCAGAGCCAGGGTGCGCTCTATCATCAGTTCGACCGAGAAGGCACCCAACTCGGCGGCCTCGTGCAGATGCAGATCGACACCTTTACCGTATCGAACGGCGATCTCGAATATCGCATCTATATGGGCCACAGGATCGCGTTCGAAGGAGGAGGGATCGATGCCTCCCACATAATCGGCGCCCAGTTTGACAGCTTCTTCCATCAGCGCCCGGGTGCCGGGCCGGCCCAGCATGCCACTCTGGGGGAAACAGACGGTTTCGATATAGACTTGGTCGGCCAGCTTGTCTCTGGTGGCCAGCACCCCTTCTATGTGTTTTAGGCCGATTTCGGTGTCTACATCGATATGAGTACGGATATGTGTGGTGCCTTTGGCAATGGCCAGTCGGGCGATGCGTTCCGATTGTTGCTGGGAATTAAAATCATACTGACGACGAAAGCCTCGTTCGTTTTCGATAATAGCGGGTAGCTCCCTAGGAACCTGATTTTCATACCAGTCCATACCCCACAAGGATTTATCGATATGGGCATGGCCGTCTATAAAGCCTGGTAATACAAGACGATGATGCCCTTCAAGCAAGGTGGCTCCGCTCGATAATGGAATATGCGACTCGATGCGCACGATCTTGCTCCCTTCGATCAGGATATCCTTGCTTTCCTGGTCTCCGCTGAGACGAACCTGCCGGATCAGTGTAGTAGTCATACTTGCTCCCTGTAGAGATGATATGGATTCCGTGTTGTGCTATCAAAACTGATGCCATAGCTCTTTATTGGCCATCACCTAGGTGTTAAAAAGACAGGCAATTTGCAACATATCAGCGACCTGTAACCCTGTGGAGTCATATCGATAGATGATGAGTAGTTTTGGGATTGTTATCACAATTACCGAAAGTTGTTATCGATAATGATAACCCATGACCACCAAGTGTAATATGTTTGTTAACGATATGTTTCGTGATGTTTACCACCTGTCCGGATTAAATCGTATGGACAGAACCGTAATATGTTCACTCACAGGGATGACTGATGATGAAATTGACAACGATTACCGCCGGCCTGCTGGCCGTCAGCTGTAGCCTTAGCGCTCAACAGCTTCAGGCTGAAAATGTAGTACGCTGGGCTCAACAGGGAGATATTCCTACCCTTGACCCTTATGCATTTGCGTCGACGCCGGCGCTGGCGTTTCAGAACCATATCTATGAAGGTCTGGTGCAATGGAACGAGCAGCTGGAAATGTCACCGGCGTTGGCTACTCGCTGGGAGCAGCTGGACGACACCACCATTCGCTTTTATCTGCGGGAAGGCGTCAAATTTCATAATGGCAACGATTTTAATGCCGACGACGTGGTGGCCTCCATTACCCGAGTAACCCATCCCGATTCTGGAATTCGTGGTAATGCTTCCTCGGTCAAAGGGGCGGTGAAGGTAGATGATTATACGGTCGACCTTCTGCTTAACAGTAAGTCGCCAATAGCGATAAATGAGCTCAGCGGCATTTTGATGATGGACAAGGAATGGCTGGAAGAGCACAAAGCTACCGAGCCTACCAGTATGACCAAGGGCACAGAAGGTTATGCAACCAACCATACCAACGGTACCGGGCCCTTTATACTGGAAAGCCGGCGGCGTGATGCGGAAATGGTATTGGTTAAAAACGATAATTGGTGGCAAGCCGATAATACCAAGCACAATATCGATCGCATCATCTTCCGCCCAGTAGGATCTGAATCTACCCGCCTAGCCGGTATTCTTGCCGGTGAATTTGACCTGGTCAGCGATGTGCCCCTGCAGGATTTGCCTCGTCTGGAAAAGGAAAAAGGCATAGAGGTTAAAGTCAGGCCCTCTTTGCGCGTCATGTTCCTTACCCTGAACATGAATGATGAACTGAACGCGGGCAATGTGGACGGTAAGAATCCGCTCCAGCAGCAGAAGGTACGCCAAGCCTTGCATATGGCCATCGACCGAGAAGCGATCGTCAAGAAGATAATGCGTGGCATGACCGAAGTGGCCAACACCTATGTAGCGCCTGGCATCGCCGGCTTTGACGCCGAGCGAGGCGTGACCAGCAGTTATGATCCCAAAGGCGCCAAGGCGTTGCTGGACGAGGCCGGTTATCCCAACGGATTCAAGCTGGCCTTCGACTGCGAACAGGGCTATTACCTGAATGCTGAACAGTGGTGCCAGGCGGTGCAGCGTTACTGGTCCAAGGTGGGCGTGCAAACTAGCTTGAACATGCATACCCGCAGCGTCTATTCCCAAATTCGTGACAACGGCCGCACCGATGTGGGAGTTCTGGGCTGGGCTAACTTGCCGCTCTATGACGCCTACAGCATCAATCAGCAGATGATCCACTCAAAGGATGGTGGCATCTACGGTGCCTTCAATATTCCCCGCTATAAGAACGACACCATAGATACTCTGATTGAGCAATCATCATCTGAGCTGGATCCGCAGATCCGCACCAAGCAGATGCAAGACATATTGGCCAAGGCGCAACAGGAGCTGCCTTTTTTACCATTGCACTATGAGCCGATGGCATGGGCGACTTCCGACAAGCTGGAAATCACTCAGAACCCCGACAACGTGGTACGGCTCTGGTACGCCAGCATGAAGTAAGAATAAGTCGTTGCCATGGCCGCTCAGTTTACGGATGGCCATGGCAACATATAACTTCTTGGATGCTATCAAAAAATAAAAATTGTTAGCAATGATGATCTAATTTTGTGCATTTAATCAGCTTGGTATGTTGTAAAGGTTAATCTCTGGGCTTCTGGGGCTATCCTGATGGCCTCCAATTGGATGCTGTCCACTCAGCAAACTCAGGCGGAAAAGATGGAACACTGGGACCTGTAGGCAGATCTTCCCAGCCTAGATTCTTGCGCCTTCGTATCAATTTATACCTTGAGTTTTCAAAATCATAATTTCAAGAATGTAATACGGTTTTGGAATGCGAACGTGAACTAGCAAATAGGGCCTTAGATCCCTGAATCTTCATTGTGATTTAAAGGAGTGAAATGATGTTCGCTTTTATTATACAACGGCTATTACAGGCCTGCGTGGTGATGCTGACGGTGGCGCTGATCGCTTTTACCATGTTCCAGTTTGTCGGCGATCCCATCGCCGGTATGCTGCCGGAAAGCGCGACCCAGTTTGAGCGGGACGAGCTTCGTGAAAAGCTGGGCTTGAACGACAGTGTCATCACCCAGTACGGGCGTTTCGTCGGCAATATTGCCCAAGGGGATTTCGGTATTTCCTACTACAACAAGATGGACGTGCTTAACCTGATTTTGGAGCGGCTGCCCGCCACGCTGGAGCTGGTGTTTGTGGCGGTGATTATTTCGCTGTTGGTGGGCCTGCCGGCGGGGGTATGGGTGTCGTTGTCCCGTAACAAATGGCTGACCAGCTTGGTGCAGACTATTTCCCTGATTGGGGTGTCTCTGCCTAGCTTTATCGCCGGTATAGTGCTGATCATCGTGTTTTCGGTCTGGCTTGGCTGGTTTCCTTCCCATGGCCGGGGCGACATAGTTGAGTTTGGCTGGTGGAGCAGCGGCCTGTTCAGCAGGTCGGGCTGGGCTTCCATCATACTGCCGGCGTTATCGTTGGCGCTGTTCATGATCACCATGATCATGCGCTTGGTACGTAGCGAGATGAAAGAGGTGCTGCGCACCGATTACATCAAGTTCGCTAAGGCCAGGGGTATCAGGCAGCGTAGCATCAACTACACCCATGCGCTGCGCAACTCCCTGCTACCGGTGATCACCATCATAGGCCTGCAAATCGGTGGCCTGATTGCCTTCGCGGTGGTGACCGAAACCGTGTTCCAGTGGCCTGGGATGGGACTGCTGTTTATCCAGGCGGTGAACTATGTGGATATACCGGTGATTTCCGCTTATCTGGTGTTCATTTCCTTGATATTTATCTGCATCAACACTCTGGTAGATATTCTCTACCGGGTGATCGATCCGCGCTTGAAAACCGCTTGACCGTTAAGCACAAGGACGAGGTAACGTATGTCTATCAATACCACTAAAGCGGCCCTAACAGGCCAGAATAGTCCCCGGCCTGGGGGGCTGAAAAAGATATGGCAACAGCTGTTGGCTGCCTGCGACAGCGACATCGCCTATAACTTTCGGACGTCCCGGCTGACGATGTTCGCTACCGCAGTGCTAGCCCTGCTGCTGTTTGGCGGCATCGGTGCCTCCCTGATGGCACACTATGACCCCTTCGATATGGCGGCCTTTGATCTGATGGATTCCGAACTGCCGCCCTTCTGGGTGGAAGGCGGCGAGGGGCGCTTCTGGCTGGGCACCGATATCCAGGGTCGGGATGTGTATTCTCTTATCCTTCATGGCCTGCAGGTATCATTGATCGTCGGTTTTATCAGTGTGACTTGCGCCATGGCTCTGGGGGTGACCCTGGGGGTGGTGAGCGGCTATTTCGGCGGCATGATCGATGCCCTGATCATGCGTCTGGCCGATGCCATGCTCAGCTTCCCGACCATCATGTTTGCACTGCTAGTGAGCGGCGCGGCGCGAGGCCTGCTGCCACAGGAGATGCACGACCAGATGGCAGTCTACATCATCGTTATCTCCATCACCCTCACCGGCTGGATGCAGTATGCCCGTACCGTGCGTGGCAGTACCCTGCAGGAAGGAAACAAGGAGTATGTGCAGGCTGCCAAGGTGATGGGCAGCAGCAATATGCGCATTATGTTCCAGCATATCCTACCCAACGTGCTCAGCCCGGTCATGGTACTGGCTACGCTGCACTTGGCGCTGGCGGTGCTGACCGAGGCGACCCTATCGTTCCTCGGGGTGGGCATGCCACCACATCAGCCTTCGCTCGGTACCCTTATCAACGAAGGCAACCGATATCTGTTCTCCGGTCAGTGGTGGGTGGTGCTGTTCCCCTCTATGGTGCTGGTGATCTTGGCTCTTTCGGTCAACCTAGTGGGTGACTGGTTGCGCGATGCCCTCAATCCCAAGCTGCGTTAAGGAGCAAGACAATGGAAGATACGAACAACAATCGCGGTGAGGTTACTCTAGAAGTCGATGGTCTGTGCATCGAGTTCTCCCATCGCAAGGGTAACCTGAAGGCGATACAACATGTGTCATTCGAGATGCGCAAAGGCGAGATTCTCGGTGTAGTGGGCGAGTCGGGGGCAGGCAAGTCGCTGACCGGCTCGGCGATCACAGGCCTGTTAGAGGCGCCGGGTTTCATTGCCAGCGGCGAGATCCGACTCTATGGCGAACGGATCGATAACCTGAAGGAAGATCGGCGACGACTGCTGCGTGGCAAGGAGATCGGTGCGATCTTTCAGGATCCGCTGACAAGTCTAAACCCCGTACTGACGGTCGGAAAACAGCTGATTGAAACCATTCAGACCCATCTGCCGCTGTCCCACGTCCAAGCCCGGCAGAAGGCGCTGGATTTGATGAAAGAGGTGGGTATACCTGCGGCTGAACAGCGTATCGATCAATATCCTCATCAGTTTTCCGGCGGCATGCGTCAGCGTATCGTGATAGCTTTGGCTCTTTGTGTCGAACCCAAGGTGATTATCGCCGATGAGCCGACCACGGCGCTGGATGTGTCGGTACAGGCTCAGGTGCTACAGCTGCTACGCCGGTTGTGCAAGCAGCATGATGCCTCTGTAATGCTGGTGACTCACGATATGGGTGTGATAGCCGAAATCTGCGATCAGGTAGCAGTAATGTATGCGGGCCGGCTGGTGGAGATAGGACCTGTAGAGTCAGTACTTAAGTCACCGAAACATCCTTATACGGTGGGACTAATGGGCTCGATCCCACGTATCGGGGTACGGGAACCGCGGCTGGCGCAGATCCCCGGATCCATGCCCCGGCTCAATGCCATCCCCCAGGGCTGTGCCTTTAATCCCCGCTGCCCCAACAGCAGCGCCGAATGCCTACAGCGTGAGCCAGAGATGAAAACGGTCGGTGACTCCCGGGTTGCCTGTCTGAAAGTGATGCAAGAGGAGCTGGTGTGATGAGCGAGATGATCGAAGAAAGAGGCTTACTCGAGGTACGCAACCTACATATCAAGTTCGATATATCCAAGCCGTTTATTCACCGGCTACTGAACAGAACGGAAAAAACATATGTGCACGCGGTGCGCGGCATCGATTTTAGCATCCGCAGGGGAGAGACCTTCAGCTTGGTGGGCGAGTCCGGTTGCGGAAAGTCAACGGTGGCCCGGTTATTGTCGGGTTTGTATCAGCCGACAGAGGGCGAGATCAGCTATCAGGGCACAGTGCTTGCCGGAGCCAGCCGTGAGCAGCGTCAATATATCCGCCGCCGTTGCCAGATGATATTCCAGGATCCATTTGCCAGTCTTAATCCACGCTGGAAGGTGGATCGCATCATCGCTGAGCCGCTGGTGTTGTTCAACATGATCAAAAACCGGGAAGAAGGCCGGCGACAAGTAGGTCAGTTGCTGGAGCAGGTGGGTCTGACGGCGTCAGATATGGACAAGTTTCCCCACGAGTTCTCGGGTGGCCAGCGTCAGCGTATTTCTATCGCTCGGGCTCTGGCCGGCGAACCAGAATTTTTGATCTGTGACGAGCCGACCTCTGCGCTGGATGTATCTGTGCAGGCCCAGGTGCTCAACTTGATGAAGGATCTGCAAGACAAACTGGGGCTGACCTATCTATTCATCAGCCACGATATGTCGGTGGTGTCCCACTTCTCAGATCGGGTCGGCATCATGTATCTGGGTCGTTTGGTGGAGGTGGGCACGGTGGAGGAGGTATTCAATAGACCCCGTCATCCTTATACACGTATGTTGATGGACGCCATCCCCAGCATGGATGTGATCCATAAGGAGCGAACTCCGGTGACCGGCGAAGTACCTAATCCGATTTCGCCGCCTTCCGGCTGCGCCTTTCACCCGCGATGTGCATTTGCCACCGACAGATGCAAGCAGGCGACTCCGGCGGCACTGGATATTAGCGCGACCCAGCAGGTGGCCTGTCATTATCCTTTGTCTATCAGTTAAATAGCTATGCCTTAATATTAATGTGTTATCGGTATTCTCGAGACGTAGGCACAGTGGTTATTTAGTATTACTCGCCTCGCCGCCGTTTAAGGCAGTGAGGCGATATCGTTTGCCTTAATTTATTCCATACTGGCCTGTTCAAGGCCAGCGTTTGTTATGTTCTCGAGCTCACGAAACGGCTCAATATTGCCCTCTTATCTTATGGTATTGCGCTATCTCAATCCGGTATGCTGATGTACCTCAGCCTGATCTCTATCGTGGGCTGCCAGTTGGCGTCCTCACAGGCCCTGACACATTACTGCTTACCATCCAGCCGGTTTTTATACCTTGGCCAGTTTCCTAGTGGCCTATCTGATGGCTAGACTGGGCCGCAAGTAATGCATCATACTCTCTGGTAACTGTGCTGCATAAGGAGACCTCCGTTTCTCAGCGCAAAGACAGTGCGCACAACTTGCGGACTACATATATCAAAACGCGGGGAGCGAGCAAGGTGGGAGATTAATAGCTAAAGATATCAATGCTTATATAAACGATCACTCCGCTCCCCAGACATCAGCCGTTAGATCGCGTTGATGTTTGGTTTCAGGATGAAGCTCGATTTGGCCAGCAAAATACGACGACTCGGCTTTGGGCTAGGACAGGCACACGTCCCCGAGTTGTCCGTCAGCAGCAGTTTGAATATGCCTATTTTTTCTGCTCCGTCTACCCAGACAGAGCAATAGATCAAGCCCTTGTGGTGCCCTAGACAAGCACAGAAACAATACTGAGCCAGACCGGCATGCGATAGTGATAATGGATAGTGTTGGCTGGCATACCCATGACATTGCAGCCGAATTTGAGAATGTCAGTATCATTAAATTGCCACCGTATTCACCTGAATTAAACGCGATAGAATAAGTGTGGGGTTGGATGCGTCAGCACTGTCTTGCCAATCGCGTTTTCAAAAATTATGAAGACATCATGAGCAGCGTCTGCGAGGCCGGGAACACGTTTACTGAAAGTGCTAAACGCGTAACACAAATGAGACCCAAAAATTAAGCAAATCTGATTAGTTAATTTTATAGATTGATATTAGAACACTAGGGAAGATAATCGTAGTTTTGAACACCGGTCAAAACAGGTGCGTGGTCACCAAATGGTCACGGTTTGGTCACGGAGGTGGGTTTGACAAAGTAGGAATGAAGAGTTTTAGTGATGATGAAAAAGCAAAAAGCCCTTAGCTATCAATAAGCTAAGGGCTTCTTTAAAATGGCGGAGTGGACGGGACTCGAACCCGCGACCCCCGGCGTGACAGGCCGGTATTCTAACCAACTGAACTACCACTCCTAATCAGCAGCGTGCTGCAGACGAGGGCCATAATAGTGCCAAGCGAGTAAGAGATCAACCGAAAAACTTGTTCTTTTAGCGACCTTGGTTAAGTTTTAGCCAGAAACCTTACTAAAATACAATTAACTTGGCGTTTTATCACTGTTTAAGCGTTTTTTAACAGCGCGGTTTCTTAAAATACAACCTATTAATGCGAGTACTAACAGTAAGATAACGCCGGCTATGCTGTAAGTTAAGGTGTTACTATCTTTAACTGGAATTAGCTCTTCGCTGGCAGTAACAGCAGGACTAACGCGGATCACTTGCTCTACCAGCTCAAGCTGTATTTCACGGTCGCTTTTATTAGTGGCAAAGGCACGGCCTTGCCAAGAATAGTTACCCGGTTCTAGGGCGTCGGGTAGTGAAATGTGCGTGCCGGTGCCGGTAATGGGAATACGCTGTTGAGATGGCGTAACCAACTCGCCCGTAATGACCAAGCTGCTTGGAATTATCCCTTGGTCGGCGGTAACGGTAATATGCCATTGGCCTTGCTCATCTGGCTTAGCAAAGCTCAGTTTCAGCGGCATGGGATAAATCATCACCTGTTGTTCTTTGGTGCGCGCCAGCACTTGGTTGCTAATCTCGGTTTGAAATAAATACTCGCCGGGCAATATATCCAAGATTACTTGTGCTGTGAGCTTGCCATCGTTGGGGATGGCATCCAGCCCCACGCCGTCATCTTTAAACTCACCCACCACCACGGGGGCAGGAGCAAATTGCGCATCTGGATCGATACGTAAATTAATAAGCTGGGCCTGCAAGGTTAAATCTTGTAGGTAATAGTTGGCATCTAAACGGGTAGTGCCGTGGCGTAATTCGGCGCCCAGTTTAAGGACTTCTTGCTGATATAACCGCTCCGCCAACGGGCTAAGCGCCAATTCAAATTCACTAACCAGCGTGATGGCCCGCTTTGGGGTCACTTTGCCGGTCGCTTGCCAAGGCCCAGGCTCGGGTTGCCAAAGGGTGATCACATCGCGGTCGTGGGTGCTCACCCAGCCAATATGGTCAGGGTGTTCATGTTGGTAATATTTACTGCCATCGGGCCGAATTAACACCACTGGTGCGCTGTTGGGAGTGCGCTCAATCAGCAAGGTCAGGGAAGAAATAGAAGGATCGATACGAAAAGTATTACTTAACCAACGGGCACTTTGCTCGGATGCCTGGCTGCTCAACGCCGTGAACAGCAAGCTCAGGCTTAAACTAACAGTTAATAAAGAGCGGCTGATTAGCTGCGCCATAAACAACTGCCTCCTTTTTTCATCACTAAATCTAAACGGGCTTCATGATCCTGCAACTCTTGGGCGTCGGCACGGATAATTTTGAGTGGCGCACGGGCGGCATGTAAACGGCGGATGCCGCCTCTGTCATCTTGCTGCTGGCTGTCGCTTTGCAAATTTAACTTGGTTTGGCCACCTGTCATTAACAGGTATACATCCGCCAAAATCTCCGCATCCAAGAGCGCGCCGTGCAAGGTTCTATGGCTGTTATCTATGCCATATCGCGTACAGAGCACGTCTAGGTTATTTCGCTTACCGGGATAGAGTTTGCGGGCCAGCGCTAAGGTATCGGTGACTTTGCACAGCTCAGCCACCCGCTCTTTGCGACCAATGAGGCTTAGCTCATAATCTAAAAAGCCCACGTCAAAGGGCGCGTTATGCGCCACCAACTCGGCACCGCGGATAAAGTCGAGAAGCTCTTCCACTTGCCCAGAGAATGGCGGCTTATCGGCCAAAAAGTCATCGGTGATACCGTGCACTTTAATGGCTTCTTCATCTATCTTGCGGTTGGGTTTCAGGTACACATGATAATGACGCCCGGTTAAGCGACGATTCACTACCTCTACCGCGCCAATTTCAATGACTTTGTGGCCCATGTAATGAGGGCCAGAGTCCATATTGATACCGGTGGTCTCTGTATCCAAAATTACTTGGCGCGCATGTGTTTGCTGATTCATTAGCCTTGCTTCCTATACCCAAACTGCGGCCAGTATAAGTAACTGCCTGCGGCTATGCTACCAAACGGCTGTTTTAAGCTGTTAGTCAAAGACGAAAACAACAAAACATCTTTACAACGGAACCCACAGAAGACGCAGAAAAATTAAGCAGGGATAAGGTCGAAAAGAGTCAGAGCATCTGATTGGTAAGACCATGCCCTTGTAATGAAACGCGAATTAGCCACTTCTAGTACACTACCTTTCAGATTTGATCTCTATTGTTCTGTGAATTCCGTGTTCTTCCGTTGCCAAAAAGGTCTTGCGCTCTTTGCTAAGGCATTTGACGCCACACTCGCCACCGGCAGGCTGTTTTTTAGCGGTTGCTGTGGCAGACTGCCGCCCTCTTCGATTTTGATAACGATAGTGAAGGCATGATGAAAAAAATTGAACTCTATACCGACGGTTCCTGTTTAGGTAACCCAGGTCCTGGGGGTTATGGCGCGGTATTAATTTATAAAGCGCACCGTAAAGAGCTAAGCGGCGGTTATCGGCTAACTACAAATAACCGCATGGAGCTGATGGCGGCCATTGAAGGCTTAGCAGCCTTAAGTGATCGCTGTGTGGTGGACTTAACCACAGATAGCCAATATGTGCGCCAAGGCATTACTCAGTGGATAAACGGCTGGAAACAAAAAAACTGGCAAACTTCGGCCAGAAAGCCGGTGAAAAACGTGGATTTATGGAAACGGCTGGATGAGCTTAGCCAGCGTCATGACGTAAGCTGGCATTGGGTGAAAGGCCATTCTGGGCATCCAGAAAACGAACGCTGTGATGTGCTGGCGCGCGTGGCAGCCGAAACCGATGCGATTAATGATGACACGGGTTATGAGGGGTAACTTTAGCGCCAAGCAAAAATAAAAACACCGTCTTTTGTTGGCTCTAGCTAGGCGCTGAACTCCCGTTTTTACCATCAATATCTCTTTCAGATCTGAGCTCTATTTTTCCGTGCGTTCTGTGACTCTCGTAGCAAAAAGCGTGGTAAATAGGGTTTAGGTGGACCCATTAAAAATCATCCTGCTTCGCAGGACCGTCGAACAAGTTGACGGCTACAAGGCCCTTACCATTAAAGATCTCTTTCAGATCTGTTAGCTTGGTGCTCGGCGCTGACTTTTAATTCTTGCTGTTGACGCGCCATGCCGGGTTGCAGTACGTGCTGCTTACGTTTGGTTTGGCGAATGGGCGTAAGCGGATAGCGACGTTTGCGCGCCAGCATCACATACACGGCGGAAAAAGACGGGTAATAATGTGGCACTAGCTGTTGGCGCAACTTACTCAGCATCGGAAATTCCAATACCGGCGTTAAGCCGAAATAGTCGCGCTGCAAGACTTCAAAGCCCAACAGTTTAAGCCAGTCTTCTAGCCGCTCGGGTGCCACCATGTGCCGTAATGAGGGCAATTTATGACTGAAGCCGGGCAAGATACTGGCCAAGCCCGCACTGCTATAAGGATTAAAGCCCGAGATAATCAGCCAGCCGTCATCGCGCAGCACGGTTTCAACTTCACGCAAGATGGCATGGGGATGGGCGCTAAAATCCAGTACATGAGCCAAAAGACAAGCATCTAGGCTACCGGGTGCAAACGGCATGGCAGTAGCGTCACCAACAATATCAGCCCCCGTACAAGGCGGCTGTGCTTGGCTAAGATGCACCGAATGTAATAATCGGCTACCGGCCAATGAAAAAGGCGCGCTGAGCGCATCAACGGTGAGCAGGTTAAAACCAAACATAGTGGGCGCCCATTGCGTGAGTCGCGCTTGCAATTGTTCTGCCAAATAAGGTCCGCGCAGCACCTGTTGCCAATGTTTGGGACTGTGGGCTGATTTCATCACATTTACGCCTCTGATAAGCTAACGCTTTTCCTCTGTGCAAGGATAGAAATATGGTTAACAGCAATCTGCTTAATAACGACCCGATTCACATTAGTGGAATTTCGGCGTTTCAAGACAACTATATCTGGCTGCTTGCCAATAACAAGCAAGCCGTGGTGGTGGATCCGGGTCAAGCTGAACCGGTGGCGAGAGTGCTGGCCGAGCGCGAGCTGGAATTAAGCGCCATTTTGATCACCCATCATCATTATGATCATACGGGTGGCGTTAAAGACTTACTGAAACAGTGGCCGAACGCCAAAATATATGCGCCCAGTGCCGAGCCGCTGCCCGCCTCCAGCGCCATTGGCGTGACCGACGGCGATACTGTGCTTGTGCCAGAGCTCGGGCTGGAATTTTCGGTGCTGTCGGTGCCGGGCCATACCTTAGGCCACATTGCCTTTTATGAGCCCACGGGGATCGCTAATCTGCCCTTACTGTTTTGTGGTGATACGCTGTTTTCCGGCGGTTGTGGTCGCTTGTTTGAGGGCACACCTGAGCAGATGCATCAGTCGTTAACCCGTTTGGCTGCCCTGCCCGACGCTACCTTGGTGTATTGTACCCATGAGTACACACAATCTAACTTGGCTTTTTGTCATTCTGTGGAGCCAAACAACGCTGAATTGAAAAAACATCTACAAAAAATAGCGAAATTACGCCAACAAGGTGTGCCCAGTTTGCCCTCTTCAATTGGCCTAGAAAAAGCCATTAATGTGTTCTTGCGCCCCCATGTGGCGGGGGTTAAGGCCCGATTGCAAGCTCATACTGGATTGGAGCTAGATGAAGACATCAAGGTGTTCGCTGCACTTAGGCGCTGGAAAGACGTTTTTTAACGAACTTGCTTCTGTTGCTCACAAAGCATACACTGGCCGCCGTTTTAAAGAGACGCGGACACCATGAGAAGACTCTGTATCATTACAGGTGCTTTACTCCTGGCGGGCTGCCAAGGATTTAATTCTTCTGGCCACCAGGACAGCACCGATAAGAAAGCGGATAAGTCGCTTTACCAAACATCATCGATCCATGCATCGTTACAAACACACAATCGAACTGCCGACTTAGGTCGAGCCTACAGCACTGCGCCCCACTCATCATCTAATCGGCAACAACGCCAACAGGTGGAAGTAGAAGTGGAGGCAAAACAAACAGATTTGTGGCTCGACTTAGCTAAGCAAATGCAACTTGATGTGCCCCTCGATCACCCTAGAGTTGTCGCTCAGCGCAAGTGGTACCTCAAACACCCCAGCTATATGCGTTCTGTATCTGAACGCGCCAGACCGTTTCTCTATCTCATCAAGGAAGAGATAGAGAAACGGAACATGCCAATGGAACTGGTATTATTGCCGGTGGTTGAAAGTACCTTTGACCCGAAAGCTTATTCGCACGGTCATGCGGCCGGTTTGTGGCAAATGCTACAAGGAACCGGTAAGAACTTTGGGCTGCATTTCGATAGTTTTTATGACGGTCGTTATGACGTGATGGCCTCGACGCGTGCAGCACTGGATTACCTCGAATACCTCAATGGTTTCTTCGATGGTGATTGGGTATTGGCGCTGGCCGCCTATAACTCAGGCGAAGGCCGCGTACAGCGCGCCATGAAAGCCAACCGTCGCCAAGGCAAGCCCACTGATTATTGGTCTTTGTCTTTGCCCAAGGAAACGCAAAATTACGTGCCTAAGCTGTTGGCGTTAGCCGCCATCTTAAAGCACGACTCGCACTACGGCATGGACATACCTGCGCTGCCTAATCGCCCACAATTAGCGGTGATTGAAGTAGAAGGCCAAGTAGATTTAAATATGGCGGCAGATTTAGCCGGCATGAACCGTGGTCGACTGAAAGAGCTAAACCCCGCCTATAAGAAAGCGTCGACTTCGCCCTCACGCAGTGCGGAAATTTTAGTTCCGGTGGCCCATGCCGAAGGTTTTGAAATCGCCATGGCCGACCTGCCAGAGCCAGAGCGCGCTCCTAAAGGTCAGTATATTGTGCGCCGCGGCGACAGCTTAGGTGTGATTGCTAAACGCCATGGCACCACTGTAGAGGCGCTGCGCCAGGCGAACAATATCAGGGGCAATAATATCCGTACTGGTCAATCGCTGGTACTGTCGGGCACCTATGTGGCCGCTGCTGCCCCAACGGCAAGCAAATCAGGCAGTGTTTATAAGGTGAAAAGAGGCGACTCTTTATCTGCGATAGCTAACCGCTTTAGCGTCAGCATCAATGAGTTGCTGAGCTGGAATCAGTTAGCCAATAGACACAGCCTACGCGCCGGGCAAAGCTTAATCGTGGCCAATTCACGTTAAGATACAGCCGCAAGCGCCGAACACTCAGCGCTAAACAAAAAACACCGAGCCTAAGCTCGGTGTTTTTATTTGTGCAGCACAGAGAAAAATGACTCTGCATGCTGGCGTAATACCATTCTGGAAAACTAATTGATCAGATTTTTACAAACCCTAACCTTCGTCCTTGCGAGGAGTGCAACGACGCGGCAATCCAGAGTTATGTACCGCGCCGCTGTAGCGTGGATTGCCGCGCTACGCTCTTTATAAATAACAGTGCCCACTACCAACAGCTAAAGCGAGATCCTGATATGCATCAGGAAGACGGCTAAAGCAAAACATATCGTACTCTGTAGCAGCCACTTTAGTCGGCAGGTTTGCGCAGCAAAACGTCAAGCCAAACTGGCGCAGCACCCTCTATATAAAACAGTGCCCACTATCAAACAGCTAAAACGAGATCCTGATGTGCATCAGGAAGACGGCTAAAAAAAACATATCGCACTCATATCGCACTCTGTAGCAGCCACTTTGTTAGCGGTTAATCACCCGCGGTCGGCCATGTTCATCGATGGCCACATACACAAATTGTGCCTGTGCCACCTGGTAGCGAGTACCGCCTTCTGGGGTTAATATCGGTTTCACCCACACCTCGACTTGTACGGTAATAGAGGTGCGCCCCACTTTAAGCAGCTCACCATGAGTGCAGACCACATCGCCCACTTTAACGGGGCGCGAAAAATTCATTTCACTGACCGCTACCGTGCCCACGCGACCCAGCGCAATTTCATTGGCCAGCAAGCTGCCGCCTAAGTCCATTTGTGACATGATCCAACCGCCAAAAATATCGCCATTGGCATTGGTATCGGCAGGCATGGCCATGGTGCGCATCAATAAGTCGCCTTTTGGATCTGCTTGATCACTCATTGCACTTTTCTCTTTGTTGAAAAATTGTTAAATAAACTGCTGAAATTAAATTGTTAAAGCTAAAACTGGCATAATGATACCTTGGCTATTAGCCTGCCACTATTAACCATTTAGGTAAAACTAATGGGAATGATGCTCTCAAGTACAAAGCTCAGAGGAAAAAGCCATGCTGCAGGTTATTGTGGCTTCATTAAGCCCAGCTAAAATTGAGGCGGCACGTTTGGCCTTAGCGCAATTGTTGCCGGAGTCGCCATTAGTCGTGACCGGTGTGGCCGTTAAATCAGGAGTGGCTGAGCAACCGATGAGCGACACCGAGACCTATCAAGGTGCACGGCAGCGCGCATTCGCCGCTAAAACCTTATTGCCCGAGGCGGACTTGTGGATTGGCATGGAAGGTGGCGTAGAGTTTAGTGATCTTCAGCTTAATCCCCATCACTGCATCACCTTTGCTTGGATCCAGGTATTAGGCCAGGCACTGGATAATGCCAGCCGCAGTGCGAGCTTAACGCTACCGCCCAAAGTGGCACAGGCACTCGCGAACGGCGAAGCGCTGGGCCCCGCCATGGATCGCTTATTTCGGCAAAGCCACAACCGACCCACAGGCGGCGCCATTGGCATTTTAACTCAGCAGCATTTAACACGACGCACTGTGTATCGCGACACCCTGATCTTGGCACTGACGCCTTGGCTTAATCCGCAGCTGTATCGCTAAGGGCAGCGCGAGCACTGTGATTCTTTGTTTAACTTACAGCTTACAAGTGCATCAGAACCTGCTGCGCAGGTTTGCACGGCTAAAGCGCGTGCCTACATCCGTGCTGTATGTGAATATTGGTACTTCAGTTCCTATTCCGCTCCGCTAACCAGTCAAACCAGTCGGTGACCAGATAATCTAAGCCTAGGTAGCGACTAATGGCCGAGCCATCTATGGTTTTACCCTCACCGCCACCACTAAACTCTGGTGGTGCTAAACCGCGAAGCTTAGCGGCTTGGCTGTAAAATTCTCGGCGGCTTGGATGATGGGGCGCACTCACGTTAAGTACACTCGGCCAATCGTTACGCGCCAATAAGGCGGGTATAATACGCAACAAGTCTTCTTGCGCCACTAAATTAATCGGCTCTTCACCGCCCTCAAAGCTGCGCCCTGCTAAAAAGCGACCCGGCTCACGACTGCCCCCCACTAAACCTGATAAACGCAGGCACATAACTTGAGAAACGCCGCTAGCATGCATGGCATTTTCGGTGGCTTGCATGCGCTCGCCCCGCTCTGAGTCTGGTTTAGCATCGGCTTCGCGCTGCGCGCCTAGGCCACTGTATATAGAGGTGGCGCTGGTAAAAAGTAACCGTTGCACTCCCCCGTCTGCGGCTAAGCGCGCCACTTCACCGAGGCGCTGGGCATAATTATCAACCTTGCCCGGCGGCACACATAAAATTAAGGTATCGGCCGACAGCTCTGTTGGCCACAGTGCCGGCAGCGGCGCATTTAAATTCCACAATAAAGTCTGAATACCTAACGCGGCCAGCCGGCTGGCTTTATCCGCGGTGGTAGTGGTGCCTGCCACTTGATAGCCAAGCTGTTGTAAGGTTAGGGCTAATGGCTCCCCTAACCAGCCCAAACCAATAATGGCGACGCGATGCGACTGACTACTACTGGTGAGGTTAGTAGACATAATTCAGCTCATTAGGCGTGATAAAGGTTTTCGGTTGGCCCAACATATCTTGGTAGATCACCGAATAATACAGCACACTTTGCACGTAGCCGCGGGTCTCTCGATATGGGATATTTTCTACCCAGACATCTAACGGCCGTGAGCCACTGTTACGCAACCATGAATCAATTCGGCCTGGGCCTGCGTTATAAGCGGCGATGGCGGCCACGCGATTATTGCTGTAACGGTCGAGCATTTGTTTAAAGTAACTGGAGCCCAGCTCAATATTCACGTCGGCACGGTACACGTCTGACGCTTGTCTAAAGCCGGTAATATTAAACTTTTTCGCCGTCTCTTTAGCAGTGCCGGGCATTAATTGCATTAAGCCGCCAGCACCCACAGGTGAGCGCGCTTGTTCATAAAAGGCGCTTTCTTGGCGAGTAATGGCAAATAAGGTGGCTTCATTCACGCCTAACAACTGTGCTTGGCGTTGAAAGTCAGGGCGATAGACCACGGGGAAGCGCAAGTCTAAATGATCCCAAGCCTGCAGTTGAATACTGGCTTGAATAGACTTATCAAACCAACCCAACTGCAGCGCTAAGCTGCCCAGCGCCAAGCCATCAGCCTCACTCACTTTACCCAGCATATGATACCACTCGCTACGGGCGGCGGTTTTATTGCCCAGCGCCAGCCATTCTTCGGTTCTGGAAAAAGCAGGCCAGCGGGCGCGGGCTTGGCTTAAGGTCGGTGCAGACGGTAAAGGTTTTTTCAGTAAGGCATAGGGTACTTTGCTCTGTTGTGCCGCTAAAAATCCGTAATAATCACGATTATTGGCCGCTAACTTCCAAGCTTTGTCACCGTCACCATGACGATTTTGTGCTTTAAGGGCACGGCCACGCCAATACTGCCAACGGCTGTCTTGTTGAGTTTCGGCGGACAAACGATCAATCCAGCCGGGCAAATGTTGCCAATCTTGTTCCCAAATGGCTAAGCGCGCACGCAGTTCAAATAAATCTTCATTGCCCACCACAGGTAAGCGGCTGTCTAACCAGCTGCGATAATCATGGGTGCGATTAAACATTAACCGTTGCGCTAACTTTTGCTCAATACGTGCTACTTGCGCGTTAGTTAAGCCCGCTTGGCGCTGATATTTAGGGTACAAGCTCATCACTTGGGTATATTCGGTGTCGGCTAATTTCGCCAAGGCCAAACTGAGCGCCGTCTTCTGCGCCTCGCCCGATACGCGCACTAAGTCACCTTTAAGTAACTGATTGGGGTTTTTGTCTAACGACTGCAACAGCTCGCTGGCCGGCTGGGCCGCAGGGCTAAGCTGACGGCCCAGATAGGTCACTAAACCGTGATCTTCTTTTTCATAAGCGAGCAGCATGCGCTGCCAAATATCGTCATCATTGCGACCACCGGCGGTGTGCCAGGCATCAAACAAAGGATCGCAAGCCGTGGCGCGTGATCCGCCATGCAGCCACATTAGTTTGGCACCGGCCAGCGCGGTGTTTCTATCGCCGGTGGCCCACTTAGCGCGATAATGTGCGCACTGCAGCACTTCACTCGAGGGCAGTTGGGGATATAAGGTTAAAAATTCGCTCCAACGCTGTTCATTTGCTAAGCGATGCAGAAAACGGCCTTCTAACCTGTCTGCCACCAAAGAGTCGGGGTAGCGGTGCATAAACTCCACCACCTGAGTGGTGCTCAGATTAGTGATGCGATCTGCCAGCAATTGAAAATCTAAATAAGGGGTCAACGGATAGCCATCCAAGCCTTGGCGCAGTTGCTTAAAGCTGGCCACGTCGTTTTTATTTAGCGCCTGCTCGGCTTGGCGATATTGTTCGCGCAGTGAAGACGCCTGCACGCTGACGCTCATGCCTAATAGCAGCAAACTTACTCCTAACCAAACTTTCACAAACGCACCCCTTAATAACGAATAGAGAGCTATCCTATGTAATAGTGTCAACACTGCCAATGGGGATCGCGAAATAATCTGCTTAAACCAGACAATTGGCGGCGCACAGCGTCAAATGCGCACCAATAAGTACCGGATACAGAGCAGTAGAATGAGATGCTGCACAAAGTAGACAAAGTAAAGAACGACTAGCCAGAGTAAAGCACAGCTGTTAGGTTAAGAGTACAGGCAGGGATTTATCCATTCGAGTCTGACTTAAAGCGGTCGACTCTGACAAGACTAAAATGTGGGTAGCGGCGACTGGGTCACAGATTTTTAACCCACTCGCCATAGCGCCACCAAAGGTTGATATGGATCACATTATTTAACGTCGGTCAGGGTAGTCTGAAGTTGTACACAAACAAGAGCACACCCAGGGGGTTATTTTATGTCCATCACTATTACCAGTACCGTCATCGACATTTCTCCCGCCATCCGTGAACGGATTGAGAGTCGCTTTGAAAAACTGTCTCGTCGCCAAGTCGACTTAATCACGCCCCATGTGATTATTAATAAAGAAGGTCTGAAGTACCAAGTTGAAGCCACCGCCGGTGTGCGCCACGACACCCTGTTCGCCAAGGCAGAAGACGATAACCTATATGCTGCGATTAAAGACTTAGGTCAAAAGCTTGAGCGCCAGCTAAACCGTTATGCTGACAAACCCCTCGCCCAGCGCGCCGTTGCCGGTCAAGCAGCTGGTGCTGGTGTAGTAGGAGCCGCCGTTGCCGCCAACCTAGATGAAGGTTTAAGTGAAGAATTTGCACAGCAATTTGACGAAGAAGAATAACCTCACCGAGTAGCGTTAAGCCGTCAGCATTGAGCGAACCGCTACTGACAACAGGGAACATCAAATAAAAAAGAGGCCGAATTTATTCGGCCTCTTTTTTATTGCTAAGTAAGGCGTGAGGGGTGAAGCTTTTATTACTGGCTTTCGAATACAGCTTCCGCTAACTCAAGCGCTTTTTTCGATGTTTCAGGTTAACTGTGGTAGTTTTAGCTGAATTTCTTAAAAGTGCTTGCCAGTGTGTGTGCTTTTCAGTATTTGTAGGCTGGTGTTTTTCTTTCACTGCTTTTTTGTCGTTGTTTATGGTGCAATCACGGCTTGAGTGCCTGGCCACGGTTGAGCCGCGCTAAGTCCGGCATTAGCTTTCAAAAAATGAGTGAAAGACGAACAGCAAAGCCTCCTACTAGGAGGCTTTTTTATGACGTCGCACTCTTTGTTAAATGACACTTTTTAGATAACAGCGATTAGATGACACTTGTCTTAGGTGACATTCTTTAAGTAATAAGGAAGCTCCATTGATAAATCTGGATGAGATCAGAACCCACATCAGCAGCCTAGATAAAGAGCTGCTCACTCTGCTGGCCAAACGCAAGGCCCTAAGCTTAGACGTGGCACGCAGCAAACTGCAAAACCCGCGCCCTATTCGTGACCAAGCCCGCGAACAGGCGCTCTTGGTTGAGCTGATTAATCTAGGCCGCACGCTGGGCTTAGATGCCCATTATGTTACTCAAATTTATCACACTATTATTGAAGACTCTGTGTTATCGCAACAAGCGCTGCTGCAAGAGTTACTCAACCCACAAGATGACACGCCAGCCATTAGTGTGGCGTTTTTAGGACTGCGCGGCTCTTACTCCAATATGGCGGCGCGCAAGTACTTATCGCGCTTTAAAGCCAATATGGTGGAGCACAACTGCGATACCTTTCAGCAAATTTTTGACACCGTAGAGTCAGGCCAGGCGCAATACGGTATTTTACCGATAGAGAACACCAGCTCAGGCGCCATTAACGATGTGTTTGATTTAATTCAGCACACCAGTTTGTCGATTGTGGGTGAGCTTACTCAACCCATTGAGCATTGCATCTTGGTGGCGGTTGACACCGACGTCAGCAAGCTGACCACTCTGTATACGCACCCACAGGTGTATCAGCAATGTTCACAATATTTGGCGACATTGCCCGGGGTTAAGGTGGAATTTTGTGCGGCTTCATCTAACGCCATGGAGCTAGTGGCCCAACTGCAGCGCCCCGATATAGGTGCCATGGGCAGCGCCGATGGCGGCGAATTGCATGGTTTGACGCCCTTAGTGAAAGGCTTGGCCAACCAAAAACAAAACATGACCCGCTTTATTGTGGTGGCAAGAAAGCCGGTGGAAGTGGCGGAGCAAATTCCGGCCAAAACCAGCTTTATTATGTCGACCGGTCAACAAAGTGGCGCCTTGGTAGAAACCTTATTGGTGCTGCGCAATCACGACATTCCCATGACCAAGCTAGAGTCGCGCCCTATTATTGGCAACCCGTGGGAAGAAATGTTCTATGTGGATGTGGCGGCCAATGTAAACAGCGCGGCCATGCGCTCGGCACTGGCTGAGCTGAAAGACATAGTGCATTACATTAAAATTCTAGGCTGTTATCCCAGCGCCGAAGTGGCGCCCACCCGCGTGTCCTCCAAAGCGCTGAATCAAGGCCAAGTGCCCGCCCCACTGGCCGCTAAACCCAGCCTTCAGCACGAGCAGGCAGCAACGCCAACAAAAACGGCAGGTTTAGCACTGCAAGTGGGTCGCTTTACCATTAGTCAGCAAGAGCCGTTATTAGCGGTGTTATTGACCCAGTGGCCAGAGCGTAATGACTTGCAAGAAATAGCTCGCCAAGTCAAAGAACAAGGCGGCCAAGTATTAGGCGTGCCTTGTTTTGGCCAAGGCGACAGCCAGTTTGAGCAGACCCGGCTGCAGCAATTGCGTGAAGTGGCTCAGCAGTTTGATTTAGCCACCCTGACCACAGTGCACACGCCCGAGCAATTACAGCGTGCTGCCGAGTCACTCGATGTCTTGCTGTTAGAGCCGATCATCGCTAAGCATAACGAGCTATTGGCCGCGGCCGGTCGCAGTACCCGCCCTATTCTCTTGCCGTTGGCTGATACCCAAGCCCAGACCCTGGCTGATGCCGAGCAGGTGTTAGCACAAGGTAACCAGCAGCTGGCCTTAATTGACACTCAAGCGCGCCCGTTAGCGGATCTGCTGCGTTTACAACAACACAGCCGTTTACCTTTACTTAGCCAACTGACTCAAGCCGATGCAGTATTGGCCGAGCTTGGCGTGGCGCTTAAAGGCGCCGGCGTACAAGGCTTTTGTTTAACCATAAGCGAAGACGATAACTTAGTGCCCTTGCAACAACTGGCCCAGCGCTTATATCAGGATTGATTTGGCTGAAAGCTAAATAAAATATTTTCTCTATGCCGTCATACCGGGCTCGTCCCGGTATCTGCTTTTTTCCTTAAGAGCGAGATCCTGACGTGCGTCAGGAAGACGGCTTAAAAGTAGCCGCCCGTCTCTTTAGTAAAGAGGACTTCGGCGGGCCAGCGAAGCTGGCTATTTTTAAGGTTTAAAGTCAAAAATAACCGTGGCGAAGCGCCACCGGCCGGCTAAAGCGGCCTCTACCAGACAACGACCTAAACAAAAACACCGAGCCTACATAATAGACTCGGTGTTTTTTAGCTTCTAGCTTTCTTCACCATGATGGCGGCTGTCGTTTGCTTGGGCGAGCAGGTTGCGGCTTTCTTTAAGGAAGGTGTCGGCATAATCACCGAAAAAATCGCTCACAGTAGCAAACTGCTCAACAAAGGCGTCACGCTTACCGGCTTCTAACTGGCTTAGCAGCTCACCAAAATGGCGGTGATAACGGCGGATCATATCCAAATTTTCAGGCGAGGATAAAATAATATCCGCGTACAAGTGCGGATCTTGCGCGAACAAGCGCCCTACCATGGCCAACTCTAAACGATAAATAGGCGAGCTTAAGCGTAGCAGTTGCGCTAAATCCGCCTGCTCGGCACACAAGTGCGCGCCGTAAGCAAAGCTGGTGAAGTGGCGCAGTGCTTGCACTAGGCTCATGGCCTTGTCGTGCTCGGCGGCGTCAACTGGCTGTAAGCGGGTGCCCCAGATGCGCATTTGCGCCAATAGCCATTCATACTCGCCGGCGCCGCGGCCTTCGCTGTAAATGATCACCTGCTTCGCAAGACTGGATATATCTGGGCCAAACATAGGGTGTAAACCCAATACAGGGCCTGAGTGCGCCGCCAACATAGCAGCAATGGGCTCGGCCTTAATGCTGGTTAAGTCCACCAATAAGCAATGCTCTGGCAAGGGTGGCAACTGGCCAATAATGGCTACGGTTTGGTCGATAGGCACGGCCACCACCACCAAACCCGCATCGGCGACTAAAGATTGCGCATCAGCCCAATCGTTTTTTTCTAAAATACACACCTGATAGCCAGACAAAGACAACAGGTGCGCAAATAAACTGCCGAGTTGGCCCGCACCACCCACCACCACCACTTTGCCAAGGGTGGGGTTCATGCACTTAAAACCGGTGTCTTTTTCACTGGCATAAGACTCACGCATAAAACGGCGTAGTACGTCTTCAATTAAATCTGGGGGTACGCCTTGAGCGACGGCTTCGGCACGGCGTTTCGCTAACATGCTGGCTTCGCGGTCCGGCGCATAAATCGGCACCCCTTGGCGGCTTTTCACCTCACCCACGCCCGCCACCAATTTTAGGCGACGCGCAAACAGTGCCACCAACTCTTGGTCCACTTCATCAATTTGATCCCGAAGGACGTCTAACTCATCTACCATTGGATTCATCCCAAATACAAAAGCACCGGCCCTTCCCGGACGCGGTGCTCTATTATGCCTACAAACCCAATGCGGAGACAGTCACGATCGGTATTTGGCGGCTGTTAATGTTATTCGCCCATAGGGCCAAGCAGCTGCCGTTAGCCGAGTCGAGCTTTAAGGGGCTCGGCCAATAGCTGATTACAACGCGCTAATAGCTCAGCGGTAGTATCCCAATCAATACAGGCATCAGTAATAGACACGCCGTAGCTCATGTCACCACGAGGCTGCTCGCTAGACTGGTTGCCTTCAAACAAATGCGACTCCAGCATAATCCCCAAAATTGACTTGTTACCTTCCTCAATTTGGCTCACCACGTTTTCGGTGACTAATGGCTGTAAACTGTAATCTTTATTGGAGTTACCGTGGCTGCAATCTACTACCAAGTTCGGGATAAGACCGGCGCTGGTCATGGCTTTTTCTGCTAAGTTGATATTCACAGAATCGTAGTTAGGCTGCTTGCCGCCGCGCAAAATCACATGGCCGTCGGGGTTACCCTGAGTCACTAATAGCGCCACTTGGCCCTGCTGGTTAATGCCCATAAAGGCATGGGACTCTGCCGCCGCTTTTAACGCATTAATGGCGGTACCCAAGTTGCCGTCGGTGCCATTTTTAAAGCCCACAGGCATGGATAAGCCCGATGCCATTTCGCGGTGCGTTTGCGACTCTGTGGTGCGCGCACCTATGGCGGACCACGAGAACAATTCAGCCAAGTATTGCGGGCTAATCGGATCCAGCGCTTCAGTGGCAAGTGGTAACTCAAGCTCGGCTAACCAGCATAATAACTCGCGGGCTTGATGCAGGCCGTGCTCAATATCGAAGCTGCCATCTAGGTGCGGATCGTTGATAAAGCCTTTCCAACCCACAGTGGTACGCGGCTTTTCAAAATAGACGCGCATCACTATATACAAGCTATCACTATATTCATCATGCAGTTTTTTGAGGCGAGTTGCGTACTCTTTGGCGGCGTCTATATCATGAATGGAGCACGGGCCACACACCACTAACAAGCGGTGATCTTTGCGCTGAATAATATTAGACAGAGTCCGACGTGCACCACCAATGAAGTTGAGCGCTTTTTCTGAAACCGGTAACTTGGCTTTCAACTCTGCTGGAGTGATCATAATCTTCTCGGAGCGAATATTAATATTATTCAGTGTGTCTTTCTGCATGACGACATCCTCTATGTAAACAAAACATTTTTATCCAATAAAAACAAATACCGTGTCTTGTTTGACATCTAGTGATTTATTTTCTACGCAACCACACTTATCTGAGCGATTTACCGCAACGATTCACCTTAACAAGGCAAGGCCAACTTGCAAAGCGTGAACCACGCTAAAACCCCGTTTATTTGGCCTGTTTAGCGAAATTGACCATAAAAGCAGCGCCAACTCTATGTAGGCAGCGATGGCAGGTGTTGGTGAAGGGATGGGCATAGATAACGAATGATCTAAATCAGGTTCTAACTCAGGTGCTAAAGCGTGATGATGCAGGCACTTCAGCGTGATGAGTCGCGTCACTGCGGCGGTTCTGAGTCTATCTTTAGCCGACAGTTAACGACTGAACAATGCGCTTTCACATGGCGGTAACTTCAAGGATCTGCCATCATGCCGCCCTTATTCACGGGAGCTTATCAATGCAACGACTGGTGCGTTACTTCTTTCAAGGGTTACTGATTTTACTGCCGTTTGTATTAACGGTATATCTGGTTTATCTCATTTTCACCGTACTTAACGAAACGCTTTTTTCCGCCATCGGCTCTTTACTGCGCATCCTAGTGCCAAGCTTAGCGGCGGGTTGGATTGCCGATTTAGCCGGCGGCTTGCTCACCTTGAGCGTGATTATTATCACCGGTATGTTTGCCTCGTTTTATTTGGGCCAGTTTTTTCTGTCCTTGTTCGACAAAGCCCTAAACCGCGTGCCGTTAGTGAGGTTGCTGTATAATTCGCTAACCGATTTATTTAATGCACTGATCGGCGATAACAAACGCTTAAATCAGCCGGTGGCGGTCAGTCTGATGAATGGCGAGGTGCAACTGTTGGGTTTTATTACCCGTGACGACATGAGCGAATTTGGCTTGCCTGGCAAGGTAGCCGTGTATTTACCCCAGTCTTATAACTTTGCCGGGAACTTGATTTTGGTCGATAAAGACAAGATACAGCTGCTAGATGTAGCGGCGAGTAAGGTGACCACCTTTATCGTCAGCGGCGGGATCACGGGGAAGAACTAAACAGCCCCTAATCAGATTATGTGTTGGACTGTTTGTCTTCTTTAACAGCACGCAGCGGTTTTGGCACTTCGCCACGGCCAGCAGGCCAGCCTTCGCGCTGGCGTGCGCGGTCGCCATCAACTTCCTCGGTCTGATCATGGAACAGATGAACCTGTGTCGGATAAGGCATGTCGATACCTTCTTCATCTAGGGCAATGTAGACGGCCTGCAATACCGCACCAAACGTGTGGATCTGTGACGCTCGGTCCGACTTTGTCCACCAACGCAACCGCACTACATTAGCGAAGTCGCCAAGCGAGATGGGAATTGTCTCTGGTGGCGATTCACTGCTCACGCCCTCGACGGAAGCGCAGGCTTTTTCCATAATTCCTCGCGCTACGTCCCAATCGTCGTTACAACCAATGCCGATATCATATTCCGAGCGCCTCGTCTCAAACGCTGTATTAACGACCACGCTGGCGGTGTAGATGACTGAATTTGGGATGACGACGCGACGTCCGTCATAGGTGGTGATCATGGTGGCACGGGTTTCAATCTTCTCAACCGTTCCCTCATGCCCGCCCGATACAATCTGATCGCCGACCTCAAACGGTTGGCGCAAAAGGATAAGAATACCGGCCAGCATGTTTTGCAATATATCTTTGAACGCAAAACCGATTGCAACAGAGCTAACCCCAAGACCGGCAAACAGATCACCCGGTGTTATTGATGGAGCGACAATGGTAACGGCCAGCATGATACCGATTACGGCAATCGCCCACCGAATAAGTGCCCCGCCCACGTTGCCTAAATTATTGCGCCCTCGTTTGTTCGCAACTCGACTCACCAGTTTTCCGAGGCCCATCCCCAAGAACCAGAACAAAACCATCACCACCAGTGCCACTAGGATGTTCGGTAATAATTTGAATAAACCGTCCAACCACTTATCTAATTTGCTGAATATCAGGCCAACATTCATATCTATTTGATCCATCGACATGCCCTTATATGTTGTCAGGCTTGGCTCGCCTTTGATAAGTCACAAGATGTGCCCCAAAAACCCAAGGTGGCCCTTTTCTTCTGCTCATCTATACAGGGTCATCTATCGCGACGATCACCGTTCAGGCAGTTTGATCCTTCTCCAAGGTGATGAATATACGCGGTAACTTGCCGACTGTGGTGCAGCGCTAGAGATAGCCGATAGTGCATATTTTTTTGTAGAACAGCTTAATGATAGTAGGGTCTGCGAACCGCAGTCGGACTATATGGGCGAAACTATGCCAGTCAGGTAGGTAACTTCGGGGAAGCTATCCGACAGTCTGGCTCATTTATTACAAGCTGATGAAGGCATTTATAGAGCGCGAGCGGTATGTCTCGGCGGACTAGTACAAGTCTAAGAATGTGGGGGATAAGGTGTAGCGTGTAGGATGTGATATGAAGAGTGTTGAGCTTTAACTCAACACTCTTATGGCGCTTTGGGTTTGACTTTTAGCCTCCCGCTTTGGCTTAACCGTCTATCTCATCCATAAAGTCGGCTAGGCCTTCATCCGCGTCGGCGGCGGCTTCTTTGCCGATTTTGGCATCTTGATACTGCAAATACAGGTCTTTGGTTAAGCCGTACGGGTCGAGGGCATTATCAATAATAGGCTCACGGTCAATGAGCTCACTGCGCTCATACAACCCATTTAAGGCAAATTTCCCGGCGCGCATGGCAAAGGTCATGGCGTCGTAGGGGAAATACAAGCCATCAACTAGGTCACCCGAGAGTTCACGCAAGGTGGTGGGTCCGTAGAGAGGGATCATTAAAAATGGCCCATTGCCCACTCCCATTTGCCCTAATACTTGGCTAAAGTCTTTGGCGCGACGCGACAAGGTCATTTTTTCTGCTACATCAAAAAAGCCCAGCACACCCACAGTACTGTTGACGCCAAAACGCACCAGGTTTGTGCCCGCGCCTTGCATATCACCGGTGATCAGGTGGTTTACAAAGCTGGCGGGCTCTTCAAGATTAAGCACCACATTTTGCACGCCTTCACGTACGGGCACCGCCACATAATCTGCATAGGCATGGGCCGCTGGACGCACTAAATAGGGATCTAGCACATCGTAGTTAATGACCCAAGACAACCTGTTAACGGGCTCGAATGGGTCACGAGCATCATCGGCCGTCGAGGTCGCGCCATCTATGGGCTTGTACTCATTAAAGGCATCCTTGGTGACTAACGGCTGAGCTTGGCTGTTTGAGTCTTGAGCCGCACAGCCCGCCAGCAGTAGGCTGGTAATGACTAGGAATTTTTGCCACATAATAGTTGCCTTATCGCGGTGTGGTTATCTTATTATCGTGCAAAACCGGCCACTGGGGCCGGTTTTATATACGACTAGCCTACAAAGGCTAACAATTAGAGTTCGGTGTCAATCACCACCGTCAACTCACGGTCTTTCGCCGTGCTCAGTACGCCACTGCGCCCTTCCCAAGCACCGGTTTTATCGGTCACGTTGCCGCTTGGTGCCAGGCGCGCCTTGATAATCACGTTATCACGACCATTCATGTTGACCTCAGGGCGCATCGCGTCCTTGTTAGACAAAGTCAGCGTGAGCGGGAACGACGGGTTCTCGATGCGCTGGGCCACTAATGGTACATCATCGCCCGCTGCATCCATGGCGTACACAAATAATACCGCAGCCGGATGATACGGCGTGTTAGTGCTGGTATTCACTTCCACTTGGTAACGAGGGCCGGTAATCGGCGCCGGATCGTCTTCTGCTAAACGCTCTTTGGCAAAGTCGACCGAGCGCTCAATCATAGCGTAGCGCGGATTATCCGGTGCCATGCGCTGTAAAATTTGCTCCCAGCGGGCGATGGCGGCGGTTAAATTATTTTGCTGCATGGCCATAAAAGCAAACACCGACCATGCTTCAAGGTTATTCGGATCTTTGGCCAGCGCTTGCTTGATCATGCTCTCGGCGCGCAGCTCTTCACCACTAATGGCTAAGGCTTCTGCATAGGGCACCATCACTTGCTCTGGATCGTCAGTTAAGGTCATAGCTTTCTCGAAGGAATCACGGGCGGTTTCACCGTCACGCATTTCCAACGTTAAGCGACCCAGCAGCAACCAACCCCGAAAGTCATCGCCATCGGTATACAATTTAGTGCGCAGCGCTTGGATCAAGTCCATCATATCTTGCTCGGTTACATCGCCATCTGGCTCAAGCAACACTTTCTGCGTCAGTTCACTTAAACGGCCACTGTTGTGCTGCCATTCAGACACTCGGTCATAAGCACCAAACTGGAAATAACCCAAATAGCCCACTAACACCACTATTACCACCGCCGGCAACCACAAATACATGCCGCGCTTATAGTGCTGAGGCTGTTCGACGACCACATCGTCCAGCAGGCTTTTTTGTAACTCTTGAGTGGCTAATTCGTCCTCTTCCAGTAAGCCTTGCTCGCGATCGTCTTCTAACTCTTGTAAACGCTGCTTATAAAGCTCGGTATTAAGCTGATTACGGCTGTGGCTAGACTCAGCGCGCCCACGGGTGAGCGGCAAGATAATAACCAGCACCAAGGCAAGCGTCAGCAAGGCGCTGCCAATCCAAAATAATATCATATTAATTCTCTTTGTCTTTTTTCAGCAATTCATTCAAGCGCGCTTGTTGCTCCGCACTCAGCGCATTATCGGCTGAATTTTGCGGCTGCTTGCGCGTGCGCCTAATGACAAGAAAAATGCCAAGCAGCATCACTATCACAGGACCAAACCATAAGATCATGGTTGAAGCCATAAAGGGCGGTTTATAGAGAATAAAGTTGCCATAGCGGGCCACCATATAATCGATGACATCTTGCTTGCTGTTGCCTTCGTGTAACATCACATAGGTTTTGTCGCGCAAGTCTTTGGCCAGCTCTGCATCCGAGTCGGCGATGTCTTGATTCTGACATTTAGGGCAACGCAGCTCGCGAGTGAGCTGACGAAACACTTTTTCTTGCTCGGGCGAGCTAAATTCATAGACATCGATCGCGGCCATGGCGGGCGTCACCCACAGGCTCATTAATACGATCAACACAGAGCATAAACGCATGGCTTTACTCCATTTGCTCAAAAATTGGCTTTACCGTCTGTTGCCAGACTCGGTCGTTTAAATCACCCACATGGCGATAACGAATAATGCCTTTACTGTCGATAAGAAAGGTTTCCGGCGCACCGTACACGCCCAAATCCAGCCCTAACATGCCGTCGGGATCATACAAGTCGATGGCATAAGGATTGCCGAGGTTTTTTAACCAGCGCAAAGCCTTAGACCGTTCATCCTTGTAGTTCATGCCGACAATATAAATATCGTCCTGTGCCTGCAGCTCATTTAAGAACTCATGTTCCGCCCGGCAGGTTGGGCACCAAGTGGCCCACACGTTGAGCAGCATAGGCTTGCCGGTAAAAATAGTGCGACTGTATTCTTGAGCAGGGTTTTGCAAGGAGGTCAGTGCAAACTCCGGCACGGGCTGGTCCAGCAATACCGACTCTAATTTTCGAGGGTCGGAAAACAAGCCCTTAAACAAAAACACACAGCCCAGCAAAAAAATGATCAGTGGGATGGATAAAATTAATACCCGGCGATTCATTGCGCCTCCTGCTCTTTTTTACCGGTAATAGTTTTACCGGCAATGCGATAGCGTTTGTCCACGATGGCAATGATGCCACCTATGACCATAAACAAGGTACCGAACCAAATCCAACGAATAAAGGGTTTGTAATACAAACGTACCGCCCAAGAGCCATCGTCTAATTCTTCACCCAATGCTGCGTATAAATCACGGGTAACACCGGCGCTAATGGCCGCTTCTGTCATCGGTATGCGCTGCACTAAATACAGGCGTTTTTCAGGCTTAAGCGGTGGCAGCACTTTGCCGTCTTTGCTGACCGCAATCACCCCTTTAAAACCTTGATAGTTAGCGCCGTCAGCGTGCTTGGTGCCTTCGAAGGTAAAGGTGTAGCCAGAGAAAGTCACACTATCGCCGGTGGCCATACGCACGTCTTTTTCAATGCTATACAGCTGAGTACAGCTGATGCCAATAATGGTCACCGCCATGCCTAAGTGGCCGAGGAACATGGCCCAATGGCTGTTGCCGAGTTTGCGAATACCAGTGCCAAAGCTGTGTCTGTGGGTGGCGCGCACCCAGGTTTCTTGCACACTGGTGATCACAATAAAGGCACCTAAGCTCAACCCGATGGCCGCCCACACTTTAAACTCCTCAGCAAAATACCAAGGCAGTGCCACACCAATGGCGGCCGCAGCCACCAATGCCAACACTAATTTGCCATTGATCTCTTTCATGCTCTGGCGGCGCCAGCGAAACAGCGGTGCCGCACCCATTAACAGGGCAAAGGGAATAATCAGCCAAGCATAAATGCCGTTAAAGAAAGGTGCACCAATGGAGATACTTCCCAAGCCTATTTCTTTGTGGATCAGTGGCAAGATAGTCCCCACCAGCACCACAAACAGACCCGCCATCAGCATGATGTTGTTACCCAGCAACATACTTTCGCGACTGGCTAATTCATGCTTACCGTGGCTCTTAACTTCTGCGCCTTTAATGGCGTACAGCAACAAGGAGCTGCCCACCACCAACATAAAGAAGATTAAGATAAACAAACCGCGGGTGGGATCTGAGGCAAAGGCATGTACCGATACCAAGACACCGGAGCGCACCAAGAAGGTACCGAGCAAGCTCAGTGAGAACGCCATAATGGCCAGCAATACGGTCCAGGCCTTAAAGGTGGCGCGCTTTTCGGTGACTACTAATGAGTGGATCAAGGCGGTGGCCGCCAGCCACGGCATAAAGGAAGCGTTTTCTACCGGATCCCAGAACCACCAGCCGCCCCAGCCTAGTTCGTAATACGCCCACCAAGAGCCCAGTGCGATACCTGCGGTGAGGAAAATCCAGGCCGCCATGGTCCAAGGGCGTGACCAACGGGCCCACGCCGCATCCAATTTACCAGTCATTAATGAAGCAATGGCGAAGGCAAACGCCACCGACAATCCCACGTAACCCATGTACAACATAGGCGGGTGGAAGATTAATCCCGGATCTTGCAGCATGGGGTTTAAGTCACGGCCATCAATCGGGAAAAACGGCAAGGTACGCGCAAAGGGGTTAGAGGTGACAATCACAAACAGCAAGAAGCCAACAGCTATCATGCCCATCACGCTTAACACCCGCGCCACGGCATCCAGCGGCAAGGTGCGACTAAAGCGCGCCACGGCTGCCGCCCAACCAGCGAGGATCAGTACCCACAGCAGTAAGGAGCCTTCGTGGGCCCCCCACACCGCAGAAATACGATATTCCAGCGGTAGTAAGCTGTTGGAGTTAGAGGCCACATAAATAACGCTGAAGTCGTGGTCGATAAACGCCCAGGTTAAGCAGCCAAATGAAAACAGCAAAAAGCCAAACATGGCATAGGCCAAGGGGCGCGCTAGCAACATCATGCTAGCGTTACCGCGAGACGCGCCAATTAGCGGATAAATACTTAGGATTAAGCTCGCGGCCAGCGCGAGTATCATACTAAATTGCCCTAATTCGGGAATAATACCTAGGGTGGAGCTCATGAACGGCTTCCTTTGAGTTGCTCAGGGGAATACTCGGGTTTTACATGCTCAATGCCCTTGAGTGCCTCGGCCAATTCCGGCGGCATGTATTCTTCATCGTGCTTAGCGAGCACTTCAAAAGCGGTAATGGTGCGGGCATCGGCTAAATGCCCCTGCGCCACTATGCCCTGCCCTTCACGAAATAAGTCCGGCAAAATGCCTTCAAACACCACGGTAATCTCTTCACCGCCCGCATCCACCAAATCAAAGCTGACTTTTAAGCTTTCTTGATCGCGGCTCACCGAGCCTGGCACCACCATACCGCCAATACGCAAACGCTGGCCCACTTCGGGTTTAACCTTAGTGTCGCCTTTACCTTGTACCAACTCTGTAGGGGTATAGAACAGGTCGATATTTTGCTGCAGGCCGTACAATATTAATCCGGTCATCAGCGATAACCCCAACACTACTGAAAGCAGCAGTGCCATGCGTTTCTTACGTCTAGGATTCATAACGTATTCTCCAACTTCTGAGCGGCCTTACGACGTTCTGCCCGTTGCTGCTTTTGCTTAACGCCGCGCAGCAGGCTTTTTTTCGTTGCCAAGGTTGACCACACAATTGCAAGCAATATGGCCAAGGTGAAACCAAACGACAGCCACACATAAAAGCCGTAGCCGCCCATGGCCCAAAATGCTGACCAGGTATCAAATTTCATGTTCTTTCTCCGCCAACTGCAGCACCCAAGGCCGATGCGACTCGCGTCGGATCAATTCATTGCGCAGACGCATCAAGGTCACGGCGCCTAAGAAGGCACTGAAGGCCACTATCATCAGCAGTAACGGCCACAGCATATCGTTGGCAATAGAAGGTCGGTCAAATTTAGTGATGCTGGCCCCTTGGTGCAGCGTGTTCCACCATTCTACCGAATAGTGAATAATGGGTAAGTTAATCACCCCCACCAGCGCCAAAATGCCTGCCGCCCGCCCCGCCAATACTTTATCGGAAATGGCGTTATATAAGGCAATCACGCCTAAATATAAAAATAACAAGATAAGCTCAGAGGTTAAGCGTGCGTCCCACACCCACCAAGCGCCCCACATAGGCTTCCCCCAAGCGGCACCGGTAAACAAGGCAATGGCGGTAAACACCGCACCCACGGGCGCGATGGCAGCCACCGCCATATCCGAAGTTTTGATCTGCCATACCAAGCCCACAAAGGCGGCAATGGCCATGGACGAATAAGCGCCCATCGACAAAATAGCAGCAGGCACGTGAATGTAGATAATGCGAAAGGCATCGCCTTGCTGATAATCCGCCGGCGCATAGGCCAAGCCCCACACCAAACCGACGGCGAATGTCACCACACTGAGCGCGGCAAACCATGGTAGCCATAACCCTGCGAGCCGATAAGCCTGCTCGGGTTTAGCGTAAGGATGTAACCATTTCCACATAGTGCTCACAGACCCTATTTAGTATTAGTTATTGTTCACAGACTTATGCCGTTAACACAGTTTGCGCCTGTTAGGCACTTGCACACATCGGCACTTGTAAATTTAGGCACTTGTACACATCGGCATAAGATATCGTATATTGGCCAGGCAAAACACCTCAACCCAGCCTAGTTAACGCTCACTCTCAAGGCAGAGGCGATGGCAAATGGCGCCAAGGTAATACTGCCCACTAACATGGCGGCTAAAATTGCCAATTGTCCGTCATAAGGCACTCCAAAATTTGCCGCATCTATGGCCGAAGTGGCAAAAATCAACACCGGAATATACAGCGGGAGCGTCAATAAACTCAACAATACCCCGCCCTTACCAATGCCAACTGTCAGTGCCACGCCGATGGCGCCCAGCAAGCTTAAGATCGGCGTGCCCAGCAACAGCGTCCAAAATACCGCCTTAAAAGCCACCATATCTAGGCTCAGTAATACCGCCACCAAGGGCGATAACAGCAACAAGGGTAAACCGGTTAAAAACCAGTGCGCCACCACTTTAGCCAACACCAATACGGGTAAAGGACAGGGCATCAGCATTAATTGTTCCAAAGTACCGTCTAAAAAGTCATCTCTAAATAAGCGCTCCAGCGCTAGTAACGACGATAACAGCGCCGCCACCCACACAATTCCCGGCGCAATACGCGCTAATTGCGCAGGCTCAGGGCCAATCCCGAGTGGGAACAAGGTGATGACGATAATGAAAAACCACAACGGGTTTAAGATATCCGCGCGCCGGCGCAAGGCCGATGTTAACTCTCGGCGGAGCACGCCGCTAAACATGGCTCTCATGCGGGCTCCTCTTCATGGGGTGTCATCTGCAAGATACGGGCACGCTGTGCCGACAAAGACAAGTCTTGATGGGTAGTGATCAGCACCATGCCGCCCGCGGCGGTATGATCCAACAGCAATTGCTCAAGCACCTTAACCCCTTGTTTATCGATGGCGGTAAAAGGCTCATCTAGGATCCATAACTTAGGGCCACCCAGCCACAATCTTGCCAAGGCTACGCGGCGCTTTTGCCCCGCCGACAGCTGGCCCGCGGTTTGGTCTTCCAGACCCGCTAAGCCCACTTGCGCCAATACATCCCACAAATTAGCGTCACTTTGGCTGTGGTGCATGCGCTGAAAGAACGCCAAGTTTTCCAGTGCGGTAAGCTCATGCTTAATGCCCGCTTGGTGACCTAAATAGAGCAAGTCTTGGTGATACTCGTCTCTATATTGCTCTATGTTGTTGCCCTGCCAATAAACCTCACCACCATAAGGGCGCGACAAACCCGCCAGCAACCGCAATAAGCTGGTTTTACCTACCCCATTTGGGCCCGCCACCTGCACCAGATCGCCTGGGGCCAAGCTCAGTGATAGCTCGCTGAACAGAGTATGCTCCTCACGGACACAGGTTAAGCTTCTAGCTTCTAGCATAATTGACAACCATTCGTAGCAACCGTCTGTGACAACCTTCGCCAGCAACAACATAGACCATTAAAAATGGCCGCCAGTTTAGCACAGAGCACTGATATATGCAGAAAGAAACCATGTGATAAAGCAGGAAGCGTGATACCGATAACCTTGTTAATACATTGATCTTACGACTGTTGAATGCTTTAAAACCGCCCAGCTATGCAGGTCCGGTGAAGTCCTCTTTATCAAAGAGACGGCTGGGCTACAAGGTTTGGTGTCTTTTGTAGGAGCCGTGTTGTAGGTAAAGAATATGAGGCACGGTTTTATATTTTGGTTTAAAAAATCCTGCTGCGCAGGACCGCCGAATAAATTGGCGGCTACAAGGTACGATTCTTTTGTAGGAGCCAATTTATTCGGCTCGGTTTTGTTTTGGTTTTGAGATTTAAAATCCATCCAGCTGCGCAGGCCCCCAAAAACAAAACACCGAGCACTAGGCTCGGTGTTGATGCTATTTTTAGCTGGGTACCTGGCGCTATCAGCTGTTTTTGAACTATTGCCGGTGCAAGGTAATCAGCAGTTCTGCTTCGGCTCGGGGCATTTCGCACTCGGCCATGATTTCATCGATATCTGCGCCCAGTTGCACCATGCGCGTGGCGCGACTGTACAACTTACCTTGTGGATCTTTGAGCGCTAACTCTTGCTGTTGTTCGCTGAGTTTATCTTGCTGGCGATACAACTCACCCATTTTATTACCCATGCCGATGTTTGCCGCCTGCAATTCTTCTATTTGCTTGCGATAACTTTCTCGGGTGCGAGTGAGCTCGCGCATTAGCCGACTCATGGCCTCCAGCTTACGCTGACTTTGACGCCACATTGACCAGGCCACAAACAAGGCGACAATGCCGACCACTAAGGCCAGCGCCGCCAGAATAAAAGCAGGCTCAAACCACATTACAGTTGTCCCAACTCGTCCCATTCGTCATCAGACAATAATTTGTCTAAGTCGACTAAGATCAACAGTTGATCGTCACGGTTGCACACGCCTTGAATAAACTTGGCGCTTTCGCTGGTGCCCACGTTAGGTGCGGTTTCAATTTCTGATGACTTTAAGTACACCACCTCAGCCACGCTATCGACCATAATGCCGATCACTTGTTTTTCCGCTTCGATGATAACGATCCGCGTATTGTCGCTGACCTCGGTCGTGGGCAGGCCAAAGCGCAAACGGGTATCCAGTACCGTTACTACGTTGCCACGCAGGTTAACGATGCCCAGCACATAGTTAGGGGCACCCGGCACCGGCGCTATGTCGCTGTAACGCAGCACTTCTTGTACCTGCATTACGTTAATACCATAGGTCTCATTGTCTAAACAGAAGGTGACCCACTGCAATACTTCATCATCGCTAAGACTTTCAGCTACATTACGATTCTTGTTCATAGATTACCCTTATGCTTAGCTCAGACCTGTTGTCCGTCAATATTCTTACCCTGCTCCAGTAGCGCAATCAAGGCGTCTACATGCAGTAAGGCACACATTTTTTCTTTTACCATGCCCGCCAACCAAGGTCGAGCACCGGGTGTCGCCCGCCATTTTACCTGATCTCGGGTTAATAGCGCCGTGCCTTCCAACTGATGACAACCCAAACCCCATCGGCTCTCGCCCAGTGTCACCAGGTATGCGTATTCTTCTTTAGCGGTATGGCCGGGCATGGCCCAGCGCGCCGTGTCTACCGCATAAATTTGGCGATCTCGCTCGGTTTGTACCCCCGCAAACCAGTGTGGCTTACCAAACAAGCTGGTCAGTTTAGACACTTGATAAATACCGCCCAAATAGGTGAGCGGTACGGCAAAGGTCATGCCCGCCACTTCAAAGAACAGCACTTGGAAGCTGTGCTCTGTGTCCATATTACGCCAAGCGGCGTCTTGGGCGGCCAATGCCAGCTCCGCGGCTAACTTGGCTTCCAGTTCAAGATCAACCGCGACCTCAGGCGCAATGATGGTCGGCGCAGCTATTGGTTTAGCTAACGACTCAATTAAGAGCTCAACCTTAGGCTCCGGCTCCACTATTAGCAACGGCTCTTCGACTAGCGACTCTGGTTTAGCTAAGGGCGCTGGTTCAGCTAACGGCTCTGGCAATACTTGTAGTTGCGTAAGTGGTTGCGTGAGTGTTGGCATCTCTAGGGTACAGGCAGCCGTCTCTTCTTCTTTAAGCTCGGCTACCTGTGCTAACAAGGCTTCTAATGCTAAGCGACGCTCAGCCTCTGTCGGTTCTGCATAAGGCAAAACAGACGCGGGGGCGGCTGTTGCTTGAGGTTCAAGTGCTAAAGCCGGCTTAAGCTCAGGCTCAAACTCGGGCACAAGCGCCACCGCTGGGCTGGAGTGCTCATCCAACCTTGTGTCCTCATCCAACAGGGCACCAAAATAATCTTCCAGTACATCGGCATAAGACTGTTTCATAAGGCCGTCTCCACCCCATCAAGCTGCCACAAATAGCGTAGCAAGCCTTGATAAGCGAACACACCCCGACTGCCTTTTACGTAATAAGAAGGCGGCTCATGGCGCAAGCTGGCATCACGAAACTTGGTGTCCACCGGAATACAAGACGGCCACAAGTTACCCTCATAATCCTGCTGTAAGCTTTCCAAACTGTGTACCGAGGCCTTAGTTCTTTGGTCGAACATGGTCGGCACCACCGTATATTTAAAGCCCTCTTTCTTGGCTCTGTGCATCAGCTTAAAGGTGCTAACCATGCGCTCTAATCCTTTAAGCGCTAAAAATTCGGTTTGTACCGGCACCACAATGCGGTCACAGGCGGCCAACGCATTGACCATCATTACGCCCAATACCGGCGGGCAGTCGATGATCACCACATCAAAATCATCTTTTATTTCCGCCAATAAGCGCTTTAGCACCAGCCCCATGCCCTCGCGGGTGCTGGAGGTGCGCTCAAGCGTGGCCAGCGAGATAGAAGCCGGTAATAAGGTTAAGCCATCAAAGCGGGTGACTAAAGCCACCTTAGAAAACAGCTCCCGAGTCGGCCTCGGCGCTTGAAATAAATCGAACAGGCTATAAGGCAGGCTGTCCATTTCATAGTTAAAATAAGAGGTCAGTGAGCCGTGCGGATCTGTGTCGATAAGCAACACCCGTTTATTGCGCTGCGCCAGCAAACCGGCCAACGCCACCACGCTTGTGGTCTTGCCAACGCCACCTTTTTGATTTGCTACTGTCCAGACAATCACTGTGTTATCCCATCTTGTGTCGCACTAGTACCGATACGAATACCACCATTAGGTAACTCATATACTCTAAGCTCTGATTTTTGGCCTGAACCTTGACCAGAGCCCTGTTCAGCACTCGGCTCTGTGCCCAAAGGTCGAGATGGCAAGGCCGTGGGCGCAAGCCATGTTTGCTTAGAAATCGCAATTTCTACGCGTCTGTTGTTTGCTCGATTTGAGTTAGTAAGAGCCTCATCGAGTAATTGGCTTTGTTGCGGCCGAAATTCCCCAAACGCCTCCAAGCTTAAACGCGGGGCGGCGATGCCGTGACGCTGCAACCATTCCAGCACGGCGCGTGCCCGCTCGGCAGAGAGCTGCCAATTAGAGGCATATAACTCATTGCTGACCGGCAGATTGTCCGCATAGCCGCGCACCCGAATAAAATGACTCACCTCAGCCAAGACCGGCAAAGCGGCGTTTAAAATGATGTCCGCATTGCCACTGAGCAGCGCACTGCCACTGGCAAACACTAAACGACCATCAAAGCTTAAGGTCAGCCAGTCGCCCTCTTGCTCTAAAGCCAGCATATTCTTCTCAAGCAAAGGTCCCAGCCTTAACTCCAGCTGTGCCTTGACGCTGGCCAAGCTGATGTCCTCTGCCGTTAACGGATTACCGGTGCCTTGTGCCTCTAATTCATCGGTGTTACTGATCATGGAATTGGCCGCGTGCGCCGGTTTGGTTTCACCGCTTAAGCGCACAAAGGCTTGCTCCATGCCATCGAGCAGAGGTTGTTGTAATTCGGTTTTATTGGCATGCAGCGCATACAAGACCACAAATAACGCAAAGGCCAAGGTCATGTAATCCGCATAAGACACCAACCAGCGATCCGCACCCGTGGCGTAATGGCCGCCCCCCGCGCGCGTGGCCAGCGAGCGACGCCTCATTGGCGCTGCCCTTGATACTGCGCCAACTGGCGGCTCACGCTCAAGCTGCTCTCGCCGCGCGCAATGGCCAATAAGCCAATGGCGGTCAGCTCCCGATAACGCAACTCTAAGCGATATACCGAGCGCAAGCGGTTCGCCAACGGCAACAGCAATAAGTTAGCCAAGCCCACGCCATATAAGGTGGCCACAAAAGCCACCGCTATACCAGTACCCAACTGGCTTGGGTCATCTAAGTTCGACATGGCTTGGATCAAGCCCAACACGGCACCAATAATGCCAATGGTGGGGCTATAGCCGCCCATGGCTTCATAGACTTGGGCTTCTAACTCTTTTTGTTCTTCGATGCGACTGAGCTCGTTATCCAGTAACTGTTCTAATGCTTGGGGCTCGGTGCCGTCCACCACCCATTGCAAGCCTTGGCGGGTAAACTCATCAATCGTCGCCGACTCCGCTTTCGACTCCAGAGCTAAAAAGCCTTCTTGGCGGGCCTGGTGGGACCAATGCAAAAGCCGCGAGGCTTGCTCATAAAAAGGCCATGGCTTGGTGTTAAATAAGCCTTTCAAAGCCAGCACCGCCGCCTTGCATTGCGGCCAGGGCGTTTGCAGTAACACGGCGCCTAAGGTGCCGCCCAACACAATCAATAACGCGGGCCCATCCAGCAGCCCCCATAAATTGCCCCCGTGCCACCATTGCGCCACCACAATAGAAATCAGCGCCAGTGCCAGCCCGGAAAACGCCATGTTAGCTGCTCATCTCATTAAGAATGGCTTCACCAATCAGCGGTAACGGCAGCGACTCAGACGCCAAGCCCGCTTTAACGACGGCTTGTGGCATGCCGTACACCACGCAGGTTTCTTCGTCTTGGGCCCAAATGCTGGCACCTTGATCTTTTAACAGTCGTGCACCTTCACGCCCGTCCGCCCCCATGCCGGTTAACACCACCGCCAGCACCTTGCCGCCATAAATTTTGGCCGCAGAGGCAAAGGTAATATCCACACAAGGTTTGTAATTCACCTTGTCGTTGCCATCGATAATGCGCAGCCGCGCCGCACCGGGCCGCCCTTCCAGTAACATTTGTCGGCCACCGGGTGCTAAATACGCGCAGCCTGGGCGCAGCGCATCGCCGTCTTCGGCTTCTTTTACCGTTATCTGACACAAGGTATTTAAGCGTGCGGCAAAGGCGGTGGTGAAGGTACCCGGCATATGCTGGATTAACAGGATTGGATGAGGGAAATTAGCCGGCAAGGCAGTCAGCACTTTTTGTAGCGCTACCGGCCCGCCGGTAGAAGTACCGATAGCCAGCAATTGATAACTTTTTCCGGTGCGCCTAGGCACCGTTTTACGCTCAATCGGCGCAGCTCCACCTACCACCGCAGGCGCACTGGCGGCACTGCTAGCAAGCGTGCTGCGAGTAAGTGTGCTGCCTGCAGTACGACCACTGGTAGCAAGTGCACTGCCCATGCGGGGTCTAGCCGCCGAGGCCAATGTTGAGCCAGTCGCGCGGGCAGCTGGCGCGGTACTGGTGGTCGCTCTAGCCTCAACTCTGGGCGCGATAAAACTGCGCCGACGAGCAATGGCTTTCACTCTTTGCTGCAGTAATAACATGGCTTCTTCTTTGCTGCGCGCAATATCTTCAAAACGTTTAGGCAAAAAATCCATGGCACCGGCGTCCAGCGCATCCAGCGTGGCTTGGGCGCCATCATGGGTGAGCGATGAAAACATCAACACCGGCGTAGGTGTGGTTTTCATAATTTCACGCACCGCACTAATGCCATCCATTACCGGCATTTCAATGTCCATGGTGATCACATCAAAGCGTCCGGTGCGGGCTTTTTCAACGGCTTCTAGACCATTAACGGCCGTGTCCACCACGGTGAGCATGGGATCTTGTTCTAAAATCTCACTGACACGACGGCGAAAAAAACTTGAATCATCAACCACTAACACCCGAATAGCCATTCATACCTCATGCTTGTTTTTATTATTTAGACGTAGCGCCGTGCGTAAGCTTTGATAAGGCCTGCGAGATCTAAAATCAGGGCAATGCCACCGTCACTGGTAATGGTGGCACCCGCCATGCCTGGCGTGCCGTGCAACAGTCGGTCCAGCGGCTTGATCACCACTTCTTCTTGGCCAATCAAACCGTCGACCACAAAACCTACCTGCTGATTACCCACGGCGACGATCACCACATGTCCGCGTTCTTGACGCGCACGGCGTTCGCCTTTTAATAGCCAGTCTTGTAAGTAAAACAAGGGTATGGCGTGGTTACGCACCACTATCGTCAACTGGCCGTCTACCATGCTGGTGCGGGTTAAGTCGAGGTGGAAAATTTCATCGACGTTGGTTAACGGCAAAGCAAAGGTTTGCTGGCCAACTAATACCATCAGCGTCGGTAAAATGGCCAAGGTCAGCGGCACTTTAATTTGTAACCTGGTGCCTTTACCCAGTGTCGAGTCGATATAAATAGAGCCATTCACCGAGGTAATACCGGTTTTTACTACGTCCATGCCCACGCCACGGCCGGACACATCGGTGATTTCGACCTTGGTCGAAAACCCGGGTGCAAAAATCAGGTTATAGGCTTCGTTGTCGGTCATGCGCGCGGCGGCATCTGCATCTAAAATACCGCGATTAATGGCGATGCTCTTCAGCTTTTCCGGATCCATACCGGCACCGTCATCTTCGATACCCAGTAAGATATGGTCGCCTTCTTGAGACGCAGTTAAGCGAATGGTCCCCATGCGCGGCTTACCGGCCGCCTCACGCACCTCGGGCATTTCAATGCCGTGGTCGCAAGAATTTCGCACCAAGTGCACCAAAGGATCCGCCAGTGCTTCCACTAGGTTCTTATCCAAGTCCGTGTCTTCGCCGACCATTTCCAGATTAATTTCTTTGTTCATGGTGCGGGCTATATCACGCACCACCCGCGAGAAACGACCAAACACTTTCTTGATGGGCTGCATGCGGGTTTTCATTACCGCGCCCTGCAAATCGCCGGTTACCGAGTCCAGATTGGCCACGGTTTTGGAAATATTTTCATCATCATGATTGGCTTCTAAGCTCAGCAGGCGGTTGCGCACCAATACCAGCTCTCCCACCATATTCATGATTTTATCCAGTATTTTGGTGTCTACCCGCACCGTGGTCTCAGGAGCTGAGCTGTGCGCGGGCGCTGCCTTAGCGGCTGGTTTTTCTTGCGGCTTAGCTGCAGCGCTAACCGCAGGTGCGGCGATCTGAGCTGGCGCGCTGGCCTGCGGCTCAGCAGGCTTCACATTTTCATCCGCCGTAAAGGTCGGACCTTTGCCAGAGCCGTGCAATTGATCCAGCAGGGCTTCAAACTCATCGTCATCTATCATGCCGTCGGTGGCGGCTGGGCTTGTTTGCGACGGCGCTTGAGTTGAAAGTGCGGCGGCGGGCTCATTCGCTTCAGAGGCTGGAATACCGCTGTGTTTACCAGCACCGTGCAACTGATCTAATAGTGCTTCAAATTCATCGTCGCTAATGTCGTCCGTGCCATTGAGGTCGATTACTGGCGCGGTACTCGGGCTGGCTGGCTGAGGAGTCGGGTCCAGCTCATTTAACATTTTCTGGTACTGAGCTTGGTCGAGACCGGCAATGCCCTCCGCTGGCTCAGCGGCAGCTGCTTGTTTTGAAACCAATTGTTCTGAAACTAATTGCTCTGCAACCACAGGAGCGGCCACTTCATCGGCGCTGGCCGGTCGGCAATAACGCTCCAGCTCGTCGAGTAATTCAGGCTCGGCGGGCGTCAGCTCTTCGCTGTTTTGCAGTTCGCTAAACATGAGATTGACCGCATCCAAGGCGCGCAAAATCACGTCCATCAGTTCAGACGTCACCTGGCGCTGACCGTTGCGCAAAATGTCGAACACGTTCTCGGCTTTGTGGCAGGTATCTACAAGCGCCGTCAGCGACATAAATCCGGCACCACCTTTAACGGTATGAAAGCCGCGAAAAATCGCATTCAGCAAGTCTTTATCATCGGGTTGGCGCTCTAGTGTCACCAATTGCTCAGACAGTTGTTCTAGAATTTCTGATGCTTCAACCAGAAAGTCCTGAAGAATATCCTCGTCTACCTCAAAGCCCATGTTCTCTCCTTAGAATCCCAAACTGGATAGCAAATCGTCAACGCCGTCCTGATCTGAGACCACATCATCACGATGTTCTTTATTCATAATTGGACCTTCGGCAATAATGTCCGCCACTTGGGCTTTTTTAGGCTCAGGCTGAACATCTTCCATACCGGGCAAGCGGCCAAACACCTTTAAAATAGCCACTAACTTGGCTTCCACTTCTTGGACCAAGTTAATCACGCGCCGGATCATCTGACCGGTTAAGTCTTGATAATCTTGAGCCATCAAAATTTCGGTGAGCAATTCTTTTAACTGACCTGCGTCTTTTTCCGAGCTCACTAAGAAACCATCGAGTTCAAAACACAAATCTTTAAATTTATTGAGCTCTAACTGACGCCCCATTAAATCGCGCCAGCCCGGCATTACACTGCCAACATTATGACTTAAGCGATCGGCAATCGGCAGGCTAGCCTCTACCGCATCCATGGTGCGGTTCGCGGCTTTATCCGTCATATCGATAACGTAACTTAAGCGCTCGCGGGCATCGGGTATTTCACTTTCTGCCAGCTCTGGCAAGCGCGGGTCGTTACGGAACTCTTGTAATGAGTCATGTAATTGACGCGTTAACTGCCCTACTTGCTCTACCAAGTCTTTGGCTTGGGGCATACACACGCTGGTGAGATAGCGATCGGCGCCGTCTTGATCGCCCCGCTCTAACATAGCGACTAAAATGCGCGCTTGTTCTAGGCTGACCGTACTTTTATTGAGTGCCATCTAGCTGCCTTTTTTATCCGATGCGCTCGAAAACCTTCTCGAGTTTCTCTTTCAGAGTGCCAGCGGTAAAAGGCTTAACCACATAGCCATTTACCCCCGCTTGGGCGGCAGCAATAATTTGCTCACGCTTGGCTTCTGCTGTCACCATTAATACCGGCATGTGCTTGAGCTTCTCGTCGGCACGAATGGCTTTCAATAGATCGATGCCTTGCATACCCGGCATATTCCAGTCGGTCACCACAAAGTCAAAATCACTATTTTTAAGCATGGGTAACGCTGTAAGGCCATCATCCGCTTCAAAGGTGTTATTAAACCCAAGGTCGCGTAATAGGTTTTTAATAATCCGACGCATCGTAGAAAAATCATCCACGATCAAGATTTTCATATTTTTGTCCAAGCAATTTCTCCTTCTTCAGCTACTTTAAGTGCTGAACATGGCTAATATATTAACTATATCGACCCAGTAAACCTTAACTTAAATCGTATATTGAGTGATTAGCATATTTAAATGGTGATTTAGTCTTGATAATGGTCATTTAACAAACAAGAAAGCAAAACAGCGCCAAGCGCCCAGAGCCAAGGAAAACCAAGAGCAGTTTTTAGTTAGCCGCAGGGGGCTTACGCTCGGCTAATCTTTACTCTTACTAACAAAATCCATTGGTACTTTTCGATCTTATCTCATCTTTAGCTGGGCACTTGGAGCTGGGCGCTCGGCGCTGCTTTCTAGCCTTGCCAAACGTGTAATTTGGCCCGCAAACGGTGCATGGCTTGACTATGTATTTGACTGACCCGAGACTCGCTCACGTCAAGAATTTGACCAATGTCTTTTAAGTTAAGCTCTTCATCATAATACAAAGACAATACCAAAGCTTCTCGCTCAGGCAAGGTCTTAATGTGTTGCGATAAGGCTTGTTGAAAACGCTGTTTGGCCATGTCTTCAAACGGATTACCCACATGTTGACTCAGCTCTACTTTGCCATCGATGCCGGTTTCAAATTCATCCATTTCTAAGATTTTGCCATTGCTGGTATCGAGCAACATGGCATTGTACACCTCCATGCTCACGCCCAGCTCGTCGGCTACTTCGCGATCGCTGGCATTGCGCCCTTCACGGCGTTGCACTGTATTGATGGCGGCGGCCACTTCGCGACTGTTTTTATGTACCGAACGGGGCACCCAGTCGCCACGGCGAATTTCATCCAGCATGGCACCGCGAATACGAATGCCGGCAAAGGTTTCAAAGCTCGCCCCTTTAGTGGCGTCAAAATTACGGGTCGCCTCTAATAAGCCCACCATGCCCGATTGGATCAAGTCATCCAACAGCACGCTATCTGGCAAACGCGCCAACAAATGGTGCGCGATGCGCCTCACTAAGCCCGCATGGCGCTCCACCAATTGGTTGCCTTGTTGTCTGGCGTACACCAGTGCTTTATTCGCTCCTGACATCTGTCTCTGCCACCGGCGGTTTTAATAGATTTTCGATGAAAAATTGCAAATGGCCTCCTGCACGCTCGGGGGCTGGCCAACTGATGGCTTTACTGGCCAACTGCTTAATGGCCATGGCCGACGGAGAAGTAGGATATTGATTAACCACCAAGGTTTGGCGGCGCACCGCTAACCGTAAGTTGCCATCAAAGGGCACACAGGCCACCAACTCCAGCGCCGCATCCAAGAATCTGTCGGTCACGCGGGTGAGCTTGGCAAACAATTCTTGGCCTTCGCGCTGACTGCGCACCATATTAGCGACGATTTTAAAACGAAATACCCCGTAATCCCGGGATAAGATCTTGATCAAGGCATAGGCGTCGGTAATAGAGGTGGGCTCATCGCACACGATCACCACTACCTCTTGGGCGGCGCGAGAAAAGCTCAGTACCATGTCCGAGATACCGGCTGCCGTATCGACCAATAAAATATCGATGGGCGTTTTCATCTCGCTAAAAGCACGAATTAAGCTCACATGCTCCAGCGGCGACAATTCAGTCATCGACTGATTGCCCGAGGTAGCCGGAATAATCATCATGCCTTGCGGGCCTTCGACTAATACCTCATCAAGGCTGCACTCGCCGCGCAATACGTGTGATAAATTGCGCGTCACCCGAATGCCCAGCAACACATCGACGTTGGCCAGACCTAAGTCCGCATCCAACACCATCACCTTTTTGCCTTGAGCCGCCATGGCCGAGGCCATATTAAGGGCGATATTGGTTTTGCCCACACCACCTTTGCCGCCGGTGACCGAAATAACCTGTACTCTGCTGGTTTTTTGCATAAGCCGCAGTCCACTTGCCTGGTCTTGAAACCAATTATTCATAAAAACGCCCATCCCCTTCATCGGACTCTGAAGATTCCCAGTAGTAGGGTTCTTCTCGACGCTGTTCTACGCTGCCTAATGCCTGCTTGACCAACTCTTGTCCGTTGGCCAACCGCAAGTCTTCTGGCACCCGCTGCCCGTCTGTGATGTAGCTAATGGGCAAGCTATTTTGAATGCTGATATCTAATACATCGCCCAGCGACAAACTCTCATCTAACTTGGTGAGAATGCAGCCCGCGAGCGGAATACGACGAAAATGATCCACCGCCTCCTGTAATACTCGCCGCTGCGCCGTGGCCGGCAACACTAAATAGTTACGAATTTTGATTTGCTTATCACCCACTAGGGTGTCGAGTTGCTCGTTTAAGCGTAAGTCGCGCTGGCCCATGCCCGCGGTGTCAATCAGCACTAAACGCCGATGACGCAGCTGATACAAAGTTTGCGCCAATTCTTGATAAGTGCGCGCTTGCTTCACTACCACGCCCATGATGCGACCATAGGTCTGCAACTGCTCGTGGGCACCAATGCGATAGTGATCCGTGGTGATCAGCGCAATTTGGTCGGCGCCATAACGGGCGGCAAAGCGGGCCGCCAGCTTGGCGATGGTAGTGGTTTTACCCACGCCGGTAGGCCCAAGCAGTGCCACGGCACCGCCTTGACGTAATATTTCATCTTCACCGGTCAGCAATTGCTGATTAAGCGCGGTTTCAATCTGGCTCCACGCTTCATGAGCCGGCGCTTGGTCGTTAATGCGCATCGCTAATTGATCCGCAAAGCCATCGCTGAAACCCAGCTCGTTGAGTTGCTTGATGATCATCGCGCGCACCGGCTCTCGGCGCTCCACTTCTTGCCACATTAGCCCTGAAACTTGGTGTTCAAGTAAACGACGAATGCTGGCAATTTCTTGGCGCATGCCCTGCAGTTCTTTGTCTTTGGCGGATTCTTTACGCTTATGTTCGCGACTGTCATGCAATTGAGGCTGAGCTGAGGAGAGGGGCTGACTCAAGGTTGGCTCGCGACGGCCTTCAGCTCGTGCTGCACCTCGGCCCTCACGTCGACCATAGCCGGCGGCTTGGCTGTCTAACGCGCGGCGATCGGCTAACGAATTATCTAATGCATCACGCCCGGTGCTACGAGCTGTCTCGCGCTCGGCATAGCGTCCTTCTTCGCGCCCTGCTCTCAGTCCTGCCGTTAGCACAGACTCAGTTGTCAATCGCGGATCATTCCAGTCCACTTGCTCGGCTAAAGTTTGTGGCGAAGGCACTTGGCGGCCGCGCATCAGCAACGACTGCAAGGTTTCCGCTTGCTGCTGATCATTCAAAGGGGGGACAAATTGACGCGCATGTGACGATATTTTGACATTATCATCATGCAACGGCCGTTGCAGTGGCGTAACGGGAACTTCGTCGTCGTCCACCGCCGCCACTATCTCAATACCGCCGGAGACTTTTTTATTGGACATGATCACAGCATCATTGCCCAAGACTTCTTTGACTTCGGCCAATGCAGAGCGCATATCTTTTGCAAAAAAACGTTTTATTTTCATTTAGGTTTCACCTGCTTCTGCTGGCACTCTACTGTTGCTGGCCACCCACCGACGCCACAATGCGGATTTGACGGTCATCCGGCACTTCCTGATACGATAATACCCGCAAACTAGGAATCGTGTGTTTAACAAAGCGCGCCAAGGTGGTGCGCAACATGCCCGAGGTCAGTAATATTGCTGGCTGCCCTTCCATCTCTTGATTTGCTGCGGCCTGTGCCAAAGATTGTTGCATGCGCTCGGCCAAACCCGGCTCTATGCCGCTGCCCTGAGCGCCGCCTGCTTGTAATGAGTTCTGCAAGATTTGTTCCAACTCCGGCGCCAAGGTGATCACCGGCAGTTCCCGCTCGGTGCCGGCTATCTCTTGCACCATAAAACGGCGCAGCGCAATACGACACGCCGCTGTTAAAACTTCCGGATCCTGACTCTTGGTCGAGTACTCGGTTAAGGTCTGTAAAATAGTGCGCATATCGCGAATGGTCACCCCTTCATGGAGCAAGCTTTGCAACACTTTGGTCACCAAGCCTAAGCTCATGACATTGGGCACTAAACCCTCCACCAACTTGGGCTGATTGCGGCCCACTTGGTCAATGAGGTTTTGTACTTCTTCATGGCCCAGCAAGACAGAAGCATGGTTAGTCAGCAACTGGCTTAAATGCGTGGCCACCACGGTTGCCGCATCCACCACGGTATAGCCTAAGCTTTGCGCTTGCTCAATTTGGTCTTTGGCAATCCAAGTGGCCTCCAGATCAAAGGCTGGATCCCGGGTGTCTATGCCTTGCACCGGACCAAATACTTGGCCCGGGTTAATGGCGAGCTCTCGTTCGGGATAAATCTCCGCCGAGCCTGAACTCACGCCCATCATGGTTATTTGATATTGGTTGGGGCCAAGCTCTAAGTTGTCGCGAATATGTACCGCAGGAATTAAAAAACCCAGCTCTTGAGAGAGCTTCTTACGCACACCTTTAATGCGGCTCAGCAATTCGCCGCCTTGGGCTTGATCCACCAAGCTTATTAAGCGATAACCCACCTCTAAACCAATGGTGTCCACTTGCGCCACATCGTCCCAGCCCAGCTCTTTGACGTCTGTACTCGGTGGTGACGGTGCTAGCTCTTGCTCCACCAACTCTTGGGCCACGCGGGTATTGCGCTTAGTGGTCCACCAAGCAGCAAAGGCCGACAAGCCCCCTAGCAGCAGAAACGCAAAATGCGGCATGCCAGGCACTAACCCCATAATGATCAAGATGCCCGCAGCAATCGACAGTGCCTTAGGTTTATCAAACAGCTGGCCCAACATGGCTTCACCCATGTCTTCGCTGTTGTTTTGGCGGGTAACGATAATGGCGGCAGCAATAGAGAGCATGAGAGAGGGTATTTGTGCCACCAAGCCATCACCGATAGTGAGCAGGGTATAAATTTTTGCCGCTTCACTAAACGACAGCCCATGCTGGGCCATGCCGATAATAAAGCCGCCAATAATATTGATAAACAAAATCATAATGCCGGCAATGGCATCACCTTTTACGAACTTAGAGGCACCGTCCATGGAACCGTAAAAGTCCGCTTCTTGGGTGACTTCAGCGCGGCGACTTCTGGCTTCATCTTGGTTAATTAAGCCAGCGTTTAAGTCCGCATCAATCGCCATTTGTTTACCTGGCATGGCATCGAGCGTAAAGCGCGCGCTCACTTCGGCAATACGGCCCGCACCCTTGGTCACCACCGCAAAGTTGATGATCATTAAGATCAAAAACACGATTAAACCAACCGCATAGTTGCCGCCAATCACCACATTACCAAAGGCTTCAATAACGTTACCCGCGGCACCCTCGCCCATGTGCCCTTCTAACAACACCACTCGGGTTGAGGCCACGTTCAGCGCCAGCCGCAGCAAGGTCGCCACCAATAACACAGTCGGGAAAGCGGCAAAGTCCAACGGGCGTTTGCTATATACCGCCACCAATAAGATGACCAAGGCGAGAGAGATATTAAAGGAGAACAGCACATCGAGCAGCAGCGCAGGTATGGGTAACACCACCATGCCCAGTGCGGCCAACACCAATAATGGCGTGCCTATGCCCTTGCTAAACCAAGTAGACCAAGGCCCCAACTGTTGAACTTTGTCCTTAAATGCCATTACCACTAACTTGTCACCAAAGAGAGATAGCGATAACTATGCAAGAATTGAGCCAAACAAAAAACGCCGTACCCCGTAGCCGCTCCTTCTTTTAAACAAAGAGTATTCGCCGGGCCAGCGCAGCTGGATTAGTTTAAGACCAATATCAAGAACCAAACCGCGCCGAATAAATTGGCGCCTACAAACCACGCTCCCTGTAGCCGGCAATTTATTCGCCGGGCCAGCGTAGCTGGATTGGTTTAAGACCAGGATTAAGAACCAAACCGCGCCGAATAAATTGGCGCCTACAAACCACGCTCCCTGTAGCCGGCAATTTATTCGCCGGGCCAGCGTAGCTGGATTGGTTTAAGACCAGGATCAAGAACCAAACCGCGCCGAATAAATTGGCGCCTACAAACCACGCTCCCTGTAGCCATCAATTTATTCGCCGGGCCAGCGTGGCTGGATAGATTTAAGAAAAGATCCTGATGGGCATCAGGATGACGGCAAAAAAGGCGCTTACCGCTGCCTTTACAAAGGCCTATCCGCTTTAAACTCGTCAGGGATCGGCAGGTCGTCTTTTAGGGCGGTGGGTTTTCGGCCTTGGCCTTTGCGCCAGTTATTTAACTGAAACACGTAAGCTAATACTTGGGCGACCGCCACAAACAGGCCATCAGGAATTTCGCCATCCACCTTAGTGGAGAAATAAATGGCCCGTGTCAGCGCTGGCGACGAAATCACCGGTATTTCGTATTCACGGGCAATTTCGCGAATTTTTAATGCCACTTCATCGAGGCCTTTGGCTACCACTTTAGGGGCGGCACCTGGGGTAAATTTGTCGTAACGCAGTGCCACCGAGAAATGGGTCGGGTTGACCACTACTACGTCTGCATCGGGCACATCACCCATCATGCGCCGGTTGGCCATTTCTTGCTGCAGGCGTCTGATACGCCCTTTTACTTCCGGCTTACCTTCACTGTTTTTATATTCGTCTTTGATTTCTTGCAGCGTCATCTTCAGCTGGCGCGTGTGGTTCCATATTTGAAACGGCACGTCTATGGCTACAATCGGCAACAGGGCCAAACACAGTACTAGTCCCATGTTTAACACCAGATCCGTGGCCTCTACCATGGCCGCGGGTAAGCTCTCATTGCTGAGGCGTAAAATATTATCGAATTGCCCCCACAGCACCGCAACGGCAAGCGTGGCAATAAACACCACCTTGGCAATTGATTTGAGCAATTCCACCATAGCTTGCACGCCAAACATGCGCTTTAAGCCTTTGGCAGGGCTCATTTTATTTAGCTTGGGCATCATGGCTTGGGTGCTAAAGTTAATGCCGCCCAGCAAGCTGTTGCCCACTAACGCGGCCACCAACACAATGGCGAACAGCCCGAGCAAGGGCCACGTTAGGGCCAATATGGAGTCCCGAAACGCCGGCATCATGGAGTCAGGATCGAATAAGACCGCCCGCTCCACAGAAAAGTTAGCTTTAAAGACTTTAAACAGCGCCACGGTCAGCGCATCGCCGACCATGATTAAGCCAAAGGCACCGCTCAATAATACCGCCGCCGTGCCTAGCTCTTTAGAGCGGGGAATTTGACCTTTTTCTCGGGCTTGGCGTAGCCGTTGCTCCGTAGGGAGTTCCGTTTTTTCCTGACCATCGGATTCTGCCATTTAGCCCCCTTCACAGGTAAGCAGCAAGGTGTCGCACATCACCAATTGGATGCGATGCCACTGGTTTTCAAAGTGGCCTAAGAAGCCACCCAGCGTCAGCCATAAAATAAATAAGCCACACACCATGCTCACGGCAAAACCAATACTAAAAATATTCAGCTGCGGTGCGGCACGGGTCATAATGCCAAAGGTGAAGTTAATCAGTAGCATAGCCACGATTGCCGACAGCGACATGGCCACCGCCGCATAAAACAGCATCGTCAGCAGGCCGGCCAATTGCTGCCAACTGGCCACGCTGATGCCACTCATGGACACGGGCAGCGTTTCAAAGCTCATCACTATGGCTTCAATCATCACCAAATGGCCATTGAGCGCTAAAAACAGCAAGGTGCCCAGCATCAAATACAGCTGACCGACCACGGGCGTGGACTGGCCGTTAAGCGGATCCACCATGGAGGCAAAACCCAAACTGGTTTGCATGGCGATCACTTGGCCGCCGGTCACGAAGGCCTGCACTAAAAACTGCGAGAGTAAGCCAATCGCGGCGCCAATCAGCACCTGCTGAGCGGTGATCAAAAAGCCACCAATAGAGAACAGCGCCACATCTGGCATCACCGGTAATACCGGGGCTACGGCTATGGTAATGGCCACCGCCAGTAACAGTCGGTTAAACATAGGTGTCAGGTTGGCGCCAAACATCACCATGGTCATCATCATGCCGGCGATCCGGCACAGCGGCCATAAATAGCTAGCCAGCCACAGCAATATTTGATCAGTGGAAAAATTCACGCGGTTCCTTTAACTATGGTGAAGGGTGAAGCGAACGAGATAACACCAAGCCCTCAATCAAAAATCTTGGGTATTGAAGCTGAACGTTTAAACCGTTCCGCCTGGGTTGAAATGCGAGAACAAGTGTTCGCCTACTAAACCACAACAAGATCCTGACGTGCAGCAGGATGACGGCATAAACAAAACACATCACTTTTCTTGGCCATCTTACCGGACTCGCTCCGGTATCTCGCTCTTGGCATTAAAGCCAAACAAGATCCTGACGTGCGTCAGGATGATGGCAGAAACAAAACACATCACTTTTCTTGGCCGTCTTACCGGACTCGCTCCGGTATCTCGCTCTTGGCATTAAAGCCAAACAAGATCCTGACGTGCGTCAGGATGATGGCAGAAACAAAACACATCACTTTTCTTGGCCATCTTACCGGACTCGCTCCGGTATCTCGCTCTTGGCATTAAAGCCAAACAAGATCCTGACGTGCGCCAGGATGACGGCATAAACAAAAACACCGCCGCCATTTTTTAAGGTTTAGGTGCTCCCCTCACTCTTTACGCCTAACCCTTCACGCCTTTCGGCTAACCTATCACCTGCGGTATTTGTTCGATTATCTCGTAGAAGAAGTCCATTAACATGCCAAAGCCCCAGTGGGCGCCAACGGCCAGTCCGCCTAGAGTCACTAATAAGCGGGGTAAGAAGCTTAAGGTTTGTTCGTTAATGGAGGTGGCGGCCTGAAATACCGCCACCGTTAAACCGACAGCGAGGCTGGGTAAGATTACCGCCGATACCAATACCGTTACTAGCCACAGGGCGCTGCGAAAGATATCGACGAATACTTCTGGGCTCATTTATCCGGCTCCTAAGCCAAAGCTGTTGGCCAGTGTCCCCATAATTAGGCTCCAGCCATCCACCAGCACAAATAGCATCAGTTTAAAGGGCAACGAAATAATCATCGGCGACAGCATCATCATACCCATGGCCATCAAAATACTGGCCACCACTAAGTCGATCACCAAGAAAGGTAAAAACAGCATAAAACCAATCTGAAAGGCAGTTTTTAGCTCACTGGTTACAAACGCGGGGATGATGACGCGCAGCGGCACTTCTGCTTCGCTATCTACTTGAATATTGGCGATATTAAGAAAGGTTTCCAGATCCTTAACCCGCGTTTGCGACAACATAAAATCGCGGATCGGTAACTCAGCAAACGACAACGCCTCTTTCGAGGTGATCTCTTCTGCTAAATAAGGCTGCAAGGCCGTTTCGTTCACTTTATCCAGCACCGGCGACATAATAAAAAACGACAAAAATAAGCTAATACCAATCAACACTTGGTTATTAGGGCTTTGTTGTAGACCCATAGCCTGACGTAAAATTGACAGTACTATGATGATCCGCGTGAAAGACGTCATCATAATGACGATCGCTGGCAAGAACGACAGCGCCGTCATCAGTGCTAACACTTGCAAGGTCAGGCTGTATTCTTGACTACCGTCCGCATTGGTGGTCACGGTTACCGCCGACATGCCTTGCTGAGCCATAGCAGGGGTGGCCAACAGCATAAGTAGCATTATCAGCAGTAAGACTGGCCAACTCCGTTTAAGGCGAGCAACCCCGCCACTCAAACCAGACGCTAACCCAAGGTTCATCGTGCTGCTCATTGCCCTTCCTTGGTGAGCGGCTCAGGATTGCGTTTCGCCAAAAAACTTTTCGCCTGTTCAACCACCAATGGCTGTTCTAATTTGCCCAAGTGAGAGATCTGTTGCGCAGTAACGCCCAGCAACCATTGCTCTTCGCCCACTTGCACCACTATCACCCGCTCCCGCTGGCCGAGTGCCAATGAGGCTACTATTTTCAGCTGACGGCTGCCGCCCAATAGTGCCGCACCACGCAAACGGCGCAAGATCCAGCCAAGCACTAAAATGGCACCAATCACTAATAAAGAGGATAAGGCCCATGAGTCCCACTTAATTTCTGGCCCTTCCGCCAGCACTGCAGTAGGCAACAGCAATAAGATAAGAAATGCGCGCATTATTTAAGCTTTTTAATACGTTCGGTTTGACTGATCACATCGGTCAGTCGAATACCAAACTTGTCGTTCACCACCACCACTTCGCCGTGGGCGATCAAGGTGCCGTTAACCATCACATCCAGCGGCTCACCCGCTAAACGGTCCAGCTCCACTACCGAGCCTTGGTTAAGCTGCAACAGATTACGAATGCTGATCTGAGTGCGGCCAACTTCCATCGAAATAGTCACAGGAATATCTAAGATGGCGTCCAGCTTGCGTCTTTCGTCGCCAGACAACGGCTTATTACTGCTGACGTTAAAATCATCCAGCTCTACGGGCTTGACCGAGCCTGCATCATCTTGTTCCGGCTGGCTTTCTTTAACGCTCTGCTCGGCCATGGCTTCGCCCCAAACGTCATCTATCTCGTTTTGTTCATCACTCATGATGCATCCTCGATCGTTCTTTCTAATTCTGCTAATTCGGCTTCACCGTCAATGCGAATACCGCGGCGCGTTACCTGATTGAGTTCGTTTTTAACGGTGTCTGGCTTCTTAATCTTTTCATTAATCCGCACCGCCATTTTATCGTGCGAGCGACCCAATTGGCCACGAAAGCTCGGCAAGCCTTCTACGGACACTAATAAATGTTCAGGCATATCGATGGGAATAATATCGCCAGTTTTAAGCTCCATAATATTGCCTAGGCTCAGCTCTTTTTCTAACAGCCGCACCGACATATCCACTTTCACATCGAGAATTTCATCACGCAGCGCCTTGCTCCAGCGCAAGTCATTTTCACCTTTGTCACTTTGTACCCCCGCATCCAGCAGCTCACGAATGGGCTCCAGCATGCCGTAGGGCAAGGTGACGTGAAAATCACCGCCGCCGCCATCCAGCTCAATATGAAACGAGCTCACCACCACCACTTCCGTGGGGCTGACGATATTGGCCATGGTCGGGTTCACTTCTGAGTCTAAGTATTCAAACTCCACATCCATGACCGGCGCCCAAGCTTCTTTATAATCTTCAAATACCAATTTGAGCAGCAATTGAATCACGCGTCGCTCGGTAGGCGTAAATTCACGACCTTCAATTTTGGCATGACGACCGTCGCCACCAAAAAAGTTGTCCACCAAAATAAACACCAAGCGCGCTTCCATGGTCACCAGACCTATGCCTTTAAGCGGCCGAAAGCGCACCATGTTTAAACTGGTGGGCAAAAATAACGAATGCACGTATTCGCCAAACTTAATCATTTGCACGCCATTCACCGACACTTCGGCGGTGCGACGCATCATATTAAATAAGCTGATGCGCATATGGCGGGCAAAACGTTCGTTAACCATCTCAAGGGTCGGCATGCGCCCACGCACGATGCGATCTTGAGAGGAAAAATCGAACATAGAAACGCCGCCCGCATTACCGGCCGACTCATCTTCTACATCATCTACCCCGTGTAACAGGGCATCAATTTCATCCTGAGATAATAGATCGCTCACGATTCACCTATTGCATTACGATACTGGTAAACAGCACTTTTTCGACCAAGGGTTTGCCCACTTCTTCGGTTAGCACCGCGTTCAGTTCATCAAGCGCTTCTTGCTTGACGGTGAGTTTGCCTTCTGCCGTAAGGTAGTTATCGGCGGTTTGCCGGCTAAATACCGTGAGTAAGGTACTTTCTAATAACGGCAGATGACGCTGGGCGAGCGCTTGGCCTTGATCGCCGCGCACCATTAGTTGCACTTCTATCTGCACTAAACGCTCACGCCGCCCCGCCGTTACCGGGAAAATAAATGGCCGCGATAAGCCCACATACAGCGCCTTATTATTCACTACCGGCTCTTTTTCGACGTTATCGGCGGAGGGTTTTAATAGCATGAAGGCACCGCCACCCACCGCCACTAACAACAGACTGATAATAATTAAAATCAGTTTGCGTTTGTACCATGCCACTTTGGGCATGATCAGATCGTCTGCCATGGTTACCCTTAAATTAATTACCCTTCGTTGGTGCCCATCACTTTTACATAAAGTATGTCGTTATCACCAACGCGCCCTAGTGTACTCGTTTCGTTTAAGCAAAAAAGTCTATTTTGGCACCATCAGCGCCGTCACGTGTGTGCGGCTGCGAATCTAACGTTTGCTCTTGTATTGCATCACCGCTGGCAGAATAACTGCGCCACTGGCTTTCTTGCCCTGTTTGGCTCGCTTGCTGACCCGCTTGTTGCTGGCCGGACTGACCTGACTCACCCTGAGCAAACCCTTGAGATAAGAAACTGCCATTGGCCTGATTTGGGCCTGATTGCTGCTGGTTAGCTTGTTGTCCGGCTTGCTGCTGGCTAGATTGCTGCTGGCCTTGGTGTAAGTTCATGCCTTGTTGCTGCAGCATTTCTCTTAAACGCGGCATGGCCTGCTCAAGCAATTCGCGCGCTTGTGGGTGGCTGGCCACAAATTGCACCTGTACTTCGCCTTGCTCCATGCGAATTTGAATGCGCATGGCACCAAATTCAGACGGATTCAGCTTTATATCTGCTTCTTGTAAGTTTTGACTGACCACCACTTGCGCTTGTTGTGCTAACTGCTTGGCATTTTGCTCGGCGGAGCCATGTAGCGTCAGCGCCTTGTCTAACATAGCGGTACGCTCAGGCGTGGCGGCCAATAAGGCGTGTTCGCGATTGATGAATAAACCGCTGGCCTCTTGGCCACTGGTCGATGATTGAGTGTTAGCGTCTGCAGTGCCCATCGTCACAAAGTGAGCGGTATTACTCGCCAAGGCAGTGAGCGGCTCAGCATCCTGATTACGATCAGACTTCGCCAATGCCGCATTAATGGCTCGCGCCGCGCTGGACTTCTCACCTAACGCTAAAGCGGTATCTGCGTCTAAACTTACGCCCGCCTTGGTGCTCACCGTATTCGGCCCCTGCGACCAGCGTTTGCCATGTTCAATTTGCGCCAACCATTCCGGTGCCGCAGCCCGCGCCGCCGTATCGGGAGCCAAGCTCACCGCTCGCGTGTTTTGCTCGGCTTTGGCGTCTTGCTCACTTACTTGAGCCGAAACGTTAACCTCGGCGTGCTCCGCCAGTATTTGCGCAGCTTGGTTCGCGGCTTGAGTTACTTGAGTTTGCGTTACTTGAGCTTGAGCGCCTTGGGCTTGGCCCGATAGAGATGTGACCGATTGAGATGCAGCTGATTGCGTGGCCGAAGACGTGACCGCTTGCAAGCTAGGAGCTTGGGCAGCGCCGAAAGCTGATGAGCTAACGCTCGCTGGCTTATCGGTTGCTTTGGCTGCGTCTTCTGTTGGCTCTGCGCTGTTACCCGCCCCTGCCGATAAAGCAGCGTTGTTCGCTGGCACGGCGGCTTGGTTAGCTGCAACAGGGGCTTTGGCTGCTATATCGGCTGCGACTTTTGCTTCATTCGCTGTCACTTTATCTGAGCTCTGAGCGGCGGCTGAAGCCTTAGCCGCATCGCCCACAAGCGGTGATTTTACGCTGGCTTGATCGGCGTTCACGGCTATTTGAGCAGAAGAAGTTGCAGACTCAGGCGGCAAAACTCTGCCACCTTGCCCCGTTGCCGCTGCGCTTTTAGTTTCGCTTTTTATTTCATTATTAGCTGCAGTATCGCTTTCAGACTCGAGCAGAGTACTGGCCTGAGCGTTAACTTGAGCACTGTTCTGAGTGCTTAGTGCCGCTTTTTCACTGGCTTTATTCTCTGTGAGCTTATTATCGGCATTGGCGGGAATGGCGGGAATGGGCTCGACCTTGGATGCATGCAACTCAGGGGCAAGATTGAGAGTAGCGAAGGCAGGCTGTGCCCAAGCTGACGCAAGATCTTCTTCACCATCTGCAGCTTGTTCAGGCTGAGCTTGAGCGTCGGTTTTGCTCGTTTTAGCTTCAGTAGCTGCAGCTTTAGTAGTTATAGCCGTGTTCGCTGTAGCTGCGCCGGTATCGGCTTGGCTCTTAGCGTCAGGTTGAGCATCGGCTTCACCTTGCTCATCCGCCTTAGCAATAACCTGCGGCGCCGACTGCTCTGCTAAATTTTCTGACTGACTATTAACTGACTTATCTTTCGCAGCAGCGCTTTGGGTCGATGATGAGGACTGACTTTCAGACTCTTTTGAAAACACTTCAGCAAACAGGCCGCCGTTAGCAGCCTCTGCATTCTTGCCCGCGCCTGAGGCTTGACCCGCAGTGCTGGCTTTACCCACAGCTGAGCCGCCCAGCTCTGAGCCAGAAGGCATGCTTACCGACATTATATTCATGGTCATATTAAAATGTTCCCCATCAATCCTGCGGCTTAATCGTCAGCCAAAAATGCTTTATCTCGTGCCACACCCAAGCAACCCAAGACTAATGCCAGATCAATGCAAGAAATGAACCAAGATGTAAGGGCAGCGCTACGCGCAATAATGGTGAAGGGTGAATGGTGAATGGTGAATGGTGAAAAATTTTGCACGCGGACAGTGTTGCGCTTTGGCTTTTGTAGAGGCCGCTTTAGCTGGCCGGTGTTGTGCAGCAACACTTAAACATCAAACACCAAAAACATTGAACCTCGTAGCTCGGCGCTTTCATCGGTAGAAATATGCTTTTAAAGCCCAGCAAAGCTGGGCCAGCCGGCTGAAGCGGCTTCTACAGGTAAATGTCTTTTATTGGGCACTACCACTATCTTTGAGCATTCTTTTGGCTATAGAAGCGATGCAGGGTGAGTTCGTCGAGCATCTTTTGTTCTTGCTTGTCGCTTTCTTTTTGCTGCCGCTCAGCTTCGCGCTCAAGCAGGGTTTCTATAGCTTGCTTGCGGGCGCGCACCGCCATCCAAGCGGTGCGAGTTTGTTCAACTTGCGCTCTAGCATTGCTGAGCCCGTCTACTTGCTGCTCTTGGGCGGCTTCTAGCTTATTGATAAAGCCTTGAAAGTGACTAAATTGATTGGCGCTTAAGCCTTCACGACCGCGCTTTTGAAAGTCTTCACTGTAGTTGCGCTGATATTGGCTCAGCATTTGCTGCTGCTGCGCTAATTGCTGCAATTGTAATTGCGCAGCCGAGAGCTCCGCCGAAGCTTGGCGCTCTTTATTATCTAATTGTTCGAGTAATAAATGCAGTGCTCTGCTCATTGCTTAGCCTTACCTGATTACGTATGAACCTCAGCCATAACGCACCCTGTTTCGGTTTGTTCTTTGTAGCTGCCCCGTCTCTTTAATAAAGAGGACTTCGGCAGGCCAGCTCTGCTGGCTGTTACTGAGGTTTAGATTTAAACCCAAACACCAAACCGGGCCGAAGTCCTCTTCGCCGAAGAGACGGGCCCCTACAAGGTCGAAATACCAAACTGAGCCTCATATTCTTCACCGAAGAGGCGGTGCCTACCTGTCACCTATTGAATTCATTGGTGCTGAGTTCTCTGAAACATGGCTGAGCTTTGTGGGTAATCAGGTAGCCTTATCCATGCGAAGGGTGAAGCGGAAAAATAACATCAAACCTAACACCATTTTTGCCACGGAATCCACGGAAGAACACGGAACAATAGAGATCAGATCTGAAAGGGTCTTAATATATAAGGGATAAACACCAACCCACCAAAGAGCATGCTCTTACCCCCCAAGACTCTTAGTCACTTTTCGCTCGTATCTCAGCTTAATTTTTCTGCGGGTTCCGTGTTCTTCCGTGGCAGATTAGTCCCTAGTTTTAGCTCTTAATAACTAAAGTCACGTGCTTACCTTCACGCGCTTAATTCGCCCTTAACAGCGGCCCGCTGATATGCGCCAAGTCCGCCAAACACATGGGCATTTCTACTACGTCTGTCATGCTTTGGGTTAAAAAGTGCTCTAAGCGCGGGCGGATTTGAATCGCCATATCGATGCGCGGATCGGCACCGGACTGATAAGCGCCCAAATTGATCAAATCGTGATTTTGCTGATACAGCGCATAGGCCTGCTTGACCACCCGCGCTTGTTGCTGATGTTCTTGGGTGGTGACTGCCGTCATCACCCGGCTGATGGATTTTTCAATATCGATGGCCGGATAATGGCCGCTGTCCGCCAATTGACGAGACAAGACGATGTGGCCATCTAAGATAGCTCGCGAGGCATCGGCAATCGGGTCTTGCAAGTCATCGCCTTCGGTTAATACCGTAAAAAAGGCGGTAATGCTGCCCTGCCCTTCGCCGCCGTTACCGGCGCGCTCCACCAGTGCCGGCAGGCGAGCAAACACAGAGGGCGGATAGCCCTTGCTGGCCGGCGGTTCGCCCACCGCCAGTGCGATTTCGCGCTGGGCTTGGGCATAACGGGTTAAGGAGTCCATCAGCAGCAAAACATTTAAATTTTGGTCACGAAAATATTCCGCCAAAGTTAAGGCGGTTTCACAGCCTTTAAGGCGCATTAGGGGCGACGAATCCGCAGGGGCGGCGACCACCACTGAGCGCGCACGGCCCTCAACACCCAATATTTCATCGATAAATTCTTTTACTTCTCGGCCCCGCTCGCCAATTAAGCCCACTACCACTACATCGGCTTTAGCACCGCGAGTCATCATGCCCATCAGCACACTCTTACCCACGCCAGAGCCTGCAAATAAGCCCATGCGCTGGCCTTGGCCGACGGTGATCAGTGCGTTAATGGCGCGCACACCCACATCCATCACCTCACGAATGGGTTTGCGCGCCATGGGGTTTAATCGTGGAGCGGTAAAATCGGCGGTTTTGGTGGTCACAATGGGGCCTAAACCGTCCAGCGGTTGGCCGATACCGTCAATTACTCGGCCTAGTAATTCCATGCCCACCGGCACACCTTCGCCTTGGCCCACAGGGGTCACGCGCGCGCCGGGGATCACGCCTTTTAGCGATTCGCTGGGCATTAAAAACAGCTTATCGTCAGAAAAGCCCACCACTTCGGCGTCCATGTCGCCAAACAACGTTTGAATTTTACACAAACTGCCCACGGCGGCGGTACAACCTACGGCTTCCAGCGTTAAGCCCACCACGCGGGTAAGTTTGCCGCTGGCGGCCATGGCGGGTACTAAGCCTTTGGTTTGGTAAGCGTTAAGCCGTTTAAGGAGGGGCATTTTAGTCTTTGGCTGTGCGCTGCTACTTGGCTGCTTATGGCTACTTGGCGGCAGAGGGCTATTCTGCGGCAGAGGAGTATCTTGCGACATAGCGCTACCCTGTTGCTCAAGGCTATTCTGGGGCATGGAAACGGGCCCAGTTGGCTTTAAGGAAGTTCGCCATCAGCTCGTCAATACGCCGTGCCAGACTCACGTCCAGCTCAGAAAGTGCGGTTTTTACCCGTAAATCACCGCGCGCTTGGGCAGGCTCACTGATCAACTGCCAATGGCGCTGCTCAAGGCTGCGTTCATCAAAATGCTGTTCAAGCACAGCTAGGTCTTCTGGATGCAAATACAGGGTAATTTTGGTGGTATCACCGTGATTATCGGCACCGGGCAAGGCCGACATCGCCTCTTGCACCGTGGCCAGCAATAGCTGTGGTGAAGTAGTGGCTTCGATTTTTAATAAATTGCGCGCCAGCTCTTGTGCCAGCGTCACCAAGCTTTGCTCCACCACTTTATCGACCTGCGCCAAGGGCGCTTGTAGCTGAGCGATAAGCTGCTCCCACTGCTGCACTTGAGCTGCAATTTGTTCGCGGCCCTCATTCAAGCCTTGCTCTGTGCCTTGGCTTAAGCCCGCGTCATGACCTTGTTGCATGCCCGTTAGGCGGCCTTCTTCTTCGCCTGCAATAATGCCTGCTTGCTTGCCTTGCTCAAAGCCCTCCTCATAGGCGGCTTGGCGAATTTCTTCCAGTGCTTCAGCCGTGAGCGGCTCAGGCTCGGGAGTATATACAGGCTCGTCATGAACAACGGTGGCACGGCGCTTAATATTCAGGGCTTGGGTGGGCTCTGGCTGAGGTTGCGTAACCCTAGACTCTGACAATTCAGGCCAAGGCCAGCTATCTGAGTCTGGCCCTGCTGCTAACTCTGCATCTAACTCGCTGCCAAATTCTCTGTTTAGTTCAGAGTTACGCCCGGCGGGAATGCGCCCAGGTTTTGCGCCATAAGGATGCCGACTCATATAAAGTCGTCTCCGCCGCCTTTAGACAGCATCAGCTCGCCACTGTCGGCCAAACGCCGTGCGGCAGCCAATATTTCTTTCTGCGCCAGCTCCACATCACTCACCCGCACTGGGCCCATGGCTTCGAGATCGTCTTGCAGCAATTCTGCCGCTCGCTTAGACATATTGCGTAAAAACTTCTCTTTAAGCTGATCGTCGGCACCTTTTAGCGCGCGCTGTAGCAGCTCGCCGTTTACTTCACGCAGCAGCATTTGCACGCCACGGTCGTCTATATCGATTAAATTTTCGAAGACAAACATCAAGTCTTGGATCTTCATGCTCATTTCTTCATCTTCATCACGAATGGCATCCATCAAGGTGCCCTCTACCGACGTATCCAGGTAGTTCATGATGTTGGCCGCCGCCTTTAAGCCGCCCATTTTCGCCGCTTTGGCACCACTTTGGCCGGCAAATTGTTTTTCCATAATGTCGTTCAGTTCTTGCAATGCCGCCGGCTGCACTTCTTCTAGCTCGGCAATGCGCATCACTAAATCTAGGCGCACCGGCTCAGCAAATTGCTGCAAAATTTCTGCCGCTTGCTCTGGATCTAAATACGACAACACTATGGTTTGAATTTGCGGGTGCTCGTTCAAAATAATGCCTGCTACTTGGCGCGCATCCATCCATTTCAGTGAATCCAAGCCGCGCGAGCCCGCACCCGCAGAGATTTGATCTACCAAGCGCCCTGCTTTGTCTTCACCCAGTGCTGCCACTAGTGCATTACGCACAAAATCTTGGCTGCCGACGCCAATTTTGGTGAAGCGCTGAATATCTTCGATAAATAATCGGTGTACCGCGCCCACTCGGTCGGGGCCAAAATCCCCCACGCCCGCCATTTTCATGCCCAGACGCTGTACTTGCTTAGGATCGAGGTGGCGAAATATTTGCGCCGCGTCTTCTTCACGCAGACTCAGCATTAACAGCGCGGCTTTTTCGGTGCCGGACATCTTATCGAGCACCTTTCGCTGCTCTTCCGTCACCATTAGCTGTTCAGTATTACTCATCGGCTTTCACCCAATCTCTGATCACTTGTGCGGCCAAGTCTGGCTCGTTGGCCACTAAGGCACGAATGGCTGACAATACGTCTTCATCTTTGTTTAAGTCAGGCAGCTGCAAGCGCCCTTCGCGGATCCCAAACATGCCTTCATCTTGCTCGGCTTGTTGGGCTAGTAGCGTTAAATCATCACTGCCCAACAGCGCATTTTGGCCATCTAAATCAAACTCTTCCGGCAACTCTTCGGTACCCAGCAAACGACGCACCATGGGCCGTACCAAGGTGATTAACAGCACCACCAATACAATCACGGCACCTAAAATACGCAGCATATGCAGGAACCAAGCTTGCTGATAAAACGGCGTGCCGGTTATATCCTCCATCACTGGACGATTAAAGGGCACGGCCACCACTTCAATGGCGTCTCCGCGACTCACATCAAAACCTAAACCACCGCGCAATAAACGGTCGATGCGCGTTAGCTCTTCTTCGTTTAACGGCTCCCGAGTAACGGTGCCGTCTTCGCCAATCACATTTTTATGATCCACCGCCACCGACACCGTTAAGCGGCGCACATCACCGGTCGAGCTTTGGCTGTGACTAATGGTGGTGTCGAGCTCAAAGTTACGGGTCGCCTCTTTGCGCGAGCGATCATTACGCCGCTCTTGAGCCGCTAAACCCGCGGCATCTTCCGGTATATCCGACTCGCCCGGCGGCTGGTTCGTTAAAGCGCCGGGAATACCCAGCGCACCTAGGCCTGATGAACTGTCTTCCATCACCATCTCAGAGCGCACGGCGGGCAAGTCTGGATTATAGGATTTAACGGTTTGTTCGGTGCGAGTAAAGTCGAGGCGCACGTCCACCTCCGCCGTATAATTGCCTAAACCTAATACTGGGCTCAAGATAGAGTCGATTTTTTGACGATACTCTCGTTCTTGTTTTTGCTGCAGTTCAAATTCTCGACGGCTGCGCGCCGACAGCGGATCTTGCGAGCCAGAATTTAACAGTCGCCCGTTTTGATCGGTAACCGTTACTTTATCTGGGGTCATTTCCGATACTGCGGAGGCCACCGTATCTACAATGGCATCCACTTCTTCTTGGCGCAGCGTACTGCCACGGCGTAAATTCAATAACACAGTGGCGCTGGGTTGGCGTTTATCACGCACAAATACGTTTTCACGCGGGATCGCCAACAACACTTGCGCCTTGCTGACGCTGTTGTATTGCTCAATAACGCGGGATAATTGACGCTCACGGCTTAAGTTTAAGCGCTCACGCTCTAAGCGTTGGCTAATACCAAAACCCGGGTCAGATAAAAGAATAGAGTCGCCCTCAGGCGGTGCTTGTTGCAGGCCTGAACGACGTAAATTGAGTTGTATGTCTGAGAAACGGTCTGCGCGCACCAATACCGTATTGCCTTCAATCTTATAATCGACTTTTTGGCTATCTAAATAATCAAGGGTTTCAATCAGTTCTTGATTGTTGTACATGCCCAAAGGGCGCATCTCCGGCTCTTTGCCCCACAGCAACAGAAACACCGCCAGCGCCAAACAAATGGCCAGCGCCAACATGATAATAACCTGTCGCAAAATGTCGGTATTACCCAACAGAGCCAGCGGGGTACTCTTTTGCTCATCCGCCTCGAGCGAATTGGCATCTGTGGTGGTCAGTGCGGTTTTGTCGGAATTCACCAACGGATTATCAGCCACCAATTACATCCTCATACCGGCATATTCATAATGGTTTTATAGGCTTCTACCACTTTGTTGCGCACCTGCACGGTGGCGTCAAAGGCAATGCTGGATTTTTGCGATGAGATCATCACGTTTTCTAGGCTCACAGATTCATCACCCATTTCAAAGCGGGTACGCAAATCATCGGTACTTTTCTGCAAGCCATTAACACTGTTTACCGCTTGGCTAAGCAAAGCCGCAAAGTCCTGTTGTGGTGCCAGTGCGCTGGGTGCCGCCAGCGGTTGCAGCTCACTGCGCATGGCCTGCATTTCTGATAATAAGCCGGTCGCTTGAATATCCATCTGCCTTGGCTCCTGAATCAATAGGGGAAGGTAATCATCACATATAGACATACTCATGCAATCTTAGTGCCACCTAGTACAGGCGAAGAATTACAGCAAGTGGCCAGTATATAGTCTATGGGGTAGAAAACACAGGGCTGCGCTGTGAGGAGTAAGGTGTGAGACGGTAAGACGCAGGACCAGAACGGTGTTTATGTTTTAAGCCGTCTTACTGATGGCCATCAGGATGACTGCTATAACAAAACATACTCTGTAGTCGGCACTTCTTTGCGGATAGTGTTTCTGGGCTTCGGTAGACTTCTGAACTTGTAGCCGGCAACTTGTTCGCCGGGCCAGCATAGCTGGCTGTTTTTAAACAAGACACCAAACCATGGCGAAGTCCTCTTCGCCGAAGATACGGCCACCCTACAAAAGGCCAGAGCCAAACCATAACCTTGGTCCTTGCGAGGAGTGCAACGACACGGCAATCCATGGTTAGGTACCGCGCCGCTGTAGTATGGATTGCCGCGCTACGCTCGCAATGAACAAGGGCGCATCACAACAGAGTATCTACATAACCCGACATCGACCGCGGAGCGGCCAACGGCCACACAAAAAACACAGCCCCTACTGCCGTCATACCGTGCTCGCCACGGTATCTCGTTCTTAGCGCTAAAACCCAAAACTAGATCCTGATGGTCATCAGGATGACGGCATAAGTGCGAGATCCTGACGTGCGTCAGGAAGACGGCGGAGGGAGTGCTCTTCAGGTTTATTTTTGCCGTCATACCGGACCTGCTTTGGTACTTCTGGTGGCTGTATTTTAAACAGGTTCCGCCTGCGGCGTAATGCGAGAACAAGTGTTCGCCTACAAAACCAGATGTCTCTTGTAGCCCGCAACTTGTTCACGGGGCCAGCGTAGCTGGATAGATTAAATACAAACCTAAAACAAAACCGAGTAAACAATTTACCTACACTGAGCCACCTTCCAAAATCACATTCAACATTCAACATTAAAAATTAAGCGCTGCCCTCAAACCTCCATGCCCGCTTCGCGCATGCGCGCCAGCTTATAACGCAGAGTACGTGGGCTAATGCCTAACTGTTCGGCTACTTGTTGGCGACTGCCGCCATGTTCTTGCAGCGTCTGCCAAATAATTTGCTGTTCTTGGCTGGCTAACTCTTGGCTTAAATCCGTAGCCGTCGCTTTATTCACTTCGCCCGCAGAGTCGCAAGCCGCATAACCACTGCTCGCCTCATTAATCGTTAACTCTACAACCGGCACACTGGGGTTTGCACTCAAAGGCATAGCCGCAGGCGCTAGCAACTCATCCAACAAGATATCTTGTGCTTCAATCACATCATTTTGCGCCAAAATTAAGGCCCGCTGAATAACGTTACCTAGCTCGCGCACGTTGCCCGGCCACTGCCAAGCCAGCAATCTAGCTTTGGCAGACTCACCTAATTTCAACTGGCCACGGCCTAGCTCTTTGGCGTAGCGCTGCAATAAAAACTCGGCTAACGGCACTATATCGCCGGGGCGCTCGGCAAGCGCCGGCCAATGCAGCGGGAACACATTTAAGCGATAAAATAAGTCCTCTCTAAAGCGGCCATCCGCCACCGCTTGACGCAAGTCACAGTTGCTAGTTGCTAACACCCGCACATCCAGTGCAATGGTTTTTCGCCCACCTAGGCGTTCTACTTCACGCTCTTGTAACACCCGCAATAACTTAGCCTGCAGGTTTAAGTCCATCTCGGTAATTTCGTCCAGCAAAATGGTGCCGCCATTGGCCTGTTCAAACTTACCCGGATTGCCTTGCACGGCACCGGTAAAGGCGCCTTTTTCATACCCAAATAAAGTGGCTTCTAACATATTATCGGGAATTGCCGCGCAATTTATCGCCACAAACGCAGCATTAGTACGATCGGATTTTTGATGAATAAAGCGTGCCAGCACTTCTTTACCAGTACCGCTAGGCCCGCTGATCATCACGCTGGCCCCTGACTCCGCTACGCGGGTGGCCAACTGCAACAACTGAATACTGCTGGCGTCCCCCACTACCGGATTACCATCATCCAGTACTGGCTGCGTAATATGGCGCGACACCACACTCAACAAGGTATCCGGCGTAAAGGGCTTGGCCAAATAGTCCACGGCACCGGCACGAATGGCCGCCACCGCGCCCGACACTTGGGCATAGGCCGTCATCACCAACACCGGCAAGCCAGGAATACGGCGATTGATCCAATCTAATAGCCCAAGGCCATCCATACCCGCCATTTGCACATCTGTGATCACTAGTTTCGCTGCATGATGTTGCAACCAAATGATGGCATCTTCCGCATTGTTTACGGGCGCACAAGAAAAGCCCGCCAGCAACAAAGTATCCTGCAGCGCCTGCTGCAAGCCCGCATCGTCTTCTACTAATAAGATATCAACCACATCTGGCTGCACTTCATAAGTCATGAATTGGCTTTCCTATTTTTTAACACCAAACCTAAAACCTCTTTGCCACGGAATCCACTGAAGAACACGGAAAAATAGAGATCAGATCTGAAAGGAATTATGGATGGTAAAGGCTAGACAGTAGAACATCAGAAGATGAGCTTTTCCCCCAATAAGGTCCCTCGGCATTTTTCGTTCTTATCCCGTCTTAATTTTTCCGTGGGTTCCGTGGATTCCGTTGCAAATATCTGTAATCACTATCTTTAACCCATCACTCTTCACCATTTTCGGCAACCACAAACTGAAACAGCTACCCTGCCCGGGCTCCGACTGCACGGATACTCGGCCTTGATGGGCGCGCATTACCGCGCTTACCGCCGCCAATCCTAAGCCCGTGCCTTGGCTGCGAGTGGTAAAAAACGGCGTGAAGATATTTTTCAGCACGCTTGGCGCCATGCCTTTACCATTATCTTGCAGTCGAATTTCTAGCTCACTCTCGGCCATTAACAACTCAAGGCGCAACTCAGTCGCTCCTGCATCAACGGCGTTTTCTAATAAGTTCAGCACTATGCCTTTTAGGGCATGGCGATTACCCAGCACTTGGCTTGATGTCACCTCTTGCTGAACAAGCGTTAAGGTCGCGCCTTTAGCGGCTAATAAAGCTGTTACAGCCTCTACGCATTCAGGCAATAACTCACTTAGCGCCAGAGTATCCGCTAATGGCGCTTGCTCGGGTTTAGCGAATAATAATATGTCGCTTATTTGACGCTCAATATCATTAAGCCGGTCGATTAAGCGCTGCTGAAACTGCACGCGTTGACTGTCTGATAACTGCGGGGATGCCAAATTGGCGCCATAGAGTATGGCGGCTGACAAAGGCGTGCGAATTTGGTGTGCCAGTGTCGCCGCCATTTGCCCCAATGCGGCTAAGCGTTGGGCATGGCTTTGCTGCGCTACCCAAGCGCGAGTGGGCGTAAGATCGGTAAGCTGAATTAACTGGCCAGGCTGGCCTTCAATATGAGAAATCGCCAACTGAATACGCCGACCATCTTTAAGCGACACCTGTAAACCATCGTCCGGTTGCGGCGCAAACACCCGCTCTATCACCGTCGGCCAAGCCTCGCCTAATAGCGGCTTATTTTGCAACGGCTCACCCAACGATGCAGCCAAGAGTATTTGCGCCGCCGGATTCACTAATGCCACCCGACCACGGCCATCCAGCCACACCACCCCGCTCGGCATGGCATTAACTAAGGCGGCCATACTGAAGGTTTCCGGCAGCACAGCTGTCGACTCATTAGACGCTGTCGGGTCATTAAGCATAGGGAAGGCACAATCAGGGGATGATAAGCTGTACATTCAATAAGCATGCCAGCCTGCCCCGTGAGAGGTAAAGAGTGAGGCGTGAGGAGGGTCGTTGCGAGGAGTGCAACGACGCGGCAATCCATGTTTGGGACCCTGTGCTGGCGTGCAGAATGGATTGCCGCGCTACGCTCGCAAAGACGGAATAAGGGCTTACCCTAACAACAGAGTGCAGAGCGGCTTAAAGACAACAACCAAGTCAACCGTCATATTCAATCTCTATTTCGCCTGTCACTTTTGCTTAGGCTTAGGCTTAACCTCAGATCTTACCTATAAAAATTCCTTTCAGATCTAATCACTATTTTTCCGTGGATTCTGTGGATTCCGTTGCAAAATAGCTTTAGATTTAGGTGTCGGACTATCAATAGGTTACGCCTTCGGCGTAATGCGAGAGCAAGCGTTCGCCTACAACCACAGGCTCTTGTAGCCCGCAACTTGTTCGCGGGTCCTGCGAAGCAGGATGGTTTCAAGTTTACACCTACAAAGCCACAGTGTTGAGCTGTGAATGTTGAATGTTGAATGTTGAGTGAAAAGCTTAACTCAACACTTATAACTAAAAACTCAACACTCGCTCTTTGTCCGTGTATTCAGTGGCAAAAAACAGGTTTAGATTTAGTGTTTAGCTTGGTGCCGGGTGCTTGGCGCCGGGCGCTCGGCGCTTCTTTTATTCCCTACTAATCCCGTACTTCTTCATTTTCTCTACCAAGGTGGTGCGGCGCATGCCTAGGTGTTCGGCGGCACGGGCCACTACGCCGTCGTTGACTTCTAACGACTGGGCAATCATGTCCATTTCAATGTTGGCCAGCATGTCTTTTAAGTTCACACCCTCGGCAGACAAGGTCGGTGCCAGAAAATCGGGCTCTTCTTCCTCGTCAGCTAGTGTTTGAAAATCAAAAAAGTCGGCTTCGTTTTCGCCTTCAAATTCACCGTTACCATGAAATATGGCCGACAGCGCATCGCGCTCATCTAGCTCATCAAAGGGGCGCGCCACTAACTGAGCATTAGATAAGACTCGGTATTTAATGGGCAAATCGCCTAACTGCACCACTTGGTTAGGGCATAAAATAAACATCCGCTCTACCAAGTTCGATAACTCACGCACGTTACCTGGCCAATGCCATTGTTGTAGTGACTCAATCGCCTCACCAGAAAACGACAACTCGGCGTTATGGGTAAGGCGGTGGCGACCAATCAGCTCATTGAGCAACAGCGGAATATCTTCTTGGCGCGCACTTAATGCCGGCGCTTCAATGGGGAACACATTTAAGCGGTAATACAAATCTTCACGAAAGCGCTGCTCAACAATCATCTGCTCTAAATCACGGTGCGTGGCCGCAATTACCCGCACTTTAGCGGGAATAGAACGCGTGCCACCTACCCGCTCAAAGGTGCGCTCTTGTAACACGCGCAGCAATTTCACTTGCATTGGCAACGGCATATCGCCAATTTCATCTAAAAACAGCGTGCCGCCTTCGGCTAGCTCAAAGCGCCCTTTACGCGCAGATACGGCACCGGTAAATGCACCCTTCTCGTGGCCGAATAATTCACTTTCTAATAATTCAGCGGGAATAGCGCCACAGTTTATCGGCACAAAAGGCCCATCACACTGTAAAGACAACAAATGAATAGCGCGAGCGATCACCTCTTTACCGGTACCCGACTCCCCCAGCAACAAGACGTTAGCTGGCTTGCTCGCCACTTGGCGGATCAGGCTTTTCACCTCAAGCATGGCGCCACTGTCGCCAATCAATAACTCGTGCAATTTACAGTCTTGATCGCGGGACACCAATACCGGTTGCCAGTTTTGTGCTTGCAGCAACAGCGAGGTTAGCTCGTCATACGTCAGCGAAGTTAATGCGCCCAATAAGTTAGGCTGATGGCTGTGCGCCGTTGTTAAGCTAATAAACGCTTGATGAGGAAAGGTATCTAGCAAGGCGCTTAAAGGAACATCCGTATCCCCCACCAATACCGTCAAATTTTGTGGTTGGTCCTGTAGCCAAGCGTGATCTTCCGCCCGGCTACCACTGCGCCACTCCACCTGCATAAATGACAATATGGCTTCAAGCCTTAAGCGTCGTTCTTGGTTATGATCCATGATCAAAACGCAGCCGTTAAAGCTCATAGGAATTATATCCTTACAATTCAGTTAGTTATTTGGCTTAATTTACATTGAGTATTTTAGTGCAGTACTTAACTGCAGCAAAATGTTGCTCTGCATTAAACACAGCATAACATCACAAAAAGCAGTGTACACCTTAGATGCCGTAATTCTGACACAAGCGTCAAAAAAACTCGAGCTAGGCTAGGCGTTCAAACTGTCCAAACAACCTGAGATTGATCTAGATCAAACCTAAAGATATTTTTGCCACGGAAGAACACGGAATCCACGGAAAAATAGAGATCAAATCTGAAGAATTTAATGGGGTAAGACCTAAAAAGTAGCTCAGGCTACAGATCGGTGTTTTGTAGGCGAACGCTTGCTCTCGCATTTCGCCAAAGGCGGAAACACAGGGTAGTGTTGAATTTTTAGTGTTGAATGTTAAGTTAAACCGTCATTGCGAGGAGTGCAACGACGCGGCAATCCATGGTTGGGACTCTGTGCAGGCGTGCAGAATGGATTGCCGCGCTGCGCTCGCAAAGACGGCATAAGGGCATAACACAACGGTTTCTTAGCCGTCATACCGTGCTCGCCACGGTATCTCGCTCTTAGCACTAAAACCCAAAATCAGATCCTGACGGGCGTCAGGAAGACGGCTAAAACAACACACCACTCTTAGCCGTCATACCGTGCTCGCCACGGTATCTCGCTCTTAGCACTAAAACCCAAAATCAGATCCTGACGGGCGTCAGGAAGACGACTTAACACACAAACACCGGCTCTGGTCCTATGCAGTCTTACCGAGCTCGACTCGGTATCTGCTTTAAGTACTAAAATCTAAAAACCAGATCCTGATGGTCATCAGGATGACGGCATAAGTGCGAGTTCTTGACCTTCGTCAGGAAGACGGCACAGCCCCTTGTCGTAGATTTCGTTGCGAAAAAAAACCTTATCTCGGTCTTCCTCCCGTAACACCAGAAACAATAAAGGGTGAAGGTAAAGTTGTTAGGTTTAACCCTTCACTCTTTACACTTCACCCTTTACTAGCAGCCTTTACTAGCAGCCTTTACTAACAGCCTTTACTAACAGCAGAGTTCGCTTATGCAGGCACTGCTTGCTGTTCGAGTGGGATTGCATCCCAGCCTTCTTTAATATTGCGCAATAAACCGCTCACGCCTTCTAAGCGCTCGCTGCTGCCTTCGGTGTTGGCCAGCATTAGCTCGCGTACCATAAAGTCGTACAAATTTTCGAGATTAGCAGATATTTCACCACCAGCTTCCATGTCTAGCGAGGCCTGCAATTGCTGAATAATATCGATGGTTTTACCAATCAACTCGCCGCGCTGGCTAATATTTTGCTGCTCTATGGCTAATCGTGCCTTGGCCAGTCGCTCCAGCGCACCGGCCAACAGCATTTGCACCACTTTATAGGGGCTAGCAACGTCTATCTGGCTATGTACCGCTACTGTTTTATAAGCTTTCATTGAGCCGCGCATGAACTACTCCTGATTATTTTTTTTAACGTCGCCATATGCTCGGGTAGAGCGTCGGCCTTTTTGTAAGGTGGCCAGTTTTTCTGCCAATAATGTACGGCACTGTTCGGCTTGTTGCATCAAATGTTGCGAGCGCTCGATTAACTCAGCTGCCAGCTCTGCATTGAGCATGTCGGTATCTACTGAGTCTGCTGCTGATTGCTCTGCCCTTTGCATCAACTTTTGCATCAACTGCTGCAATAACTGGGCCCGCTCCGCTAATCGTTGCTCTATGGTCTCGGCTTGCAATAGCTCTGGATCAGCAAACTCGGCCAGCAATTTACTGTCTAGCCGATTTAGTTGTTCGAATAGGCTCACTTCTTGCCGCCGAAGCTTGGCATATTCTCAAAGGCGCTGATCACCGAGTTTAACTGCTGATTCATTTGCGCCACGGCGATGTCCATGGCAGAAAACTGTTTATATACCCGTTTTTCAAAATTGCTCATGTAATCGGCAAAATCATCGGCATCTTTTTCCAGCTTTGTCTTCTGCTCTTTTAGCGACTCGTTTTTATTGGTCAGTATGCCCTCTTTGCCAACAAAACCTTCCATCAGGGTATCCAGCTTGTTGCTGACCCCATTTTCGGACGAAAACAATAAGCCTACTTTTTCGAAATTGTCGGTAATCTGTTTTTTCAGTAAATCTTCATCCAGCTCTATGGTGCCATCTTGCTTGGTGGTAATACCCAGCGCAGTCAGGCTTTTCAACGGTGAGACCGCCCCTGCTACCGGCTCACTGAGCAGTTGGCGGATTTTATAATTTAAACTACGCGCGGTACTGTCGCCGTTCAAGGGTCCGGCTTTTTTAGTTTCCGCATTATAACTGCTCAGCTTATTGATGGTGTTCACCACCTTGTTGAACGACTCGACAAAGCCCTTCAAATTAGTTTCAACCGCACTTTTGTCATAACCAATGGTCAGTTTAGTGATGGGTTTATCACCAGCGGCATCATTCACTTTTTTTACATCAATGGTCACACCGGCAATGGCGTTTTTAACTTCATTGGTTTGGCTGGTTACCAGCGCACCATCAATGCTGATTTGCGCATTCTGAGCTGGCTGGCTCTCTGTGGTTAACCCTAAAGTAGCCAAACTATTGCCGTCTTCACCATCATTATTGCTGGTAGCAGACACCGTTATTTTATTATCAGTACCGGTTTTGTCGGCAAAATACACCAAGCGTGAGCCATTATCGTCAGTGATAACAGTAGCGCGCACGCCTTTGTTATCTTCGGCGTTGTTAATGGCGGCGGCCACATCGGCCAGTGAGCTTTTGTCCTTATCGATATTGACCGTAAAAGACTCACTACTCCCTACACCCAGCGTCAAGCTACCGGAGCCCAAGGCTTTGTCTGGTGCCACAGCATTGGAGCTCAGCTTATGCGCTTGAGCCAGCTTAATCACCTGCAAGTTATAACTGCCGGCTACGGCATCTTTATCCGCTTTGGCGGTCACAAAGCCTGTTTCACTTAAACTAGTAGAGCGCTTTTGAAAGGCTTCTTCTTCGCCGAGTTTTTTAAGGGCGGTTTTAAAGTCATCCAATACGCTTTTTAGTCCTCCATAGGCAGACAATTTTACTTCAATGTCGTTGGCGCTACGGGCCAACTGCTTTTCTTTGGGAGCCCGCTCGGCATTAACCGTGGCATCTACAAATTGTTGTACCGGGAAGCCCGAGCCTACCCCGGGTAATTTTAAACCGCTCATAATATTACCCTCTGTTTTAGCTCTCGATTACGCCTTAACGTCAATCAAGCCGCCACTGGCTTCGGCCAACCGAGCAATCACCTCTAACAATTCCTCGGTGGGAATTTGGCGAATAGTATCACCACTTTTGCTATCAATCACGGTCACCACATTACGCCCCGAATCTTCATCTACCCGAAATTTAAGCTCATGGGTAAAGCTACCAACAAATGAGTCCATTTGCTCGGCCATGTCGGTTAACTGTTCGGTGGTCAGCTCATGGGCTTCTTGTTCGGCAAGCACATCACTCTTAGCATCGGCTTTGTCTAGCGCTTGCACGGCTTGTACCGTTTGGGTTGCTGCACTGCCTAGCGGTTGTGTGGTCGCGGATTGCTTAGCACTCATCTCAGAGGCCAAAACCGGTGCTTTGGGGGGTAAAGAAGAAAAAGTATCCATGGTTGCATCCTCAAGCGTGTGCCATACAGATTAACAAATGAAAACGCTGTTTAGCTTAATGCTTTAACAAAAAAAAACGTGTGAAGTGTGAAGGGTAAAAAGTGAAGCGGACGACATAAGCAAAGACTACACACCATGCTCAGTTCATAAATACTCGGTATTGCCAGCTTGTACCCTTACCCCTTTACTCTTCACCCTTTACCTGTTTTTGTTAAAAACATACTAAGCTAAACAGCCTTAAATCAAAACAACCGGGGGCTAAGCCCCCGGTTATCAGTACTTAGATTATTAACCCAGAAGCGAAAGTGCTGCCTGTGGGATTTGCTTGGCTTGTGCCAGAATCGACGTGCCGGCCTGCTGCAGAATCTGCTGCTTAGTCAGGTTCACGGTTTCCTGAGCAAAGTCCACGTCCTTGATGCGGCTCATACCGGCAGCGACGTTTTCCTGAATATTGGCCAGGTTGTTGATGGTGCTACCCATGCGGTTCTGGAACGAACCCAAGGTAGAGCGTTGAGTATCAATCTGCTTGATGGCCGAATCGATCGAGCCGATTGCATCTTGAGCACCTTGATAAGTGGAAATATCAATACTCCCTATGGCACCTAAAATATCAGCAGCACTATCAGCACCATACGTTGCAGTTTCAGCTGATGCCGCGAAGGTGCCCTGATCAGAAGATATATCCAGAGCTGTCACATCATTACTTGCAACAAGACTGATATCGCCGGCGTCATCTTTAACTGCATAGACACCATATTGATTAATCTGTTCGTTTATCGCACTCAGAGCGTCATCATCACTAACACCTTTTGCTATATCAACCGTTACTGTCTGAGCAGAAGTGGCGTTAGTAGTATTAGTAATAGCAAAAGTTAATGTTTCGGCAGCATCACCCAACTTGGTGTAATCCGCAGTAATACCAGTTACAGCTTTTCCTTTTCTGCTACCTAATACATCAGAACTGATACTGTCCAGCTTCAGAGAAACGGTTTCATTGGCATCCGCACCGACCTGAAAGTTTTTAGTAGCAAAAGAGCCATCTAAGAGCTTCTGGCCACCAAAGGAGGTTTTTTCGGCGATACGGGTCAGCTCCGACTGCAAATCACCTACTTCCTTTTGCATGGCATCCCGGTCGGCCTGACTATTAGTATCGTTGGCCGCTTGCAGTGACAGATCACGCATCCGTTGTAGAATATTAGTCGACTCCTGCATCGCGCCTTCGGCAGTTTGTGCCAAAGAAATACCGTCGTTGGCGTTCTTCATCGCCACGCCTATGCCACGTACCTGAGAGTTCAAACGGTTAGATATTTGCAGGCCGGCCGCATCGTCCTTTGCCGAGTTAATGCGGCTACCGGTAGACAGACGCTCCATAGAGGTTGCCAGGGCATTGGAAGATATATTCAGGTTGCGCTGGGCACCCATGGCCGTGATATTGGAGTTAACTGTAATCGCCATAATAAACTCTCCGTTGAGGTTTGTTCCGGCGCCATGCCGGTATGCTTAGTGTTATTGAAGCCTTCACTATTAAAGAGCAGTGCTTCGTTGTTAATTAAGGTATCGACGAGTGCTGCAGGAACTTTAAGCTTTTTTGTGTTTTTTTAGTTTGTTGCCTGAATACTGCTTTGCAAACTCCAGCTTCGCCGATGACCCTAGCTAGTTACAAATGAGTATCGGCACAAGAGCAGGAAGCTTTAGGAGAAAATCAGCGCCCTGCGCTCAGCACCAGGCGCCCAGCTTTAAAGCACCAAAACTAACAGCGAGATCCTGACGTGCGTCAGGAAGACGGCTAAAAAGACAGAAGCCCCCTACTGTCGTCATACCGTGCTCGCCACGGTATCTCGCTCTTAGTACCAAAACACCAAATCAGATCCTGACGTGCGTCAGGATGACGGCTAGAAATACAGAAGCCACCCCTACTGTCGTCAAGTCTCGCCGGCTAACCTGCCACCCATTGTTAAAAGACTCCGAAAAGATCCATTTAAAACCGATAACTTGGATTAACTGTCACCGTTAATAATAGTGTCTGCTGTAGTAGACAGATTAAGAGTTGTCGACTAGAGTAGACACATGAAAGAAATAATCGAGTCAAACGTATTCAAAAAATGGCTGAGTAATCTGCGAGATCGCAGTGCGCGAGTTCGTATCCTTCAGCGACTCGACCGCCTTCAAGCAGGTAATGCGGGTGACACTAAGCCAATAGGTGATGGGCTTTCCGAACTGCGTATTGATTGCGGACCTGGATATCGAGTGTATTACATGCAAAAAGGACCTATCGTCGTGATACTGCTATGCGGGGGCGATAAACGTGATCAAAATAGAGATATTGCTATGGCAAAAGAATTGGCCAAGGCATGGGGAGAAGAATGATGACAGAAAAAAAAGTAACTTTTAGTCGTTATGACACCGCAAATTATTTGCGCGACGAACAAGATATAAAAGCGTATTTCGACGTGGCGTTAGAAGATCGTAATCCAGCAATGATTGCGGTTGCTCTTGGTAATATCGCTCGTGCCCGTAATGTTAGCCAGCTTGCCCGAGATACTAATATGAGCAGAGATGGCATTTATAAGGCATTGTCGGGTCAAGGAAATCCAAGTTTTTCTACAATATACAAATTGGCAAATGCCTTGGGATACGACATTAATTTTGTTCCCAAAACGGTTTGAAGATGTTTAGCTCGGTAGTAAAAAAGAAGCAGTCACTAAGATGCCACCAGATTCCTAACAAGACATCCATTGTTAAAAGAGCCTTCGTCAGGAAAACGACTAAGGGCGACTGGAAGCAGTAAGCTGTACACCGTAAGCAAAAGATAAACACCGTTTTTTGTAGTCCACCCACTTGTTCGGCGGTCTTGCGGAGCAAGATGGTTTTAAAATCCCGCTGAGACGGGACTATCAGCTAAAGCGATAGCCTACAAAAAACCCGAGCAGATCCTGACGTGCGTCAGAGCTTCCTAACAAGATCCCCACAGTTAAAAAACCAAACAAGCCCCATATTGAACCACAAACCTAGAATGGGGATAATTGTAACGATTTGATGCGATGCGCTAGTAATGCGCAGCATTTAGCGGGAGTTATTCATTAAAAGATAATTTTGATGTCTCGATAGAAATTTTCGTGGGTACCAAGAGCCATTAATTCGAGTGTCACGGTGCCATCTTCATAGCTGTAGCCAAGCAATGTAAGCTGTTTCACCATCTTAAATTTATAGACAAAAAGGAAAGCAAGGTCGCCTTTTTTCTGCTCGCCTAATAGCGGATTTTCGATTAGCTTTTTAATCGCTTTATCTAGATCCGCTTTTTGGTTTTGGTGAAGTTTTTTTACCGATTTTTTAAAGGTAGGGGTTTGCAGGATTTGGGTTATGTTAGCCAAACTTATATGCCTCAAGCTTACCGGCTTCTTTTTCTGCTTTGGCTATAATGGCTTGCTTGACAAACTCATAAGATAATTCTGGATTATCCTCCATCATTACACCAATTTTAGCCCAGTGTTCGATTTGTTTTGGCGTGGTACGGTGTAACGCCTTTCCCATGATGGCGGCTTTATCCACTAAATTTTGATCAAGGCGTATGCTAGCTGTAGACATAATGAGCTCCTTTGTTTACCTGCCACAATTGTAGCGTAACGCTACAATTGTGGCAATGAGCAACATTAAGATGAAGAACGCTAACGGGCTTCCTAACAAGACACCCATCGTTAAAAGGGTCCTCGCCCGTGAGTTTCGCCGGCCACTTTTACTTGGGTCTAATCTCAGCTCTTACCATCAAGCCCAAGATCCCTTTTCCGTGTTTTTCCGTGACTCTCGTAACAAAGAAGCGTGGCAAAAGATATTTAGGGTTCTAAGTCATTCCGCCTGGGTTGTAATGCGAGAGCAAGCGTTCGCCTACAAAACACCAAATCAGATCCTGACGTGCGTCAGGATGACGGCTTAAGGCAACGCTTTCTTGGCCGTCTTACCGTGCTCGCCACGGTATCTCGCTCTTCTGCCTTAAGAATGAGATCTTGACCGGCGTCAGGATGACAGCGAAAAACAGTTTGATGTGCTTAACAAATGATAAAACCCCTCTCACAACTGTACAAAATACTCTACAATCATCAGTATAAATCAAGATATGTAGAGTATTCTGTACATTATGACGTATTTAGAATTAGGCCAAGCAGTGCGTGAGCTGCGCCTGCAGCAGAAAGTATCACAGCAACAGATGGCTGATCATTTGGCCATTTCACGTACTACCTTGAATGCATTTGAACTGGGCCGTTCGGGAGACGTAGGCCTGAGAAAGGTAATGAAAATGCTAGATTATTTAGGCTCTGAAATATCACTTCGTGAAAAATCGCCCTTCCCTACTTTCGAGGAACTACGCGATGGCCGTTAATGATAATCCTTTGTCAGTATGGATAGCAGGGCAAGCTGCCGGTGAGCTGTTTAGTGAGCAAGGCGAGTTTGTATTTCGTTATGAGCCTGATATAGCTATACAAAACTTTGTCTCGTTAACCATGCCGGTGCGCAGCCGAGATTATTCACATTCCGCATTACCCCCACTTTTTGAGATGCATTTGCCCGAGGGTTATTTACTATCGGTATTGCAACGTCACTTTGCCAAGCTCAGCGGTGCTGATGATCTGAGTTTGCTTAAGTTGTTAGCGCCTAGTGTGCGTGGGAGGGTGCATTATCAAGTAGATGCTGAAGCCGTTCAGCCCTTGGAGCTTACAGACTTACTGTCCCCTACTGCCGGGCTATTTGATGAGTTGGTAGTACGCTTTGCTTTGCACTCGCCTGTAAGTGGCGTACAGCCCAAAGTGTTGGCGCAAATCCAAGATAAAGCCACGTTGCGCATGGAGGATTACATTGTTAAGGCCTGGGGCCCAGATTATCCGCAGTTAGCACTAAATGAATATTGGTGTATGCGGGTATTAAAAGCCGCTGGCATTACTGTGCCTGAATTTTATTTGTCCGACGATAGCGCTCTTTTTATTATAAAACGCTTTGATTTAACCTCGGCTGGGCAATGGCTAGGATTTGAGGATATGTGCGTATTAGCCGCCAAAAGTCGCAAGCAAAAGTACGAGGGTAGCTATGAACAGTTAGCTAAAAGCATCACCAATTTTGTTTCTCCACAACACAAAGTCGCAGCACTGCAGCAGTTTTTTAAGATGATGGTACTGAATAATCACTTACAAAATGGTGATGCACATTTAAAAAACTTCGGCCTACTGTATGAAAACATTCATAACATCTGGCTAGCACCCGCTTTTGATGTGGTTAGCACTACGGCCTATATTAAAAATGATGTGTCTGCATTGACTTTAATGGGTAGCCGTAAATGGTGGTCGCGTAAGAATTTGCTAACTTTTGGCGTACAGCATTGTGAATTAACTCAAGCACAGGCGAATGCTTTATATGATGAGTGCGAGCAGGCGATGGGGCTAGTAGCAGCACAAATACAGCAAGCACTAACTACAGAAGTGATGGCTGATAAGCAGCAGATACTCATGCATTTGTTATCATGCCTTGCGCCAAAGTGAGCCGATCTGAATTGAGTATCTACAAAAAACACTTCTGTCACCGTGTCGGATCAGCTTGGATATCTACTCTTATCCCTAAAAACCAAGCGAGATCCTGACGTGCGTTAGGATGACGGCTAAAAATACACAGACACAGCCCCACTGCCGTCATACCGTGCTCGCCACGGTATCTCGCTCTTAGTACCAAAACCTAAAAATGAGATCCTGATGGTCATCAGGATGACGGCTTTAGGCGAGATCCTGATGTGCGTCAGGATGACGGCGGAGGGCGACACTGTCTGCTATCCGCATATGTCAGGCCATAAGTCTCGCCATTGGGGATTGCTCTGCTCTATAAGCTGAATTTTCCATACTCGCTTCCAATTTTTAAGCTGTTTTTCGCGCGATAGCGCATTGTACATATCATCAACCATTTCGAAGTAAACTAAATTCTTCAGGTTATAACGCGCGCTAAAGCCGGCTGCTTGCTGGTTTTTGTGTTGCCAAACTCGCTGTATAAGGTTGCTTGTCAGTAAGCGTCACAGCATCCACACCTGTTTAGGCCATTTTTAATACCGTAGATTATCCGTTTTAATGAACGAGGTGATCTATGAGTCGTAAACATCGTAGCGAGGCGCAGTGGCTTGAGCTAATTAACGCCTTCGAGAAGAGTGGACAAAGCCAAGCCGATTTTTGTGCTGAGCAGAACGTAAGCTCGGCCTATTTTAGTCAACGTCGACGTGCATTGCGCAATCTTGATGAACCCACTTTCGTTGAGGTAAAAGCCCTGGCTGCCCATACTTTTCTATCTCCTCACTCGGTAAGCCCGGCACTCACGCTACGTTATCAGCAAACTGAACTGGCATTGCCGCTCTCGGTAGAGCCGCGCTGGTTGGCCGGTTTGATAAAGGCGCTGTCGGCATGAAGATGTTTGTTGAGCCGCCCGCCATTTATTTGCATAAACAGCCGGTGGATTTCAGGAAAAGCATTAACGGGCTCAGTATTATCGTGGAAGAGCACATGCAGCTATCTTCGTTCAGCGGCGCGTTGTTTGTGTTCTGCAATCGACAGCGGGATAAAATCAAGGTGCTGTATTGGGACCAGACCGGTTTCTGCCTGTGGTACAAACGGCTTGAGCAAGACAAATTCAAGTGGCCGAAGACGATGTCAGGAGAAGTGCTGACCTTATCAGAACGCCAGTGGCATTGGTTGCTGGAAGGCCTCGATATTCAGAAAATGACTGGCCATCAGCCGCTGCAATTTACTGCTGTTTATTGAGGATTATCTATGCCATTTACGCCTAAAAAAGCCTGATATATTAAGGCGTTCACGACGGGTTTATAGTAAAATAAGCACCATGAAAAAGACCCGTGCCACCGCCATTCCTGATGATGTCGAGAGCTTGAAACAGCAGCTACTTGAGATGCAAACCTTGCTGCAAAAATCGCAGCGAGAGAGCTTGCATCATCAACAGGAAAGTGAACGGGTGCAGAAAGAAAGTGCCCATCATCAGCGAGAAGCGAAGCGTTTTCAGCAGTTATATAACCACGCGCTTGAGCAGTGGCAATTAGCGTTGAGGAAGCGTTTTGCGGCCAGCAGTGAAGGTCACCCCGGCCAAGGCGAGTTGTTTAACGAAGTCGAGGAGTGCCTGACGCCCAGCGCCGAAGAAGTCGCCGCCGATGAAACCATTACCTACACGCGCAAGAAGTCGCGTCGCCCGAGCTTGGCGGCTGAGCTACCCCGTGAAGATGTAGTGCATGATATTGCGGACGCAGACAAGGTCTGTGATGACTGCGGCCATGATTTACATCAGATGGGTGAAGAAGTCAGCGAGAAGCTAGAGTTTATTCCGGCCACGGTGAAAGTCATTCGTCATATCCGACCGAAGTACAGCTGCCGTTGCTGCGAACAACAGGCTACGCGTACCACGATTAAAATAGCACCGGCACCGGCCAGTCTGTTACCGAAAAGCATTGCCACCCCGACCTTACTGTCGCAAATCATTACCGCTAAATATCAGTTTGGGTTACCGCTGTATCGGCAAGCAGCGTTATTTAAAAGCTTCGGCATTGAACTGCACCGCCAAACCATGAGTCGATGGCTATTAAAGGTCAGCACCCAGTTAACGCCGCTTTATCAGCGGATGCACGCCTTGATGCTAGAGCGGCCGGCATTGTGGTCTGACGATACGTCAGTCAAGGTCATCGACGTTGATAAAGTGCAATGCACCATGTGGGTGTATGGCTGTGGCGGCGATAAACCCGCAGAGTCGCTGAATAATATGCCCTCACCGCCCAATATCGTGCTGTACGACTATCAAGATGGCCGCGGCGGCATACACCCCAATACCTTTTTAGCGGGCTATCACGGCTTATTGCACGTCGATGGCTACGCAGGTTATCACGGTACCGACGCGATGTTAGCCGGTTGCTGGGCGCATGCGCGTCGGAAGTTTATCGAAGCCAAAGCCGTGCAACCCAAGGGCAAAATCGGTCGTGCCGACCAAGCACTGAACCTAATACAAAAGCTGTATGGTATCGAGAAGCCCATTCGTCAGCTGTCGATAGAGGACAAGCGCGCTGCTCGCCAAGCCCAGTCGGCTCCTATCATGGAACAACTTAAAGCGTGGCTAGATAAAGCGCTGCACCAAGTGCCGCCCAAAAATGCCATTGGTAAAGCCATCGGCTACACCTTGAATCAATGGGACAAGCTGCAGGTGTATCTTGAACATGGCGCAGCAGCGATTGATAACAACCGTGCCGAGCGGGCCATCAAGCCGTTCGTGATTGGCAGAAAGAACTGGTTGTTCTCGAATAGCCGCAGCGGTGCCCAAGCCAGTGCCATGCTGTACAGCCTGATTGAAACCGCCAAAGCCAATGACGTACCGCCGGGTGTTTATCTCACGGCACTGTTTGAACAATTACCTCATCTCATCGATGGCGAGTCCGTCGACCACCTGTTGCCCTGGGCTATCCGCTTATAACTCATCCCTAAGACGACACGTTAACATCGGTTAATGTGGCTTGTTAGGTGTGGTTCCAGTGACGCTTACGCTTGTCACACCTATGTATAAGGTGCCTTGAGGTTTATTGGTAAGAATGTAAACAGCGGGTGACTTATGCATAAGTTCAATTTTGGCGGGGTTATAGAGGAAGAGTAGCTAGTTGTTACATGCTCTGCTGAGCCTATTTACCTAAATAAAAAACCGAGATCCTGACGTGCGCCAGGATGACGACTAAAAATACAGCAGACACAGCCCTACTGCCGTCATACCGTGCTCGCCACGGTATCTCGCTCTTAGTACCCAAACACCAAATCAGATCCTGACGTGCGTCAGGAAGACGGCTCAAGGGCGCGCTCTTAAGGTTTATTTTTGCCGTCGTACCGGACCAGCTCCGGTATCTCGCTCTTAGTACTAAAACCTAAAAACTAGATCCTGATGGGCATCAGGAAGACGGCCAAGAGCAATCACAACACCGCTCTTTTTTGGCTCTACTCCCTTAGCTGTTTTACCGGACTTGCTCCGGTATCTCGTTTTATGCTTCAGGTCTAAAAACTAAACCGAGATCCTGATGGGCATCAGGAAGACGGCCAAGAGCAATCACAACACCGCTCTTTTTTAGCTCTACTCCCTTAGCCGTTTTACCGGACCTGCTCCGGTATTTCGTTTTATGCTTAAGGTCTAAAGACTAAACCGAGATCCTGATGGTCATCAGGATGACGGCCAAGAGCAACCACAACACCGCTCTTTTTTGGCTCTACTCCCTTAGCCGTTTTACCGGACCTGCTCCGGTATCTCGCTTTATGCTTAAGGTCTAAAGACTAAACCGAGATCCTGACGTGCATCAGGATGACGGCTAAAACAACACACCGCTCTTTGCCGTCATACCGTGCTCGCCAGGTATCTCGCTCTTAGTACTAAAACCTAAAAACTAGATCCTGATGTGCATCAGGAAGACGGCTTTAGGCGAGATCCTGACGTGCGTCAGGATGACGGCTTTAGGCGAGATCCTGATGTGCGTCAGGATCTAGTTTTTAGGCGAGATCCTGATGTGCGTCAGGAAGGCGGCTCAAGGGCAGCGCTACCTTGCATAGTCTACTTAGCGCCCTTGATTTTATGTTGAATTACCGTCCCGCTGTTGGTTATAGCCACCATATTGCGGTGGAGGCGCCTGTGGCGAAGCTGCACTTTGATTTCCACCCTGTTTTTGTGACTGTTGCCCTCCTGGCTGTGGAGCTTTAGCGCCTTGCTGCGGCGGCTTAACGTAGCCCTGATCCTTGAGTAGCTGACAGATACCCGCAGGAATGTGCGAATTAAGCTTCATGGCCTTTAATTTGACTTCGGTACGTGGTTTTCCTGTTTCTTTGTCTTCCCACTGTTCAATTTCGAACTTACCTTCCAAGTCGAGGTAATCCCCAATTGTAAGCGGCGGCAAATCCTTCAATCTTCCCACATCGACGGCAATAAATTGGGTGCGTTCGATAAATTTTTGCTCTTTTTTAGAATAGTAACCATCATCAATGGCCACCACGAACATGCCAAACGGGCCGTATTGACCATGCTTAATGAAGGTTTTAGATACATGACCAGAAATCTGCCACTGATTTTTTTTGTTGCTCTTGGTGATAAACATATTGAATTTCCTCTTGTAAAAATTCCAACTAAGAAAGCCAAGGTAAAGTGATACCTAGTTAAAGGTAGCTGTTGGAAATTTTAAAGCTGAGCGTTACCGCAAAGGGTCGATGGCGTCGTCATCGTTGAGGTGGGGCAGTTGTGCGAACAGTGCTGAGCTAGAGAGCAATGTTGAATGCTTAATTGTTAATGTTGAATGAAAGCGAAGGGACTGCTCGAGTGCTCAGCACCAAGCTAATGCTGAACTTAAAAGCGGTCGAATGAATTCAACCCTACAAAAGGCCAGAGCCAAACCCTCACCTTCGTCATCGCGAGGAGTGTAACGACGCGGCAATCCGGGCCAACGGCCACACAAAAAACACCGCCCTACTGCCGTCATACCGTGCTCGCCACGGTATCTCGATCTTAGTACCAAAACCTAAAAACTAGATCCTGATGGTCATCAGGATGACGGCATAAGTGCGAGATCCTGACGTGCGTCAGGATGACGGCGAAAAACACAGCAGACACAGCCCTACTGCCGTCATACCGTGCTCGCCACGGTATCTTGCTCTTAGTACTAAAGCCTAAAACAAGATCCTGACGTGCGTCAGGATGACGGCTAGAAATACTGCAGACACAGCCCCTACGGCCGTCATACCGTGCTCGCCACGGTATCTCGCTCTTAGTACTAAAACCCAAAACCTAGATCCTAATGGCCATCAGGATGACGGCTTAAAACATCGCTGTGCGTCTTACGCCATAAGTTAAACAAAAACACCGCTCTTTGTGGGAGCGGTGTCTCTGTTTAGCTTGATACTGCTTGTTGTTTTGTTGCACAAAACCGGCCGGCTGAAGCGGCCTCTACTGGGGTAGGTGCTTGGGTTTTCTTTTACCCCTCACACCTTACTCTTCACCCTTCACGGGCGAAGCCCTAGATATAATTAAACAAACTCATGTTTTGGATTTTTCCGAACATGGTTTGAGTGGCTTGTAGGGCGACCATGGTTTGGCTGAATTCGCCGGTGGCTTTGGCGTAGTCTAGGTCTTCCATGCCGCTGCGCAGTTTATTGAGCGTTAATGTCATGTCGGCATGGGTTTCTGCTTGGTTATCGAGACGCTGCATGCGGTTACCCGTGTCGGCTCGCACCCGAGTAAAGTGGACGCCCATAGCATCGAGTTCATCGAGTATATCGCCATACTCACCTTGCCCATTCGCGTTATGGCCATCACTTTCTAACCATGATTTGGCGCGGTTTAAAATATCAAAAACTCCGAGTTCGTCATGGCCTGTGCCGTCTTTGACACTTGAGCTCAGTTTGATTTCATCGCCTACTTTTGCATCACCTTTAATAAGAATATCGACTCCATCGACCGTCATTATATCTCCGGCCGTATAAGGCAATGCCGCAGGCAACGCTGGAATGGTATTTCCATTCGCATCAGTCTTATTAATCATATAAGAGACTTTGCCGAGCTCAGGCGGTGTACGTTCAACAAATTCAATCTGATAGGGGTGAGCATCAGTAAAAGCTCCTCGATCGCTAATACTAGCGCCTTCCACTCGTACCTGATCTGTTCTGGACTCGTCACCCAAATTGTACTTAACGGTAAAATCACCACGCGGATTAGGCACGCCGCCAAACACTAACTCACCGTCATGGTTTAACGCTACTTTAACGCTATTGCCAATCACTATTTGCCGCTGGCCGCTGTCACCGCTGTATTTAATATCGCCATTGGGCTGACGAGTAAAAGGGTCACTGTCGGTTTGAAAACCACCAAAAATGGCTTGGCCAAATTCGTCTTTGCTATTGGCGATATCCAACATTTCATCAAATCGGCTTTGTAACTCATTTTTATAAGCGTCACGCTCTTGCTGTGATATCGCTCCACTGTTGGCTTTGAGCATGATTTCTTTTACTTGCTGAGTGATATTCTCCGCACTGGTTAAACCACTCTCTTCTCGGCGTAAGCGGTTTTCTGCAAGCGTTATATTAGTTTGGTATTGTTGCAGCTTAGTCAACTCTTGCTTGTAGTTAAAAATACCGTTGGCCGCTACTGGGTCGTCACTGGCATATTCAACACGCTTACCGGACGACATTTGACCCAACTGACGGTTTGCCTCAGAAGAGCGGGCACTGATGTTGTCTAGGTTACGCTGAATAAATTGAAAACTGGATATGCGCATGACGATTCCTTAGCGTATTTGCAAGAGCGTGTTCATGGTCTCGGAAGCGACGGTAACCACCCGTGCCGAGGCCATGTAGGACTGCTGAAAACGCAGTAAGTTAGCGGCTTCTTCATCTAGGTTGACCCCAGAGGTAGACAGCATGCGATCGTAAGATTGGTTATAAGACGCCTCGGTCGCCAAGGCTTTTACGCGTTGGTTTTTGGTAAGGCCACCTATTTCTACTGCCGTTTTATTGAGGCTGTCGGTGACTGTGGACTTGCCGTTATCCAGCCATTTTTTGTTTTGAATGTCAGCAAAGGCCAAGGCGTTGGTATTGTTACCCGAGCCTTTCGCTTGTTTGATCACAAATTGATCGTACTGCTCTGGCTTGCCTTTGATGTTAATTTGTACGTCACCAATAGTTATAGCGCCATCTGTAGGAGTGCCGGTGAACAAAGCAGGCACGCTCCCATCTTTATCCGTAACCACATAATTAGTACCATCAAACTTGACGCTCAACGGATACTTGTTCTCATCAATCTTATCGGCTGGTGTCACATCAACCAATTTCACTTCAACTTTCCCAGTACCGGTATTGTCTTTATTGGCATCCACCATCACTGAGCCAGAAGCAGCAATTTGATCACCAGTATTCAGGTTTACTTCTAAATCGTTGCCACCTTGGCGGGTGGGTCGAATAAGCATTTCGTCGTTAGTTTTAGGCGCTTCGCTCAAGGTAATGTTAAAACCTAAATCTGGGTCTAATACCGCAAGTGTCAGCTCTGTACTTGGCGCTACTGGGCCGGTTACACCCACATCATATGCCTTACCCGTGGTGGTATCGGTTAACTTATAATCGGTGCCATCGTACTTAAGCTTGTACTCCCCACCGGTCAGCATGGCGGTGTCGGTAATTTCTACTGCGCCTGTCATGCCTGAGTTACTGCTTAAAAAGCGGTTGGCCTTTGCTTCTGAGGTATTAATATCGGTAAAGAAGTTTTTACCAACCTCGCCGTTTAAATCCACGCCCTGCTTTTGCACTTGGTTAAAGGCATCGGCAATGGAGATGGCCACTTTACCCATATCACTTAAGTTAGGGCCGAGTATTTGGTCACGATAATGAAACAAAGCACCCATTTCGCCGCCAAGGGCTTGGCTGCCTTTAATGCGGGTTGCCAGCTCGGGCTTGCCGGGGGCGGTTAAATACAGTTCGGTTTGTTGTGGATCCGGTGAGCCAGCGCGTACTTCCATGCCGTAGGCTTGGTTACCACTGACTAAGGGCTCGCGCCCGCCTAGCATCACCGAAATCATGCCGTTTTTATCTTTGAGCGTGGTGATTGATACTTCTTGGCCCAGCTCTTGGATCAAGCGATCGCGCTGATCGAGCAAGTCGTTGGGCGAGCCATTAAGGCCCGCATTGGCGATCTCTTGGTTAAGATTGGCAATGCCCGCGGTAATAGAAGACACATGAGCGGCGCGCGAGTCGAGGTCGCGATTTTTAATCGTCATCTCTTGCTCAAGCGAGCTGTAGTATTCGTTAAAGTGGCTGGTAATGTCTTTGGCGTTGGCCAGCATTAACTCGCGGTTACCCAAGTTACCTGGGTTATCCGTGACGGCATTAATGGCTTTATACATGTCGTCGAGACTGGCGGCCAAGCCTTTGTTTACGCCCGCCAAGCTTTGATCCAAGAAGCTTAAGTGATTATACAGAGCCTCAGCGCCTGCTTTTTCGGTGTTGTTGATTAACACGTCTTTAAAGGCGTATTCTTGATACATGCGCGTGACGTCGGTCACCCGAGTACCGGTGCCATAAAACTGGGCGCCCGAGTACATGTGCAGGGTAGTGGATTGCTCTGCCCGCTGGCGGCTAAAGCCTTCGGTGTTCACGTTGGCAATGTTATGACCGGTGGTTGCCAGCTGACTTTGTGCTGCCAGCAAGCCACTCACGCCGGTTTGATACATATCAACAGCCATGATGTGTCCTTATGCTTGTGCTACCAATCGGGTAACGGTATCAAAAATGGAACTGAGTTTGTCGGCATATTTGGGGTCGGTCGCGTAGCCCGCTTGCTGCAACTCTTTAAAATACTGCTTAGGCGAACCGGTTTGTTGCAAGGCGTTGCCGTAGCGCGGGTTCTCATGCAAAAAATCTACATAATTGTTAAAGCTGTCATTAAAGGAGCCATAAGCTCGAAACGGCGCTTTAACCTTTACCGCTATGCCTTGCTCATATTCCAAGGTATTCACCCAAGTTTTAGTGCTCTTCCAACTGTTATCGGCCTTGATGCCAAAAAGATTATGGCTAGAGTCACCATTTTTTAGCCCGATGATCTTTTTACCCCAGCCAGTTTCCAGTGCAGCCTGCGCCAGCATGGCCTCGGGCGGCAATCCCATGCGCTTACCTGCGGCTACTGCAGCGGGCATTAAGCGCTTCACAAAGTCTTCTGGTGTGCGAAACGGTTCACTGGCGTTATAGACCACTGCGTCTTTATCGTTAGCTGACAGGCTAGCGGCTTGTAACGGCGGTCGCGCCATTTCTTTGGCTTTTTCAACCGCGCCTGCTACGCCGTCGGCACCCAATGGCCGCACCACTTTGCCAGAGATACGACGCACATCTGTTAGATCAAACTGGCGAGCTTGGGGCTGAGGTGCGGGCTGTTCACCGCCTAATTGCTTACTCACTAAGTCTGCTAAGCCTAAGCTGCCGCGCTTACTGAGTTCTGCCGACATCTGTTGGTCATGCATATCTTGATAATGTTCGGTGTAGCGGCTGTTCATGGGGCCATCGGATTCAAACACCTTATTGGCCGCACGCATCGATTTAAACAGCTGCTGGGTAAACAAGCTTTCAAACTGGCGCGCAGCTTCGTCCAGCGCCTTGCCTCTGTCTTCGGCAAAACCTTGTTGGCGCAGTTTATCTAACCCTTGGATATCGTTAACCAAGAGGCTATTACTGTATGAATCGACCGGTTTCATCCGCTACTCCTAAAAAAACATACCCGACACCAAACCGTGCCGAATAAATTGGCACCTACAAAAACCAAAACCCAGAACCCAGAACCCAGAACCAGATCCTGACGTGCGTCAGGATGACGGCGAAAAACACAGCAGACACAGCCCCTACGGTCGTCATACCGTGCTCGCCACGGTATCTCGCTCTTAGCACTAAAACCTAAAACCAGATCCTGATGGTCATCAGGATGACGGCATAAGTGCGAGATCCAGACGTGCGTCAGGATGACAGCTAAAACAAACAAAACATACCGCACTTTGCCTAGCTGGGCGCTTGGTGCTGGGTGCCGGGCGCTGCTTTTAAATAATCACCAGCTCGCCTTGGATGGCGCCGGCTTGGCGCAGGGCTTCTAAGATGGCGACTAGGTCTCCGGGGGCCACGCCTACTTGATTCACTGCGCGCACTAAGTCGTCGAGCGTAGTGCCGGTGTCGAGCTTAAACATGCGCGAGTCTTGTTGTTGAACATTAACAGTACTGTTGGGCACCACTACGGTTTCGCCGCCCGCCAGTGCATTGGGCTGTGACACCTCTGGGTTTTCAGAAATCATAATGGTTAAGCCACCGTGGGTAATAGCGGCGGGTTTAAGCCGCACATTTTGGCCTATCACTATGGTGCCGGTGCGCGAGTTAACTATGATTTTGGCGGACTCGTCGGCCACGTCTATCACTAGATTTTCTAGCGTCGACAAATAACTGACGCGCTCACTTGGGTCGCGCGGAGCATACACCTGCACCGAGGTAGCATCTAATGCTTGTGCATTATTGGGGCCCACCAAGTCGTTAATGGTCTCGGCCATGCGTTTAGCCGTGGTGAAATCTGAACGATGTAAGTTAAAGGTAATGGTATCGCCACGGCCAAAGGAGCTTTCAACTTCACGCTCTACCATAGCGCCAGCAGGAATACGGCCCACGGTCGGAATGTTAATCATGATGGACGAGCCATCGGCGCCCTCAGCACCCAAACCGCCGACTATTAAGCTGCCTTGGGCCAGCGCATACACACGCCCGTCCACACCTTTTAAGAAGGTTTGCAGCAAGGTGCCGCCACGTAGGCTTTTCGCCTCACCAATGGCCGATACGGTAATGTCGATGGTCTGGCCGGGCTTAGCAAAAGCGGGCAGTTCGGCGTGCACCGCCACCGGTGCCACGTCATTCATTTTAGGCCGCATGTTTTCTGGCACTGTAATGCCAAAGTTATTGAGCATGGTTCTAAAAGTTTGCGCGGCAAAGGCGTTGTTACGCTCGCCAGTACCGGGTAAACCCACCACCAAGCCATAACCCACCAATTGGTTGGCTCGCACGCCGGCCACCGAGCTAATGTCTTTAATACGCGCCGCCTGCGCAGGCATTATCGCCCCCGCCAATAAGGTTAAGCTCAGTAATAATCCGGTGAGCTGCTTCATGTATTTCTCCTGAGAACCTAAAACAAAACGGGAAACAATATCTAAAACGAGATCCTGACGTGCGTCAGGAAGACGGCTAAAACAAAATATAACCTGTAGCCGCCACTTGTTTTTAAGCAGAGGGTTTCGGCGGGCCAGCGCAGCTGGCTTTAAATATCTAAAACCAAAACCCAAACCAAACCGTGGCGAAGTCCTCTTTACCTAAGAGACGGCCACCTACAAGTGACAATACCTACAAAAATCACCTAACCCCGTAGCCGCCACTTGTTTTTATGCAGAGGGTTTCGCCGGGCCAGCATAGCTGGCTGTTTAAATCAAAACCGTGGCGAATAAATTGCCACCTACAACAGGGCCAGCTACCAAACACCTAAAACGAGATCCTGACGTGCGTCAGGAAGACGGCTAAAACAAAACATAACCTGTAGCCGGCAATTTATTCGCCGGTTCGCCTTAGCGAATATAGGTTGAATACCCAACACCAAACCGTGCCGAATACTCTTTACCTAAGAGACGGGCACCTACAAAGTTCAAGACCTACAAAAACACCGAATTTATTGGGCTTGGCACTTTCTTTAACCCTTCACGCCTCACGCTTCACTCGCGCTTAAAAAGGCATCCAAGGGCTGTTGAAGAAGGTGGATAACCAGCCGCGGGTTTGGGTGTTGGCAAAGTCGCCGGTGCCGCCGTAGTAAATGCGTGCGTTAGCCACGCGATTAGACTCTACGCGGTTGTCGGCACCAATGTCTTGCGGGCGGATCATGCCGCTAATGCGCACGTATTCCTCGCCGGTATTGAGCATGAGCCACTTTTCGCCCTGCACCATTAAATTACCGTTGGCCAGCACTTGAGATACGCTCACAGTAATGCTGCCTTGTAAGCTGTTGCTTTGATTAGTGTTAGCTTGGCCGTCAAACTCGTTGCCGCTCGACATAGACGCACTGAGCGGATAACCGCCAATTGAAATATCTTTCCCGCCGATATTAGGTGCGGCAATGTTAACGCTGGAGTCTTTCGCTTGCTGAGTGGTGGCCCGCTTTTGCGCACGAGTAGACTCAGCCAATTCCACGGTAATAATGTCACCAACGCGGTGCGCTTTAATGTCGGAATACAGGCTGTTGGCGTAGTTATCCTGAAAAATCGAGCCGTTAGGCTCTAATTGCTGTGCGCTCAGGCTAGGAATAACAGGCGCAAATGCCGGATCGTCGGGTTTAGGGGTATAAGGCGTACTGGCACAGCCTGCTAAACTTAAGCCCCCTATCACCACCACACTTATGGCCATCATTAGTTTGCGCATCGGCTCTACCTGCTTTTATTCAATTACAGCTGCTGATTAACGTAAGCCATCATTTCATCGACCGACGAGATAACCTTGGAGTTCATCTCATACACCCGCTGGGCTTGGATCAAGTTCACCAACTCTTCGGTCACGTTCACGTTTGAGGTTTCCAACATACCTTGCTTGATGGTGCCGTAGCCGTCGGCACCGGCAATGCCTTGCATAGCAGCGCCACTAGACTGAGTCTCTAAATACAAGTTTTCACCTTTGGGCTGCAAGCCCGCAGGGTTAGCGAAGTCGGTAATAATAAACTGGCCGATAACTTGTGACTGGGCTTGGCCGGCGATTTGTACCGACACTTCACCATTGGTGCCTACGCTGATGCTTTGCGCGTTATCGGGGATCTGCATTTCCGGCTGCAATGGGTAACCATTACCCGGCGTCACAATTACGCCCTCTTCGTTCAAAGCAAATTGACCATTACGGGTATAACCGGTGGTGCCATCGGGCAATTGCACTTCAAAAAATCCGCGGCCGTCAATCATCACATCCAGCGCGTTATCTGTGGTCTGCACACTGCCCTGAGTAAAGGTTTTTTGGGTGGCCACCACCTTACTACCAGCACCTAACATTAAGCCGGAGGGCAAGTTGGTGTCCGCCGTAGCACGACCACCGGGCTGGTGAACGTTTTGATAGAGCAAGTCTTCAAAAATCGCCCGGCCTTTTTTAAAACCAATGGTGCTGGCGTTCGCCAAGTTATTGGAGGTGACCGAGATATTGGTCTGCTGAGCGTCTAAGCCGGTTTTACTAATCCATAATGCGGGGTTCATTACACTCTCCTTTTATGCCTTTAACTACTTAGATGCGCAGCAGCTGAGCATGGGCTTTATCGTTTTCTTCTGCGTGACTCATCATTTTTAATTGGGTCTCAAAGCGGCGCTGCAGATCGATCAAATGGGTCATTTCGGCTACCGGGTTCACGTTACTGCCCTCCAGTGCGCCAGCAATCAGTTGTACTTGCGCGGAGGCCGCTTCGGCTTGACCGTCTTTACGACGAAACAGGCCATCTTGGCCTTTTTCCAGATCCGCATTGTTGGGCAGTACGGTTTTAATACGCTGCAGCTCAGCACCGCCGTTAGCGGGTTCGCCTTCTAAGCGGGCGAAGATGGTGCCGTCTTTGTTAATTTCCATTTTCTCTAACGGCAGCGGCAAAAAGATCGGCCCGCCGTTATCGTCTAATACGTTTAAGCCATTACTGGTTTGCAAGCGGCCATCTGGCGTGACTTGCAAGCTACCAAAGCGGGTATAGGCCTCGCCGCCATCTTTTGCTTCTACTGCCAACCAGCCGTCACCGGCTACGGCAACGTCAAGATCTCGACCTGTGGTTTGTATGGGGCCGGTGGCAAAGTTTTGCCCCGGTCGCTCCGTCATGGCAAACACGCGAGTGGGCATGCCCTCGCCAAAGGCTTGCATGGCGCGCGCTTGCTCCATGTCGGCTTTAAAGCCGGTGGTATTGGCGTTGGCGAGGTTATTAGAGCGCACGGCCACGCTGTGCATGTTTTCTTTGGCGCCAGACATGGCGATATAAAGCAATTTGTCCATTTCAGCTCCGCCGGCGCTTGCCGAATAAGTACTGATTAATGCTGATAAGCCGCAGAGTCTCTGCCACTGACCGCTAATTGACTAAACTATTGGTTAAATACAATGCAAGATTAGTGCCACTAACACAATGTGAGGGGTAAGGCGTGAAGCGTGAGGAGCTAACATAAACCGACCGCAGAGCGGCCAAAGCACATTCCCACGCAGAGCATGGGAACGAGGGGGCTCACTATTCACAGAATAATGCTGTTAAGAGTTTTGCTAAGCAAAACCGGCCGACTAAAGGCGGCCTCTTGAATGCACAAACAAAACACCGCCTGTTGTAGGCTCTTATCACTATGCCGTCATACCGTGCTCGCCACGGTATCTCGCTCTTAGTACTAAAACCTAAAAACTAGATCCTGATGGTCATCAGGATGACGGCTAAAAATGCGGCAGGCATCAGCTCATAACACAAACAAAACACCGCCTGTTGTAGGCTCTTATCACTATGCCGTCATACCGTGCTCGCCACGGTATCTCGCTATTAGTACTAAAACCTAAAAACTAGATCCTGATGGTCATCAGGATGACGCAATAAAGACAAACACCGTACTTTGTAGTCCACCACTATTTACAAAGAAGAAACACTCAGCCAAACACTACACAGCGCTCCTTGTAGCTTCGCGCTTTAGCTGCGAATTCTGCGAAGCAGAAGACTTAGGGTGATTTAGGTCTAAAAACAAAATCCCGCTAAGACGGGACTAGCAGCTAAAGCGCTAGCCTACAAAACACCGCCTTACGTTAAAGACAAACACCGCTTTTGGTTAGCTCTTCTAACTATGCCGTCATGCCGTATATGGACTCCTTCTGTATGACAACCGTCTTTGAACATAAAATAAGCAGCATGGGTAAGGAGCTGGCGTATATTCGGACTCTCATTGGGGAGCTACCCCTGTCCCTTGATGTATTCGCACCTTCAGGCCTCTGCGGACTTACGGCATGGTTTGCACACTGGCATGAACAGGCTTTCTGAAGGTTGGTCTCACCTCTTAACTGTATCTGCGCTCATGTTGGGTCATCATTTAACTCGGTTGTTCGGTTGTTCGTTCAGTTGACGGATTGACTCAGCTACGCGCTGACTAATAATGTGGGCCGATGATATTCTTCACCATGACGCAACATCGCCCAGGCGGTACGGACTGTTTTGTTGGCCAGACCCACTGAAGCGATGCCAAAGCCACGTCGCTGCATCATGGCTTTCAGCCAGGCCTCTTTCTGATTAACCGGTTCTCTTTTCTGTAATTTTTGCAAAACGGAACGCGCGCCCTGAATAAGGTTCGAACGCTGCTGCCTTTTGCCGTGGCGTTTACCAATACCTCCCATCACGACCTTGCCACCCGTACTAAACTGTTTGGGTGTGACACCCACGCAGGCCGCCGCTTCCCGACCGGAGGCGAAGTTGCCACCGTTAGTACCTAACATCAGATAGAGATGCAACGCATTGACCGGGCCCACGCCTTCTAACTTCATCAACTTTGCGCAACTTGGATGTTGTTTGATTAACTTATCACGCCTCGCTTCTAACGCTTGAAAGCGCTGAGTCAAGGATAAGTAAGCTTGCCACAGCTCTGATAGCTCATCGCGTAATGGCATCGGGATCTCGTTCTCCGCGTCTTCCAGAATAAGGGGTATCGCCGCACGCAAACCCGCGAAACCTTTAGTAATGGTGATACCAAACTCAAATATCAGGGCTCTGATTAGGTTACTGGTCGCCGTGCGCTGATCTTGCATGTGCTCCCGGATACGCTCTATGCTTTGCAGCCCTTGTTGCTCCGTTGACTTGGGGGTGACGGTTTTTAATCCTGGATGTGATAGTGCCGCACCGATAGCTTCCGCATCGTTATGATCGGTTTTATGTCCGAGCCGAAATGCAGCCACAATTTTAGGGGCGATAATCACCGGCTTATGCCCCATAGTTTCGACGGTACGAGCCCAATAATGTGCAGAGCCACACGCCTCCATCGCCACGACGCAAGCAGGATGCTTACTGAGCATGGCAGTAAGCTGAGCACGGGTATAAGCGCGGTTACGCTGCGTTTTATTATTCTTAAGGGTGCACGCTTGGAACGAATGTTTTGCCAAATCGAGGGCAATGACAGTATCGTGTTTCATGTATGGACTCCTTCCGATTGAGGACTCGGGGTTGTGGTAAACTTACCGTACTCCTCTGAGGGTGAAGGAGTCCATACATCGGACGCGCTCCGGTATCTCGCACTTGGTATTAAAGCCAAAACGAGATCCTGACGTGCGTCAGGATGAGGGAATAAAAAGGCCAGAACCCCATCCCTTCGTCATTGCGAGGAGTGTAACGACGCGGCAATCCATGGTTGGGACCCTGTGCAGGCGTGCAGAATGGATTGCCGCGCTACGCTCGCAAAGACGGCATAAGGGCATAACACACCAGTTTTTTGGCCGTCATACCGGGCTAGATCCGGTATCTCGCTTTTGGTACTAAAACTAAAACGAGATCCTGATTTTCATCAGGAAGACGGCGTAAACACCGGTCTTTATTTGGTTTTGCGTTCAAGTTTAAAGTTTTGCTACGCAAAACCGGCCGAATAAATTGGCCTCTACAAAAGCAAAACCAAACACCGCCTTTGCGTGTGAGGCGTTATGGTTGTTCTTACGGCCCCACAAAAAAACACCGCTCTTTATGGGAGCGGTGTTTTTTTGGCTTCATTCAACATTAAGCATTTAAAATGAAACATTCCCGCTAGCGGGTGACTTAAACCTTAAATCCGACACCTTTGTTGATGCCTTTGGTGTGACCTTTTTGGTCATAGGTCATACTTTGCCGTTCGTGCAGGCGGCTTAAAATATTGGCAAGTTGGCGAACACCGTTGAGCGATTGCTCGAGTAATTGCTCGGCAACCTGGCTTTGCTCTTGGCATTGCTCAACTAACTGGCGCAGGCTATTAACTTGAGGCAGATAATCACCGCTTAAACGCTCGCGCTCCGGATGATTGGCAAGCTCGGCATCGGTGCTTTGAATTTGTGTCAGCAAGGTCTGTTTCTGCTCAGTTAATGGCGGCAGCTCCAGCGCTTTGCGGTGCACGATCAACTCAAGCTCCTGTTGGGTAATGGTTAACAGTTGCTCGAGTTGGGATTTTTGTTGAACTAGCAGCGCAGCAAGCGACATATTAGAGGCCTTCTAAGTCTTGCTCAAAACGTGAGATATTGGCGGCCAGTCGGTCACTGTCTACTTGGTAGCTGCCTTCGTTGATGGCTTTTTTCAGTGCCTCTAAGCGGGCGCTATTATCCGGTGCCGGCGTGTTAGCCAGCGAGTGCTGCACTTGACTCAAGCGCTGAGCCTGCGGCGTTAGCGTGACTGAGTCTTGCTTAGGCGCCACCGTATTGGGCGTGTTGCTTGGCGCGGCATCTGTGGCCACGCTTTGCTTATATTTGTTGTTGGTCAGCGGCGTACTGGTGCTGATCCCTACGGGTAATTTGTCGATAGCCATGATGTTAATGTCCTATTCTGCTGCTGCGTACAAGGGGTATCGGCTTGTTTGTTGATAACTTTAGCAGAATTTACAACTTAACCTGCACCTGACCGGCGGCCACAATTTGTGCGCTAATTTCTCGGCCCGAGTTAACATTGCTGATGCGAATGGTGTCATTAAAAGAGCCATCCTCTTTGGCCAAACCATCGGTTTTTATGCTGAGCCCACCGGTTTGCGCCAAAATACTGACTCTGTCACCCTTGCATACCACGCATAATTGACTGCTTAAAATCGGTTGTCCGGCGCGCAAGTCTCGTTTGCTGCGTGAGCCAATAAGCTCACTCGGGTTGCTAAATACACCGCCGCGCAATAGCACTTCATCTTGATAATCCACGCTCAAATGCTGCGCTTGCAGCAAGGTATTACGTGTTATCGGGTCGCTGGCCGTTACCACCGGCTTAAGCACTTTTACTCGCACTGGCACAAAGATTTCCCAGCTGGGAGTTTCATGACACTGCAAAAATACGTGCGTATTGCGCTTCACATCACCGGCACCGCGAATATCGGCGGTAAGTTGGCCTAAACATTCGGTCAAGGCTATGCGGGTATCTATGCTGGCGGCAGTCACTTCTAGTTTGTCGTCCGGCTGCAAGGGCACTAAATCTCGCACATAGTCTTCGGCGTAGCGGCGAATTTCATCATGCACATTACTGGCACCCAGCGTTTGCGCCTGTAATGGGCCCATATTGGCTGAGAGCAAGAATAGGATAAAGACGGGCAAGTTTGATAAATTGCTCAAACTGCGCAAGGCTGCGCTTAAGGGTAAAAAAATTCTGTTAAGCATTCTTTCCTCTTGGCCGATATAAAAGCAGTGGCTCATGTCACGTAGTGGCTGAGCGCTGTTGGCGTCGGTCATTAGCGGGTGCTAAGCTAACGCTCGGTTCGCATAAATCAGCGCTATCAATACGCACTACCTATAAGCATACTTATCGCATAATGCATAAAACATGCCATGGACGGACAAGCATACCACGGCCTTAATGGAGAAACTGTATGGCGGGCGTACTCGACTCGGTAAACCAAAGAACACAACTGGTGGGTCAGAACAGGTTGGAATTATTACTGTTCAGGCTTAACGGGCGTCAACGATTTGGCATTAACGTGTTCAAGGTTAAAGAGGTGTTGCAGTGCCCTAAGCTGACGGTATTGCCGCAGCGTAATGCCGTTATTAAAGGCGTGGCTAATATACGTGGTAAAACCATCTCTATTATTGATATCAGTAAAGCCATGGGCGGGCAACCTGTTGAGCAGACTGAGAATAGCTTTGTGATTATTTCTGAATATAACCGTTCGGTGCAGGGTTTTTTAGTAGGCTCGGTAGACCGTATTGTGAATATGAATTGGGAAGCTATTTTACCGCCGCCTATAGGAACAGGCCGCTCTAATTATATGACTGCCGTTACTGAAATTGACGGTGAGCTAGTAGAGATATTAGACGTAGAAAAAATTCTCGATGAAATTGCGCCGCGCAACGTTATAGTTAAACAAGAATTGGTTGATGAAGTCTCTCATTTAATGACTGCCGAGCAAAAGCCCATTTTAATTGCCGATGACTCTTCTGTTGCCCGTCGTCAAATTCAAAAAACCATGGAAACACTGGGCCTGGAATGCATAGTGGTAGAAAACGGCAAGCTGGCGCTCAATAAATTGCGTGAGTTAGCAGCCCTTGGTCCGATTCTTGAACAGTTGTCTATGGTGATTTCTGATGTAGAAATGCCAGAAATGGATGGCTATACCTTAACGTCAGAAATTCGTAGTAATCCAGCCCTTAAAGATCTGCATGTTATTTTACATACCTCATTAAGTGGTGTGTTTAACAAAGCATTGATTGAAAAAGTCGGCGCCGATAATTTTATCGCCAAATTCCATCCCGACGAGCTGGCATCAGCCGTGAAGGCTGCACTCTAAATTGCTGTAAAGGACACAGATGAAAAATCTGACCGAGGAACAATACCGCGCGTTTTGTCATTTTCTAGAAACTAGCACCGGCATAGTGCTGGGAGATAACAAGCAGTATTTGGTTAAAAGCCGCTTGTCACCTTTGCTGGCGCGTTTTCAAATAGAATCGTTAGATGAGCTGATTGTAAAATCCATGAGCTTGCGCGAGCGAGAGCTAAAAACGGCGGTGATCGATGCCATGACCACCAATGAAACCTTATGGTTTCGTGACAACTATCCTTTTACCTTGCTTACCGAAAAGCTGTTTCCCGAGTTAGCAAAGCCAGGTAAAACATTAAAAGTATGGTCGGCGGCCAGCTCCTCGGGCCAAGAGCCGTACTCCATTGCTATGACCGCATTAGAGTATCAGGCCCGTAAACCGGGCGGTTTGCCGGGGCTGCAAATAGTGGCCACGGATATTTCTACCAGCATGTTGGAGCAATGTAAGAGTGGCATTTACGACAGCCTATCGCTGGCGCGCGGTTTATCCCCGGAGCGCAGAAGCCACTTTTTTACCCCGTTAACGGAAGGCAAGATGCAGCTGCAACAGAAAGTAAGAAGCATGGTCAACTTTCGACCGTTCAACTTGCTAGACAGCTACAGCTTGCTGGGTAAATTTGACATTATATTTTGCCGCAACGTGTTAATTTACTTTTCATCGGCCAATAAAACCAAGATCCTGAATCAATTTGCCCAATCGTTAAATCCCGGTGGCTATCTGCTACTCGGCGCCTCTGAGTCACTCACCGGCTTATCAGATAAATTTGAAATGATCCGCTGCAACCCCGGCATCATCTACCGCATTAAATAATTTAAGGCCCGCAAGGGCCTTTTTTATTGGGTCTTTACCATTCTAAATTCTCGCCTTACGCCTTACCTACAGATAGCTATATCGTAGGTTAAAGGTATGAGGCAGGGTTTACTGTTGTTGCTGTTGTTGCTGTTGTTGTTGTTGTTGTTGTTAGTGCTGATGATTTCAACCCATCCTGCTTCGCAGGACCGGCGAAGTCCTCTTTACCAAAGAGACGGCCGGCTACAGGTATCAGTCTTTCGTAGGTGGCAATTTATTCGCCACGGTTTTGCTGTTGATCTTTTGTAGGCTGCCATTGTTTCTATAAAGAGTATTAGGCAGTCCCGCCTCAGCGGGATTTCAAATCCACCCAGCTACGCTGGCCCGCCGAAGTCCTTTTCATCAAAGAGGCGGCCGGCTACAAGTACCGCCGAAACTCTTTGTTTTTGTAGGTGGCAATTTATTCGCCACGGTTTTGCTGTTGATCTTTTGTAGGCTGCCATTATTTATATCAAGAGTATTAGGCAGTCCCGCCTCAGCGGGATTTCAAATCCATCCCGCTACGCTGGCCCGGCGAAGTCCTTTTTACCAAAGAGACGGCCGGCTACAAAAGGAAGATCTCACGCCTTACGTCTCACGTTCTGCCGTCATCCTGACGCACGTCAGGATCTCGCTTTAGTTTTAAGAGCAAAGAGCGAGATACCGAGGCAAGCTCGGTATGACGGAAAAGAGCGGTGGTTTTGTAGGCGAACACTTGTTCTCGCATTACGCCGTAGGCGTAAGTCTTTAAACCCTCCAGCTGCGCTGGCCGGCGAAACTCTTTGTTCTAATGCCGTCTTCCTGATGACCATCAGGATCTCGGTTTTGGTTTTAAACATAAGAGCGAGATACCGAAGCAAGTTCGGTATGACGGCAAAGTGCGGTGTGTTGTTTTAGCCGTCTTCCTGATGAAAATCAGGATCTCGGTTTATATGGGGAGTTTTTCTGCGAAAAACCAGCCGGCTAAAGCGGCTTCTACAAGAGCTGGTATTATCGTTTTAGTTAAGCTCACCATTCACCATTCACCATTGCGCTATAGCTGGCATGAGTCTTGCTTGTATTTAGGTGAGAGTCTGGACATAAGTCTAGGTTTAGGGCAAGCACACCGCTTTAAGAGCCCAGAACAACACATAATTTAAGCCGCAGGTGGCAAGTGTTTGCCGCCTACTGGCAACAACGTAACGTAAGACAAGAGGTGCAGGGTGGCAATTTCATTCGATAAAGCCTTTGGTATACATCAACACGCCCTAACGGCTCGTTCAAGTCGCGCCGAAGTGTTGGCCAGTAACTTGGCCAACGCTGACACGCCTGGTTATAAAGCCAAAGACATGGACTTTCAGGCGGCGCTGAATCAGGCACAAAATAACCAAGGCTTTTCGCTGAGTCGTACTAATCAACAGCACTTCGCCGTTGAGATAGCGCCGCCCGGCATGGTGCAGTTTCGCGTACCTAATCAGCCAGACACCGGCGATGGCAACACGGTCGATGTACAAACCGAGCGTAACAGCTACATGGAAAACGCCTTGCAGTATCAAGCTTCGCTCGAGTTTTTAAACGGCAAAATAAGCGGCCTGTTAAAAGCCATTAAGGGAGATTCAATGTGAGCCTATTTAAGGTATTTGATATTTCCGGCAGCGCCATGAGCGCGCAGTCGGTGCGCCTTAATACCACCGCCAGTAACTTGGCCAACGCAGACAGCGTAAGTTCCAGCGTGGGTGAAACTTACCGCGCGCGCAAACCGGTATTTGCCGCCGACCTCAACCAGGCCCTGTCTGATCGTCAAGAAAGCGTCGGCGTTAAGGTGATGGGCATAGTCGAAAGCGACAAGCCGCTGTTAAAGGAGTTTCATCCCGATCACCCGATGGCAGATGCAGAAGGCTTTATCTATAAGCCCAACGTCAACGTAGTTGAAGAAATGACCGACATGCTAAGTGCTTCCCGTAACTACCAAACTAACGTGCAGGTAGCGGACGCCGCCAAGCAAATGTTGCAGCAAACGCTGCGCCTCGGTAAGGGGTAATAACCGATGCAAGTTAACCAAGATTACTTAAACGGTATGAAATGGCCCGGCGAGCAAAGCCCAGCCGATAAAGTTAAAGACCCAAGCCGAGCGCAATTGGGCCAAGAAGACTTCTTCGCACTAATGACACAACAGCTAGCCTATCAAGATCCGTTTAAACCCGCAGATAACTCCGACATGATTGCCCAAATGACCGCGTTTACCAGCGCCGACGGCATCAGTAACATGAGTAAACAGCTATCAGGCTTGAGCGAAGTGATGACCTCTAGCCAAGCGCTGCAGGCATCTAGCCTAGTAGGGCAGAAAGTATTATTGCCCAGCAACCTTGCCTATTGGGATCAAAGCGATGCGGTAGACGGCGTGGCCGTAACCGGAGAGGGTGCCAATAACGTAGTGATCCGTATAGAAAATGAAAAGGGCGAAGTGGTACGCACCATGGGCTTAGATGGCCCACAGCGCGGCAACGTGCCCTTTAGTTGGGACGGCCTAAACGAACAAGGCGAGCCTGCCCCCACGGGCCGCTACAAAATCAAAGTAAGTGGTTTAATTGGTAACCAGCGTGAAGACCTCAACGCCTTGGCTTTTGGCCGAGTTGACAGCGTGACGCTGGGCAGTGCCAACAGCCCTACCTTGGTTAACTTATCTGGTTTAGGGGGCGTGCCCTTAAACCAAGTACTCGAAATTGCTGGCCGTAAAACGGCGTAAGGAGCACCTAAATGTCTTTTAATATTGCCCTCAGCGGCGTGAACGCGGCGCAAAAAGATCTGGACGTTACGGCCAACAACATTGCCAACGTAAACACCATCGGCTTTAAAGAGTCCCGTGCCGAGTTTGCCGATGTGTATGCCAACTCGATTTTTTCCAACGCCAAAACGAGTACCGGTAGCGGTGTGCAAACTGCCGCCGTGGCCCAGCAGTTTCACCAAGGTGCACTGCAGTTCACCAATAACTCGCTAGACATGGCCATTAACGGCAGTGGCTTCTTCGTGGTATCAAATGAAATTGGCTCACTGGATCGCACCTTTACCCGCGCCGGCGCCTTTCGCTTAAATAACGAAGGTTTCGTGACTAACTCTCAAGGTCACTTTCTGCAAACCTACAAGGCGAACGCCGATGGTACGCCAGCAGGTTTGGGTATCAACAGTACTCAGCCGCTGCGTATTCCAGATAAAGCTGGTCAACCACAGCAAACCACAGAAGCTAAAATTGGCGTGAATTTGCCGGTGAAAGCAGGTGCATTAGATCCTGCTCTGTTTGATGAAAAAAACTCAGAGACTTACACCTCATCAACTTCGATGACTATTTATGACTCAATGGGTGATACTCATACTTTAACGCAGTACTTCGTTAAAGTAGGGCCGACCGCAGATGGAACTAACACAGAGAATGAATGGCAAATGAGAGTCTTTGTTGACGGGGAAGAAAAGGTAGCCGGTGGAGTTGAGCTAAAGTTTACTAACGCGGGCCTGTTAGAAAGCATAGTTCCTGCTGATATTGAAACTGAAGAATTAGGCTTTAGTAATGGCTCCGATCCTGACCAAAAAATCAAGATTAAAATTCCTTCAGCGACCCTAAACTCAGGTGCGTTTGAGGTAACTGAAAATAGCCAAGATGGCACTACAGTAGGTCGATTGACCAAGGTAGATGTAGGCTCAGATGGCTTAGTACAAGCCACTTACAGCAACGGTACTACCGAAAACTTAGGTATAGTGGCCATGGCGCGTTTCTCTAACGAGCAGGGATTAACGCAAATTGGTGATACCCAATGGCGCCAGTCTTTATTATCCGGTGAAGCGGTGACCGGTCAGCCGAATACCGGTATTTTCGGTAAAGTGAGCGTGGCGGCATTGGAGCAATCCAACACCAGCTTAACCACAGAGCTAGTAGACTTGATTACTGCCCAGCGTAACTTTCAAGCCAACTCCCGTGCACTGGAAGTAAACAGCACCCTGCAGCAAACCATACTGCAAATACGTTAATTAATAGCTTTCAGCCGTAAGCTGTTAGCTGTCAGAAAAAAACCAAACACCGCTCTTAAAGGAGCGGTGTTTTTTTATAAATATCAGAGTCCTTCTAATGAACATCAGGATCTCGTACTTATGCCGTCATCCTGACGCACGTCAGGATCTCGCTTTGGGTCTTCAAAAGACAAACAAGATACCGGAGCGCGTCCGATGTATGGACTCCTTCACCCTCAGAGGAGTACGGTAAGTTTACCACAACCCCGAGTCCTCAATCGGAAGGAGTCCATACATGAAACACGATACTGTCATTGCCCTCGATTTGGCAAAACATTCGTTCCAAGCGTGCACCCTTAAGAATAATAAAACGCAGCGTAACCGCGCTTATACCCGTGCTCAGCTTACTGCCATGCTCAGTAAGCATCCTGCTTGCGTCGTGGCGATGGAGGCGTGTGGCTCTGCACATTATTGGGCTCGTACCGTCGAAACTATGGGGCATAAGCCGGTGATTATCGCCCCTAAAATTGTGGCTGCATTTCGGCTCGGACATAAAACCGATCATAACGATGCGGAAGCTATCGGTGCGGCACTATCACATCCAGGATTAAAAACCGTCACCCCCAAGTCAACGGAGCAACAAGGGCTGCAAAGCATAGAGCGTATCCGGGAGCACATGCAAGATCAGCGCACGGCGACCAGTAACCTAATCAGAGCCCTGATATTTGAGTTTGGTATCACCATTACTAAAGGTTTCGCGGGTTTGCGTGCGGCGATACCCCTTATTCTGGAAGACGCGGAGAACGAGATCCCGATGCCATTACGCGATGAGCTATCAGAGCTGTGGCAAGCTTACTTATCCTTGACTCAGCGCTTTCAAGCGTTAGAAGCGAGGCGTGATAAGTTAATCAAACAACATCCAAGTTGCGCAAAGTTGATGAAGTTAGAAGGCGTGGGCCCGGTCAATGCGTTGCATCTCTATCTGATGTTAGGTACTAACGGTGGCAACTTCGCCTCCGGTCGGGAAGCGGCGGCCTGCGTGGGTGTCACACCCAAACAGTTTAGTACGGGTGGCAAGGTCGTGATGGGAGGTATTGGTAAACGCCACGGCAAAAGGCAGCAGCGTTCGAACCTTATTCAGGGCGCGCGTTCCGTTTTGCAAAAATTACAGAAAAGAGAACCGGTTAATCAGAAAGAGGCCTGGCTGAAAGCCATGATGCAGCGACGTGGCTTTGGCATCGCTTCAGTGGGTCTGGCCAACAAAACAGTCCGTACCGCCTGGGCGATGTTGCGTCATGGTGAAGAATATCATCGGCCCACATTATTAGTCAGCGCGTAGCTGAGTCAATCCGTCAACTGAACGAACAACCGAACAACCGAGTTAAATGATGACCCAACATGAGCGCAGATACAGTTAAGAGGTGAGACCAACCTTCAGAAAGCCTGTTCATGCCAGTGTGCAAACCATGCCGTAAGTCCGCAGAGGCCTGAAGGTGCGAATACATCAAGGGACAGGGGTAGCTCCCCAATGAGAGTCCGAATATACGCCAGCTCCTTACCCATGCTGCTTATTTTATGTTCAAAGACGGTTGTCATACAGAAGGAGTCCATATACGGCATGACGGCCAAGAAAGCGTTGTGTTATGCCCTTATGCCGTCTTCCTGATGAAAATCAGGATCTCGTTTTAGATGGGGAGTTTTTCTGCGAAAAACCAGCCGGCTAAAGCGGCTTCTACAAGATCTGGTGTTGTCGTTTTAGCCACACTTACAACTCACCATTCACAATTAAGCATTGCTCTCAATACCCGCGTCTTAGCTGTTCATACAACTTTAAATCCAGCTCTAACTCGGTGATATACATATCGCCGTCTGGGTAGCTGTTTACTACCCGCGCGCCGCGCACTACACCTCGGCTGCTGTTGCTCACCGCACCGTCTTGCAAAATATTGCTGTTGGTAATGCTGGAGCTTGAAGTCATCACCCCACTTAACTGCTCGGTTAGCTCTCGATAGGCATCTAACTTAGAGGCACGCATGGCATGTAACAGTTTTTGCTGGGGATCCACCGGCTGCTGCAAACTAATGGGCGCATAGCCCACCGCATAGATATGATTTTTAGCCGCTTTAGGGCCGCCCTGTTGAGTGCTGCAGGCCATTAAGGGCCATAGCATTAAGCACATTAATAACCCGCGCTTACTTAGCATAACGGCTCCTATATTCAGGCGTAATTACTTGCACTCTGGGCTCCGGGCCTTGGGCTTTAAGCATGCTGGCGACTAGATATTCAGGAATAAACTGTTGGGCGCTGGCAACCAAGCTATTATCGGCCATCGACACCAAACGTGCGTTCACTAACCGCCCGCCGGTGGTTTCACTCACAGTGCCGTGTACCAAATACTGCGCATTGATGCGGCCACTTAGCTGGCGATAATCACGACTGGTAGTAATGTCGCCTTCTGGCGTAATACGGATAAAAGGCAAGGTTTTAAAGTCCACTACCCGCAAGCCATATTGATTGAGTTGAAACATCATGGTTTCAGACAACAAACGGCTAAAGTCATCTTGGCTGTTATAATCTTGCTGATCCACAAAGCCGCTCACGGCAATGCCCGACTGAGTATTCAACTTGTGCGCACTGGACACCAAACGATAAGCCAAAGCCGACATATGCTGTTGCAGCTGGGTTTGCCCGCCCACCAAAGACGGCCCCGCCTGCGGTAAATAAGCACTGCGGGTGCCTGCACTCATGCGCATCGGCACTCCATCTTGGCTGTGGCGCGGCGACACCTCTGGCTGCACTAAAGGCCCCAGAGGCTTGCGATTAATATAGTGGGATGCATGATCGTGGGGCAGATAATGATTATTAGCATCAAACTGCTGCTCTCCTGAGGAAGTACAGGCCGTTAGCCCCAGTACCACCAGCAGAAAAAGAGGTTTACTCATCATGACTCCCATTAAATAAATGACACTTGTCGACTGGTTAAGCTATCGGCCAAGCGACGGCAAACTTTACGGTTAAGGCTGTTCGCTCACTCACCAACAGGCTGCAAACAAAAGCGATTAATCTAAAACAAGACAAGCGGCAAAAAACTGCCGTTATTACCGCGGCGTCTATATCGAGCGGCTAGATATACCCATAAACCCTAACCAAAACCAGTGTTAAAACGTCATTAACAGCTAAGCCGCCTTTTACTGTACTTATTAGGCAAGGTTTTTGCATAATCCTTGCCAACAATTGATCACCGCGCCAACTTAATGCTGGCCTCGGTGTTACTCAGGATGCGACCGTGTCAATAAAAGCCCTTTTGCCCTCATTGTGTTTGCTGTTGCCGCTGGCACTGCCGTTTGCGGCCAATGCCGATTGGTATCAAGCGGAAGGCTCGGCATTGCTGAGCCAAGGTGCAGAAACCGCGCGCCAACAAGCGCTCGAGCAAGCGCTTACCGATGCCCTATTGCAAGCCGGCGCGTCCATTACTACGGTGCAATCGGTCACTAACGGCGCGCTCTCTGGCCAGCAACTCGACATTGCCGCCCAAGGCGAGCTAATGGACTATGTGATCCTAAACGAGCGCAGTGCTCAAGGCCGCTTATGGCTAACCGTGCGGGCCGACATTTGGCCCAACCCGCAACAAGTGCAAGCCAAGTGTGCCAGTCGTTATCGTCCGGGTATTAGCCTCACTAGCTTTGCGATTCAGCATCCGGATCAAGGTCGATTTGGCCAAATTTATGAATTAGGCAACGCCACCGCCGCCCGTTTGGCTCAGCACCTAACGCCGAACGTCAATTTGATGACGCAACTGCCCTATCAAATTACTACCGATACCCAACTGCCCCGCAGCCAAGGCTTGCGTAAAGGCAGTGACGTATTAGCGCAAAAACAACAATCACGATTACTGCTCAGCGGCGTGCTGAACGACATCAGCATGGAAGACGGTGATTGGGTGCAATGGCGCTTTAAAGAGCAGCCCCGTCAGTTTGTATTGTCCGTCACCTTAGAAGACAGCTTTACCGGCGAGCGATTATTACAACAGCAATACCGCGTAGAAGCGCCTTGGTCCTTTAAAAAGCATGATGTGGTGAATGTGCAGCAACAAAGCTTTTGGCAGTCGACTTATGGCCAAGCCGCCGACCAACTGTTGCAGCGTATTACTCGGGATATCATTAACGCGCAGTCTTGCATGAAGGCCATTGGCCATATCTTGCAGCAATCCGACGAGGGTATTTTAATGGATCTCGGCCGTGACGCGGGTATTCAACCCGGTGACCGCTTTACCTTGATCCACAGACGCCAACTGCAACCTGGCTATTACAGTGAAACCTCATCCAAAGCGCAGTTTGTGGTGCAACAAAGCCACACCGACTACAGCCTACTCGCCCCTGCCGACGGCGTCGCCCGCCAAGTGCGCATCACCCCGGGTGATATGCTGACCTCGGTGAAGTGAAGCGTGAAGCAAGATAAACCAAATCATTAAGCAAACAAAAACACCGTACCCATAAAAGCGGTGTTTCTGGTTTGGCCGTCATCCTGACGCACGTCAGGATCTCGCACTTATGCCGTCATCCTGATGACCATCAGGATCTAGTTTTTAGGTTTTAGTACTAAGAGCGAGATACCGAAGCAAGTTCGGTATGACGGCAAAGGGCTGCGTGTGGTTTTAGCCGTCTTCCTGATGTACATCTGTACCTGATTTTGGGCTTTGTAGGCGACTTGTTTACGGTAAGAGGTGTTCTCGCATTACGCCGTAGGCGTAAATCTTTAAACCCTCCAGCTGCGCTGGCCGGCGAAACTCTTTGTTCTAATGCCGTCATCCTGATGACCATCAGGATCTCGCACTTATGCCGTCATCCTGATGCACATCAGGATCTTGGTTTTAAACATAAGAGCGAGATACCGAAGCAAGTTCGGTATGACGGCAAAGTGCGGTGTGTTATTTCAGCCGTCTTCCTGACGCACGTCAGGTTCTCGGTTTTGGTTTTAAACATAAAAGCGAGATACTGGGGCAAGCCCAGTATGACGGCAAAGTGCGGTGTGTTGTTTTAGCCGTCTTCCTGACGCACGTCAGGATCTCATTTTGAATTGTGCCGTATGGTTACAAAAACCGACCGGTTGCTTTATGAGTGCATGTCATATGAATTAAACCTTAACTCTCGCTACGCGCCACACCGTATAACTTAGCGTTTACACGCTATAGCGTATAAACTATCTTTACCTGCTATAGCGTGTAAGGATGAACTCATGAAAGTAACTTCTGCCCATCAACTCAGCCATGTATTACAAGATCAGCGTAAACAACAAGGTCAATCACAGACCCTAGTTGCTCGCAAGGTTGGGCTACGCCAAGATACCGTTTCAAAATTTGAAAACACGCCCGACGGTACTCGCCTGGATACCCTGTTCAAATTGCTTTCGGCATTGGATTTAGAGCTAGAAGTTAAGCCGCGTGGCAGTGCTCCTAATACTACTGAGCAATGGCAGGAGGAATGGTAATGGCACAGCTAACTATCGCCATGAATGGCTACCAAGTAGGCACGCTATATCGCTCATCATCTGGTACTCATGAGTTTTGGTACCATAAAGACTGGCTCGATATGCCCGGCTCTCGCCCCATTTCTCTATCCCTACCATTAGGCAAACAACGCTTCAAAGGTAAAGAGGTATACAATTTTTTTGATAACCTATTACCCGACAATATGCAGACTCGACAGCGCATTGTCGCTCGTCATCAGGCCGCTTCAAGTCAGCCCTTTGATCTATTAGCCAAAATTGGGATGGATAGCGTGGGGGCTCTACAGATCTACCCTGCCAGTCAGCAACCTGAAGGGGTTAGAAGCATTCATTGTAAGAAGTTAACTCAATCGGCGCTGCTGAATATCTTGCAAGGTTATCAAAGCAATGCACCATTGGGGATGATTAGCGGTGAAGAAGACTTTCGAATTTCGATTGCCGGCGCACAAGAAAAAACTGCGCTACTCAAACAAAACGAAAATTGGTATCTACCGTTAGGCAGTACACCCACCACACACATTATCAAGTTACCGATAGGTACCATCCAAAGTCATTCTCATACCATTGATCTAAGTACTAGCGTCGAAAATGAATTGGTTTGCTTACGCTTAGCCGGTGCACTTGGTTTGGAAGTAGCAGCCGCGGATATTCTTGACGTGCGAGGCTTTCGAGCATTATCCGTGGCCCGTTTTGACCGACGACGATCATCTGACGGTCAATGGATTATGCGCTTACCACAAGAAGACTTTTGTCAGGTTCTAGGCGTATCACCCGGCCTTAAATACGAAAGTGATGGAGGCCCAAATATTGTCAAGATTATGAGTTACCTATTGGGCTCAGCTCAACCAGAACAAGATAGAGCAACCTTCATGCGAGCCCAAGTCGTATTCTGGCTATTAGCAGCAACGGATGGACACGCCAAAAACTTTTCAGTTTTTTTACTACCAAATGGGGCCTTCAGACTCACACCACTCTATGACATTCTTTCGGCCTACCCAGTTATGGGTGGCTCGGGGCTCTCAGAGCGAAAAATCAAAATGGCCATGGCCCTACGAGGAACATCTGGCCGCCATTATCAATGGTATAACCTTTTTCCTCGCCACTTTCTAACCACTGCCCGTGCGGCCGGATTTGATGAAACAGCCATGCAAACGATTTTAGATGACGTTAGAGACCGAGTTCCAACGGCTATCAATAGCGTCAGACAGTCGTTACCTGAAAATTTTCCTGCAGATATAAGTGAAGTCATTTTCTCCGGTGTAGAAAAACGAGCAAAGCGGCTAGACCAAAACTAAAAAACGCGATTCACCTAAGTGTGTTATGCCTTTACGCCGTCATCCTGACGCACGTCAGGATCTCGGGCTAAGATTTAAAACACTCAAGCTTATTGGCAACGGAACCCACGGAAGAACGCGGAAAAATAGTGATCAGGTCTGAAAGTGACTATTAATGGTAAGAGCAAGTCGGGGGTTTATCTTTTAGGCTGTCTTCCTGACGAACGTCAGGATCTCGGTTTAGCTTGGTGCTAGGCGCTGCCCGGTTTAGTCTTGTTTCGATTGAACTTGGCGCCGGGCGCTTGGTGTTCGGCGCTCGGCGCTGCCCTCTTCTACTTCTGGGTAATGCCAAAATAACGCATGTGCAGTGCTCGTACCTCATTCATTAACTCAGGCACAGGGCCTACTACTGTCACATCTGGCGCTACCTCATTAATGGCCAGCGGCTTAACCGGTGATGGCGGCAGCCCCCATTCATGACACCACTGAGCAAACTGTTTGCCCGAGCAAATGTACACCACTCGCCCTAAGCCCGCCCATGCATGGGCGGCAGCGCACATCGGGCAATGCTCACCGGTGGTATACATAGTGGTTTGCGCGCGTTCGATTTCGCTTAAGTGCTCCCCCGCCCATTGCGCCAACGCCAACTCGGGATGAAAAATGGCATTGATATGAATTTGATTATGATCTTCGGCCAACACAGCACCTTGTGCCGATACCAACATAGCGCCAAACGGCTGGTCGCCTGCATTCAATGATTCTTCCGCCAACGCCAAACAACGGCGCAGGTGTCGTAAGTCTTGTTCGCTTAATGTCATTAAAGCCTCCTGATTATTAACTTATGCTTACATTGATACGCTTACTCTTGTCTGACTACCTATCTAACACAACCTAGCTCTCGCAGTGCAAGGTAAGTCTTTGTTGAGTCTGATACAGTACCCAACAAGTTCCCTTTCTTAAAGCCCAAGTATGTCTACCGACTACTACCAACAACAAGCCGAGTCTTTTTACCAAAGCACCGCCTTTGTGGACATGATACCACTGTATCAGCGGTTTTTGCCCTATGTGCCGGCAGGCGGACATATTGTAGATGCCGGTTGTGGTTCGGGTCGCGACAGCCTGAATTTTGCGAACTTGGGCTTTAAAATAAGCGCCTTTGACGCCAGCCCAGCTCTTGTTGAGCTCGCCCAGCAACATACCGGCTTGCCAGTTAACTTATGCAGCTTCGAGCAGTTCACGGCCCCCGAGCCCATTGATGCTATCTGGGCCTGTGCTTCTTTACTGCATGTTCCCCGTGCAGAACTAAGTAAAGTAATGGCGCATCTGGCCGCACAACTCAAACCCAACGGCGTATTTTACTGCTCCTTTAAATACGGCCACGATGACGTAAGCCGAGACGGTCGCCATTTCACCAATCTGGACGAAACGGGTTTAAGCGAGTTAATCAGCCAGCTGCCATTAACCGTAATTGAACACTGGCAGACCGGTGACTTACGCCCAGGGCGAGAACACGAGCGCTGGTTGAATGCCATTTTAAGGAAAGAAACAAAATGACTGCCCCTCTACTGCTGACCGGTGGCAGTTCAAACGATCCGAGTTTTAATCAGCCGCTACTCTATACCTTGCTCGCCGCCATAAATAAAACCAATACCGACAGCCAGATCGGTATTGCCGTGTCTTTTATTCGTTACAGCGGTTGGCAGCTGTTGCATGACGCCCTGTTTGAAGCCTTGGCGCGCGGCGTAACACTGCACATCATCACCTCCGATTATTTAGACGTAACCGAGCCCGTAGCGCTACGTGAAATGATGCTATTAGCCGAACGCGGCGCCAACATTAAGGTTTACGAAAGTAACCGTAATGCGGGCTTTCACCTTAAATCCTATCTGTTTATTCACCAGCACAGCAGCCAGCACTTAACGGGGCTTGGACTGGTTGGCTCTAGTAATATCTCCCGCGCCGCCCTCACCGAATCACTGGAATGGAATTGGCAACTTAGCGTAGATGCTGAGCCTGATAGCCCAGCGGCGATCAGCTTATTAGCTCTGCAAACACAGATGCAGCAATTGGTAAAAGATAAACGCGTAGTCGCTCTGACTCATGATTGGATTGACGGTTACCTTAAGCGCTATCAGCACAGCTCGCTCACCAGCCTGCGCCTGATCACCGGTGATACCGACACGGATGATGAATTCTTACGCGAAACGCCATTGCCTAATGCAGTACAAGAAGAAGCACTCGCCGCCTTACATAACAGCCGAAGTCAGGGTTTTAAGCGCGGCTTAGTAGTGATGGCCACCGGCCTTGGCAAAACTTGGCTGGCCGCCTTTGACGCGCGCCAGCTTCACGCCAAAAAGCTGCTATTTGTGGCGCATCGTGAGGAGATTATTCGCCAAGCCCAAGCGACATTTATTCGCATGAACCCCAAGGCGCACACCGGCTTATACAACGGCCAACAGCAGCAACAAGCCGACTGGTTGTTTGCCTCGGTACAAACTCTGGGCCGTGACGAGCATTTACAGAAATTTGCCCAAGATCATTTCGATTACATCATCGTTGACGAATTTCATCACGCTACTGCGCCCACCTATCGCAAGTTACTGGATTACTTTAGACCGCGTTTTTTACTCGGCTTAACCGCCACGCCTGATCGCACCGACCAAGCCGATATTCTCGCCCTGTGCGACGATAATCTGGTGTTTGAACGCGGACTGCGTGACGCCATTATTGATAAACATTTGGTGCCCTTTATCTATCAAGGCGTATTTGATGAGTTTATTAATTACGATGAAATTCCGTGGCGCAACGGCTGCTTCGATCCACAAGCCTTAGATGCGGCTTTTGCCAGCCAAAAACGCGCTCAGCATGCACTGAAAAAGTGGCAAGAGTTTAAACAAAGTCGCACCTTGGCGTTTTGTATCTCCACCCGTCATGCGGATTTTATGGCGAGTATTTTTAATGAGGCCGGCATTAGCGCCGCTGCTGTGTATGCGGGATCCGCTATGCCGCGTAACCAAGCGCTCAGCGAATTAGCGACCGGTAAGTTACAAGTCATTTTCTCAGTCGACCTATTTAATGAAGGCACCGACTTACCCGCCATCGACACTCTGCTGATGCTGCGCCCTACAGAATCGCGCATTGTTTTCTTACAGCAACTAGGTCGCGGCTTACGCCTGTGTGCCGGCAAAACGCATCTAATGGTGGTCGATTTAGTCGGCAATCATAAGGCCTGTTTATTTAAGCCCGAATTGCTGCGTGAAATAACCCAAGCGAATAGCAGTGCCAACGGCTCAACAATGCCCAGCTTACCTGAAGGCTGCTTTATCAATTTAGAGCCGCAACTACTCCCACTGATGGATAAGCTACGCTACGGCGGACGCGTTAAAGTGGTCGATGATTATCGTCGTTTAAAAGATCAACTGGGTTATCGCCCCACGGCGGTACAAGCGTTTCAGGCAGGATTCGATTTTAGTAAAGTACGTAAACAACATGGCAGCTGGTTTGAATTGGTACTCAGTGAACATGATTTGAGTTCATCCGAAGTCATGGTATTAGATAAACTCAGAGACTTCTTACTGACCGGTATCGAAACCACCACCCTCACTAAGAGCTTTAAAATCATCTTGCTACAAGCTTTGCTAGAACTAGACGGCCTACGAACACCACCAACCTTGCAAGCGCTAGCCGAACAGTCTCGCTATGTGCTGGAACGCCATCCCGACCTATTACAGCTGGATTTACCTGCCGCACAACAGGCCATGAATGCCGAGTCAAAGACTTGGCTGACGTACTGGAAAAACAATCCGATTAAGTTCAGCAGCAACGGCAATAAAGACTCCCAAGCTGACTACTGGTTTGAGGTAGTCGACGAGCACTTCACGCCGCGCTTTATCTTGCCAGAAGATGAACTCGAAACCTTGCACTTAATGATGCAAGAGCTGGTCGACCTGCGCCTAGCAGAATATCGCCGCCGCAAAACAGAAGCGTTAGCGGGTATTAAGGATGCTTTTACTCGGGTAAAGCCCCATAAGGTAGTAGCTCCCCAAGCTGACATGATCGAACTGCCCTACTTTCCCAGCCTGCAAATCGCCTGCGGCCATTTTAAAACCGGCAACAGCGAAAATGCCGAACTCAAGGTCATACCCGATCAATACGGAACGCTCGATATTCAACGCCACTTTCTGGCTCACGCCAGTGGTAACTCCATGAATGGTGGCAAGCAGCCAATACAAGACGGCGACCTGCTATTACTCGAACAAATCAGCGCAAACAGTGCGGGCTCCATCAGTAATCAAACTATCGCTATAGAACAACAAGACGCCACCGGCGACGACCAATATCTGCTGCGCATCGTGAAGAAAAATCCAGATGGCAGTTACCGACTACAAGCCAGTAACCCAAACTATGAAGACCTCACCGCCACTGATGACATGAAGCCTTTTGCACGGTTGAAGGGCGTGATTAATGAAAATAATTGAGGATTACTTTTTGGAGTAAGAATTTCATTAAATAATTTTAAGTGTTCAGGATACAATACGACCTACGCGAGTACGATCTACATCTTTTACTCGCTGAGAAATTTGATGTGATATGGCTTGTACTTGACCAAGCTCTAGCGCGCCAGCAAACAGATTAGGTAGTTGCTGCGATAACTGCGTTGAATTCATTATGTAGGGAAAAACCATTCTTTGTTTTAACTCTACATACCAACCCGGAATCACGAGAACACCCCCAACTGGTACATTAAAGCCAGTCGCTTCCGTCAACCATTTTTGTATACATTTTACATTACGCTGGGTTTGTAAAATTGGCTCACGCTCTACATGTCTAGGAAAATGCAGCGCATCGCCTTCTACTCTCACCTTGAACTGTTTGCTGCCATTCTGAAGCGGCTTTGATCGGCCTTTAGTCTCAATTACAAAAACACCTTTCGGGCTGACTACCAAGTGATCGATATTGAATCCTTCAAAAGGGATATCGTGAAAAACACGATAAGGACGATCTGCTGGTCTAACTATCAGTTCAAGCTCTTGCCCTACTGCCATCTCACATGCATAACCTAAATGCAGATAGTTCAGCTGTTTCGTTTTCTTAATTATTTTACGAATGTAATAAGCAACACAGAGTGTGATTAAAAGAATCACTAGCCCCCAGCTTATCGAAGCAACCTGTTTATCAAATATATTTTTTTGAATAAAAATAAGCAGAGGGACAATAGCTGTTAATACAGGAATCATCAGAAGACACTCCATCAGTTCCCAGTGCATGTCGCCAATCTTTTTTTGTAACGAAAATCCAGGAGAACGTAGAAGATCTGTAGTTAACGGGCTGACTCGACTAAGTGCTTCCTTTTTTTATGTATACCAATATACCTAGAATTAGAAATGTGGGAACGAATAGCAGAGCAAGAACTATTCCGAAAAAGTAAGCTGGTGACAACCAATCCATGTTACACCTTATCCATATTTAATATTTATGATAATTAACAATACTTACTTTAACAAACTTTCATATATGTACCAAGATTAAGATTTTTTCATAAAATATCTAGCTATAAATTTCGACTCAGAAACTCCATTAATTCAACATTAAAAATTCAGCATTCAACATTGCTCTTACATCGTGCATTAAGGTATCAGCACTTCTGTATCAGGCAGTAGCGCTTGTAGCTTTTTCTGTAATACGGCTTTGGCTTGTGCTTCGCCGTGTACCAATCTTATTTGCTTAGGATGAGGCGTAATTGTGGTGGCAAATGCGATCAGAGCCGCCTGCCCTGCATGGGCTGAATAACCGCTGACTTGGTGCACCTTGGCGCGGATGGTAAAACGCTGGCCATCTAGCTCTACCCAAGGTTCAGCCGACGCTTGAGTTGGAATTTTGGCTTGAGCTTCATCAGCTAAGGCCGGAGTAAAGGGCGGGCCGTAGTCCAGTATCGCTCGCCCGGGTGTGCCTTCTGCTTGATAGCCCACAAACAACACATCGTTGCGGGCATCTTGCAGCAAGGCCTTTAAGTAGTTCACCACTCGCCCGCCGGTACACATGCCGGAGCCGGCCAGTACGATATAGGGCTTATGATTGCGCGCCAAAAATTGCACCGCAAGCAGGTGATCTTGATGGCTGTCGATCACCGTCATTTGCTCAAACGCCAACGGATGACGCCCTTCGCGCAGCCGCGCTTGGGCTTCAAGGTTCCAGAATGGCTTTAGCTTGCGATACAGCTCGGTAAAGTTAGCCGCCAGCGGCGAGTCCACCACGATTTCTAGTTCATGCCAGGGTAAGCCAGAGGACACATTATGGTGACCGAACTCACTAATAATGCCTTCTATTTCATACAAGAGATCTTGGGTGCGCCCTAAGCTAAATGCGGGGATCAAAAGCGTGCCGCCATCGGCCAGCGCATGCTCTATGGCCGCTTTTAAGCGCAGTCGTCTATCTAAGTGGTTATCGTGATCTTTATCGCCATAGGTGCTTTCGAGTACTAATACTTCAGCGCGTGCTGGCGGAAGTGGCGGCATGAGTAATGGCGAATGAGGTGCGCCTAAATCGCCACTGAACACTATACACTGGCTGGGCGTTGCGCATTCAACAAAGGCCGAACCTAAAATATGGCCGGCCCTTTGTAAGCGAATATTCAGCTCTATGCCTGCTATTGGCTGCCATTCGTCATAAGGCAGCGGCTTTAGTTGTGATTCCAGCTTCGCCAACACTCTGGCGATCAGCGCTTTATTTTTGGTAAAACCAATTTTTAGCGCGTCTTCTAACATGGCCGGCAACAATAAGGCCGATGGTGCTGAGCAGTAAATGGGGCCGCTAAAGCCTGCTGCCAGTAAATAGGGAATGCGCCCGATATGGTCGATGTGTACATGGGTCACGATTAAGGCGCGAATGTGGTCGATGGTAAATTCTATCTGTAAGTCGTCGCGCCGATCACGGCCTTGAAACAGGCCGCAATCTATTAATACGCCAGCCTCACCCACCTGCAATTCGTGGCAGGAACCGGTAACGCCCGCTACGCCACCGTGATGCAAAATCTTGATTTGCTGTTGCTCCATGAATGCACTCTCCTTATTGCACAAGCATGTGCTGATAATTAGCTCAATTGAATCCAATATAGTTAACAAAGTAGGAAAATGTTAATGGAGTAGCGGCGTTTAGTGCTGCGCGCTAGGTTTTATACAATTCTAAGTACGTATGTGACCTGACAAGTATTAAAGCGCTAAGCGCCGAACTAATATATAAACACCGCCCTTGGTTTAGCTTGGTGCTAGGCCAGGGTGAGATCTCACACATTTTGCAAGGTTTAATTGTATGGTTTTCATACGAATATAGAAGCTAATGATCCTTCTTTAATCATGGGTTAGTATGCTGGTCGGGTGAATATCACCCAAAATATTATATTTGGTTGAAATATGAACAAAGTTAAATCCCGCCCTGGGTGCTAGGCGCCTGTCTCTTAGTCACATCTTTTTCTTGCCTTATAAGCAAACGTGAAGTGGACAGACTTTCTACTGTAAATAGGTATATCTCCCTTGTAGGTGGCAACTTGTTCGCCACGGTTTTGGATGTTGTTTAAACCATCCGCTGACGCGGACCGCCGAAGTCCTCTTTACCAAAGAGACGGGCGGCTATAAGCTCTGCTTCTACACATCCAACAGCGTGTGAAACGTACAACCCGACTGTTCAGGGTACATTATTAAAATCGACAGAAACTTGTGACTACCTGATTACCCACAAAGCTCAGCCATGTTTCAGAGAACTCAGCACCAATGAATTCAATAGGTTACAGGTAGGCACCGCCCCTTCGGTGAAGAATATGAGGCTCAGTTTGGTATTTCGACCTTGTAGGGGCCCGTCTCTTCGGCGAAGAGGACTTCGGCCCGGTTTGGTGTTTGGGTTTAAATCTAAACCTCAGTAACAGCCAGCAGAACTGGCCTGCCGAAGTCCTCTTTATTAAAGAGACGGGGCAGCTACAAAGAACAAACCGAAACAGGGTGCGTTATGGCTGAGGTTCATACGTAATCAGGTGTGAATAAGAGACAGGCTAGGCGCTTGGTGCTGCTTTAAATTTTCAGATCTGATCACTATTTTTCCGTGTATCTCGTCAGCAAATAGTCGTGAGTTCCGTGGCGAAAATGCCTTGCTCTGTTAGTTTTCCAGATTGGTATTATCTTCTTTTCGCTCTGGCTTGGCGTAGCGCTTTGCGCTCTTGTTTGTTGGGCAGGTGCTCGCGTTTATCAAGTTCGGTTTTTAGCTCGCGGTAGGCGCTTTGCCAAACGGTGGTGTCTTTAAAGCGGATGGGCGTGAACAGCGAGGCTTTATCTGCAATGGTGAGCGTGGAGGTTTCTGGGCACTTTAATAGTGCTTGGCGCCGGCTCATTAAAGTGCCGGTGTGCATCGCCTGCAGTTCGGCGAGGGTTTTCGGCTCGATAGTTTTAGCTTCGATACTTTTAGCTTCGATACTTTTAGCTTCAGTCGGTTTAATTGCAGGTGCTATGCCTTTAGCGTGGTTTACATCAGACATTGAGCTTAGGCTCTCCTGTTAAGTTAAATAGTGAGATTACGCGCCTTTTAGTGCTGCGATATCGCTAATCAATTTAGCGTTATTAGCAATATCAAATTTGGCTTGGTAAGCATTGATGTAGTTAACTATGTCTGCTCGGCCCATTACCGGTACGTTGGAGTCATTATCGATTTCTGCATCTACATCTTGATGGCTAAATAAGACCACGCCTTGGATCCAGGCGCGCGAGCCTTTGGCTTTTAAGTCTTTTGAAAGCAGCCAGACTAGGCGTTTAACTTGGGAGATGGGATTGCGCATGGTTTTTCCATATACGCTGCCGCCACGACTCGTCTTCTCTATTCGCCATTCTCGGTCTGTATCTGCCCCTCTAATGCTGCCACTGTTGTGTTTCACTTCAATCACAAACACCGCATTGGGCCCCGCCACTATGACGTCTGCTTCGTTAAAGCCGGTGCGCGATTTAGCATTGGGAAGATCAACTTGGTTATACACAGTAAAGGTGTCTGGCAGTGCACTGAGCAGGTCTATTACTAAGTCTTCACCCTCGGCACCGGCTAACAAAATGGGATGGCTTTTTTGCGACCACCAAGCAACGGCCGTAAGCAACAGCACTATAGGGGTGGCAGGCAGATAAATCGCCGATACCACAAACGCAATGCCCAGCCCAACCAGGGCCACGAGCGTGCGATTGGTATTTTTATACCCATGGGCATTCAGGGTTAATTTGTTTGCGGTAACGTAATCGAAATTAGCCAATACCTTAATCCTTGAATGATAATTTTTTGACGCTCAATAATAGCAATTTAAGCCGATGAGTAACATGCGCTTTGTTTGCTGGGTTAATCATCCTTTACTTGGCGCAATTGAACAATTAATACCGCACTTTATCTTGAGACATGATCTTAAAAAATGATCTTAAAGATCGGTACAAAATGGCCGCGCATAAAAAAGCCGCCCAGATATTGGGCGGCTTAAAGCGTACGACTGCATTTATGTGATACGCCGGTTAGTTGCTAGCGCTCGTCGCCAACTCAGCTCTATTGGCATCGCGCTTGAGCTTAAAGGGCGCCACGATTAACGCGAAGACTAAGAATAAGCCTAAGTACCCAATTAACGGATAGAAGAAGGCGACCAACTTGGTAAAGCCGGCAAAGCTGGCGATAAAGCCAATCAGCAAGGTGGCGATACTAAAGCGGTTGGCGGCTGGGGTACGCATCTCTACAAAGCGGGCCACAAAGGCATAGAACATGCCGGCACCTGTACTGAAGATCATGCCAAACAGCACAAATGACATGCCGGTGGCCAACCAAGGCGAAATGCCATCGATAATTTTTAATAACGGCAACGCATAACCGCCGATGTTGTCGATTTGCGAGAACATGGCCAGGTGGCTGATCATAATCAACACGCCCACCCCTAAGCCACCCAGCAAACCGCCCCACTTGGCGATGTTTTCATTTTTCTCGGCGCCACCCATCACCAATGACATGGCCGCACCCACGGCAATGTTAAATGACACATAGTTAACGGCTGAGATCAGCCAATGCGGCAAGGTAGACTCCATGCTTTCGGCTATGGGAGCTAATTCGGCAAAGGTGCGATCCATAGTAAATACGCTGTAACCACAAATTAAGACCAGCGCCAGCACTAAAAATGGCGTTATGCTGCCAATCAGTGCCACTACTCTTTGTACTTTGAGCATTAAGGTGGCGCCCATTAATAGGGTCATGACCACGCTGCCGATGTAAGCTGGAATGCCAAATTGCTGATTAAGCGTAGAGCCGGCGCCCGCTATCATGACCACGCCCACGCCAAACAGGGTAAAGATAAGGATGTAGTCGACGATAACGCCTAAGTGGCGGCCGCTGATCTGATAAATAACAGTTTTATGAGAATGAGCCTGAGTGCGACTGCCCAGCGTGGTGAGCATCATGCCTAAATAGGCAAACAAGGCGGTGGCGACCACGGCGGCGGCGGTGCCCATATAACCAAAGCTGGTAAAGTATTGCAGTACTTCTTGGCCTGAGGCAAAACCGGCGCCCACTATTACACCAATGAAAGCACTGGCCATTCGGCAAATTTTCCACATCATCGTCTAATAATCCCCTAGAGAGCTAGTCAGCTAAACGCAGATAGCGTGTTTAGACCAAAGATACTGTTGCAGCATCCATAATGCGCAAGACCTTAACAGAATGTTAAGCAAATACACATAAGACTTTAGTGGATTGTGATCACGTGCACTGGTCGCGCTTAGCATACACACTGCATATCAGCTGAAAAATCAAGGCGGTGGCTCAAGCCCAGCTTGAATAAGAGTATAAGGCCTGTAGCTGGGCACATGCTGCCAACGCAGCCACACAGCATCATCGATAGTGACGCCCACCGACCGCTCACCGGCTTCACCTGTATATAAGCTGCGATAAAAACGGCCGTCGCCTTGATGAAACCAACGCCGATAATGACGATAAAATCCGGCGAGAAACTGGTGATACGAGTCGGTAGGTGCGGTTATCCACGGGTTTTCAGCGGGCTGTATGGCGTCCAACACTAGGCCCGCAGCACTGGCTTTTTGCTGCATCCACGCCAGTGCTAAATCCGCTAAAGGATCATTAATATATCCGCCGCCCACATTGGCATGAGCCCCAATAAACCACCGTTGCTCCACTATTTTTTGTGCGGGCTTTTTTTGGCCGTTGGGGCTGGTCCAAGGCACTGTGTTGTACACGGCTCTGTGCTCGTCTAGGGCGATGGCTTGGTATGCCCGCTCCACTATTTTTGACAGCCGAGTGTCATGCCAAGCATAAGTACCGCGCTCCGAGAGCAAGGTGCCCGGTATACCCAAGGCGCCGACGGTGTCCCACACGCCCAGCAGGTGTATCTTAATTTCTTGACTGTATTGGCGCCTAAATTGTTGGCATTGCTCGCCATCGGGCGCGGCGCTTTTATTCCGATATAAGCGCTCAGCCTCAGCCAGTTGGATGGGCGTGACTATGTGCAGCAAACCGCATTTTCGGATCATACCCACCATGCTACGCGCGGTATAAGCGCCACGGCTAAATCCAAACACCCACACTTCATCACCAGGACGATAATGGCGCGCCAGCCAATCGTAACCTTGCAGTAGGTTTTTGCTCAAGCCCACACCAAATAATCCGCCCATTAGCCGAGTCGCACCCGTGGTGCCCACTCCTGGGCTGTAAAAAAATCGCTGGCGTTGCGGGCCCGCAAACGGCGCTATGCTGCGCGCCAGCTTGATAACGTTGGTGTTGTGCTGTGGGTCGTTCCAAGTGCCATCAAACAGCAGCACTAATCGCTGTGGCTGATAAGACATAGGCAAGCTCTCCATTTATATGCTTACACTGAGCCTATGTCAGTTGGCAAGAAATGCCGTGTTTAGGGCTGGGAGCTATAAAAGACCGTCACTTGGAGCCGGCAACTGTTGTGAAACGTCGTGTTTTGTAGCCCGCCGTCTCTTTGGTAAAGAGGACTTCGCGGGGCCAGCGCAGCTGGATAGTATTAAAGATTTACGCCTGCGGCATAATGCGAGAACGAGTGTTCGCCTACAAAACCAAAACCGAGATCCTGATTTTCATCAGGAAGACGGCTAAAACAACACACCGCACTTTGCCGTCATACTGGGCTTGCCCCAGTATCTAGTTTTGATTATTAAGCCTTAAACCAAGATCCTGACGTGCGTCAGGATGACGGCAGAAACATAAACTCGTTTTTGTAGCCCCAGCTTTGAGCTGCGGGTTCTGAGAAGTAGGGCTGTTTTAAAACATAAAACCGTGGCGAAGTCCTCTTTATTAAAGAGACGGCCACACTACAGAAATAATCGTGTTTTGTAGCTGCCCGTCTCTTTGATAAAGAGGACTTCGGCAGGCCAGCGTAGCTGGATATAAAGTATTGAAGTTCACAGTGTATCTACAGATGAACAACACCAAAGTTAATTTAGAGGCTTTTTAAACGATGCAATGTGTGACGAGTCAGGAACAATTAGCTACTTTGTTGGCCGAGCATTCAGCAGTGCTAGTGCTGTATGGCGGGAAGGCTTGCGGTGTGTGTCAGACGCTAAAGCCTCAACTGCAACGGTTGCTGGCCGAGCAGTTTCCGCTTATGCAGGCCTGCTATGTCGACTGCCAAACCACGGGCAGCGCTTTGTGCGCTCAGCAAGGTATTATGGCGTTGCCAGTGGTGCAGATTTGGTTTGAAGGCCGTCGATTTACCGAGTTTTTTAAAGTGTTTGCGGTGGCCGATATTAGCGCCGCTCTCGCCCGCCCTTATCAGCTCATGTTTAGCGCCGATTGAGGCACTTGCTAATAATTCGTCAGGCCAGCGTAGCTGGATGGGTATGTTTAAAACCTAAAAACTAGATCCTGATGGTCATCAGGATGACGGCATAAGTGCGAGATCCTGATTTTCATCAGGAAGACGGCTGAAACATAAACTCGTCTTTGTAGCCCGCAACTTGTTCGCGGGGCCAGCGAAGCTGGATGGATTTAAAGATTTACACCTGCGGCGTAATGCGAGAACACCTCTAATCGTAAACAAGTCGCCTACAAAAACCATATGTCTTGGGTAGAGGCTAATTTATTCGGCCGGTTATGTTCGTATCAACTCAGAGATCCTGACCTACGTCAGGAAGACAGTGCCGCTGCGCGCCACCGGCCAGCTAAAGCGGCCTCTACACAAACCTAAAAAAAAATCCTGAATCGAGTTCAGGAAGGCAGAAAAAACGCCGAACTTGCGGGTTCGGCGTTTTGGTTTAGCTCGGTGCTTGGCGCCGGACTGTCATGCCGGGCTTGACCCGGTATCGGCGCTGTTTTTACAAATCAATCTAGCGTTTGTACACCGCCGCCGTTCACAAACAGCACTTGGCCACTTACCCATTTAGAGATGGGGGCAGCAAAGTACAGCACGGCACCGGCGATATCTTCTGGCTCCCCTAAACGCTTAATGGGCGTATGCGAGAGCATGGTGGCTTCAATTTCTGGCGTAAGTACGGACGCCAGCGCATCAGTTCTTACCGCACCTGGGCCTACGGCATTCACGCGAATACCGGCAGGGCCGTAGTCGAATGCAAGGTTAGCGGTCATGTGGTTAATGGCCGCTTTAGACGAGGCATAAGCACTAATAGCCGGGCTTTTATTAATGGAGCTCATGGATGACATATTAATGATGGAGCCATAACCGGCGTTTTCCATGTGCGGTGCGCACAACTGAGCGAGTCGCCAGTTGCTAAATACGTTCAGCTGAAAGGTATGGGCAAACTGCTCAACGGTTAACGTGGCTGGGCTTTCACGACCGGCACCGCCGCCGCCTACGTTGTTCACCAAAATATTAATCTGGCCAAACTCGGCCAAGGTGGCATCAACTAAGCCGGTTAAATCTTCGTCTTTGGTCACGTCACAGGCTACGGCTTTGGCCTTGCCACCGTCTTTACGAATTAACTCGGCGGTGGCCTCAGCGGCGTCTAAGTTAAAGTCGGCAACCACTATGCTGGCACCGTGGGCGGCCAGCATCTGACTGCAACCTTTACCAATGCCCTTGGCACCACCGGTGATAATGGCCACTTTACCCTTTAGATCAAACAAGCTTGCTGTGTTCATAATTTTTCCCTTTTGGGGTCATAAAAAAACAAGGCCTTCTTGCAACGGATTTCTAGCCCTTAGTCATCAAGTAGTCGGCCACTGCTTGGTAGGCGGGTAATGAGGTGCCGTCGTTGGCGCCATTGCCGGCTACCGGATGAGACGCAAAGCGAACCAGTACCATCTCTGCGGCGGGGTCTATGTATATCGTTTGGCCATGAACGCCACGGGCGGCAAAGGCCCCGTTTTTATTGTGCGTCACCCACCACATATCTCGATAGGACCAGCCTTCAAGTTGGCGATAATTAGCCTTGGCAAAGGCGTCTGGATCACCGCCTTGTTGAATATCTTTAATGGCGGCGGCGGGTATAATTTGCTCGCCCTGCCACTGGCCTTGGTTACGAATAAGCTCCCCAAAGCGCGCCATATCACGCAGGCCCGCGCTTAAACCACCACCGGCGAACGGAATACCCAGCTCATCCACCTGATAATAGGCGTCTTGCTCCATGCCAAGGCGCAGCCAGATTTTTTCCGATAACAGCTCCGCCACCGACTTATCCGTGACCCGTGAAATAACCCAGCCCAGCGCATCGCTGTTAATGGTTTTATAGTCAAAAGCGTCGCCGTGCTCGCCCTGCTTTTTCACCTGCATCAAGTATTCAAAGTAGCCAACTGGGCCTGTGTAGCCTTCGGGTTTAGGCAGTGGATTACCGGCTGCGGAATAAGCCCAAATTTCGGCATTGGGATCTGCATAGTCTTCGCTGTATTGCAGGCCTGTGGTCATGTCCATCACTTGGCGCACGGTGGCATCACCAAAGGCGGAGTCTTTTAGCTCAGGTACGTATTCGGCGACTTTTTTGTTCGGATCCAGCACACCTTCGGCGACCAAAATGGCCGCTAAAGTGCCAGTAAAAGATTTAGTGACCGACATGGCCGCATGCTTTTTGTTTTCCGCTAATGCGCCAAAGTAGCGCTCATAGACCACTTCGCCCTTATGCAGAATCAGCATGCCGTCGGTGTAATTGTGGCCTAGCGAGTCAGCAAAGCTCATGGACTGCTTGCTGTCCCAAGGGGTAAATTTCAGATTATCGATGGCCGCGTCTAACTTTTTGGAGACAGGCAGTGACAATGGCGCACCTATGCCCCGCGAGACTTCAACGGTGGGCATAAATTGGCGCATGTGGCTTACGCTATAGCGCAGTGCTGGAAAGGTAAAAAAAGAGCCATCGGCCGCTTTTACGCGCTTATCCATCAAGGGTGGAAAACCCTGCATCCAGCCCATTTTGTTAGGGTCGCTGTCTTGGGCGGACAATAAGGCGGGCGTGGCAATCACGGGGGCGGTGGCAATGGCGTGCGCACCCGTACTTAGCACTAACGCGGGCAATAATGCTAAGCCAAGACGACGTTTAGCGCCGCGGGTTGAACTGTTCTTAACTGATGTTTGACTGGGCTTTAATTCGCTCATTAGCGCTCCTGCTGAGGGCTTAATCCGTGGTTAAAGGTAGCACCACCTCTTGGATGGCACTGGAGTCAGCTTACCTTAAGGTAGTGCCAACATAAAAATAAGCTCGCCCATTTTGAGTAAGCTAGAGGTGGGTAAGTTCAAGTGGGTCAGTTGGAGGTGAGTACCTCAGGGTTAGATTCATCACTCTATGATAAAAGTAGCGGCTTATTAATCGTCTTGTTTACACTCTTATTAACAAGCATGCAGTTGCTAACCTTGCTGCGTAATTAACAGTTATAGATTTTATGGTGTGTTTTCAAACACCTTAACATAGAGCTTTTTATCTGCTTCGTTTAGCTCAACGCTATAGTTAATGGCCGTATTCAGGGTGTCGTTAAGGTTTTCATCTTTAATGGTCACGGCTAAGTCTGCGCTGCACACTAACGCACCGGTTTCGCTGTTCGTCTCTTGGGTATCGATACCCGTTAATTCGTAAGTAAACTCTACGCTGTCGTCTGCGCCAGTCTGCATTAACAAGGCGGAATTGACCGACTCTTTAACTAATTTTATGGTTGCGGGGGCATCACACGCCACCTCAGTGGCGGGCTCTGAACAACCGCTCAGTGCCAGCAATACGCCTAAGCCTGATAACAGTAATCGATTCTTCATATCTATCTCTGCTTCTATTGTTGATGTAAAGAGCCACGTGCCATTTTTATGTAAAAAAATCAGGATGTTATTAGACTCATTCTGCGACTATGTCACCGCTAAATCAATGTTAAAAATCGCGCTCTGCACCGCCGTTTAAGGCAGTTCATCACATGAGTTAATACCAACCCACCATGAGCGTAAATACTCTGTTGGACGCCAAGATTTCGCGTTAGCTTTACGCCGCTCCGCGCTCTGTTGTTATGCGCCCTTATTCTGTCTTTGCGAGCGTAGCGCGGCAATCCATGCTACAACGGCGCGGTACATAACTCTGGATTGCCGCGTCGTTACACTCCTCGCAAGGACAAAGGGATGGGGCTCTGGCCTTTTTTATGACGTCATCCTGACGCACGTCAGGATCTCGTTTTGGTTTTAGTACCAAGTGCGAGATACCGGATCTCGTCCGGCATGACGGCCAAGAAACTGGTGTGTTATGCCCTTATGCCGTCTTTGCGAGCGTAGCGCGGCAATCCACGCTACAACGGCGCGGTACATAACTCTGGATTGCCGCGTCGTTGCACTCCTCGCAAGGACAGAATGTTGTCTTTGCGAGCGTAGCGGCAATCCATGCTACAGCGGCGCGGTACATAACTCTGGATTGCCGCGTAGTTGCACTCCTCGCAAGGACAGAGTGTTGTTTTTGCGAGCGTAGCGCGGCAATCCACGCTACAACGGCGCGGTACATAACCATGGATTGCCGCGTCGTTGCACTCCTCGCAAGGACAGAGTGTGGTCTTTGCGAGCGTAGCGGCAATCCACGCTACAACGGCGCGGTACATAAACATGGATTGCCGCGTCGTTGCACTCCTCGCAAGGACAGAGTGTTGTCTTTGCCAGATTGATCTTAGATATAAAACTCAGCGCGCCTTAAGAAAAAAGACCCAGCATTAAGCTGGGTCTGAGTCTTTTAACTTTAAGTTTGATTTTAATCGGAAATAAGCATTAAGCGGCGTTGATCACCCCTTGCGCCAACCAACCGGTGTAAGCCAGATAAATGGCCAATAAGAGCGCGCCTTCATAGCGATTAATGCGCCCTGGCCGGCCTTTAAAGCCATAGCCCAATACAAACAACGACAAGGTCAGGCCTATCATCACCATAAAGTCACGGCTGATCACTTCACTGGCCACTGACATTGGGCTGATCACCCCCGCCAAGCCCACTACCGCTAAGGTGTTAAATAAGTTAGAGCCAATCACGTTACCGATGGCTAAGTCATGCTGATTTTTTCTAATCGCCACAATCGAGGAGGCTAACTCCGGCAGCGAGGTGCCGATGGCCACTATAGTGAGGCCGATGATTAAATCACTGACGCCAAATGCTTGGGCAATGTCTACTGCGCCCCACACCAACAACCGAGAGCTTGCCACCAGCAGTAACAAGCCCACGACCAACCAAAACAACGCCGTTTTAGCGCTCATGGTGTTCTCTTCCAGCGCCTCTGCTTCATCGCCAGACAAACTGTCGGCGGGCTTTTTCATGCCCTGTTTAATGCTCCAGCCCATAAACAGCACAAACACCACCAGCAAGATAATGGCATCGGTACGTGTGAGCATGCCGTTCCACACCAGTGCCAACGACAGCAAGGTGATAAGTAATAAAACGGGCAGCTCTTTGCGCAGTACTTGGGAGTGCACCATGATGGGGCTTATCAGCGCCGTAATGCCCAAAATCAAGCCAATGTTGGCAATATTGGAGCCATAGGCATTACCCAAGGCTAAACCTGGATTACCTTGCACAGCGGCAATAATCGACACCACGATTTCTGGCGCTGAGGTGCCAAAACCCACGATCACCATACCAATCAATAACGGCGGCATGCCTGCATAACGGGCCGTGGCCGAGGCTCCGTCCACAAAGCGGTCGGCACTCCACACCAAAATAGCCAATCCCACTACGATGGCGGCAATAGACATCAGCATGATAACGCTCCTTGGTCGCTAGATTTTTGCCCGGCGCTTTCCCCTGCACTGTTCAGCGCACTTTCCCGCGCGTCTTTACAGATAAAAGCATCGGCATGGCGTATTAGGCCAGTATCGGATTTACAGAAAGTAATGGCAGTTTGCATAAAGACTCGTTGAGGGCGGGATTATAGATACCAGAGCCAAACTTAGTTCCCGCCCAGAGAATAAGTTTAACTCAGGTCTCACCAATTAAAGAGTCAATTGACCCTAAACACCATCACCATAAGCTTGTGGCTTAGAGATTGTTGACGATGGTTTCGGCAGGCGCCGAACGGTTACTCCCCCAAGAGGCGCACATTGTGCCAGCTTGTTTGATTTTTTAAAAGTGCGCTACCTTGCTCCCACACCCATCAACCAGACACTAACGAACCCAAAATGGCTTATATTTTTATTACTTTTCAGCCATTAACCCCATTCATTGATCCACATCAGCTTTTATTGTTGGTGAATTTTGCATACTTACATCTAGGATGCTCATTTATAAAAGTAATGAAAAAAGCCGCTCGAATAAAAAGCTAACCACACAGCAGGGAGCACACTATGAAATTAAAAAAACTCGTCGCCGCCATCGGCATGACCTTTGCGTTAACCGCACACGCCAGCGACCTGCCGGTGATTGATGCTGTTCTTACTGCACCGCCTATGGTGCCGCCACCGATCACTCGAGATCACGCCGCCAAAGTGGTGGTGAAAATGGAAACCGTCGAAAAGGTCATGGAAATCGCCGATGGCGTGGAGTACATGTTTTGGACTTTTGGTGGCTCTGTGCCCGGTCAGTTTTTACGTATTCGTGAAGGCGATGAAGTGGAGTTTCATCTTTCTAACCATCCCAGTTCAAAAATGCCCCACAACATCGACTTGCACGCGGTGAATGGCCCAGGTGGCGGCGCGGCTGCCTCGTTTACGGCACCCGGCCATACCTCGGTATTTAACTTTAAAGCGCTGCATCCGGGCTTATATGTATACCACTGTGCCACCGCACCCGTGGGCATGCACATCGCTAACGGCATGTACGGCTTGGTATTGGTGGAGCCCAAAGAAGGCCTGCCAAAAGTGGATAAAGAATACTATGTCATGCAGGGCGACTTTTATACCCAAGGTGCTTATGGCGAGCAGGGTTTTCAGTCGTTCGATATGGATAAAGCCATTAAAGAAGACGCCGACTATGTGCTGTTTAACGGTGCGGTAGGCGCACTGACCGGTGATAAGTCGTTGACCGCAAATGTCGGCGAAACCGTGCGTTTGTTCGTGGGCAATGGCGGACCTAACTTGGCCTCAAGTTTCCATGTGATTGGCGAGATTTTCGATAGAGTCACCGTCGAAGGCGGCACGCTGGAAAACCATAACGTGCAAACCTCTTTAATCCCGGCGGGTGGCGCTTTAATGGCCGAGTTTAAGGTGGATGTGCCGGGCAACTTTATTATGGTTGACCACTCCATATTTCGTGCCTTTAACAAGGGCGCACTGGGCATGATCAACGTGGATGGCCCCGAAGATAAAGTTATTTACTCAGGTAAAGTGGCAGAAAACGTGTACTTGCCAGAAGGCTCAGCAGTACAGAGCATTCCGAATGATCGTCCTAAGTTAGTGGCCACCAGCAAAGACGACCAAATGCTGTTTGGTAAGCGTGTGTATGAGGCTAACTGTCAGGCGTGTCACCAGGCTGAGGGTAATGGTATTCCGGGGGCTTTTCCGCCCTTGGCCAAGTCTGACTTCTTAAATGCCGATACCACTCGTGCTATTGATGTGGTGATCCACGGCTTAAAAGGCCCGATCAAGGTAAATGGCGCCACTTATGACAGCATAATGCCGGCCATGAGCTTGTCCGATGAAGATACCGCTAACGTCTTGACCTATGTACTGAATAGCTGGGACAACAATGGCAAAGTCATTACCCCGAAAGACGTAGAACAGCGCCGTAAAGACGGCAAGGCCATCATTATGGAAGGGAGCGCGCACTAATGAGCGCGGCACTGCTGCTGGGCTTGGCCGCCTTGCACACCGCCGCCCCTATTCTTGCGGCTACCCACTTGCAGGTCGCCAATCAATCTGTTGAGCAAATGGTCGAACTTCCTAGCGGGGAGGTTCGACCGCTTTATTTAACCAAAGACAGTCCACTCACGCCGGTTGCAGCATTTTTACTGGATAGACTGCCGGTGACTAACGCTGAATTTGCGGATTTTGTGCAACAGACCCCCGCTTGGCAAGCCGGCCAAGCACCCGCTTTATTTGTGGAGCCCCAATATTTAAGCCATTGGCCCAATACTGAGCCCAACGCGATTCAGGCCAAGCAACCCGTCACCCATGTCTCTTGGTATGCGGCTAACGCCTATTGCCAAGCCCAAGGCAAACGCTTGCCGAGTGTATCTGAATGGGAATATGTGGCACAGGCCTCAGAACTGAGCGCGAATGGCAGCAAAGAAGCCGGCTATACCCAACGCATTTTGGCTTGGTATGCCAAACCCGCCACCGCCGAATTAGCAAATGTAGGAGAAAGCCCGGCCAATTACTGGCAAGTGCAAGATCTGCATGGTCTGGTGTGGGAATGGGCCCAAGATTTTAACACCGCCTTGGTGACTGGCGAGTCACGGGGCGACAGCAGCCTAGACCAAGGTTTATTTTGCGGCTCGGCGGCCTCAGGCTCAGCGGATCCCTCGGATTACGCGGCTTTTATGCGTTATGGTTTTCGCTCTAGTTTGAAAGCCGCCTACACCTTAAGAAATCTAGGTTTTAGATGTGCGCAAGATGTAGCGCCAACCGAGCGCCAAGGAGATACCCTATGAAAACATTGCTGATGTTGATGTTGTTAGCTGTGTTTAATGTGCAGGCCGCCCTGCCCGGCGACTCGGTTTATCAGTTGAACAGTCAATGGCAAGACAGCCACAATCAAGCGCTAAAAATGGTAGACTTAGTCGGTAAAAAGCAGATTATTGCGCTGGTTTATACAGACTGCATTACCGCCTGCCCTATTATTGTGTCGGACATGAAAGCCATTCAAGACGCGCTCACCACCGAACAGCAAGCCAAGATGGGTTTTGTGTTGGTGTCGTTAACACCGGCCCGCGACACGCCTAAGGTGATGCGTCATTTCGCTAAAAAACGCGAATTAGACCAGCACTGGCGCTTACTCAGCAGCAAGGATGAAGACGTCCGCATTTTGGCCATGGCCTTAAATATTCAATATATGGGCTTACCCGATGGCGAGGTCGCTCATTCTAACGCCATAACCGTGCTCGACGAACAAGGCCGCCTGCAACTACAACAAGTAGGCATGCCGGGCGGACCCGAGGCACTGATCAAGAAGGTGTTTAACTAACGGGTTGTGAGGTGTGAGGTTGTGGAATTGTTGCTACGCAATCTCGCAGCTGAAGCAGCGACTACAAAAACACCGCCCTTGCAGAAGCCGCTTGAGCCGGCTGGTGGCGCGTAGCGGCACTTTTGATTAAACCGAGATCCTGACGTGCGTCAGGATGACGGCCGTAAACAAAAAAGCTCCCTTATTTCGCTTGGCGCTTGGCGCTTGGCGCTCAATATTATTCCTGCTCTAACTCTTGAATGCGCGCTTGCAGCTTGGCGATATTGGCCTGTAGCTCGGCGACTTTTTCATGCAATGCCTGATTGTCTTCGCTGTTACCGGTGTCTGCGTAATGCTCATAGTCTGCATCACAAAATAAATGACCGTAGCGGGCATCGCGCTTGCTCGGTAGCTTGGCCAGTTTAATTACGTATGGGCCTTTGCTGACCAAGCTCTGCAAACTTTCTTCTACGCTCGGCACATCACTAAATTGATGTAAGCGCGCAGTACGAGTGCGTAATTCACCGGGCGTTTGCGGCCCGCGTACTAACAGCTCGCAAATAATGGCCAGCTCTGGTTCATTAAATTGCAGATCGCCAAATTCAGTATTACAAAAGCGATGCTGATATTTAGCGGTACGGGCATTAAAATCGGCACAGTTATTCACTAAGTGGCGTGCCGCTAGCGAATCCAGTGCCACTTGCAGCTCGGCTTCGGTGATGTTCATCACCGGCTGGCGATTACTTTTTTGATTGCAGGCATTAAGCAGTGATTTTAGGGTAAGCGGATACACTTCGGGCGTAGAAACCTGTTTTTCGATCAGGCAACCGATAACCCGTTGTTCCAGAAGAGAAAGCATTTCCATAAACAGACTCCTTTGTTTTATGCCAGCCTAACGGACAACCCCCAAAACACCTAACCTTATGCCGCTATCGGCGGCACCTCCAGCGGTAGCAGCCCATGAGCGGCACGCGCCCGATTGCAGGCGCCCTCCTCATCAAAGGCCTCAAATTCGCGACAGGGGCTGGGTCTGTTGGGATAGATGCTGCAAGACACACAACCCCCTACCTCTCCTTCCAGCGCGATACAACGAGGCTGCGCCTGATTAGTGCCCTGCATCGCCATGCGGGACAGGTTTATCGGCTCGGCCAGAGATTCTGGCACCAGAAAATCACCGTGGATCTCGCCCCAGTAAAATGAAACACGAAAATAGGCGCAGCAAGCACCACAGGTCAAACAGGGATTACCACTACTCACAACGTCTTACCTCCAGGCAAAACTAAAACAGTGACTAAAAACAGAATATAGGGATGACGGAGCCAAGTCCGCAGGATCGGGTAGTCGCGATAAGGTGGGGCGTGTCAGACGAGTGTCTGTTACACGGCTGGTCGATGTGTGCTCCTCAAAAGAGTGACCTAAGTTTTGGTGATAAACGGCACGTATTAATAAATCTAAAATGCCTGACACGCAAGCGTTCAAAGCGCTGGCGATAAAACAAAATCTACTGACTCGTACCCAAGCTTGGTATCCCCTAGGCCAACAGCAGAGATCAGGCACTGTGCGGAACCCTCGGGGCCCTGTGCTTTTTCTTTTCACGGCAAAGCGGCATACTGGGCTCTGCGTCATCATCAGGAGAGCAATATGTTAATGGAGTCAGGTAAAGCGGCATTAATGGTTATCGATGTTCAGGAAAAACTGCTGCCAGCCATAGAGGACAGCGAGCAGTTGCATGCCCGTATTCAATGGCTAATTTCGGCCTGTCACACCCTTGATACCCCCACCTTATTTACCGAGCAATATCCCAAAGGCCTAGGCCATACCTTGCCTGAGTTACTAGCATTAGTCGCCGCGCCTGAAGTGGTCGAAAAAACGCACTTCTCTGCAGTGGCCGCCCATTGCCTGCCCGCACACTGGCAAGATTATTCTCAGGTCATAGTATGCGGCATGGAAACCCACGTTTGCGTACTGCAAACCGTGCTGGAGCTTATTCAAGCAGGTAAAGAAGTATTTGTGGTGGCGGATGCAGTGGGCAGTCGCAGTGTAGAAAACTGCGAACTGGGCTTAGCGCGCATGCGCCATGCAGGTGCGCATATTGTTAGCCGAGAAATGGTGGTGTTTGAGCTACTGCGCCAAGCAGGCAGCGAGCAATTTAAAACCATCAGTAAAGATTTTTTACGCGGCGAGCAGCCTTAACAGACGGTAAGGTGTGAGGTGAAAATAAAGCGTTGAGCGCCAGCATATGCTGCGCTCAATGTTGCTACGCAATCTCGCAGCTGAAGCAGCGACTACAAAAACACCCCCTTGTAGAAGCCGCTTTAGCCGGCTGGTGGCGCGCAGCGGCACAAAAACCATCAAACGACGTCGTATTTAAAAAATCATACCGTAGAAGCCGCTTCAGCTGGCTGGTGGCGCGTAGCGGCACGAAGAACTTAGAGGGGCTCAAAGTGCCTAGATTTAGGGGGTTCGGGTGGCCGTGAATCTGGCCAAATGCCCTCTTCTAATTGACCGCGCAGCTCCGGGTATTTCGCCACATCAAAGCTTGGGATCAATCCGAGCTTGCGCTGGCCGTTGTAATCTTTAGCGAGCTTAATCACCACCCCAGATAACAATAAGATGGCCACTAGGTTGATCATGGCCATTAAGCCCATGGAGATATAGGCCATGGTCCACATGGTATCTATCTTGCCAATGGCGCCAAACATCACCATGCCTAACGCAAACAGGCGAAAGGTAAACAAACCCGCAGTATTTTCATGCTCTAAGAACACCAAGTTATTTTCCGCATAGGCGTAGTTGGCCACTATGCTGGTGAAGGCAAAAAACAAAATCGCAATGGCAATAAAGGGACTACCCCAAGCACCCACCTCATGCGTCAGCGCGCGCTGGGTTAATTCAATACCGGTCACGCCTGAGCCTGGCTCAAATTGGCCAGACAATAAGATAATAGCGGCGGTACTGGTACAAATAACTAAGGTGTCGATAAACACGCCCAGCATCTGAATATACCCTTGAGACGCCGGATGTGGCGGATAGGGTACCGCCAAGGCCGCCGCGTTAGCCGCCGAGCCCATGCCCGCTTCATTAGAGAACAAGCCGCGCTTAATGCCGTTGATCAAGGCTTGAGTCATCGCATAACCGACCACGCCACCACCGGCTTGCTCTAAACCAAAGGCCGATTTGACGATCAACAACAAAATGCCGGGTATTTGGCCGAGGTTCATGACCACCACTATGAGTGCTATCAATAAATAGGCCAGCGCCATCACCGGCACAATCAGCTCGGCAAACCGCGCTATGGTGCGCAAGCCCCCAAACACAATCAGCCCCGCCAGCAACGACAATATAATGCCACTGACCCAAGTGGGAATATCAAACGCGACCTGCATGGCCAAGCTAATGGTATTGGCCTGCACTGCATTAAAGATTAAGCCAAAAGCGACAATTAAAAACACTGCAAATAAGGCGCCCATCCAGCGCAGCCCTAAGCCCCGCTCCATGTAGTAAGCCGGGCCGCCCCGATAGTTGCCCTCTTCGTCCGTCACTTTGTACAACTGGGCCAACGAACTTTCGGCGAAGGCGGTAGACATGCTAATTAAGGCGATCAGCCACATCCAAAAAATTGCCCCCGGCCCGCCCAAATACAGGGCGATGGCCACGCCGACCAAATTGCCCGCGCCCACACGGGCCGCCAAGCTGGTACAGAGCGCTTGAAATGAGGAAATGCCGGCCGCACTGCTGCTGCGGCTATGTTTAAGCACTGTAAACATATGATTAAAATGGCGAAACTGAATAAATCCCAGCCGTATCGTAAAGTAAGCCCCCGCTCCCAGCAGCATATAAACTAATAAACTTCCCCAGAGCAGGTCATTGATAAAATTGACCATGGCATCCATCACTATGCTCCTATGCAGTTAAAATTCATGAGCAAACTGGTACCTTTTATATACAAGCTGACCTTATTTTGTGCACATCATAGTCTAAACGGACCCAAAACGACCACTCTACGTGTTTACTCGGCCAATATCTGACGAAGACGGGTGCGCTGCATCTTATTCTTACCAGTATCTTGCACCGGACTTAGGCCTGAAGCGCCGAAAACGCGACCTCTGCCACAAGCTTGGCTTTATTTTGAGGGCCGGTATGGGTGATACTGTACTCCCGTTTTATGCTGACCCCATCAGGATCCTTTGTCATGACAGATAAGCTGACTCAATTGCGAGCTCTCACTACCGTAGTAGCCGACACCGGCGATATTGACGCTATTGGTAAATACCAGCCCCAAGACGCCACCACCAACCCGTCACTGATTTTAAAAGCGGCGCAAATTCCTGACTATCAACCCCTGATCACGCAAGCGGTAGACTGGGCCAAAGCCCAAAGTCAGGACGCTCAACAGCAACTGATGGATGCGTCAGACAAGTTGGCGGTGAACATTGGCTGCGAAATTCTCAAACTGATCCCTGGCCGCATTTCTACCGAAGTGGATGCGCGCTTATCATTTGATACCGAGGCTAGCATTAATAAAGCCCGCCACCTGATTGGCTTGTATCAAGCAGCCGGCATAGGCCGTGAGCGTATTTTAATTAAATTAGCGGCCACTTGGGAAGGTATTCGTGCCGCTGAAGTATTAGAGCAAGAAGGCATTAACTGTAACCTAACCTTGTTGTTCAGCTTTGCTCAGGCCCGCGCCTGCGCTGAAGCCGGCGCTTATCTGATTTCACCTTTTGTGGGCCGTATTCTGGATTGGTATAAGCAAAACACCGATCAACAAGACTACACCGCAGAGCAAGACCCAGGTGTGGTCTCGGTGACCGAGATTTACGACTACTACAAAGCGCACGGCTATAAAACCGTAGTGATGGGCGCGAGCTTCCGTAATATCGGCGAAATTTTGGCGCTGGCCGGCTGCGACCGCTTAACCATAGGCCCCAACTTATTAGAAGAGTTGCGCCAAGCCGAAGGTGAAGTCACGGTGAAGCTGCAAGATAAGGGTGCCACCCAAGCCCGCCCAACCGTGATGACCGAAGCCGAGTTCCGTTGGCAGCATAACCAAGATGCCATGGCCACCGAGAAGTTGGCCGAAGGTATTCGCAACTTTGCCGTAGATCAAAATAAGCTCGAAACTTTGCTTAGCGCACTCTTAGAAAAATAAGTTATAAAAACAATCTTCAGCTCAATCGATTGCGGTCAATAATATTAGCCGCAATCGAGCAAGTGCCAAAAAAAACAAACCCCGAGCCTCGCCAGCTCGGCGTTTTTTTTGGTTTGGCTTTTTATTTAATTTATAAATTCAGCTTAATAATTTTAGATTAATCACATCTGCTTAATAAACCCTGCTTGAGCCGCATAATATCGCCCTGTTAAATCTGCCCTGCTCGCTTAATCATTTAATTTCAATATCAATAACCCACGTTTAACTTCAACTTCGACTTTCACTATTATTGGTGAGCTCGGTGGTATTTATATGACTCCGGACTGCTTTTTGTAATTTATATGTAATAAATAACTTCTACTGTATAACTTATCGTGATATACCCTTATGGACTGCAACTGATAGTAAAATAGGAGAGAGCCCCATGGATAGGAGTAGCTTCAATCAGGACTTTGTGGTGGCGCCGTCTACTCGTGCTAAAACTCGTCAGCCTGCTAAAAAAGGCAGATGGCGGGAAATAGAAGCGATACAAGACCAAAAGCGCTTACAAGAAGAATTACAGCAATATGGCTGCACGCTCGATCTTGAAGAGTTAGCTGCCGAACTTGAACTGTAAGGTACGGGAATTTTAAGCGCCGCAAGGCGCTTTTTTATTGGCTGAATTTGAAGATCAATGGTGAATGGTGAATGGTGAATGGTGAATGGTGAATAACATCGAACTTAAACATAGAGTGCCAAGCTAGGCCGATCTTTTGTTGGTGGCCCTGCCTATTGTAGGTAAAGAATTAGATAAATAGTTCGGCAATGAGTGCGGACCACGGTTTCAGTTTTGCTGTGCAAACCGGCCGACGGTCATGGTATCTACGGTGTGAGCTTGTAGGCGTGGCCTTGCTTGACGATACTTAATACCGCTGCGCGCCATCAGCCAGCTTAAGCGGCCTCTACGTACTTTGTCTATCCTAAAACTCGTTAAACGACTGAATTAGCTACTCTTAATGCCTGTTTGCCAATATCATTCGACCTAGTGCACAGGCTTGGTGCAAAATAGCCTCCGCTTCTTTTTTAAATTAAGGACTTATTACATGCAATTACGTCTTATTGGAGCGGCCTTGCTGGCCCTAGCCTTAACGGGTTGTGCGAACAACTGGGGATTTAACAGCAATGTGTCGCCTGAGGGCATTAAAGATTATTACAAAGGCGACGGCGTCACCTTGTACAGCAAAGATCAATTGAATGAAGTAAATTACGTGACACTAGGTTCAGTTGAAGGCGAAGCGTGCCAGATGAAAGCCGTTGAAGCCCCACCTAAAGAAGCCGATGCACGCGCCAGCATTCGCCGCCGTGCCGCCGACATGGGCGCCAATGGCTTATTGCTCGACCGCTGCATTCGCTTTGAAGACATGCCCGGCTGTGTTGAGCAAGTGTTGTGCAGTGGCCAAGCACTTAAGGTTGCTAAGTAATGTCCACGCTTCCCCCAAGTGAGGCTCAGCCTAATAAAAGCCCAGCCTTAACCTTGGATCCGATTGGTATTATCCGCTCACCCTATAAAGAAAAATTTGCGGTGCCTCGCCAACCCGGTTTAGTAAGCCAAGCTCAGGCCCAGCTAGAAATGCTGCCGCCCTATAACGAGCCCAGCGCTTTTAGAGGGCTGGCCGAGTTCAGTCATTTGTGGTTGGTATTTGTGTTTCACCAAACTCAGGATAAAGGCTGGAACCCCACGGTGCGCCCGCCGCGCCTGGGTGGCAATGAGCGAGTGGGCGTATTTGCTACCCGCTCTACCTTTAGGCCCAATCCCTTGGGCTTATCCGTGGTGCGCCTGCTGGATATGTGTAAAGACGGCAACAAAGTGTGGTTAGAGCTGGGCGGTGTGGATCTGGTTGATGGCACGCCGGTCGTGGACATTAAGCCGTATCTGCCTTGGGTGGATGCGGTGCCCGATGCCCACGGCGGTTTTGCGCCAGCGCCGCCGGATTTAAACATGGAGGTGATTTTCACTCCCGCCGCCGAGCTGGTGTGTGCACGTTCGCATATCCCCAACTTACAGCAGTTTATTAGCGAGGTATTGGCCCAAGACCCAAGACCCGCTTATAAGCGCCAGCAACAACATTGGCAAGAATATGGCGTGCGTTTGCATCATTACAACGTGCGTTTTGAGGTGTTTGGCCACTTAACTCGGGTGCTTAGCCTAGAGATAATGCCGGATAATGCCCAATAAGATCTAGGGGCCGCACAGCGCGCACTATTTTTGCGCTTCTGCCAACGCAGCCCCCCTGTTACAATTAGCCTCTTTCGTCGTTTTTAAGCTCGGCGGTGAGGTTAAGCGCGACAGCGCCCCAGACTCCCTCACACAGCTCAGCACAATAAGGTTTCAGCACATGCGCACCACTCAATATTTGCTTTCCACTCTTAAAGAAACACCCAGCAATGCGGAAGTTATCAGCCACCAGCTGATGCTGCGCGCGGGCATGGTTCGCCGTTTGGCATCGGGCTTATACACCTGGCTCCCTAGTGGCCTGCGAGTATTGAATAAAGTGGCCGCGATTGTGCGTGAAGAAATGAACCGCGCCGGTGCCATCGAAATGCTGATGCCGGTAGTACAACCTGCCGAGCTGTGGCATGAAACTGGCCGTTGGGACAAATTTGGCCCTGAATTGCTGCGCATTAAAGACCGCAACGACCGTGGCTTCGTGTTGGGCCCTACCCACGAAGAAGTGATCACCGCAGTAGTGCGCAACGAAGTGTCATCTTATAAGCAATTGCCGCTGAATTTGTATCAAGTACAAACCAAGTTTCGTGATGAAGTGCGCCCGCGTTTTGGCGTGATGCGCTCTCGCGAATTCATCATGAAAGATGCCTACTCTTTTCATACCACCCAAGAAAGCTTAGAGCAGACCTATCAAGAGATGTACCAAGCTTACAGCCGCATCTTTGAGCGCATAGGCTTAGACTTTAGAGCCGTATTGGCAGACACAGGCGCCATTGGCGGCAGTGCTTCTCATGAGTTTCATGTGTTAGCACAAAGCGGTGAAGACGATATTGCCTTCTCTACTGAGTCTGATTACGCGGCCAACATTGAAATGGCCGAAGCATTGGCACCTAAAGCACAAGCCGACGCCGCCACTCAAGAATTGAAATTGGTCGATACGCCAAACGCTAAAACCATCAATGAGTTGGTAGAGCAATTTAGCTTAAACATAGAAAACACCGTTAAGACCCTGCTGGTTCATGCAGCGGAAGGTCAAGAATGCCCATTGGTCGCGTTGTTAGTGCGCGGCGACCATGAGCTAAACGAGATTAAAGCCGAGAAATTGGCCCAAGTGGCCAGCCCACTGACCTTTGCCACTGAAGATGAAATTCGCGAGCTGGTGGGTGCAGGCCCAGGCTCCATTGGCCCAGTAAAATTGCAGGTGCCTTTCATTGCTGATCGCAGTGTGGCCGTGATGAGCGACTTCGCCGCCGGTGCCAACATTGAAGACCAACACTACTTTGGCATTAACTGGGGTCGTGACCTTGAGCTTGGTGAAGTGGCCGATTTGCGCAACGTGCAAGAAGGCGACGCCAGCCCGTGTGGTCAAGGCGTGCTGCAAATTAAGCGCGGCATTGAAGTGGGCCATATCTTCCAGCTGGGCAATAACTACTCCAGCAAGATGAACGCCACCGTGTTAAACGAGCAAGGCAAGTCGACCATCTTAGAAATGGGTTGTTATGGCATAGGCGTGTCACGCATAGTCGCGGCGGCCATTGAGCAAAACCACGACGAGCGCGGCATTATTTGGCCAGAAGCCATTGCCCCTTTCCAAGTGGCCATCATTCCGATGAACATGCAAAAATCCCAAGCCGTGGCCGACGCCGCCACTCAGCTCTATGAAGAGCTGACCGCCTTAGGCATCGAAGTATTATTTGATGACCGCAAAGAGCGCCCAGGTGTGATGTTTGCGGATATGGAGCTGTTAGGTGTGCCCCATCACATTGTGATTGGCGATCGCAGCTTAGAGAATGGCGTAGTGGAATACAAAACCCGCCGCGAGGGTGAAAAGTCCGAAGTGGCATTAACCGACATAGTCGCCAAGTTAACAGCTGCGATTAAAGGTTAAGCCATAGCTCCTAGCGCTTAGCTAAACCAAGACACCTCCATGCTCAGCATGGGGGTGTTTTTTTATGCGCGCCGCACTCGGCGAAATATTCTGCTGCGCAGAATCGGCGAAGTCCTCTTTACCAAAGAGACGGCCGGCTACAAAGTGCCTGTCTTTTGTAGGAGCCAATTTATTCGGCTCGGTTTTGCTTTAGTTTAGGGAATTGATATCCAGCTACGCTGGCCGCCGGCTGCTCTTTATATGAAACATGCTAGCTACAAGCCTCCATTCACGGTGCAGTTCACACTTAACCCCCTCGTTACAAGCTTGGCTTTGTGCTTGATAAACAAACCCTTATACTGAACGAAAAGGGAGGGTAATTATGGACTCAGAAGAAAGTAACTCCTGCGCCTTAGTGCTGACTGGTGGCGGGGCTCGCGCCGCGTATCAGGTTGGCGTGCTCAAGGCGATTGCCGAGTGTTTCCCTCGGGGCCAAGCCATTCCCTTTCCCATATTGTGCGGCACGTCAGCTGGCGCCATTAATGCCACTGCACTGGCCTGTTACGCCTCTTGCTTTCACCTTGGGGTGCGCAAGTTAGAATACGTATGGAGCAATTTACACACCGAAGATGTACTGCGCTTGCAGGTGGGCAGAGTAGTGAGCCATTCACTCAAAAGCCTGTTGTTTGGCGCCTTAGGCAAGCCTACTCAAATTGCCTTGCCGTGGTTTGATAACAGCCCATTAGAGCGGTTATTAGAAAAGCTTATCGACTTTCAGCGTATCGATAACAACCTGCTTTATGGCGCGCTAGAAGTATTGGCGGTAACCGCATCAAACTACAACACCGGTGACTCCACCACCTTTTATCAAGGCCGCCCCTATCATGAGCCTTGGGTAAGAGCCGGTCGTTCGGGCCGCTCGGCCATTATTATGCCGCCCCATTTAATGGCCAGCAGTGCCCTGCCCTTTATTTTTAAGCCCTGCCGCTTACAAAATCATCACTACGGCGACGGCTCTATTCATCAGCTAAATCCGCTGAGCCCAGCCATTCATTTAGGGGCTAAGCGTATTTTAATTGTCAGCTTAGCGCCCGATGAAAAATGCGCAGACACCCTACCCAGCGACCCCAGCAGTTCCGACATTGCCGGCCATTTGCTGGATACGGTGTTTACCGATGCGCTAACCTCCGATATAGAACGACTGCAGCGCATTAATAACACCATTAAGCTGGTGCCTGAGCGCAAGCGCGAGCAATTAAGCCTGCGCCATATTGATAATCTAGTGCTCAAACCCAGTAAAAACTTAGACGACCTCACCCATAAGCACTTTCATAAGCTGCCCTATAACATTCGCTCTTTGTTACGATTATTTGGCGTCAACGCCGGCGATGCCACCGGCCTATCGAGCTTCTTGTTATTTGATCAGGATTATTGCAAAGAGTTAATTGCGTTAGGCTATCAAGATACCCAAGCCCGATTAGATGAAGTGTGCGGTTTTTTGGCGATAGAGCCGAAGAAGAAAAAATAGCGCCCAGCACCAAGCGCTGAGCTAAAATATAAAAAGGCAGGAATACTTTGCGACCGCCGCACTAACAAGAGCCTGTTCAATATCAATTTTTTTGATTTGTAAGATCTTAACCCTAGCGAGTCTCTTTCGCTCTTATCTCTATTTTTCCGTGCGTTCCGTGTTCTTCCGTGGCAAAAATAGCTTTAGTTTTGGATTTAGCTGGGCGCCGGGCGCTTAGTGCTCGGCACTGCCTTTAAAACCCCAACACTTCTTTGGCAAACGGTGTGCTGAGCTTGCGCTTGGCTTGGAAGGAGGCGTTGTCGAGTAAATCCAATGCGGCTAACAATGTGCTCATATCTCGTGATAAACGACTGAGTAAAAACCGCCCCACATCGGTAGGCAGCTTAAAACCGCGCAATTCTGAGCGCAGCTGAAGAGCGCTGAGCTTACCTTCATCATCCAGAGGTTTGAGCTGATAAGCCACGCCCCAATCGAGGCGCGAGGCCAGATCTGGCAAACTTAATCCTAAATGGCGCGGCGCATTAGTAGCGGTGACAACCAAAGAGCCGAGCCCTCGATCATGGCGACGGTTAAAGAAGTTAAACACCGCCTGCTCCCACGCTGCAACGCCTGCGATAGCATCTAAGTTATCTAAGCAAACCAGTGCTAAGTGCTCCATGCCATCCAGCATCTGGGGCGACATTTGCCCGTGCAAGTCCAACGAGATATAGCCCGCTGCATCCTGCTCGCCGTCCAGCTCGGCACAGGCCGCGTGCAATAAGTGCGAACGGCCACTGCCCTCTTGCCCCCAAAAATAGAGCAAGTCATCACCTTGGCCAATGGCGGCGTTTTTAAGCGCCGTGATCAGCTGAGCATTATCGCCGGTATAAAAACTGGCAAAGGTTTCATCGTCAGGTAGCTGCACCGCCAGCGCTAGCTGGGTTGGCGGATTAGGTTCGTCATCGCTACTCATCTAAGCCAAGCTCCTCGCTGCGGGCCGCATTTGGCAGCGGGGATGAGTCGCAGTAAGCAATTTCTCAATATCTGTTCGCCATCTTTAATAAGCGGGAGTCCATCTTAACGAGCGCAGCTTTTGCAAACCAAACTCAGCTAGGACGGGTTCTGGGTAAGATCAGATTCAATAAGATGCCGACTATACCGCATAAGCTAATGCCTTGTAGGCTAAAGCCACCGATACCAAACGCCATGCCGCCGATACCAAAGATCAAAATCACCGCCACTATGCACAAGTTACGGGCCTGCGATAAATCCACTTGGTGTTTGATCAGGCTATTTAGACCCACGGTGGCGATGGAGCCAAACAGTAAGATCATGATGCCGCCCATCACAGGTGTGGGGATACTCAGCATAAGCGCACCAAACTTACCGACAAATGCTAGAACGATGGCAAAGCCCGCCGCCCAGGTCATGATCACCGGATTAAAGTTTTTGGTCAGCATCACCGCCCCCGTCACCTCAGAATACGTGGTGTTCGGCGGTCCGCCAAAACAAGACGCACCTATGGTGGCGATGCCGTCACCCAAGATGGTGCGATGCAAACCGGGCTTTTTCAGATAATCTTTGCCGGTAACCGAGCTAATGGCCAAGATATCGCCGATATGCTCAATGGCCGGCGCTATGGCCACCGGTAACATAAATAACACCGCCTGCCAGTGCCACTCAGGAGCGACAAAGTGCGGCATGGAAACCCAAGCAGCGTTTTGTACCGGAGCAAAGTCTACCACCCCAAACCCGAGTGCTAAGCCATAACCCACGGCAATACCCGCACTAATGGGTACCAAGCGAAACACGCCTTTAGCCATGGTTGAGACCAATAAGGTGGTGAGCAATGCCGGCAAGGATAACCAAAGCGCGATATCGTGCTCGATTAATACCGCAGAGCCATCTCCCGTCTTACCAATGGCCATGTTTACCGCCATCGGCGCTAAGCCAAGGCCTATCACCATGATCACCGGCCCCACCACCACAGGTGGCAGTAAGCGCGTCAGCAAGGCCGTGCCCCGCCAACGGATAAGTTGGCTCAGCAACACATACATAACGCCGGCCGCCATAATGCCGCTCATGGTGGCCGGAATACCCCAGGTTTGTACGCCATATAAAATGGGCGCGATAAAGGCAAACGAAGAGGCTAAAAAGATCGGCACTTGGCGCTTAGTACACACTTGAAACAGCAAGGTGCCTATACCGGCAGTAAACAAAGCCACGTTAGGATCAAGACCGGTGATCAGCGGCATTAGTACCAAGGCGCCAAAGGCCACAAACAGCATTTGTGAGCCGGCGATGGCGGTGTGCAACCGTGACTCAACCGCTGACGATTGAGGGTTTAACGGTTGAGGGTTAGCCGGAGGCGTTGAGCTGGGCGCGGGAGTGTGGGGTTGTGAACTCATGGATCTGACCTTGCGTAAATGTAGGCAGAAAAAAACCGGCTATTGCCGGCTTCTTAACGTAATAGATTATTTAGTACCAAATATTTTATCGCCCGCATCACCGAGCCCAGGAATGATGTAGCCATTGCTATCAAGGCGCTCATCAATAGAAGCACAATACAGCTCCACCTCTGGGTGTGCCGCTTCTAACGCCTTAATGCCTTCGGGGGCCGCTACCAGCACTATCACCTTAAAGTGGCGACAGCCTTTTTCTTTTAACAGGTCAATAGTGGCAATCATGGAGCCGCCGGTGGCCAGCATAGGATCCACAATCAGCGCCAAGCGCTCATCAATATGGCTGACCAACTTATTGAAATAGTGCACCGGCTGTAAGGTTTCTTCATCACGATACACACCCACCACGCTGACCCGCGCGCCTGGCATATGCTCCAGTACGCCGTCCATCATGCCCAAACCGGCGCGCAAAATAGGCACGACTGTGACTTTTTTACCTTTAAGCTGGTCGACAACCGTGGGGCCGTTCCAACCTTCAATGGTGGTTTTTTCCGTCTCAAAGTCGGCCGTGGCTTCGTAGGTCAGCAAGCTACCCACTTCTCTGGCCAGCTCACGAAAGCGTTTGGTGCTAATGTCGGCTTCGCGCATTAACCCTAACTTGTGTTTCACCAAAGGGTGCTTAACCTCAACGACTTTCATTCACGTATTCTCCCGACTGGACTGGTATAACTGGGGGCGCATAACTGGACTTAGCATAAAAGAGCCATGCATAAAGAGCCACGCACAAAAAACCGCAGAATTTTAGCATAAAATAGTACAGAGCGGCAGAATTTTCTAACGCCCACCTGCATCACGCTCAGCAGATCTTAGCCCATCACTGGAGTAGCTACCGAGCATAGACCTTCGAAGTGTGACCGCTGGCGGTACGCGATGCGTCTTACGTATTACGCTGTACGCCTTACGCCTTACGCTTTAACTGACGGCATATAGCTTACGGCGGTTATTAGATTTAGCTCGGCGCTTTATTTTTCCCTTCACCCTGCACTCCTCACCCCTCACTCCTCAGGGTGTTTAGGTGGCACTGCTTCGCGCATTAAATTAGAATAGCGACCGAAACCGTGACTAACAGACGGAAGCGTTGTACTTCTGCTTATGCCGAACCCCAAATGAGGCAAGCAGATGCATCATCCGCCGCTAGGCTAACCTCCGTTAGGCTATCCGCCGTTAGACAAGTCCGTTCCTAAAAATAATGACAAGGTAACCACTCGTGACGCAGAACAAACCCCTGAGCTACAAAGACGCCGGTGTAGATATCGACGCTGGTAATGCCCTGGTTGAACGCATTAAAGGCGTTAGCCGTCGCACACACCGCCCAGAAGTAATGGGCGGACTCGGGGGCTTTGGCGCTTTGTGCCAGCTTCCCACCGGCTATAAAGAACCGGTATTAGTGGCCGGCACCGACGGTGTGGGCACTAAGCTGCGCTTGGCGATTGATTTAAAACGCCACCAAGGTGTGGGCATCGACTTAGTCGCCATGTGCGTGAACGACTTAATCGTACAAGGTGGCGAGCCACTGTTTTTCCTCGACTATTATGCCACCGGCAAGCTAGACGTAGATGCGGCGGCCGAAGTGGTCACCGGCATAGGCAAGGGCTGTGAGCTGAGCGGTTGTGCATTGATTGGCGGCGAAACCGCAGAAATGCCCGGCATGTATCAAGCTGGCGATTACGACTTAGCTGGCTTTTGCGTTGGCGTGGTGGAAAAGAGCGAAATTATCGATGGCACTAAAGTGGGAGCCGGTGATGCACTGATCGCTTTGGCCTCAAGCGGCCCGCACTCCAACGGTTTCTCGTTGATCCGCAAAATTTTAGAAGTGAGCAAGGCGGATCTGCAGCAGCCATTAGGTGATGCTACCTTGGCCGATGCCTTGATGGAGCCAACCCGCATCTATGTGAAGCCGGTATTAGCGCTGATCAAGAAGTTCGACATTCATGCACTAAGCCACATTACCGGCGGCGGCTTCTGGGAAAACATTCCTCGCGTGTTGCCAAAAGGCACCAAGGCCATCGTCGATGGTGCTAGCTGGCAGTGGCCAGAAGTGTTTAGTTGGTTACAAACTGCCGGCAACGTAGAGACCAAAGAAATGTATCGCACCTTTAACTGTGGTGTGGGCATGGTTATCGCCCTGCCTGCTGAGCAAGCAGCAGCGGCAGTACAGTTTATGCAAGACAAAGGCGAGCAATGCTGGTTAATTGGCAGCATTGATAATGCCGCCGAGGGCGAAGAGCAGGTCGAAATTAAATGACCCGCAGCACCATAACTAGTAGCCCTATGACCCGAATAGTAGTGCTGATTTCAGGCAACGGCAGTAACTTACAAGCCTTGTTGGATCAGTCTGATGCAGGGCAATTGGGCGGCGAAATTGTGGCTGTGATTAGCAACAAGGCCGACGCCCACGGCTTAGCGCGTGCCAAAGCCGCGGGCGTTGCCACGCAAGTGGTGGCCAATGTTGACTACGCGGATCGCGCTACTTTTGATACGGCGCTAATACAGGCCATAGATGAATATCAGGCGAACTTGGTAGTGCTCGCGGGCTTTATGCGTATTTTAACGCCAGAGTTTGTGCGCCATTATCAAAACCGACTGCTCAATATTCATCCGTCTTTGCTGCCTCGCTATCAAGGCTTGCACACTCATCAAAAAGCCATTGATGCCAAGGATGAAGAGCACGGTTGCAGCGTGCACTTTGTCACCGAAGAGCTGGATGGCGGCCCAGTGATCTTACAAGCACGAGTACCTGTGTTTGAAGATGACGATGCCGCAAGTCTCGCCGAGCGCGTGCAAGTACAAGAGCATGCCATCTACCCGCTCACGGTGCGTTGGTTTTGCGATGGCCGTGCGGTGATGCAACAAGGCAAAGCCTACCTAGACGGCGCTTTGTTGCCGACTCAGGGTTATGCGCAAGAATAAAAGATAGCGCCAGCTATCAGCGCCAAGCTAAATAAAAACCCCGAGCCGCACAGCTTGGGGTTTTATTTTTTGGCTGCCATCTTGGACGCAATAGCGCTTTTAACGTAAAATGCCCCTCCATTTTATTCCTACATTCATGCCTGCTCTACTTTCGTTTTTAGCCATGCCGCTATTATTTATTAGCTGAAATGTTAGCTGAGCTGTGGGCTGAAACTTACTCACGTATTCAATGTTCACCTTAAGGTACTTTTTTATGGCAGATACCACGCCAGCTGCTCGCCCTCTTAACAGAACCGCCATTTTAGTGGTATTAGCGCTCGGCACCTTTATTTTAGGGTTGGCTGAATTCTCCATGATGCCGATGCTGCCGCTTATTAGTGACACCTTTAATTCCACCCCCTCTCAAAGTGGTTATGCGATTAGCGCCTATGCCATAGGGGTGGTGGTCGGTGCGCCCATTTTAATGCTCGCCACCGCCAATATAAGAAAACGCACCGCGCTGCTGATATTTTTAAGCTTAATGTGCTTAGCCAATAGCTTAAGTGCGTTCGCCAACTCTCTAGAACAACTGGTGTTATTTCGATTTTTAAGCGGCCTGCCCCATGGCGCCTATTTTGGTGCGGCGATTTTATTAGCCTCAGAGATTGCGCCCCAAGGCCAGCGCGCCAGCTTTATGTCGAAAGTCTTTATGGGATTGACCATCGCCACAATAGTTGGAGTGCCCATTGTGACCTTAGTCGGGCAGCATCTTAGCTGGCGTTACTGCTTAGCAGGGGCCGGTGGCTTAGCCTTCATTGCCTTTATTTTCGTCTATAAGGTGGTGCCCAACGTTAAGAACAGCGAACCCTCTAATCTGCTCAACGAGTTTGGCGTCCTTAAAAACAAGCTGGTGTGGTCTATTTTAGGCATAGTGATCATCGGCTTTGGTGGCGTATTTTGTATTTACACCTACATTGCCGACACCATTTTAGTGGTCACTGACACTCCCGCCTACACCATATCCATCGCTATGGTGATGTTTGGTATCGGCTCTACGTTGGGTAATTATGTGCTGGGAAAAGCCGCCGATAAATCGGCCATTAACACCACAGGGCTAGTACTGGTGGGGACTATTATCTTTGCACTGGCCTATGTAAGCGCCAGCCATAATATTTGGTTGCTTTATGGGGTGATATTTTTTATCGGCTGCAGTCTCGGCTTAGCCACCTTGATCCAAACCTTACTGATGGATGTGTCACCGAATGGCCATGCCATGATAGGCGCACTTGTACAATGTGCATTTAATATCGCCAATGCCATTGGCCCTTGGGTAGGCGGCATTGTGATTGCAGAAGGTGCAACGCCCAATCAAACGGGCTATGTAGCAGCGGCGTTATTTAGCGGCGGCTTAATCATGTGGGCGCTTAGTTACTTACAGATAGTAAACAAACAACCCAAGCTTGAAGCCGTAAGCAGCACGGTATAACCAATGTGGCTTGAGTGGCCAGTTTGCCTCTTAAAGACACAAGATTTTTTGCAACGGAAGAACGCGGAACGCACGGAAAAAGTGGTCATATCTGAATAAAGCCTGTTAAGAGTGAGGAGGACAACCTAATGACTCCCCTCTTAACTTCTTTGTTTTGCTCTTACCCATACCTGATTACCAACAAAGCTCAGCCATGTTGCAGTGAACTAATCACCAATAAATTCAAAAAGTTACATGGAGTGACTCATATTTTCGGTAAGAATATGGGGCTCAGTTTGGTATTGCGACCTTGTAGGGGCCCGTCTCTTCGGCGAAGAGGACTTCGGCCCGGTTTGGTGTTTTGGTCTAAATCTAAACCTCAGTAACAGCCAGCAAAGCTGGCCAGCCGAATAAATTGGCTGCTACAAAGAACAAACCTAAACAACGCACATCATGGCTGAAGTTCATACGTAATCAGGTACCCATAAGCTCACTTGGTACTTTTCGCTCTTATATCAGCTTAATTTTTCCGCGTATTCTGCGGGTTCCGTTGCCGAAAAGATCTTTAATCTCTTAGCTTTGGGCTTTTAATCCAACTGCTGGCTAAAGGCGCATAAGGCCTGCATTTGTGTCGCGATCAGCGTGTTCGTGGTCTCATCAAGTAATTGGCCTTGGGCATCAAATTTTTCATGAGCCTGACCAATCATGATTTCGGGCTTATTCAACACATGCACATCTAAGCACACCAAAATTTGGCGTAAATGATATTGCACCCGGACACCACCTAACATGCCCATGCTGGCGCTAATAATGGCCGCCGGTTTACCCGCCAATGGCTGCGGCGCTTGGCGAGATAACCAGTCAATTAGGTTCTTTAAGGCGCCCGGCAGCGAATAATTATATTCAGGCGTAGCCCATAAGATGGCATCCGCCGCCCGCACTTTTTCCGCAATATCCAATACCAAGAGTGGCGTGTTTTGGTCGGCTTGATCTTGGTTATATAAAGGCAGTGCTGAGTAGTCGATCAACTCAATCTCACAATTCTCGGGCGCCAGCTGTTGCGCCGCCTTAATGGCCATAGTGTTAAAAGAGGCGGCACGTAAGCTGCCAGAAAAGGCAATAATTTTGGTTTTTGTCATCGGTTATCCTTGATTGTGAGCCGAGTGCAGAGCACAGGTTTGCGTAAGGCCGCTAAGCGCCGAGCGAGCGTATAAACACTGCTCTTTGTTGAGTTGGGTGCATCAGAACCTGCGGGGCAGGTTTTCGCGGTTAAAACGCGCGACTACATCCTTGCAATATGCCAATCTCGGCGTTGTTGTTGGTTTGTCCCCTTCATCCCTCACCCTTCACCCTTTACCCGCTACGTTAAGTCCGTGGCTGCGATACGCTCACCCAATAAGAACAGATTGAACTCGCCGGGCTGCATTTTTTGCCACGGCTCATCATGGGTCAGCGGCTGGGTGGCAATCACGGTGACTACGTCGTTGGGCGTGGTTTCTTTTTGAAAGTCAATTTCCACGTCTTCATCGATTAAGCGTGCCGGCCCAAAAGGCGCGCGACGCGTTAACCAATGCAGATTATTGGTGCAATAGGTCATCAGGTATTCGCCGTCGCTGAGCAGCATATTAAATACCCCCAAACCACGCAGCTCATCACACAAGGTAGCCACATATTCAAACATCTCGCTCATGGCCGATGCATCTTGTGGCTTAGTGGGATATTGGCGCTCCATGGCATCCAAAATCCAGCAAAACGCCAATTCACTGTCGGTTTCACCCACCGGAATATGACGACCAATCGTGAGATGACTGTAATCGGTCAGCTGCCCATTGTGGGCAAAGGTCCAATAACGGCCCCATAGCTCACGGGTAAAGGGATGGGTATTCTCCAGCGCTATGCCGCCACGATTCGCTTGGCGAATATGGCTGATCACCGAGCAGCTTTTAATGGGGTATTCTTGCACCAATTTGGCGATGCGCGACTGGCTAGAGGGCTGAGGATCTTTAAAAGTACGCAGGCCCTTGCCCTCGTAAAATACAATGCCCCAACCATCTTTATGGGGTCCGGTGCGCCCACCTCTTTGCATTAAGCCGGTAAAGCTAAAACAAATATCCGTGGGCACATTGGCGCTCATCCCTAGCAATTCACACATATGTCTTACGCATGCTCCATTTCTTTTTCGATTAATTGGATCATGATATGAATAATCTTGATGTGCACTTCTTGAATGCGGTCTGCATAACCAAAGTGGGGCACGCGAATCTCTACGTCCGCCAAACCCGCCATTTCGCCGCCGTCTTTACCGGTTAGCGCAATCACCTTAATGCCTTTGGCTTTAGCCGCAGTAATAGCGTTGATAATGTTCTTAGAATTACCGCTGGTCGACAGACCGAGTAGCACGTCACCGCTTTGGCCGACGGCTTCTAAATAGCGAGAAAACACGAATTCAAAGCCAAAGTCATTGGCCACACAAGACAGGTGGCTAGGATCAGAAATGGCAATCGCCGGATATCCCGGGCGATTCTCTCGATAGCGACCCGTCAGCTCTTCCGCGAAATGCATGGCATCGCAATGGGAGCCACCGTTACCACAAGACAAAACTTTGCCACCGGCTTTAAAACGCTCGGCCAATAATTTGGCGGCGCTTTCGATGGCTTGCAGATTAGTGTCGTCAGCTAAGAAGCGATTAAGCACTTCGCTGGCCTCGGTCAGTTCGCTACGGATCAGATCCTGATACATGAAATTGCCTCTCACTCACGATAAAGGCCCATTTTGGCATACATTAGCCTAAGCGCCCAGTGCCGACATACATCGTTATGCGCTTTACGCTGTACGCCGTAAGTTAAAAATGCACAGCGTTCTTCGCCTTTAACGTATTGCATAGGGCGTAAAGCGTACGGCCATTTAACGCTTTGATTACTTGATTTAAACATTTGTATACTTTACAACTAACACAAGCACAGGTCAGACCTCGCTGATCCCATAAATTTTTAAAGACCGCTTAAAGACCTTATCTTAAAACCTAAGGAGTGATTGATGATTACCCTACTACTGCTCTTGCTTGCTTGGGGAGTGTTGGCGTATCGCCGCGCTTCTTTGCGCCGCTTTACCTTGGTCACAGCCGTTATCTTAGTCGCGGGCACCTTGTGGGGTGAAGTGGGCCCTACAGGCTGGCTGGTGTTCGCCGTGATGGCGGGCGTATTGAACTTGTTACCGCTGCGCACCAGTTTGCTCAGTGCTCCCATGTTTAAGGTCTATAAAGGCCTGATGCCAGAAATGTCGACCACTGAGCGTGAGGCCATCGAAGCTGGCACCACTTGGTGGGATGCCGAGCTATTTGGCGGTAAGCCTAATTGGGAGACGCTGCATAGCTACCCGAAACCGCAACTGAGCGCCGAAGAACAAGCCTTTATGGATGGGCCCGTGAATGAGGTGTGTCGCATGACCAACGACTGGGAAGTGACCCACGAGTTGACCGACTTATCTCCCGAGGTGTGGGCTTATTTAAAAGAGCATAAGTTTTTCGCCATGATCATTAAAAAGCAGTATGGCGGCTTAGAGTTCTCGGCGTTTGCGCAATCTCGCGTGTTACAAAAACTGTGTGGCACCAGTGCCGTGCTGGCTTCTACCGTAGGCGTGCCGAACTCTTTAGGCCCAGGCGAATTGCTGCAGCACTACGGCACTACCGAACAAAAAGATTACTATTTACCGCGTTTAGCTAATGGTGATGAAATTCCCTGTTTCGCCCTCACCGGGCCAGAAGCGGGTTCGGATGCCGGCGCCATTCCCGATGTGGGTATCATCACCCTAGGCGACTGGCAAGGCGAGCAAGTCTTAGGCATGCGCCTCACTTGGAACAAACGCTATATTACGCTGGCCCCCATCGCCACCGTCTTAGGCTTGGCTTTTAAACTACAAGATCCAGATGGCCTGTTAGGCGATAAACCCCATTTAGGCATCACCTGCGCACTCATCCCTACCGATCTGCCCGGCATTACTATTGGTCGTCGGCATTTCCCGCTAAACGTACCTTTTCAAAATGGGCCAACCCAGGGCAAAGACGTATTTGTGCCACTGAGCTTTATTATCGGAGGCCCTGCCATGGCCGGCCAAGGCTGGCGCATGTTAACCGAGTGCTTGTCGGTGGGGCGTGGTATCACTCTGCCCTCTACTGGTACTGCTGGCTCACGCATTTCGGCTTTGGCGTCCGGTGCTTACAGTCGCATCCGTCGCCAGTTCCGTATTCCGATTGGCAAGATGGAAGGCATCGAAGAGCCATTAGCCCGCCTCGGCGGTAACGCTTATTTATCGGATGCAGCCAGCATGCTCACCGTGACCGGCATCGATCTCGGTGAAAAGCCCTCGGTGATTTCAGCCATCGTTAAGTATCACCTCACCCATCGCAGCCAACACTGCCTGATTGACGCCATGGACATTCACGGCGGCAAAGGCATTTGTTTAGGTCCTAATAACTACTTGGCCCGCGGTTATCAGGGCGCGCCCATCGCCATTACCGTAGAAGGCGCCAATATCCTTACTCGCTCCATGATCATCTACGGCCAAGGGGCAATTCGTTGTCATCCTTATGTGCTGAGCGAAATGCTCTCGGTACAAGAGCCGAATGCGCAACAAGCACTGAGCCAGTTTGATGCGGCGGTGTTTGGCCATATTGGCTTTGCCATCAGCAATACGGTGCGCAGCTTCTGGTTCGGCCTAACCAATGCCCGCTTTAGTAACACGCCCTTTAATGACGCGACCACGCCCTACTATCGCCAAATGAATCGGCTTAGCGCCAACTTAAGCCTGTTGTCAGACGTTGCCATGGCCACGCTCGGCGGCGAGTTAAAACGCCGCGAGCGCTTATCGGCCCGTTTGGGCGATGTGCTCAGCCAGCTGTATTTGGTGTCCGCCACCTTAAAGCGCTTTAACGATGATGGTCGCCCCGAGGCGCTATTGCCCTTCGTGCACTGGGCTTGCCAAGATGGCTTATACCAAGCGCAAACTGCGGTGGTGGAGCTATTAGAGAACTTCCCCTCGCCTGTTATTGGTAAGCTGATGGAGGCCGTTATTCTGCCTTGGGGCACGACTTTAGTGCGCCCTTCAGACCGATTGGATAGAAAGGTGGCTCGCGCATTGCAAACCTCAGGCCCGGCACGGGATGCACTGGCCGACGGCTTATATTTAACCGTAGAAGAAGGCAATCCGCTCGGCATGTTAGAACAAGCCTTTATCGACATCCAACAAGCAGAGCCCATCTATAACCAGATTGTCGATGTGTTAGGTCGTCGCCCCTTCACCGGCTTAGACGCTTTAGGTGTCGAAGCGCTGAGTGCAGATATCATCACTAAAGCGCAAGCCGAGTTATTGGCTCGCGCCGAAGTCAGCCGCCTGCGCACCATTAACGTCGATGACTTCGCTCCCATCGATTTGGTGGTGAATAAAGAGATGTTTAATGATGATATGTTGAATAAAAGTGCGCGCCGGGGCTTGTAGCCGGCCCGTTTGTTCAACGGAGAGTTTTAAAGATTTACGCCACGGCGTAATGCGAGAACAAGTGTTCGCCTACAAAAGACTTTCGAACTTGTAGCCGTCCGTCTCTTTGGTAAAGAGGACTTCGGCGGGCCAGCGTAGCTGGAGAGTTTAAAGATTTACGCCTGCGGCATAATGCGAGAACACGTGTTTGCCTACAAAAGACTTTCGAACTTGTAGCCGCCAATTTATTCGGCGGGCCAGCGTAGCGGGATGATTTAGATATTTAGGAATAAAACCAAACCGAGCCGAATAAATTGGCTCCTACAAAAACAAAAATTTCGCCAGCCAGCATAGCCGTCTATTTTAAAACCAACAGCAAACCGCGGCGAAGTCCTCTTTACTGAAGATACGGCCGCCTACAAGGTCAAAACCAAAAACGAGATCCTGACGTGCGTCAGGAAGACGGCATAAAAACAAAAAACGGTGTTTGTTTTTACGCCATGAGGCTTGGTTTAAAACAAAACCCCGAGTCTGCATGCAGACTCGGGGTTATTTTTCGCAGGGCGCTGGGCGCTATTAGTTAGCCGTATCCAGCACTGCGAAGCTCTTCACCAGCTCGTCCAGCGCTTTTAATTGCGCTAAAAACGGCTCTAATTTCGCTAATGGTAAGGCGCTGGGACCGTCACACAGGGCATTGGCGGGATCTGGGTGCGCTTCTAAAAACAAGCCAGCCATGCCGGTAGCTAAACCAGCGCGAGCCAAGTCGACGATTTGCTCACGGCGACCGCCCGAGGCTTCGCCTAAGGGGTCACGGCATTGCAGGGCATGGGTCACGTCAAAGATAATGGGCGCGCCATGGGTGGCTTTTTTCATCACGCCAAAACCCAGCATATCGACCACTAAGTTGTCGTAACCAAAGTTGGCGCCGCGCTCGCAGATCATTAATTGATCGTTGCCGCATTCAATAAATTTGTCGACGATGTTTTTCATTTGGCCGGGGCTTAAAAACTGCGGCTTTTTGATGTTAATCACGCGCCCGGTCTTGGCCATGGCTGCCACCAAGTCGGTTTGGCGGGCCAAGAAGGCCGGCAGCTGTATAACATCCGCCACTTCGGCCACGGTCGCTGCCTGATGGGGTTCGTGCAAATCGGTGATCACCGGCACCTTAAAGGTGTCTTTTACTTCTTGCAGCAACTTCATGCCCTCTTCTAGGCCTGGGCCTCGGTAAGAGTGAATGGAGGAGCGATTCGCTTTATCCCAGCTGGCTTTAAACACGTAAGGAATGCCCAGCTTCTCGGTTACGTTGACAAAATGCTCAGCAGAGCGCAGTGCCAGCTCGCGGGATTCCAGTACGTTAATGCCGCCAAACAACACGAAGGGCTTGTCGTTAGCAACGGGGATGTGATTGATGTGAACGGTTTTCATCAAGGCTCCTAGAGAAGTGCTGTTAGTTATGTGCGGTGAGTGATGTGGGGTTAATGAAGGACATGAGGCATTGAGTCCAGCGCCGCTACTTGTATCTTAAGTATGTCGGCGAGCGGATCTTCTGGGCACTGTTCAATAAAATACTCAAAATCATCAACCGCTAACTCATGGCACTCGAGCTGTTCATACAAAAATCCGCGGTCACGGCGCTCGAGCGGGCAATCTGGCTTAAGCGTTAACAGTAACTGGCTGCACATCAAGGCATGAGTAAAATGTTGATGATGAATAAAAGCCGCCTTAGTTACCGTCAGCAAACGTAGTATCACGTCTAGCGGCTCAGCGGGCGTTAAATGCTGGGGCGTAAGCTTGGCTAAGTTACCACGCGCACCGCGCAACAGCTGCTCGATGGCGTGATGGTTTAACACCTTGCCGGTAAAGGGATCAATAATCTGGCTGCTGACTTGGCTCTCAAGCGAAACCTCTGAGTCGCTATCAGGCTCATTAAAGATACGCACTAAGAAGTGGCCAGGAAAGCTAATGCCCTCGGCGCGAATGCCGTAGCGCTCACACAGATACAAGACCAGCAGCGCCATGCTCACCGGAATTCCCTGACGGCGGCTCAACACCCTATCCATCAGGCAATTATCCACGGCAAAGAAACGCTCCCAATCGCCCACAAATCCCAAAGGCCCATATAAGGCAGCCAGCAGTGCTTGGCCGGTAATAGGCGCGATATCACCAAATCCTGGATCTAGCTGTTCGGCCAGATCTCTTTCCAACTCAAACAGCGCCACTTCGCCTTGATCGCGCGCCTCAAGACCAAATAAGCTTTCAACTATGTCCAGCGACAAGGTCATGAAACATGGCAAATCATCACTCAGCCACATATCGCTGATGTTGGTTTTTAGCATGCTGGAATTAGGTAGGAATGTTTGAGACTCGCTTATTTCAGAGATTTCAGCTTCAAGCAAATCCGCGTCAAACGGATCAATTTCAAGCTGCTCAGTATCAAACAGGGTATTCTTCGTAGACACCTTACTATTAGACATGCTGCCTCCCCGGCCACTGAGCCAACGTAATACGCTCGTTGTCCCCATAATCGCGCAGTGTTTCCACCGCCTTAAACCCCAGTTCTGTAAAATAATCGCGCACCAAGGCGCCCTGCTGCCAACCGTGCTCCAGCAATAACCAGCCATTGGCCTTTAAATACTCAGGCGCTTGGCTGATCAAATGCTGCAAGTCGGCCATGCCTGCGTCTGCGGCAATCAAAGCAGACGCAGGCTCAAAACGCACATCGCCTTGCAGCAAATGGGGGTCACTGCCGTCGATATAGGGCGGGTTAGACAACAACATATCAAATTTAAGCCCCACTAACGGCTCAAACCAGCTACCTTCCAGTACGGTAATCGGCAGACTCAAGCATTCGCTATTAAGTCGCGCCAGTGCCGCTGCATTGGCATTAAATTCAACGGCGTAAACGGTGTCTGTGGGGCGTTCACTTTTAAGAGATAAAGCAATCGCCCCGGTACCCGTACCGAGATCAGCTAAGGTTGCCGGGCCATTAGGCAAGCGCGCTAAGGCCGCTTCTATGATGATTTCGGTGTCGGGGCGCGGGATCAAAGTGTCGGGTGACACCTTAAGAGTTAAGGACCAAAAATCCCGTTCGCCGGTTAAGTGAGCAATCGGCTCACCGGTTTGGCGGCGTGCACAGAGCAAGCGCAAAGCCGCTTGCTCTGCGGCTGTAGGCACATATTCCGGCCAAGCAAGAATAAAGCTACGCGGCTTGGCCAGCACATGGCAGAGCAACACATCCGCATCTATCTTGGGTGAATCACCCGCGTTAAGCTGCTCACGCAACCAGTGGCGCCACTCGGCCAATGTCATGAGGAATAAGCCCGTATCATCAGTAACCGACCAGTATCATTAATAATCAGCCAAGGCTGCCAGCATATCCGCTTGGTGTTCTTGCAAAATAGGCTGAGTCAGCATATCCAGATTACCTTCCAACACTTCGTGTAAGCGATACAGCGTTAGGTTAATGCGGTGATCAGACACTCGGCCCTGTGGATAGTTATAGGTACGAATACGGTCTGAACGGTCGCCAGTACTTAACAGGTTACGACGCACATCTTGCTCAGCGGCATGGCGAATATCTTCTTCCCGTTGCGCTAAGCGCGAGTTCAATACCTTCATCGCCTGCGCTCGGTTTTTATGCTGTGAGCGACCATCTTGGCATTCCACTACTAAGCCCGTGGGCAAGTGAGTAATACGAATGGCGGAGTCAGTTTTGTTCACGTGCTGACCACCGGCACCGGAGGCGCGAAAGGTATCGACGCGAATATCCGCTGGGTTAATCACAATGGCTTCGGCTTCGGCAACTTCCGCCATAATGGCGATGGTACATGCAGAGGTATGCACTCGACCCTGAGATTCGGTTTCTGGCACCCGCTGTACGCGGTGGCCGCCAGACTCAAACTTGAGCTTGCCGTACACGCCAGTGCCCGTAATGTGGGCAATTAATTCTTTAAATCCGCCGTGCTCGCCTTCGTGCACGCTCACCACTTCTATCTGCCAACGCTGTTGTTCCGCGTACTTGGTGTACATGCGAAATAAGTCACCGGCAAAAATAGCCGCTTCATCGCCACCGGCACCGGCGCGCAGTTCTAAGAAACAGTTATTGTCGTCATTGGGATCTTTAGGTAACAGCAGGATCTGCAGCTCATGGCTGAGCGCTTCAATGGTTTCTTTGGCCGCCTCAATTTCTTCTTCGGCCATGGCCTTCATTTCGGCGTCATCTTCCGCCAACATTTCTTCACCGGCGGCCAAGTCTGCTTCTGCCTGACAATAGCGCACATAACAGCCCACTATGTCTTCTAGCTGAGCATACTCTTTGGTAAGCCCACGATATTGCTCTTGATTGTTGATCACTGAGGCTTCACTAAGCAGCGCTTGAATCTCTTCGTGACGCTCTTGCAGGCCTTCCAGCTTTCTTAATATGGATTTATTCATCAGGTCTCGCCGCTATGGCTCAATCAGTGTTGGCCAAGTTTCAAATTATGGGCAAGCACGGTCAGCAAATCTTGATTGCCGTCTTTGCCGGCTTGGTTCAGTGCCTGAGTCGGCGTGTGGATCAATTTATTGGTCAGGCGACGGGCCAGTCGTTGCACCACTTGTTGGCTGTCTTTACCTTGCGCCAATGCTTGCAACGCCAAGATCAGCTCTTGTTGCTGCAGGTGCTCGGCGTGGGTGCGATAGTCTTGGATAAGCTTCACCGACTCCAGCGAGCGATACCAAGCCATAAAGTGGTCACGCTCCTCGATGATGATCACTTCAGCCTGGCCCGCAGCCTGTTGGCGCGTCGCCATATTCTGCTCAATAATGCCTTGCAGATCGTCCACCGTATATAAATAAGCGTCGTTCAGCTCATCTACTTCTGGCTCAATATCACGGGGCACGGCGATGTCGACAAATAAAATCGGCTGCTGGCGGCGGGCCTTGAGCGCGCGCTCCACTAAGCCTTTACCGATAATCGGCAAGGGGCTGGCGGTAGAGCTGATCACAATATCGGCTTTCGGCAAATATTCGGGAATTTGCTCCAGCGTCATCACCTGGGCATTAAACTCACTCGCCAAGTTTTGCGCTCGCTCTAGCGTGCGGTTAGCCACCATCATCTGCGTGACCGACTGCTCTTTTAAATGCCGCGCTACCAACTCTATGGTTTCGCCGGCACCCACCAGCAACACCTTGGTGTGGCTGAGATCAGAGAAGATACGCTTGGCCAAACTCACGGCGGCAAAGGCCACCGACACGGCACTGGCGCCAATTTCGGTTTCGGTGCGCACCCGTTTGGCCACGGAGAAGGTTTTTTGGAACATGCGATCCAGTGTGCCCTTAAGGCTGCCCACTTTTTGCGACTGGTTATAGGCCAGTTTTATTTGTCCCAAAATTTGCGGCTCGCCCAGCACTAAAGAGTCAAGGCCACAAGAAACGCGCATTAAGTGCCGCACCGCTTCTTCACCGTGGTATTGATACAGGCAAGTATTGAGCTCGGTTTCATCTAATTGATGAAAATCTTGTAACCACAGGCGTACCAGATGGCTATCGCCCTCCGGCCCTAAACTGCAATAGAGTTCCGTGCGATTACAAGTAGACAGGATCACCGCCTCGCCTACGCCTGGGGTACGCATCAGCTCCTGCAGTGCCCTAGGGGCGACTTCAGGACCAAATGCGACCCGCTCGCGCAGTGCGACGGATGCTGTCTTATGATTAATACCCAGTACCAACAGGCTCATGAGGATTGTATGCGGCTCGTTACATCTTTCAAGTAGCCGAGTATTGTACGAGAAACACTAAGGCTTTAAAAGGCGCGACGCTTGCCCTTATACTGGCCACACATTTTTTGCTGAGGATAAATCGTGCGCAATCTACTGATAATGTTGACGCTATTATGGCTGTCAGGCTGTGCCTACAAGGCTGAACAAGCGCCAGCAGGCTCTTGGCAGGCCCAACAAAATACTTTGTCACAACTGCAAAATTGGCAGCTCTCCGCCAAGCTCGGCATTATTACGCCCGATGAACGCGGCAGTTTGAGCTTATTTTGGCGTCAAAATAGTAATGATTACCGCATGAATCTCACCAACGTGGTCGGCAAACGAGTCTTTGACTTAAGCCGCAGCGGCCAAAAGGTGCAGCTCATCGACAGCAAAGGCGAGCTTCATCAAGCCAGTAATGCGCGGGATTTAGTACTAGAGCTAACCGGCTGGGATTTACCGGTTGAGCAATTATCTTACTGGATCAAAGGCCTGCCAGGCGTTGGCGACAAGGTCACCTATGATGCCCAACAAAGACCCGAAACCATTAGCGCCCACGGCTGGCAATTACAATATTTAGGCTACACGCAAATCGACGGTCTCTGGCTTCCGAGCCGCCTTAACCTCACGCACAACGACACCCAACTGCGCTTGGCCATTAGCCAATGGGAATTTAAGTAACGTGAAGCGTGAAGCAAAATAGACTAAATCTAGATCCTGACGTGCGTCAGGATGACGGCAAAGAGAAAAGACAGTTCTACGCCGTCATATCGGGCTCGCCCCAGTATCTAAACTTTTGGTTTTTAAGGCCTAAAAAATTCTGACGTGCAACAGAACGACGGCTAAACAGCGTCGTAAAAATTACCTTGGTGTTTTATATCTACCTTAATGAGAGAGCTGAAAATGCTATTGCTACCGGCGCCAGCTAAATTAAATTTATTTTTAACCATCACCGGTCGCCGTGATGACGGCTATCACAATCTGCAAACGTTGTTTCAGTTTGTGGATTATGGCGACACCCTTAGGTTTAACCTAGCACCTGAGGGCGAGCTTAAGCTGACCCATGCACTCGCCTCTTGTGAACTGACATCCAACGCAATAAATAGGGTGGCGCCTGAGCAAAACTTAATCATTAAGGCGGCACGTTTGCTGCAAGCGCACACCGGTTGCCGCCAAGGCGCGCACATTGAGCTGACCAAGCGCCTGCCCATGGGCGGCGGACTCGGTGGCGGATCCAGTGATGCGGCCACCACCTTGCTGGCACTGAATCAACTGTGGCAGCTGGGACTAAGTATCGATGAGCTGGCGACCTTGGGGTTGCGCTTAGGCGCCGATGTGCCGGTGTTTGTGCGCGGAGAAGCCGCCTTTGCCGAAGGCGTGGGCGAGCAATTAACGCCCGTCTCACCGGCTGAGCCTTGGTATGTTATATTGTGCCCAAATGTGTCCGTGGCCACCGCTGATATTTTTCAAGACCCGGAGCTTATTCGTAATAGCCCTGTGCTAAATTTGTCGCAGTGGTTAAGCGCAAGCTGGCGCAATGATTGCGAGCCGCTGGTTAAAAAGCGTCACCCCGAGGTTGCCAAGCTCCTTAGCTGGTTGGTAGAATATGCGCCGTCAAGAATGACGGGCACGGGGGCCTGTATCTTCGCCAGTTTTGACAGCCAGCAAACGGCTGAAGAAGTACTGGCCAAGGCTCCACAGGGAATGTCGGGGTTTGTAGCTAAAGGTTGCAATCAATCGCCCTTAATCAGTGCCATAGCGCGCAAAAACTAACTTGCGGCGTCATCAATACGGCAAACTCGACAGCAATGTCAGAAAATGGGGATGGGCCCATTTTCGCTCTTGTCCCAAGGGTTAATTGGCTGTTAGGTGTGATCGACAGGTGGTAAGGCTTACGCCATCTCGCCGTTTGAGTTATCCGACTCAACATCCTGTAAGATGCACTTGAATACTCTAAAACGAATTTTAAAACGGGCTGGATAGCGAATCAGTTGTTCGTGATAACGGGTTCACGGCCCCGTCCAGTCTCGCCACCCATGAAATAATCCTGAGGTTTTCAACCGTGCCCGACATGAAGCTGTTTGCTGGTAATGCTACACCGGAACTCGCCCAACGTATCGCTGATCGTTTGTTCATTAAACTGAGTGCTGCCGATGTTGGCCGTTTTAGTGACGGTGAGATAAGTGTGCAAATCAACGAAAATGTACGGGGCGGCGATGTGTTTATCATCCAATCGACCTGTGCACCCACCAACGATAACTTGATGGAATTGATTGTGATGATAGATGCGCTGCGTCGCGCATCTGCCGGTCGTATTACCGCCGTTATCCCCTACTTTGGTTATGCTCGCCAAGACCGTCGCGTACGCTCTTCTCGTGTGCCCATTACCGCTAAAGTAGTGGCCGACTTCCTGTCTAGCGTAGGGGTTGACCGCGTGTTGACCGTTGACCTGCATGCCGAGCAAATCCAAGGTTTCTTCGATGTGCCGGTAGACAATGTGTTTGGCACTCCAGTGCTGTTAGAAGACATGCTGTCTAAGAACTTGCAAAATGCAGTGGTCGTTTCACCTGATATTGGTGGTGTAGTGCGTGCGCGCGCCGTCGCTAAATTGTTGGATGAAACCGAAATTGCCATTATCGACAAGCGTCGTCCTCGCGCCAACGTATCTCAGGTGATGAACCTGATTGGCGATGTTGAAGGCCGTGACTGCGTAATCGTTGATGACATGATCGACACTGGTGGCACCTTGTGCAAAGCCGCAGAAGCACTGAAAGAGCGTGGCGCCAAGCGCGTGTTCGCTTATGCGACTCACGCCGTGTTCTCTGGCAATGCCTACCAGAACATCAAAGACTCTGTGATTGATGAAGTGATCATCACCGACTCAGTGCCTTTGAGCGATGAAATGAGGTCTTTGAGTAAAGTGAAGCAGTTGTCACTGTCGCCAATGCTGGCCGAAGCTATTCGTCGCATCAGCAACGAAGAGTCCATCTCCGCCATGTTCGAGCATTAATTTGCAAAGCATAGCGCCGAGCGCCCAGCACTAAGCGCCCAGCAAAATAAAGCCCCGAACCGGCAAAGGTTCGGGGCTTTTTTGTGTTTGTTGCCATGTAGGCCAACAGATGTTTATAGCTGGCACTTTTTTAGACAGAGAGTTTCGCCGAGCCTGCGGTGTAGCGTAGCAGGAAGTTTTTAAACCCAACATCAAAACCGTGCCGAATAAATTGGCACCTTGTATGTTTAAGTCAGATGAATTGATAGAGTATTTAACAGTTACTGGGGAAGCCGTTGGCACCTGGAGGCAGTATTTACTGACCTCGTTTGTAGATTGGCTCCCCGCCTCATTGCAAAGCTCGAAGAGTATCAGGAAGCCGATAAGAATCGGACTTCGCATCACAAGGTTGAGGTTGCATAAAGTACGAGGTCGAGGAACCAGTGACCATTATCTAACAAACCATTGCTTAAAGGAAAGGCCATGAACGTCTTTGTGGGGATTGATATTGCAGCTAAAACATTTGACCTCGTGATGAGAAGTAATGGTCGGTCATCTAAAGTTGAGCAGTTCAAACAAACACCCCAAGGGCACGCCAAAGCAGTCAAACGACTCCTGGCTAAAACGGCTTCTCTTATCGTGATGGAAGCGACGGGAATTTACTATTTTGACTTGGCCGTCGCCTTGGTAAAAGCAGGATTACCCGTCGCCGTTATTAACCCCAAAAGCTTCCATCACTTTGCTACGCTTAAGCTGACGGGAAGCAAGACCGATGGTATCGACTCGGCCCTGTTGGCTGAGTACGGTGAGCGTATGGAGCCTCGACTCTGGACACCACCAAGCGAGAGCCACCTTGGCCTGCGGGACATCGGTAGGCAGATTAACCGCCTCACTGGTACACGCACCCAAGCGAAGAACCGGTTGCATGCGTTGCAAGCCAAACAGGCAACGATGCCGATGATAATCGAGGATGAGGAGGACGGGATTGATATGCTAAGCCGGCGTATTGACCGTCTGACGCAGGCCGCCCTCGCGTTAATTGCAGAGTCAGAAATACTTTCTCTGCATTTAAAGAATATGTCTGCTGCGAAGGGCGTAGGAAGGGCAACAGCACTCATTGTGTTGGCTGAATTATGCGTCCTACCTAAGGATTTAAAAGCGCCACAAGTTAGTCGATTTGCAGGGCTTGATGTGCGTCTCACGCAGTCAGGAACAAGTGTTAACCGACCTGCACGGCTCAGTAAAGCAGGTAATGCGTACCTTCGCTCGGCATTATATATGCCAGCGATGTGTGCAGCTCAGCACGACGTCAGGGCCAAAGCATTTTCAGAGGCGTTGGTCTCACGTGGCAAGAAAAAGATACAGGCTCAGTGCGCGATAATGAGAAAATATCTCACTGGCTTGTGGGCCTGTATGAAGACAGAAACGCCGTTTGATTCGACGTTATTGTTCAGTGAACAGCATATAAAATCTTGACGTCCAACAGAGTATCTACAAAAACCACCGTAGCCCTGTAGCCGGCAATTTATTCGCCGGGCCAGCGTAGCTGGATGTATTTAAATCTCCAAATCAAGACCAAGACCTACTGTGCCGAATACTTTCTACCTTAAACAGAGGCACCTCCAAACACTGTTTACATATAAAACCTGAAAAAATAGTAACCACTCAAACCAATCCCGAACGTCACTATGCTCCAGGCCAGCAATTTGGGTCGGATCCATTTCAAGATCTTGGCACCGAGCTGGCCGCCGATTAAATAGCCCACCGCCAGTATTAGTCCGCCCTGCCAATACACCAGTCCCGATAGCGAATACACCACTATAGTGGCGCCACTGGCCAGCATCGACAGATACAGCTTAATGGCGTGTTGTTGTAAGTTAGTGCCCATGCGCAGCTGGCCGGTCAACGACATAAACAGCACCCCTAAGCCGCCACCAAAGAAGCCGCCGTAAAAGCTGCCACTGAACAATAATGGCCAGCCAGCTTTGCGCAGTACCAGCGGCCCTTCAAAGCCGGCTTTGCTGAGTAATTGGCGGGCATATAACAGGCTGACCGCCAGCAAGAGCCAAGGCACCAGATAGTTAAAGCTGCTGGCATCAAATTGCACCAGTGCCAAGGCACCTAAGCCACCACCCAATAAGCCAATTAATGTTAACGCCGCCAAGGGGCCTCTTTTTAACTGCCTACGTATGCTCCAAAACGCACTCACATAACCGGGCCAAGAAGCCACGCTGGCGGTGGCAACCGCCGAGGTACTGGGGACTCCTAACGCTAATAATGCGGGCAACGTAAAAAACAGACCGCCACCGGCCAGCGCATTCACTATGCCTGCCAACAACGACCAGCCCAATAACTCAAACATTCATAATCCTTCGTTCAAAATAAACCCTGCAGGCAGCGGTAAGCTTAAGACAAAGACAAACACCGCCCTTCTGCCGTCATACCGGGCTTGCCCCGGTATCTCGCTTTTAGCCTTAAAGACAAAACCTAGATCCTGACGTGCGTCAGGAAGACGGCAGAAATACAAAACATCGCTCTCTGCTGTCATACCGGGCCTGTTCCGGTATCTCGCTCTTGGTCTTAAAACCAAAACCCAGATCCTGATTTTCATCAGGAAGACGGCATAAGGGCAAGATCCTGACGTGCGTCAGGAAGACGGCAGAAACACAAAACATTGCTCTCTGCTGTCATACCGAGCCTGCCCCGGTATCTCACTCTTGGTCTTAAAACCAAAACCCAGATCCTGATTTTCATCAGGATGACGATTGAGGGCGAGATCCTGACGTGCGTCAAGATGACTACATACACATAAATACTGCCCTTGGTTTTAACGGCGTATAACATAAGACGTATAGCGACGCTTTCACCTCAACCGTGAGCTTGAGAGCGATGTTTTACGCGCATCTTTACAGTCGCCCTACGATTTTCGCGCTATTATGCCGCTTTCTGCTAGTCAAGGTGGCCATTATTGCCGCTCTTAATTAGAATGTGGCGTAATTTTTAACGGCCAAGTTAGTATATGAACCCTATCGAACTGATTGTTGGGCTCGGTAATCCGGGTCCAGAATACGCACAAACCCGCCATAACGCTGGCGTTTGGTATGTGGCTGAGTTGGCGCGCATGCATGGCGTCACCCTGAAAGAAGAAGCAAAGTTCTTCGGCTGGACTGGCCGGGTGCGCATTGCAGGACATGATGTGCGCTTATTAGTGCCGGCTACTTTTATGAATTTGTCGGGCAAAGCGGTGGGTGCCATGGCCAATTTTTACCAAATTGCGCCCGAGTCGATTTTAATCGCTCACGACGAATTGGACTTAAGCCCAGGCACGGTGCGCTTTAAAAAAGGCGGTGGCCACGGCGGCCACAATGGCCTGCGCGACTCCATAAGCTGCTTGGGCAATAACAAAGATTTTTATCGGTTACGCATAGGCATTGGCCATCCGGGACATAAAACCCAAGTGGCCGGTTTTGTATTAACCAAAGCGCCGACCGCCGAGCACAGCTTACTGGAAGCCGCGGTGGATGAAGCCACCCGTTGCACCGATATTTTATTTAAAGATGGCATCAATAAGGCAATGAATCGCCTGCATGCCTTTAATGCAGATGCCACTAAGTAATTTTATCCACATCATTCTTAACTATTTTTTAAGTTAATTTTTTCAGTTATTTTTTAGACATCACTTTCAGGACACATATCATGGGTTTTAAATGCGCAATCGTGGGCCTACCTAACGTAGGTAAATCCACTCTGTTTAACGCACTCACCAAGGCCGGCATTGAAGCGGCTAACTTTCCTTTTTGTACCATAGAGCCCAACACCGGCGTGGTACCGGTACCCGATAAACGCTTGGACGCCTTGGCAAAAATCGTCAATCCGCAGCGCGTCTTGACCACCTCTATGGAGTTTGTGGACATTGCCGGTTTGGTAGCCGGTGCCTCTAAAGGTGAAGGCTTAGGTAATAAATTTTTGGCTAATATTCGTGAAACCGACGCTATTGGCCATGTGGTGCGTTGTTTTGCCGACGACAATATCATTCACGTTGCCGGTAAAGTTTCACCAAAAGACGACATCGAAGTCATCAATATCGAACTGTCACTGGCGGATCTCGATACTTGTGAGCGTGCCATTTACCGTAACGCCAAGAAAGCCAAAGGCGGCGATAAAGACGCCAAATTTGAAGTTAGCGTGCTAGAAAAACTACTGCCAGCCTTGGAAGAAGCCAAAGTATTACGCAGCGTTGAGCTGACTAAAGAAGAAAAGGCCGCCATTGAGTACCTGAACTTCTTAACTATTAAGCCCACCATGTACATTGCCAACGTCAGTGATGACGGCTTTGAAGATAATCCTTATCTGGATTTGGTGCGTGAGATTGCTGCTGCCGAAAACGCCATTGTAGTACCGGTATGTGCCGCTATGGAGTCGGAAATAGCCGAGCTGGACGCCGATGAAGCGGCGGAGTTTATGGCTGACTTAGGCATTGAAGAGCCAGGTCTAAACCGCGTAATCCGCGCCGGTTACGAGCTACTTAACTTACAGACCTACTTTACAGCTGGCGTAAAAGAAGTGCGTGCTTGGACCATCCCTGTGGGTGCCACCGCGCCGCAAGCGGCCGGTAAGATCCACACCGACTTCGAAAAAGGCTTTATCCGCGCCCAAACCATCGCTTTTGACGACTTTATCGCCTTTAAGGGCGAGCAAGGTGCCAAAGAAGCCGGTAAGCAACGCGCCGAAGGCAAAGAGTACGTGGTCAAAGACGGCGACGTACTGAATTTCTTGTTTAACGTTTAATCTCTTCGTGAGGAGTGAAGTGTAAGGAGTGAGGTGTTAAAACCTATGCCCTTTCCTAAATTCACCCTGCTTTGCTGTAAAAGCCCGCTGCTGCGGGCTTTTTTATTGCCGGTATCGGCTCTTAGTTCTAAAAATAAAACCAAGATCCTGATGTGCATCAGGATGACGGCAAGACCATAAATCACACTCCGTCATACCGGTACCGGATCGAGCACGACATGACGACTCCGGTATCTTGCTCTTCGTTCTAAAATCCAAACCAGATCCTGATACACATCAGGATGACAAAATAACCAATCAGCGCTGGCCACTTAGCGCTGATTTTGTCTATTACTCAGCCTAAGCGTTTACTTTATCGGCAAACGATCCGCATAACGGGTTTTTTACCGAAAAAGCGGTTGACGCTCTGAGCTTGGATACGCATAATGCGCCCCGTTCCCAACGAGATGTCCCCGAGCAATCAGGTGCGTTAAATTGAGAACAAGTAGTGGCTATGTAGCTCAGCTGGTTAGAGCACATCACTCATAATGATGGGGTCGCAGGTTCGAATCCCGCCATAGCCACCATTTTTGTTGGGGTATCGCCAAGCGGTAAGGCAGCGGGTTTTGATCTCGCCATCCCCAGGTTCGAATCCTGGTACCCCAGCCACTAGCTTTTAAAGTTGGACGTATTTAGTTTTGATCTCGGCCTTAGTGCCCATGTTCGATTCTTGGTACCCCAGCCACTAGCTTTTAAAGTTGGACGTATTTAGTTTTGATCTCGGCCTCACTGCCCATGTTCGATTCTCGGTACCCCAGCCACTAGCTTTAAAGTTGGATGTATTTAGTTTTGATCTCGGCCTTTGTGCCCAGGCTCGATTCTTAGTACCCCAGCCATCTTTGTACAGAGGTTAAACTTTGTAAAAAGATAAAAATTTGTAAATGGCTGAATTTATGTTATAAATATCAACCATATTTGTTGGGGTATCGCCAAGCGGTAAGGCAGCGGGTTTTGATCTCGCCATCCCCAGGTTCGAATCCTGGTACCCCAGCCATATTTAGTTTTAAAGTTGGAAGCATCAAGCATTGATCTCGGCCTTAGCGCCCATGTTCGATTTTTGGTACCCCAGCCATCTTATTTACAGAGTTTTTTTTGTAAAAAAGATAAATATTTGCAACGTAGGTCGAAAGAAAATTTGGTCTTGATTTCGATAAGAAAAATAGGCATATTACTTTCGGTTTACAGAAGTGGCTATGTAGCTCAGTTGGTTAGAGCACATCACTCATAATGATGGGGTCGCAGGTTCGAATCCCGCCATAGCCACCACTTTTTAGCGGGAGTGGCGAAATTGGTAGACGCACTAGATTTAGGTTCTAGCGCCGCAAGGTGTGCGAGTTCAAGTCTCGCCTTCCGCACCATATTTAAGATGAAATTAAGCTGAATAGTTTAATTTATCTCGGGTAGTAAAAAGTTAGCTTTTAGTGATAAAAGTTAACTAGTAATGTTAAATAATAAAATTGGGGTATCGCCAAGCGGTAAGGCAGCGGGTTTTGATCTCGCCATCCCCAGGTTCGAATCCTGGTACCCCAGCCATTAAGTGAAAAGCCAGCCTAGCGCTGGCTTTTTGCTATCTAGGATTTAGATTATTGGCAATCAAGAGTAGGCAGCAGGTTTTGATCTCGACCTCAGTGCCCAGATTCAAGCTCTAATACCCCAGCCATATTTAGTAATGGCAGCTGTATTAAGTTTTGATCTCGGCATTAGTGCCCAGCTTCGATTCTCGGTACCCCAGCCATTAAGTAAGAAGCCAGCCTAGCGCTGGCTTTTTGCTATCTAGGATTTAGATTATTGGCAATCAAGAGTAGGCAGCAGGTTTTGATCTCGGCCTAAGTGCCCAGCTTCGTGTTTATCGTAGAGGCCCTTATGTTAGGTAAATAGTAGCCGGCCAGCTTTGTGAAACAAAGCTTTGATTTCAGTCCTTACTCAAACTGATGGCTCTCACAGCACAATAACCCGTTATAAATTCCAAGCACAACATGAAAACATACAGTGCCGCTGCGCGTCACCAGCCAGCTAAAGTGGCTTCTACAAAAAATTATCGAACCAAACAAATAAAACCGAGCCTTCCTGTTCGGGGTTTATCTTTAGCTGGGCGTAGGGCGCTTGGTGCTCGGCGCTGCCCTACAAACCCATCGCATATTTCATGACGCGCTTTTTTAACGGGCCACTGTGTTGCGCTGCACTTAAGCCTAAATTGCGTAATATTTTCAGCGGCAAGATATTATTGCTAAAGGCGTGATAGCAAACATCCATGGTGGTTTGCATCAACAGGTTGTCGGTGCGGCGGCGGCGTTGATAACGGGCTAAACGCTCACTTGAGCCAATATCCAATTGTGCCTCCACACCTTGGCTCACCAACTCAGTAATGGCGGCCACGTCTTTAAAGCCAAGATTCACGCCCTGCCCTGCTAATGGATTTATGGTATGCGCCGCATCACCCAGCAACACCACGCGGCCTTTCACATATTGATTGGCGTGGCGACGGCGCAGCGGGAAACTGCCTTTGCTTAACACTTTAAAATTACCCATCCGCGGCGGAAAGTGCGCGGCCACTTGCTCGGCGAGAGAGTCATTGTCTAACTTGGCCAATGCCTGAATACGCTGTTTTTGGTCATACCACACCAAGCAGCCCTGATCGGTCCCCAAGGGCAAGAAAGCGCGCGGGCCTTGAGGCGTAAACTGCTGCCAGGTCATATCTGACTCGAGTTGATCGGCTTCTATACTGATCAGCATGCATTGCTGGCCGTAATCCCAAGCACTGATGCCAATGCCGACTAATTGACGAGTAAAAGACTCAGCGCCATCACAAGCCAGTACTAAACGTGCTTCTAGCTGTTGGCCATGGGTGAGCGTTAACGTGGCGCCAGTCTCGGATTGGCGCAGTGCCTCTAAGCCATTAGGGCAATCCAGTTTTACGTTTGGCCACTGCGCCAGCGCTTGCCACAGGCCGAGCTGGATCAGGCGGTTTTCTACCATGTACCCCAGATATTCACGCCCCACACTGGCGGCGGTAAATTCCGTGTGAAAGACTTGCCACTCATAGGCTTCTAAGCGCTGATAAGGCCAAGCACGCATACCTTGAATATTATCCCAAGCGCCGGCTTGTTCTAACAAGGCGACAGAGGTGGCGCTAATGGCGGACACCCGTAAATCCCGCGGCTGCTCTGGGCTAAATTCCGTGGGCCGTTTGGCTTCAATAACGCGAATCGACAACCCAGTAGGCGCCAACAAGGCCGCCACTAAGGCACCCACCATACCTCCGCCAATAATGGCAATGTCACACTGTTCCTGTTGCATGTCCATGACTGCTCACCTCGTAATTTTTGCCCATTCTACCGCAGATATGCTTAAGATTCGGTGCTTATCTAAGACCACCATCCCATGTGGGCTGCGGCCTGTCTATTGGATATTATCTGGTCAGTGGCGCTTTAAAGGAGTAGAATTCACCGCCTGATCCCATGTCCCTTGCCGCATGACCTTTACCGGTATATCGGCCGTAATTTCAAGAGTGCCATGAGCAAAAAACTTCACATTAAAACCTGGGGCTGTCAGATGAACGAGTACGATTCATCTAAGATGGCCGATCTACTGGACGCAACCCACGGCTACGAGCTGACGGACGACCCAACCGAAGCCGACGTGCTGCTGCTAAACACCTGCTCTATTCGTGAGAAAGCGCAAGAAAAAGTGTTTCATCAGTTAGGCCGCTGGCGCCCGCTAAAAATGATCAATCCTAAACTGGTGATTGGCGTTGGCGGCTGCGTGGCTTCTCAAGAAGGTGAAGCCATTCGTGCCCGCGCCCATTACGTAGACTTAGTCTTTGGTCCGCAAACGCTGCATCGGCTACCGGCCATGATTAAAGCCGTGCTTGAAGGTAACGGCGCTCAAGTAGACGTAACCTTTCCTGAGATAGAGAAATTCGACAACCTGCCCGAGCCCCGCGCAGAAGGTGCTAGCGCCTATGTGTCGATCATGGAAGGCTGTTCTAAGTACTGTTCGTTTTGCGTGGTGCCTTATACCCGCGGCGAAGAAGTCAGCCGCCCCATGGATGACGTGCTCTACGAAATCGCCCAGCTTGCTGACCAAGGCGTGCGTGAGGTGAATTTATTAGGCCAAAACGTGAACGGCTATCGTGGTGAGACCCATGACGGCAGCATTTGCAGCTTCGCGGAATTATTACGCTTAGTGGCATCCATCGATGGTATCGACCGGGTGCGCTACACCACCAGTCATCCCATTGAATTTACCGACGACATTATTGAGGTCTATAGAGACACGCCAGAATTGGTGAGCTTCTTACACCTGCCAGTACAAAGTGGCTCAGATCGCATCTTAACGCTGATGAAACGCGCGCACACGGCGTTGGAATATAAGTCCAAAATTCGCCGCCTGCGCGCGGTACGCCCGGATGTCACCATCAGCTCTGATTTTATCATCGGCTTTCCCGGTGAAGATGAAGACGACTTTGAGCGCACCCTCAAGCTGATTGAAGATGTGGGCTTTGACTTAAGCTACAGCTTTATCTTTAGCGCTCGTCCGGGTACACCGGCTGCCGATTTGCCTGATGATGTGCCACTGGAAGAGAAGAAAGCCCGCTTGGCGCGTCTGCAAACGCTGATCAATAATCAAGCACAGCTGATCAGCCGTCAGATGTTGGGCACCACCCAGCGTATTCTGGTGGAAGGCCCCTCGAAAATGGATCCGATGGAGCTGCGAGGCCGCACCGAAAATAACCGTGTGGTGAACTTTGTAGGTGCCCATACCTTGATTGGCGGCTTTGCTGACGTAGAAATTATCGAAGCCAGACCCAACAGCCTGCGCGGTAAGTTTATCCGCGGTGAAGCTGAGATGGGTCTGCGGGTACAAACCTCGCCCAAGAGCATTTTAGGCCGCCGCCCCGATGGCGTGCCTGATGCAGTCGGCGTCGCGACGTTTACGCCTTAGTTCACCCGCAAGGAGTGAAGCGTAAAGAGTGAGGAGTAAAGAGTCAGGCAAAGAGGAGTCCCTCATTTCTGACAATTTACTCCTCTCGCTTATTTAATAACTGACACTAGGAGTTATTTTGTCACCTACTGTTACCACTGTAGAACTTGAATTAGCGCCCGCCGATGGTGCGCGTTTGGCCAGTCTCTGTGGCCCGCTTGATGACAACATCAAACAATTAGAGCGCCGTTTAGGCATAGAAATTAATTATCACAATCAGTATTTTACGCTAGTGGGGCGTACCGCTCAGGTCAATATTGGCGCACACTTGTTAAAGCATTTATATGTGGAAACGCAAGCCTTACGCGGTCAAGCCGTGCCCGACATTACGCCCGAGCTGGTGCATTTGGCCATTAAAGAAAGCCAAGTGTTAGACCAAGATGACACCCCAGATATCGAACATCTGTACGGTAAATCGGTCAACATCAAAACCAAGCGTGGCCTAATTAAACCACGCACCGCCAGCCAAGCTCACTATATGGCGCATATCTCCAGCCACGATATTACCTTTGGTATTGGCCCTGCCGGTACCGGTAAAACTTATCTGGCCGTGGCGGCCGCCGTCGATGCGTTAGAGCGCCAAGAAGTACGCCGTATCTTATTAACGCGCCCCGCCGTTGAGGCCGGTGAGAAACTGGGTTTCTTGCCGGGGGATTTAAGCAAAAAAGTCGACCCTTACTTGCGCCCGCTGTATGACGCCTTATTTGAAATGCTCGGCTTTGAGCAAGTCGAAAAGCTGATTGAGCGCAACGTGATTGAAATCGCCCCCTTGGCGTATATGCGTGGTCGCACCTTAAATGATGCTTTTATTATTCTCGATGAAAGCCAAAATACCACCCTTGAGCAGATGAAGATGTTTTTAACGCGCATCGGCTTTAACTCTCGTGCTGTGGTCACCGGCGACATTACACAGGTAGACTTGCCGCGTAATGCCAAGTCCGGCTTGCGCCATGCGATGGAGGTGCTCGACGGCGTTGAAGGCCTGTCCTTTAACTTCTTTCATGCAGAAGACGTAGTACGCCACCCCGTAGTGGCGCGCATTGTGCGTGCATATGAAGCCTTTGACAGCCAACAGGCTGAGTTAAACGACAAGCAGAGCTAAACAACTAACCTGAACTAAACAAGCAGGCTGAACTAAATAACAGGAAACATCATGAATTTGTGGTTAGATTTACAGTTGGCCTGTGACGAAGCACCGGGCTTGCCGAACGAGTCTGAACTTGAAGTTTGGCTACAAGCCGCGCTGCTTAATGAGCGCGAAGAGGCCGAAGTGACGGTGCGTTTGGTGGACGAAGCAGAAAGTCACCAGCTTAATCATGATTATCGCGGTAAAGATAAGTCCACTAATGTGTTATCTTTCCCCTTTGAAGCGCCGCCCGGCATTGAGCTGCCCTTATTGGGTGACTTGGTGATTTGTCGCCAAGTGGTGGAGCGCGAAGCAATTGAACAACATAAACCGCTCACCGCCCATTGGGCACACATGGTGGTGCACGGTTGCTTGCATTTACTGGGCTTTGACCATATTAAGGATGATGAAGCCGAGATAATGGAAGCAAAAGAAATTGCCATTTTGGCTACCCTTGGCTTTGCCAATCCCTACTTAGATGATGAAGGTTAAATTAGGTCAATGAGCGACGATAATTCGAACTCAGAACACGGTTCGTCCAGTAAGAAAAACTGGCTAGAAAAGCTGGGTCAGCTTTTTCAGGGCGAACCGAAGAATCGCGAAGAATTAGTAGAAGTGATCATGGAAGCCAGTCAGCGGGAGCTGATCGATCAAGATACCAAAGATATGATTGAAGGCGTACTCGAGGTGAGCGAGCTGAGGGTGCGAGACATTATGATCCCCCGCTCGCAAATGGTGACGGTGGAGAAATCTCAGCCCGTGTCCTCATTTTTGCCCATGATCATCGAATCCACTCATTCGCGCTTCCCAGTGGTCAATGAAGATAAAGACCACATAGAGGGCATTTTGCTGGCCAAGGATCTGCTGCAATACGGCTTTGGCCTCAATGACGATACCTTCACCATCGACAAGATACTGCGCACCGCCGTAGTGGTGCCTGAAAGCAAGCGTCTCGATAAGCTGCTAAAAGAATTTCGTCAAGAGCGCTATCACATGGCGATCGTGGTGGATGAGTTTGGCGGCGTCTCCGGGTTAGTGACCATAGAAGACATTCTAGAGCTCATCGTCGGCGATATTGAAGACGAGTTTGATGCCGAAGAATGCGCGGAAATCCGTCAAATTACGTCGCGGGTGTATGCGGTGGCGGCACTGACCGACATCGAAGACTTTAATGAATATTTTAATACCGATTTTAGTGACGAAGAGGCAGATACCGTAGGTGGCTTAGTCATGCACGCCTTTGGTCACTTACCCGCTAAAGGTGAACAGCTCGAAATCAACGGCTTTATCTTTAAAGTAGCGCACACCGATCGTCGACGTTTGCTGCAATTACAGGTTAAGCTCCCCAGTAGTCAGGAATCCTCCACCTCGGAAAACATATAAACGTGCGCCACTTTTTCTTTAGCCTTGGGGCCCTGCTGAGCGGGGTTCTTGGCGTTTACGCCTTCAGCCCTTTCGGTTACTGGCCGTTAGCACTGGTGTCTTTATTTGGTTTATACGCCAGCACTCAAACACTGAGCCCCGGCAGGGCTGCGCGACGCAGCTTTATCTGGGCCATGGGCTTTTACTTAGTAGGCTTATGGTGGATCCATAACAGCATGACCATTTTTGGTGGCATGCCGTTATGGGCGGCCTTCTTGCTGGTGGCGCTATTAGCTGCATATTTGAGCTTGTACACGGCAGCCGCCATTTGGCTGGCCCAACGCTTGGTGCCCTCTCGCACTTGGCGGGCGCTATTAGTGTTGCCCGCATTGCTGATAGCCGCCGACTGGTTACGGGGCTGGGTAATGACCGGCTTTCCTTGGTTATGGTTTGGTTACAGTCAACTGGAAGGCCCACTGGCCGGTTTAGCACCCATTATGGGGGTACAAGGCATCAGCTGGCTGTTGACCTTTACTGCCGCGACGGCTTGGTTACTGCTACAACGCCGCCCTACTTGGTGGCCGGGTGTGGCCGCCATCGCGCTGTGGGGCCTCGCCTTTAGCAGTAACTTTGTGCAATGGGTCACCCCCACTCAAGAAAGCCGCTTTGCCTTGGTGCAGGGTAATATTGAGCAATCGCTAAAGTGGATCCCGGGGCAATTAGAGCAAAGCTTAGAACGCTATATTAGCCTTACTTTGCCAGAGCGCGATGCCGATGTGGTGATCTGGCCTGAGTCCGCTTTGCCCAGCACAGAGCAACAATTAGCGCCTTGGTTAAAGCAGGTGGATCTTATGATGCGCGACCGTGGCCAAAGCTTGATCACCGGTTTAGTGTCCGAGCCCAGCTCAGGTGATATGTATAATTCTGTGATCACCCTTGGCCATAACGCAATTCCTTATGAGATGGAGCACAGCAATCGTTATTACAAGCAGCACCTAGTGCCGGTGGGCGAATTTGTGCCCTTTGGCGACTTGTTGCGCCCCATAGCGCCATTTTTTAACTTGCCGATGTCGTCTTTTGCTCGCGGAGAGGCAAATCAGCCGGACTTAACCGCAGCCGGTCAACAGCTCAGCGTGGCTATTTGTTATGAAGTGGCCTTCCCCAGTCTAGTGCGCGCGAACATGAAACCAAACACGGATTACCTGCTGACCGTATCTAACGATACTTGGTTTGGTCAGTCGATAGGTCCTTGGCAGCATCAAGAAATTGCCCGCATGCGCGCCCTTGAGCTGGGTCGACCGCTAATTCGTGCTACCAATAATGGCGTCACGCTAGTCACGGATGAAAAAGGCCAGATCACCGCCAGCTTGCCACAGTTTGAGACCGGCGTGTTACAAGCCAACGTCACCGGCATGACGGGGCTCACCCCTTATGCTCGCTTTGGCAGCATGCCGTTGTTAGCCTGGTTACTGATCAGTGTTTTAGTGGGTATCACCGTAGGCCGCCGCCAGTTTTACGGCCGCCAACAGCGTTTAGCCGCCCAACAAAACCTGAGAAATAGAGCGAGAAGCTAGAGCAGCGCTCGGCTAGAAACAAAAACGCCGCATCACGAGATGCGGCGTTTTTTTAGCTGTAAAAATAGATTTTTCCGACGACAAAAAACAAGGCTACCTACAAATGGTTTTGAATTTGTAGCCCAGCAATTTATTCGCTGGTCCTGCGAAGCAGGATATTTAGCCTAAAAATCAGAACAAAACCGCGGCGAATACTCTTTATCTAAGAAACGGCCGCCTACAAAAGACACGCCCCCCGTAGCTGCCCGTCTCTTGGGTAAAGAGGACTTCGGCAGGCCAGCGTAGCTGGCTGTTTTTAAAATAATATAAAACCGCGGCGAATAAATTGCCGCCTACGAAAGACAGCTCTTCACGCTTTCCCCCTCACCCCTCACGGAAAATCAAACCGCCAACGGTCGGCGGATAAAGCGGTTGTGGTTGCATTCTAAACATGTGGTCAGCACTTCTGGGTGCGTCACTTCATGAGAATGGGCGCATAAGGTGCAGTCGAAGCGGCCGGGGCCGACTACGTCGCCCGCTTGGTATTCACCGTGTTGTCTTAACTCAGTGGCCAGCTCGTGCCATTCCAGCTGGCTTTTGTCGGTGATATCCGACAACCAGCCCCAGACCGTTTCTTTGATGCGTCGATAATAGAGGCTGTCTCGAAACTCATCGCCGCTGTCTTCTAGCTCTACTAAGTCGCGTTTCACGTATTCGGCAATCAGCGCCAACTCATCTTTGGTCAGATCACTGACCGCTTCCATGTAGGCGTGCGTGGTATTGACCAGCTCTTTGATGCTGACATCATCGCTTTCTTGCCAGCGTTTTTGTAACTCAGCCACAAACTCGTCATAACCTTTTTTCTTTTTATGATCTTGGTTATCCATGCGCATTCTCCCTTAAGATAGTCAGCGCTAAGGGGCGGCTATTGTTGCCTTTCCCCCCCTAGGGTATTCTATGTCGATATATCGCCGTGGTTTATCACCCATTTCTCAGATCCGGATGTCACTAATGCAAGAGCAATACATTCCCCAAAACATTGAGCCCAAAGTACAAGGCTTGTGGGCAGACCAGCAGACCTTTAAGGCCACCGAACAAGCAGATAAAGAAAAGTTTTACTGCCTATCCATGTTTCCTTATCCCTCCGGCCGACTGCACATGGGGCATGTACGTAACTACACCATAGGTGACGTTATATCTCGCTATCAACGCCTGCAAGGTAAAAATGTTATGCAGCCCATAGGTTGGGACGCATTTGGCCTGCCTGCCGAGAACGCGGCCATCAATAACAAGACCTCCCCCGCGCCTTGGACTTACGAAAATATCGATTACATGAAAAACCAGCTGAAGCGTTTGGGCTTTGGTTATGACTGGAGCCGCGAATTCGCTACCTGCGATCCAGAATATTACCGTTGGGAGCAGTGGTTCTTCACTAAATTGTATGACCAAGGCTTGGTGTACAAGAAGACTTCATCGGTTAACTGGTGTCCTAACGATGAAACCGTATTGGCCAACGAGCAGGTAAACGACGGCTGTTGCTGGCGTTGTGACTCACCGGTTGAGCGCAAAGAAATCCCCCAGTGGTTTATTAAGATCACCGATTACGCGGACGAGCTGCTGAGCGAGCTGGATAATCTGAACGAATGGCCAGAGCAAGTTAAAGCCATGCAGCGCAACTGGATTGGCCGCAGCGAAGGCGTGACCCTTACCTTCAAAGTAAGCGAGCAAGACCAGTCGTTTGATGTGTATACCACACGTCCCGACACTTTATACGGTGTGACTTATGTGGGCATCGCTGCCGGTCACCCGCTGGCCGCTCAAGCTGCGGCTAATAACCCAGCACTGAGTGCCTTTGTTGATGAGTGTAAGCACAACAGCAAAGTGGCCGAAGCCGACATGGCCACCATGGACAAAAAAGGCATGGCCACCGGTCTTTACGCCGAGCATCCGCTAACTGGCAAGCTGGTGCCAATTTGGGTAGCTAACTTCGTACTGATGGATTACGGCTCAGGTGCCGTGATGTCAGTACCGGCTCACGATGAGCGCGACTTTGAATTTGCAAAGCTTTACGGCTTGAATATTATCCCTGTTATCAAGCCTGCTGATGGCACCGAACTTGATATCAGCAAAGAAGCCTTTACCGAGCAAGGTGTATTGTTTAACTCCGAGCAGTTTGATGGTTTAGAGTTTCAAGCGGCCTTCGATGCCATCGCCGATACCTTAATCGAGAAAAAGCTTGGGCAACGCACCGTAAATTACCGCCTGCGTGACTGGGGCGTGAGCCGCCAGCGCTACTGGGGCGCGCCTATCCCGATGTTGACGCTGGAAGACGGCTCAGTAGTGGCCGTGCCAGAGGCAGACTTGCCAGTGATACTGCCAGAAGACGTGGTAATGGACGGCATTCAAAGCCCAATCAAGGCGGATCCTGAGTGGGCGAAAACCACCTATAACGGTCAGCCTGCGCTGCGCGAAACTGATACCTTCGACACCTTTATGGAGTCCTCTTGGTATTACGCGCGCTATTGCAGCCCAGATTACGATAAAGGCATGTTGGATCCAGAAAAAGCCAACTACTGGCTGCCAGTAGATCAATATATCGGCGGTATCGAACACGCCTGTATGCACCTGTTGTACGCCCGCTTCTTCCATAAATTGCTGCGCGACACGGGCCTAGTGACTTCTGACGAGCCGTTCAAGCGTTTATTGTGCCAAGGCATGGTACTGGCGGATGCCTTCTACCACACCGATGAAAAAGGCGCGCGTACTTGGGTTAGCCCACTGGACGTAAACATTGAACGCGATGAAAAAGGCCGCATTCAAAAGGCGCAGGACGCCAGCGGCCATGAATTAGTACACACCGGCATGACCAAGATGTCTAAGTCAAAGAACAACGGTATCGACCCGCAGACCATGATCGATAAATACGGCGCCGATACCGTGCGTTTATTTATGATGTTTGCCGCCCCTGCCGACATGACGCTGGAATGGTCAGACTCAGGTGTAGAAGGCGCCCAGCGCTTTATTAAACGTCTGTGGCGTTTAGTGTTTGAACATCAAGCACTGGGGTCAGTGGCTGAACTTGATATCGCCAGCTTAAGCGGTGAGCAAAAAGCGCTGCGCCGTGACGTGCACAAGACCATTGCCAAAGTGAGCGATGATATCGGTCGTCGTCAGACCTTTAACACCGCTATTGCCGCTGTGATGGAGCTGATGAACAAGCTGACTAAGATTGACAACACAGATGCACAAAACCGTGCTCTTTTACAAGAAGCACTGGTCGCCATTACCGTGATGTTGCACCCTATTATCCCGCACACTTGTTTTGAGTTGTGGCAGGCACTGGGCCAGCAAGATATCGACCATGCACCTTGGCCTGTGGTTGATGCCCAAGCGTTAGTGGAAGACGAAAAGTTGGTCGTGGTACAGGTGAACGGCAAGGTGCGCGGTAAAATTACCGTGGCCGCCGATGCGGACCAAGAAGCGGTGAGTGCCATTGCTCAAGCGGATGAAAACGTGTCCCGTCACTTAACGGATAAAACCGTGCGCAAGGTGATTTACATCCCCGGCAAGCTGCTGAATATCGTAGCTAACTGATTAACGAACAGCGGCACGCTTTAAGCTATACGCTGTAAGACAAACCGAGCGCCCATGTATATTAAGGTGCTCGGTTTAGTTTTAGCTTGGTGCTCGGCGCATGGCGCTTGGTGCTTTCTTTGAGGAATCTTCATGTTCACATCGATTAAAGCCACGGCCTTAGTATTACTGACCTTGTTGTTAGTCGGTTGTGGCTTTCAGCTAAGAGGCGGCGAGAACTTAGCACCTGAGTTACGCCAACTCGCCTTAGTGGGCGACGACAAGAGCCAGTTCTATCGGTTAGTGGCGGCACGCTTACAGCGCGCCGGTGCCGTGCTGGTGTCACCGGGTTCTGGCGCGCCTATCTTGAGCATTACTGGGGTGGGCTTAAGCAATACCGTCGCCTCGGTTAACAGCCAAGTCGCGGCATTGGAATACGCGAGCCGTTTTGGCACCCGTTTTACGCTGGATATGCCGGACGAGTCGCGCCAAGTGTTTAACGTCACCTTTAACCGCAGTTTTCTTGATAAGTCAGCCCAAGCGCTGGCCTCAAGCCGAGAGCAAAAGCAATTGCACGAACAAATGGAGCGGGAAGCGGCCGAGCAAATTGTCCGCCAGCTGAACCGTTTGTCGTTCTAATGCGTTTGTATCCAGAAAAACTGGCACAACATCTTAAAGCAGGGCTAGCGCCCTGCTATTTTATTTATGGCGACGAGCCGCTGCTTAAACAAGAAGCACTGGATTTGTTGCGCCATACCGCACGCGGCCAAGGCTTTGACGAGCGACTGCGCTTTGATGCAGACCAAGGGCTGGATTGGGACGAGATTTTTGCTGCCAGTCAGTCATTAAGCTTATTTAGCCAACGCCAAATTATTGAACTGCAGCTGCCTGAGAAGTTAGATAAAACCGCTTCCGAGCGGCTGCGCGAATTGCTTAAACAATGTCATCCAGATTTATTGCTGCTGATAACCGGCCCCAAGCTCAATCAGCAACAGCAAAAAGGCGCTTGGTTTACCGCCCTCAGTAGTGCGGGCCCAGTGATCCCTGTGGCAACACCCGAAGGCCCGCACTTTGCGCGCTGGTTAAGCCAACGCTTGCAACAAAACCGCCTACAGGTCGAAGCAGAAGGCGTGCGTTGGTTAGCCTTTGCCTTTGAGGGCAACTTGCTAGCGCTCAGTGGTGAGATAGAAAAGCTGGTATTACAAAACCTACCGCAGCCGCTCACCTTGGCGCTGCTACAACAGCAAGTGCAGCCCCATCATCAATTTAATCCGTTTCAGCTGTTTGACCCGCTGCTCGAGGGCAAGGTAAAACGGGGCTGTCGAATTTTATTGCAGCTGCGTGCCGAGGGTATAGATGCAGGCATGCTGTGTCATTTATTGGCCCGAGAGCTCAACGCGCTATTGCAGATGCAATTAGGCTTAAGCGCCGGCCAGTCGTTTTCACAACTCGCCTCAGAGCTGCGTATTTGGTCAAGTCGCCAAAACTTGGTGCAAAGCGCGCTCAATCGTTTGCCGCTGGCTAAACTGCAGCAACTGCAAAGCATGCTGGCCGCCGCAGACGTAGCCGTAGCCAGCTTTGATGACGACGAAGCCTGGCGCTGGCTATACAGCATCTGCATCGGCTTTCTCGATGAAAAAATGATGGGGATTTGCCCGTAGCCACAAGCTAAGAGACAAACCAACATCAAAACTAGACATATATTTGCCACGGAATCCACGGAAGAACACGGACGTAGAGCAAGCCCCAGAGCGACAAGTAAAAAGCCTATTTATTATAAGATCTGATCCCTAGAAATCATTTTTCGCTTTTATCTTTATTGTTCCGTGGGTTCCGTGGATTCCGTGGCAAAAAATCTTTGGCTCTTTGGATCTTTGTCGTCCTCTTCACGCTTAACATAGGGTTCTTGCAATGAATAACGCCATTGGTTTATTGGGTGGTACCTTTGATCCGATTCATGTGGGTCATTTACGCCCGGCTATCGCCCTGCTTGAGCGGCTAAATTTGAGTGAAGTGCGCTTAATTCCCAATTATATTCCGCCCCATAAGGCCACGCCGGACAGCTCACCTGAGCATCGCTTAGCCATGGTGCAGTTGGCGGCCGGCCAAACAACTGGGCTGGTGGTGGATGAGCGCGAGCTTAAGCGCAATCGCCCTTCTTATACGCTGGATACCCTTAAAGAGCTGCGCGCCGAGCTGCCAGATACGCCGCTGTGCTTTTTAATGGGCATGGATTCATTATGTCAGCTAGATCAATGGCATGGCTGGCAGCAGTTGCTTGACTATGCGCACTTGGTGGTCAGCCACAGACCCGGCTGGCAACCTGATTTCAATGCCAATATTAGTGCCGTGGTAAAAGCTCACGCCACCTCAGATCCTGAGCAACTGAGCCGCCAATTAAGCGGCTGTATTTACCTGTTTGATAATCCACAATTGGACATTTCTTCGACACTCATTCGCAATTGTGTAAAAGAGGGGAACAATCCGCAATATTTGTTGCCAGAACCCGTGCTCAACTACATTCGAGACAAGGGACTCTATCAATTGCCCGTGTTATAATCCGCCGTCATAATTTCATTGAGGAGCGCACCCCTTGCAAGGTAAAGAACTGTACGATTTTATTGTTGATAAGCTCGACGATAGCAAAGCCCTAGACATCCAAGTATTAGACGTCGTTGGCAAGTCCACCATTACCGACTGCATGATCGTATGCTCGGGTACCTCTAGCCGCCATGTGAACGCCATTGCTGAGCGTATCGTCATGGATGCCAAGCAAGCCAATCTCACTTTTTTGAGCATGCAAGGCAAAGACACTGGCGAATGGGTATTGGTCGACTTAGGTGATGTGATCATTCACGTCATGCAAGACGAAACCCGTAATTTATATGAGCTCGAAAAACTGTGGGGCGGTCCAACAGTAGGAGCGTCCGCCTAATGAAAATACAACTGGTGGCGGTGGGCACTAAAATGCCTGCTTGGGTCACCACCGGTTTTCAGGAATACCAACGCCGTTTTCCTAGAGATTTACCTTTGGAGCTCATCGAAATTAGCGCCGGTAAACGGGGTAAAAACGCAGATATCGAGCGTATTTTACAGCGTGAAGGGGAGCAAATGCTGGCGGCTGTGTCTAAGTCTGCTTGCATCGTGACCTTGGATATTCCTGGCCGACCCTGGACAACGCCCCAATTAGCCGGTGAGCTTGAACGCTGGCAAATGGACGGGCGTGATGTGGCGATTTTAATTGGTGGGCCCGAAGGCTTGTCGCCGGCGTGTAAAGCCGCCGCCGAACAATCTTGGTCTTTATCCACCTTGACCCTGCCCCATCCCTTGGTACGAGTAGTTGCAGCCGAAAGTCTGTATCGCGCGTGGAGCGTTAATAACAACCACCCCTACCACCGAGAATAAGCATGGCAAAGTCGCAGGTAAAGATGCGCGATCATGGCGCCGAGTCCTCTTTGTACTGGCGCCGTGCCGTCATTGCCTTTGTCGGCATTATGGTATTGATGGGCGTGTTACTCGCCAATCTCTATCATCTGCAAATTATTCAACATCAAAGCTACCAAACCCGCTCTAATGATAACCGCATTAAAGTGGTGCCTGTGCCCCCCACCCGTGGTCTTATCTACGATCGCAACGGTGTGTTATTGGCAGAAAACCGGCCCATTTACAGCCTAGAAATTACGCCCGAACAAGCCCCCGATTTAGAGCAAAACGTCGATCAATTGATTGCGTTACTTGAGCTGGATCCACAAGTCAAAGATCGCTTTCTCACCGAAGTCCGTCGCCAACGGCGCTTTACGCCCGTGGTACTGGTTAACCGCCTAGATGAAGCCCAAGTGGCGCGCTTTAGCATTAACCAGCATAAATTCCCCGGTGCTTCTATTGAGGCCTATCTAAAGCGTTTTTATCCCTATCGCGATACCTTTACCCATGTGATTGGTTATGTAGCGCGCATTAACGATAAAGACGTGGCGCGCCTAAAAGCCGATAACAAGTTCGCTAACTACGCCTCCACCCAAGACATTGGCAAGCTAGGCGTGGAGCGTTATTACGAAGACATGTTGCATGGCCAAACTGGCTATCAAGAAGTGGAAGTGAACAACCGTGGGCGGGTGATCCGCACCCTAAAATATCAGCCACCGATCCCGGGTAATGATATTTATCTGAACGTAGACGTAGCGCTGCAGCAAAAAGCACAAAAGCTGATGGGTAATAGGCGCGGTGCCGCCGTGATCATGACGCCGCAAGACGGCAAGATTTTGGCTTTGATCTCCAGCCCCAGTTACGATCCTAATCTTTTCGTGCATGGCATCAGTGGCCCTGAATATCGCGAGCTGCTGAATAACCCAGACCGGCCGTTGATCAATCGCGCCAGCCAAGGTATTTATGCGCCCGCCTCCACCGTGAAACCTATGTTGGCGGTGATGGGCTTAAACGAAGGGGTGTTTACACCGAATACCCGTTTCTTTGGTGGACCTTTTTTTCAAATCCCCAATACCAAACATAAGTTTCGCGACTGGCGGCGCTGGGGCCATGGCTGGATGGATGTGTACCGCGCCATCGAAATTTCTGCCGATACCTTTTTCTATGACTTGGCCTATAAAGCCGGCATCGACACCCTGCACGATTACATGACCCAGTTTGGCTTTGGCCAATTTTCTGGCATAGATCTGCACGAAGAAGCCAACGGCACTATGCCCTCGCGGGATTGGAAACGCAGCCGTCATAAGCAAGCTTGGTATCAAGGCGACACCATTTCGGTGGGCATTGGCCAAGGCTACTGGTCGGCCACCCCGCTGCAATTGGCTCGCGCCACCACTATTTTGGTGGATCACGGTGAAACCATACATCCCAGATTGTTACACGCCATTGGCACCCCTGAGGGCATGATTGCCATGCCCATCAGTAAAGGTGAGCCGATTGTGGTCAAACACGACAGCTACTGGAATGTAGCCTTGTCAGGCATGCACAGAGTTATCAATGGCCGAGAAGGCACGGCTCGTCGCGCCTTTGCCAACACCCCTTATACGGCGGCAGGCAAGTCAGGCACGGCACAGGTATTTAGCTTGGCCGAAAACCAACAATATGATCATGCCTCCACCAAAGAGCATTTACGTGATAACGCACTGTTTGTGGCTTACGCCCCTTATGAAAATCCTGAGGTGGTGGTGTCTGTGGTATTAGAAAACATCGGCGGCGGCAGTACTCACGCCGCTCCCGTGGCCCGCTCATTACTCGACTTATATATGCTCCCCGATAAAGAGCCGGTGATCGGTGATGAGAGCAGTGAGGAGCAAGATTAATGGGTAAACATCATGAGCGCCGCCAGTTAGGGGAGATATTGCACCTAGACTGGCCATTATTTTTGGCCTTGCTGAGCTTATTAAGCGCCAGTCTAGTGATTTTATATTCGGCCTCCGGTGAAGACGCCGACGCCCTATTGCGCCAAGGCACGCGCATCGGTTTATCGCTCGTGATCATGTTGGGCTTGGGGCAAATGCCACCCAGCTTTTATGCTCGTTGGTCGCCGCCGGTGTTTATTTTCGGCGTGATACTGCTGGTATTAGTGATGCTGGTGGGGGATGTGGGCAAAGGCGCCCAGCGCTGGCTAGAAGTGGGCAGCATTCGCTTTCAGCCCTCAGAAATAATGAAGCTGGTGATGCCAATGATGATCGCCACCTATATTAGCCGCTACCCCTTGCCCCCTAGCCTGCTGCGGGTATTTTTAGCGCTGGCCATGGTAATGGTGCCGACCCTGCTTATTGCGCGCCAGCCAGATTTGGGCACCTCATTATTGGTGGCGGCCTCCGGGTTTTTTGTAATTTTTTTAGCGGGTTTATCCTGGCGCTTAATAGTGGCGGCTATGGTAGCCATCGCTGCCTTTATACCGCCGCTGTGGTTTTTCTTGATGCACGACTACCAAAAGCGACGAGTTCTGACTTTGCTTAATCCAGAGACGGATCCGCTGGGCGCCGGTTATCATATCATTCAGTCCAAGATTGCTATCGGCTCTGGCGGCTTGTGGGGCAAGGGCTGGCTGCAAGGCACCCAATCTCAGCTGGAGTTTTTGCCCGAGCGCCATACGGATTTCATCTTTGCAGTGCTCGCCGAAGAGTTCGGCTTAGTTGGCGTTTGCTTACTGGTGCTGTTATACCTCTTCATTATTTGGCGCGGCCTGTATATTTCCATGCAAGCACAAGGCGCTTTTCCGCGACTGGTGGGCGGCGCCATCACCCTGACCTTCTTTGTCTATGTGTTCGTTAATATCGGCATGGTCAGCGGTTTGTTACCCGTAGTAGGTGTGCCTTTACCGCTGATCAGCTACGGCGGCACCTCCATGGTGACGCTGATGGCCGGCTTTGGCATCTTAATGTCCGTGCATACTCATAAACGCCTATTGGCTAAATAAAAGGATTATAAAATGCGTTTTGCTCTTCTTTCCGCTGCTCTCTTGCTTACCCCCGCAGCCATGGCACAAGACACAAACTCAGAACAAGCAGCCTGGATTGATCAATTAGCCAGCAAATTTGAGATACCCGCCAGTGAGCTGAATGCCGCCCTTGGCCAGGCTACTTATCAGCAGTCTATTATCGATGCCATGACCCGCCCCGCTGAAGCTAAGCCGTGGAGCCAATATCGCCCTATCTTCTTAACCGAGAAGCGCATTAATGACGGCGTAAAATTTTGGCACGATCATAAAGAGTTGTTAGATCAAGCCGTTGAAACCTCAAAAGTACCGGCTGAGATCATCACTGCCATTATTGGCGTAGAAACCTCCTATGGCGCCAACATGGGCAGCTATAAAGTGTTGGATGCGCTTTATACCTTGGGCTTTCATTACCCGCCCCGTGGCGAGTTTTTCCGCTCGGAGTTTGGCCATTACTTAGCACTGGCCAAAGAACAAGGCTGGGATTTAGATAGCCAAAAAGGCTCCTACGCCGGTGCCATGGGCATGGGCCAGTTTATTTCTTCTAGCTATCGCCACTATGCGATTGATGCGGACTCTGATGGCGTGCGCAACTTATTTGTGGCTGACGACGCCGTGGGCAGCGTGGGTAACTACTTTAATGAGCACCACTGGCAGTTAGGCGAAGACGTGGCGTATCCCGCAACAGTGAGTGCTGCCAATGTGGCAGCGGCAGAGGCCTTAATCGAGCCCACTCTTGAAATTAACCACAACTGGGCCGAGTTTGTGGCCGCCGGTATCGTTATTGATTCACAGCTGGATGCCCAGACACCTGTTAAGCTGATTAAGCTAGATGGCGTCGACGGCCCCGAATACTGGGTAGTGAGACATAATTTTTATGTGATAACCCGTTATAATCGCAGTCCTTTATACGCCATGGCGGTTTATCAACTGAGTGAGCAGCTCAAAAATGCCTATGAAAAATCTTTATAAAGCGCTGTTGCCATTGAGCGTGCTAGTGCTGACAGCCTGCAGCTCTAGCTCTGAGTCGCCGATGGAAAAAGCCGAGCAGAAAAAGCATGGCACCCACAGCACAGGTAAGGCTAAAGGTGAAGTTAGAGACGCCCGCTGGCATAAAGAAACCGCCGGCGGACGCTATAGCTTGCGCCAAGATGTGCCACCGGAAGATGCGCCTAAGCTCGATCATGTAAAAGACGCCGTGCCCCGCTATGAGCCCTATACGCGTGGCGGTAATAAGAATTACAATGTGTGGGGCCAAGACTACGAGGTGTGGCAAGACGTACAAAATTACCGAGATGAGGGCTTAGCTTCTTGGTATGGCGCCAAGTTTCATGGTTTTAATACCTCAAACGGCGAGGTGTACGATATGTACACCATGACAGCAGCCCATAAAAACTTGCCGCTGCCCTCGTTTGTGCGCGTCACCAACAAAGAAAACGGCAAGCAGGTAGTGGTACGGGTTAACGACCGTGGGCCCTTTCACGAAGGCCGCGTGATTGACTTATCCTACGCCGCCGCTTATAAGCTCGGCATGTTGGCCACCGGTACCGCTTCGGTCAAGGTGGAGCTGATCAAAATGGCGCCGAACGGTAAAGAAGTCCGTTTGGCCCAGAACGGCAGTGGTAATGTGCTCAATGGCCGCCCCGTTAGTGGTAATCAACTGTATGGCACTAAAGCTGAAGGCACCAGCATCGCGAAAACTGCCCCGACCCAAGTAAAAAGTCAGGTTGCCAGCAGTAAGCCGGTGGTCAGCACGCAAGTAGTACAGGCTCCGCAGGCGGGTAGCGCCACTGCCAAGCACATACAATTAATGGCCACCCGCTCACCGGATAAAGCCAAAGAGCTGGCCGCTAAATTGAGCAAAGAGTATGGCTTTCCGGCGCGTGTAGAGCGCCAGTCCGAATGGTATCGCTTACAAATGGGCCCCATTCCGGGCAATAAAACACAAGCGACCTTAAGCAAGCTGGTCGCCCAAGGATATGCTCAAGCTTATTTTATAAATTAAGCGTTGAGCCTGTTAACTGAAATTTTTAGCCCTTTGGCTTTTTAACTAATTTTTAGTTTTTTACAAACACCGGCTTTTTTGGCCTACACAGATAGGGTTCTCACAGACGTTATGCGCATGCTCACTCCTCTTGCTACTTTATTACTGGCCGCCACGGTTTCTGTTTCGAGCCAGGCACAAATTCTTTCTCCACCCAGTGTGGCGCCCATGATCCCCGAGGCACCGGCGATTGCAGCTAAGTCTTATCTATTAATGGATTACGCCAGCGGCCAAGTGCTGGTCTCTGAAAATGCGGACGAAAAACTGCCACCGGCCAGTTTAACTAAGATGATGACCTCCTACATTTTGGCGCAAGCGCTGAAAGAAGGTAAAGTCAAAAACGAAGACATGGTGACCATCAGCGAAGCGGCCTGGGCGCAGAATTTCCCTGGCTCCTCGGTGATGTTTTTAGAAGTAGGCAAAGAGGTCAGCATCGAAGCCCTGAACCGCGGCATTATTATTCAGTCCGGTAATGACGCCACTGTGGCGGTGGCCGAGCACTTGGCGGGCAGCGTTAACTCCTTTGCGGATCTAATGAACGCTTGGGCGACACGCTTAGGCATGAAAAACAGCCATTTTGTTACGCCCCACGGTCTGCACTCTGATGCCATGTATACCACGGCCAACGACATGGCATTGTTAGGTCAAGCCTTGATCCGCGATGTGCCAGAAGAATATAAAATTTATTCTGAGAAATCCTTCGTCTATAACGGCATCACCCAACACAACCGTAATTCACTGTTGTGGGATAAGTCACTAAACGTAGACGGCATTAAAACCGGCCACGTAGATGCAGTGGGCTACAACTTAGTCTCTTCTGCCACCCAAGAAGACATGCGCTTAATTGCCGTGGTAATTGGTGCCGCCAGTGAGCGCACTCGCGCTGCAGAAAGTAAGAAGCTGTTAACCTACGGCTTTCGTTTTTTCCAAACCGTGACTCCTTATGCTGCGGGCACCAAGCTGATGGATCAAGCCATTTTGCTGGGTGATAAAAGCAGCGTACAGTTAGGAGTAGACCAAGCCGTGTCTGTCACCATACCGCGCGGCCAAGCCAAAGACTTGCAAGCCGATTTTACTTTGGATAAGTCGTTGCGCGCACCCTTAGCTAAGGGCGAGCGCGTCGGCACCTTGCACCTTAAGTTAGACGGCAAAGACGTAGCCGACCTGCCCTTGGTAGCACTGGAAGACGTAGAGAAAGGTGGCTTTTTTAGCCGCATGATCGACTACGTAAAACTGTTTGTTAAAGATTTATTTAGTTAAGCTGCACCTAGAAAAGTAAATTTAAGCCGAAAGCCGCGCCTTTCGGCTTTTTTATGGGCTCGGCTTATTACGCTAAATACAGAGTCCACATAAGTTGTCGGTTTAAGAAGCCAGCATTTTATGGTAAAAATGTGACTTGGGTTATAAAAGTGACTACTTCCTTTATCGCCCCCTTAATCTACTGCACGTTGTGAAGGTTATTATGACTAGCCCATTAAACACCAAATTTGACGAGTACCTTGAATTCCCTTGCCAGTTTCCCTTTAAAATTTTGGGTCTGGCCGATCCACGCCTGCCCGATATGATAGTGGAAGTACTGCAACAGCACGCACCGGGCGATTACAGCCCAACGATAAAGCCCAGCAGCAAAGGCACCTATCACGCGGTCACCATTCCCGTCACCGTGACCAGCAAAGAGCACATAGAAACCCTCTATTTAAAACTGGGTGAGCTAGAACTGGTTAAATACGTACTCTAGGGCCATTTGACCCATCTATTTAGGACAAGCAAATGGCACTCGATCAACTGACAGTACGCCACTGGGGCGAAGCCTCTTATGAAGATGTATGGCACGCCATGCAAGACTTCACCAACCAGCGTGGGCCCGACACCACCGACGAACTCTGGCTGGTGGAGCACCCGCCGGTGTTTACCCAAGGTCAAGCCGGCAAGCCCGAACATATTATTAACCTAGGTGACATTCCCTTGGTGAAAAGTGACCGCGGCGGCCAAGTGACCTATCATGGCCCGGGTCAGTTGATTGTCTATTTGCTGTTAGATGTGCGTCGTAGAAAACTCGGCGTGCGTCATTTGGTCACCAGCATGGAAGTCGCCATCGTTAAGCTGCTCGCCGATTATGACATTAAGGCTTACGCCAAAGCGGATGCGCCCGGTGTCTATGTGGCCAATGCACAGTCAGTAGAAAGTAAAATTGCCTCATTGGGGTTGCGGATCCGCAGAGGTTGCTCTTTTCATGGCTTGGCACTTAACGTTAACATGGACTTAGCGCCTTTCTTGCGCATTAATCCATGTGGCTATGCGGGCCTGCCCATGACCATGAGTGCCCAATTAGGCGGCCCAAACACGATTGACGAAGCTCAGTCCCAACTGATACCCAAGCTGGCAGAACAGCTCGGCTATCCACATCTCTATTACACAACAGAGAAACTCATATTATGAATAAACCTGTGCGCGTCGAGCCTGGCGTAAAATTACGTGACGCCGATAAAATGGCGCTGATCCCGGTCAAATACATGCCCGAGCCGGACGAAGAAGTGTTGCGTAAGCCGGACTGGATGAAGATCAAACTTCCTCCTAGCAGTCAGCGCATTCAGGAATTAAAAAGCATCATGCGCAAGAACGACTTGCACTCAGTGTGTGAAGAAGCTTCTTGTCCTAACTTGTCTGAATGCTTTAACCACGGTACCGCCACCTTTATGATTTTGGGTGCCATTTGTACTCGTCGCTGCCCCTTCTGTGACGTGGCCCACGGCCGTCCACTGGCGGTAAACCCAGACGAGCCAGCAAAGCTGGCCAAGACCATTAAAGAGCTAGCTCTTAAATACGTGGTGATCACTTCAGTTGACCGTGACGACTTGCGTGACGGCGGTGCTCAGCATTTTGTGGACTGTATTAAAGCCATTCGTGAGCACAGCCCGAACACCAAAATCGAGATCTTAACCCCCGATTTTCGTGGCCGCATGGACACCGCATTAGAAATCTTTAAAGACACGCCGCCAGACGTATTCAACCACAACTTAGAAACCGCGCCGCGCCTGTATCGCATGGCCCGCCCCGGTGCCGACTATAAGTGGTCATTAGAATTACTGCGTCGCTTTAAAGAAATGCACCCACAGGTAACCACTAAGTCTGGCTTGATGATGGGCTTAGGCGAAACCAACGACGAGATCGTTGAAGTGCTGAAAGACTTGCGCGCCCACAACGTGGCCATGTTAACGCTGGGCCAGTATCTGCAGCCTAGCCGCCATCACCTGCCGGTGAAACGCTACGTGCCGCCGTCCGAGTTTGCTGAGCTGAAAGACATTGCTGACAGCTTAGGCTTTGAACACGCCGCTTCTGGCCCGCTGGTACGCTCGTCCTACCACGCCGACCTACAAGCACAAGGCATGGAAGTTAAGTAAGGTCTTTTTGGGCAGCTTTACGTTTAACGCTGTACGCCTTACGTCTAAACCCTAAGAAACAAAAAGGAGCCGCGAGGCTCCTTTTTTATTGCCGTCATCCTGACGCACGTCAGGATCTCGCTTTAGGTGTTGGTGTTGGTTTTTTGTTTAGCTTAAGGCTTATCGCTTTCCCTTAGCCGTCATCCTGACGAAGGTCAGAGTCTGCTTTAATGTTTTGTAGGGTCCCCTATTTTAGGCAGAGAGTATTGGACCAAGAACCAAATCTCCATTCAAAAGAGGTCCAATGAATTGGACCCTACATAAAAATGGTTTACGCCTCACTCCTCACCGTTATTCATCAGCCATGACGACGTGATTTCACCGCTTCGGCTAATTGCGCCAGCATGGTTTCGGTGTCGCTCCAACCGATGCAGGCATCTGTGATGCTCTGGCCGTAGACCAGCTCAACACCCTCTTCTAAGTCTTGGCGACCGGCCACTAAGTGGCTTTCTACCATCACGCCCATAATGGCTTGTTGGCCACCGGCGATTTGGCCGCTCACGTCATCAGACACCACCATTTGGCGCTGATACTGCTTGCTGCTGTTGGCGTGGCTAAAATCCACCATGATTTTTTGTGGCAAACCGGCTTTATCCAATTCCGCACACACTGCACTCACATGCTCGCTGCTGTAGTTTGGCTCTTTGCCGCCGCGCAAAATAATGTGGCAGTCTGGATTACCTGTGGTTTCGACAATTGCCGAGTGGCCAAGCTTGGTGACTGATAAGAAGTGATGCGCCGCACTGGCCGCACCTATGGCATCGGCCGCCACTTTAATAGTGCCGTCGGTGCCATTCTTAAAGCCCACTGGGCAAGAAAGACCAGAAGCCAGCTCGCGGTGTACTTGGGATTCAGTAGTGCGTGCGCCAATGGCGCCCCAGCTCATTAAGTCCGCCATGTATTGTGGCGTGATCATGTCGAGAAACTCACTGGCAGTGGGCATGCCCATGTCATTGAGATCCAGCAATAGCTTACGACCGATGCGCAGGCCGTCGTTGATCTGGCAGCTGTTGTCTAAATGCGGATCATTGATTAAGCCTTTCCAGCCTACTGTGGTGCGTGGTTTTTCAAAATACACGCGCATTACTACTTCTAGCGTATCGGCGTACTTCTCACGTAACACCTGCAGCTTTTTGCCATATTCTATCGCGGCTTCTACATTGTGAATCGAACAAGGGCCTATCACCACCAGCAGACGGTCTTCTTCGCCAATTAAAATACGATGAATAGCCTGGCGCGCCTCAAAAACGGTGGCAGAAGCCTTGGCAGTGGCCGGATATTTCTCCAGCACCGCAATCGGCGGCAACAGTTCTTTGATTTGGTTTATACGAATATCGTCTGTTTGAAAATGCATGAGCAACCCTGCTTACAATTTTAAGAGCCTTTGGCTCCGAAATGTCGAAATTTATTGGTTTTTAATCTAGCCCGAGCAGCAGTCACTGTAAACGCTCAATTGGCGCTATTAGGCAATTGTTTGTCTTTAAATGACAAATAGCGCGGAAAATACATGTTTTAGAGTGTAGGGAGAAGAGGGAAGCGTGAAACAAGCGCCGATACCGGGTCGAGCCCGGCATGACAGCCCCGCGCCAAGCACTCAGTTTAAATATAAAATTAAAGACATTTCGCAACGACTCCTTGCGACGAGAGCGCTAAATCCACAGAAAATAAGGATCAAACCTGAAAAAATTTCACTGATTAGGTCTTACAAAAAGCAAAGACCGAGAGCTGGGTTGTGCTCTTACCAATAAGATCCCCTTTCGCCCTTATCTCAGCTTAATTTTTCCGTGGGTTCCTTGGATTCCGTTGCAAAGAGCCTTTAATCTTGAAGTCTTAGTTGTTTACTTTAGTTATGTTGTCCTCTTTGCGCTTTACCCTTCACTCTTTACGCTTCAGCTTCTCTTCTAAGGCTAAAACTGGACAAGTGCTGCCTTGCAGTGGGAATATGCGAGCAGACTTTTAAGATGAGAATAATCATGACTTATATCCTGACCGATGCCGACAAAACCGCCACAGAAAAACTCAATGATGAGCAGCGCTACAACCATTTCGTAAATAAAGTAGCCGAGCACGAACAACTGTGGATTTTAACCGATGAGCACGGCTGCATGATGCTCACTTCAGACGCCGATGAAGACTGCATTCCCGTATGGCCCCACGCCGACTACGCCAAAGCTTGGGCCGTGGACGACTGGGCCCAGTGCAAGCCAGAAGCCATTACCCTAAAAGTGTGGCAGTCCCGCTGGGTGTCCGGCATGGAAGAAGACGAGTTGTTAGTGGCCGTGTTCCCGATCAGTGACGCCGCAGGTGTGTTAGTTGAGCCCGGTGAGTTGCAAGAAGCCTTTGATCATAAGAAGAAAACTGGGCGTCAGAATTGATGCACATTTGGGTTGACGCAGATGCTTGCCCTAAAGTGATCCGCGATATTTTATTTCGCGCCGCCGAGCGCACCCAAACGCCATTAACCATGGTCGCCAATCATCCCTTGCCACTGCCAGGTTCAACGCTTATCAAGCAGCTGCAAGTGCCCCAGGGTTTTGATGTGGCGGATGATGAAATAGTGTCGCGCATTGCCCCGGGCGAGCTGTTAATTACCTCCGATATTCCGCTGGCTGCCGAAGCACTGGAAAAAGGTGCGCTGGTTATCAGTCCGCGGGGTGAAAAGTTTGAACCCGGTACCATTAGGGCCAAACTGACCATGCGTGACTTTATGGACACGCTGCGCTCCAGTGGCATACAAACCGGCGGCCCGCCGACTTTGAGCGCCGCCGATCGCCAAGCCTTTGCCAATCAGCTGGATCAGTTGCTGAGGTAAATTCGTGAAGTGTGAGGCGTGAAGTGTGAGGCGAAAGTGCAGTGAAAAACACCGAACTCGAAAGTGACGGTCATCCCCCTCACGCCTTACACCTCACTCCTCACCTGTTTTTAAACCGAGGTATTTATATGTTGAAGTCTTTAGCATTGAGCTTGAGCCTGTTGTTGTTAACCGCTTGTGCCAGCGTGAGTCAGTACAGTATTTCTGAAAGCGAGATGGAAAAATCTCTCTACACGCTATTAGAACAAGAAATGCCACGCTTGACCCAAGGCTTCGTTGAAACGCAGATTGATAAATTAAATCTGCAAATCGGCCCAGATAACCGTGATGTAGTGCGTTTAAACTTACAAGGTGAAACCGCCATTAACGCCTTAATCGCGCGTTTTCCGGCCAAGTTAGACTTAATCGTTGAAGGTCGCCCTGTGTATGACCGTAAACAAAATGCCATCTTCTTGCGTGACTTAAACCTTATCCAAAGCAAGGTGGATGCATACGGTTATAAAGGTGATGCGGCCATCGCTTCATCCGGCATGATGCAAATTGTGCGCTCGGTATTAGAAAACCAGCCTATCTATCGCCTCGATGGCGGTCGTTATGCATGGCTCAAGAACGCACCCGTAGGCCTAACCATAGCCCCCGGCCGCTTCGTGCTGAGTCCTAAATTTAGCGATTAAGCGACAAATAAGCGCCCTGCGCCCAGCACCAAGCGCCCAAGACAGAAGCACCGAGGCCAAAAAGCTCGGTGCTTTTTTTTGTGCGTGGATAAAGCGGTATCTAGCGCCAAATTAAGCATGACAGACAAAACCGCGGCGAATAAATTGCCGCCTACAAAAGACGAGGGGCTTTGTAGCCGCCAATTTATTCGGCGGTCCTGCGAAGCAGGATATTTTTAAACCAACATCAAACTGCGGCTTATACTCTTTGCCTACAACACTGCCATCTACAAAAGACTAACCGTTGCCGTTGTTGGCCTAATGTCGGGCAATTAACGTATAATGGCGCATAATTTCGTTTCGCTTCCACAACCTTATAGGTAGGTGTGCTATTAGCTCTGCAGTCTTAATGGTGTTTATCCCCACTTTCTTCTTTGTGTCAGTGACGCCTGGCATGTGCATGACCCTCGCCTTGTCCCTCGGCATGACGGTAGGCGTGCGCCGCACACTGTGGATGATGCTGGGTGAGCTAGTCGGTGTGGCCGTGGTGGCCTGTTTGGCGGTGCTTGGCGTGGCGGCGATAATGCTGCAATATCCGCAACTGTTTCAAATCCTCAAATATGCAGGCGGCCTCTATTTAGCGTGGCTGGGCGTGCAGTTATGGCGTTCTAAAGGCAAGTTAGCATTAAACCCTGTCAACTCCGGCCCCCGCCACATTCCCATTACTACCTTAATCAGCCAAGGCTTTATTACCGCTATCGCCAACCCTAAAGGCTGGGCATTTTTTATCGCCTTATTACCGCCTTTTATCGACCAAAGCGCGCCCTTGTTTGGCCAGCTCGCCATCTTAGTGTCGATGATCTTAGTGCTCGAATTTAGCTGCTTAATGCTTTATGCCAGTGGCGGGCGCACCTTAAGCCGCGTGCTACAGCAAAAAGGCAAAGTGAAATTAATGAACCGTATTGCCGGTAGTTTAATGTTGGGAGTGGCGCTTTGGTTAGGCTTGGGTTGAAAAGGATGGGCGCTTGGTTACAAGCAACTCGCGCTTTAGTGCACACCCTCACGAAACAAGGCGGGCTGGCATTATTGCTGGCGGTGCTGGTGATCAGCCTATGTTTGAGTCAGCGCATGGGCCTAAAAGTGGCCTGTGCGGTTGACCACCAAGCCCAGTACTTGGCACAAACCAGCACTCCCGCTTTGGGCATTAATAGCAGTGTAGATTTAGGGAAAAAAGACTCAGTAACTGAGCCAGATCATGACTCGTGCAGCTTAAGCGAGCAATTATTAAGTAAGGTGTTCCAGAACTTAGACCCCTTATTTATTGCTATCATCTTACTGTTTGCGCTGTGGCTAGCGCCATTAACAGTGCTGCGCTTTAGCCGACGCACTATTACTCCGTTATTGTTTTCTGGTCGACGGCGGCACTTAGTGCTGTGCGTGTTCCGAGAGTGAGCAAAACGCACGCCTCGTTTTCGCTTAACTTATTTATCGGAGATTTTATTTTGAACAGATTCAAGACTCTTTTTATCTGGCTACTCAGCCCATGGCTGCTGTTAACGTCATTAACTGCATTAGCTAACCCCCTTAACTTGCCAGGAAGTGGCTGGCAACAAGCGCCCGAGCACCCACCAGTGCAAGTGCGCTTGGTACAAGCTGGCCCCTATAACGCCGAGCAAAATCATTACCCTGCCCTGCTGCAAGTGCGCTTAACGGACGACTGGAAAACCTATTGGCGCTCGCCGGGTGAAGGCGGCATAGCACCGCGCTTAGACTGGCAAGCCTCAGACAATTTAGCGGACGTTAACTGGCAATGGCCGATGCCTGAGCGCTTTAGTTTACTCGGTATTGAGACTCAAGGTTATCAGCATGAAGTGGACTTTCCGCTACAACTGACCCCCTCCGACACCGGCCAAGCCAGTACCTTTAATGCTCAATTAACCCTGCCCAGCTGCACTACCGTGTGCGTGCTCACCGACTATCAATTGCAGTTACCGCTGGATGCTAACTGGCAGGTAGACGAGCAATTAAGTCATGACTATCAACAAGCCGTGGCTAAAGTGCCGCGCGTGGCCAGCCTAGTAAGTAGCGAGACACTCACTTGGGACAAAGCCAGCCAGCAGCTAGAAATCACCCTTAATAATGAGCGCGGTTGGCAGCAACCGGCCATTTATGTGGATGAGCTGGACGAGGCGATTTTTAGCCAGCCTACCTTCGCTATAAACGATCAACAATTGCAAGTGCGCTTTCAGGTCAGCAGCTGGGACGATGAGCTTAATTTAGACCAGCAAGCCATCGTCATCACCGCTATCGATGAAGGGTTGGCCGAAGAGCTGCACGCCAATATTAGCGCCGGCACTTTGGCACCCTTAAGCGAAAACGTGCCCGCTTTAGGTTGGATATTATTGTATGCCGTGCTCGGCGGTTTGATCTTAAACATCATGCCCTGCGTATTGCCGGTGCTGGGCCTTAAGCTCAATAGCTTAGTGCTGGGCGAACGAAAGCAGGTACGCGCTCCCCTGTTGTGGTCGGCGTTTGGCATCATGTTGTCGTTTTGGCTACTGGCCGCCTTTATGTTGGTGCTCACCTGGTCTGGCGCGCAATTAGGCTGGGGCATACAGTTTCAACAACCGGCCTTTATCGGCTTTATGTTACTGATCACCGCCCTGTTCTCGCTCAACTTGTTTGGCTTGTTTGAAGTGCGCTTACCCAGCAGCCTGAATACTTGGTTAGCCACGCGCCCCGGCCATGGCAATGGCGGCCACGTGCTGCAAGGCATGTTTGCCACCTTATTAGCCACGCCTTGTAGTGCGCCCTTCTTGGGCACGGCCGTGGCGGTGGCCTTGGCCTCATCACCGGTGGTGTTAGTGGCCATCTTTACCGGCTTAGGGTTAGGCATGGCCTTGCCGTGGTTGTTACTGGCGTTATTCCCCAGTGTTATCCGTGCACTGCCTAAACCTGGGCTTTGGATGGAAAAGGTAAAATGGCTGTTTGGCCTTATGTTGCTGGCCACCAGTTTGTGGTTATTGTCATTACTCAGCTACACCTTAGGCGCGGGCATCACTTGGGCGTTGGCCGCATTACTGATAGTGCTGCCAATCTGGTCTTTGATCCGACAATACGGCGCGCGCGGTTTAATGTTCGGCTTAGCGGGTATGTTATTACTCGGCGCCGTGGCCGGTGTGGGCGCTATGTTTACCCAGTCTCATTGGGTGAGCCCCATTGAAGACAACCTAAACTGGCAACCGTTAGATGCCAGCCGTATTGCGGAAGAGGTCGCCGCCGGCAAGCGGGTGTTTGTAGATGTGACCGCAGACTGGTGTATTACTTGCCAAGCCAACAAAATCGGCGTCACGCTGCGTGACCCTGTGTACTCCGCACTGCAAGCAGACGACATAGTGTTAATGCGCGGTGATTGGACACGGCCAAACAGTGCCATTACCGATTATTTGCATGCCAACCAAAGAGCCGGTATTCCGTTTAACCAAGTGTTTGGCCCCGGCCTGCCGCAAGGTAAGGCTCTAGAAGTCTTGCTCACCACCAACAAGGTGATCAGTGCCTTGGATGAGGCGAAACAATGAAACGTTCATTATTAGGTCGCATCGGTAAAGCCATCGCTTACTTGCTGCTATTAATGGTGATAGTCACCGCAGTAGATGTATGGCGCAGCCAAGACTTACCCACAGAAGTGGCAGCCCTTGGCACCATGACCACATTATCTGGTGATGAAATTGACTTAGGCGCCATGAGCGCTAAGCAGCCAGTATTAGTCTACGTATGGGCCAGCTGGTGCGGGGTATGCCGTATCGTTTCACCCATGGTGGATATGGTGGGCGCACCGGTCGTCAGCATAGCGCTGTCTTCCGGCCATGATCGCAAGGTAAGCGGCTATGTACGGGAAAAGGGTTATGACTTTTCCGTGGTTAACGATACAGATAATCACTTAGGCCAAACGCTGGGCATTAGAGTCACGCCCACGCTAATGGTCGCTTACAAAGGCGAGCTGCGTTACGCCACCGCCGGCATCACTACTCTTCCCGGAATGTATGCTCGCTTATGGGTGGCCCATGTATTGAATTAAGCCACGAGCTGAAGACACACACTAAAAATTAAAGCGCAAATAGAAAGCCGTGCTCATTAGAGTGCGGCTTTTTCTGAAGGTAGCGTGATAATGTTATGAATAGCTAAAACTGCACCATCTCCTACTAGCATCACCCCGCCCAACCGACATACATCCTTTCTATCTGAGCAGGTATTGACTTGCCTAGCGTACATCTTCCGTGCCCTTCTAATACTCATGACTCCATTTTTCGTATGCTACTAATGAACTTAATTAAGCTAATTAATGCTGATTTTATCCACATCAAGGTAGTTGCACGAAAGCCTTTATGTGACACAGATCGCACCGCCCAGTATTGTTAACAATAATATGTAGATTGTTAACTCTGGCATGTTACATTTGTTCACATGAACTGTAGGTTTTGTTTTAAATGAGTCTTTTCATGACAATCATGTCAACCCCCCATAAGGGTTGATAACAATTGTCGCGGAACACCAATAGGAAGATGTAATCCATGACTGTGCATAAAATGAACAATCCCGAGCTAATGCCATCCACGGATAAGGACCGGGATATCAATATTTGGGACTTCACCATGCTCTGGGCGGGCATGACCATCAACATGGGAGCCTTCACCATGGGGGCCCAGTTGTATCCTGGATTGTCTCCTTGGACTATCATAGGTGCGATTCTGGCCGCCTATGCCATTGTGACGACCATTCTGATTCTGGCTGGTGATATTGGACTGCGTTACGGTATTCCCTTCACCGTTTATATCCGTAGTTGCTTCGGTTATCAGGGCGCCAAGATCCCTGCAGCCTTTCGCGCCATTCCTGCCTGTTTCTGGTTTGGCTTTCAGACTTGGGTGGCGGCCGTTGCCATTGGCAAGGTACTGGAGTTGTGGATAGGCTATAGCAACACCACCATTCTTATCCTGATCTTCGGGGTACTGCAGGTAGTCAATGCCATCTATGGCATGAAAGCCATGGCCAAGTTCGACTGGGTCGCCATTCCGGCGCTGACCATACTGATCGGTCTGGTTACCTTCTGGTTGCTGGATAACAATAACGCCACCATCGGTGACGTGCTGGCCGCACCTTCGCTGAATGATGGATCTTTCTGGTTCGCGGTAATGGCTATCGCAGGCATCTGGATCACCATGGGTCTGAACAGCCCGGATATGACCCGTAAGCTGGAGCGCTCTCGCGACCACAGCAGCAAGAATTTCTTTATCCGTAACCGCAAGCCCTTTTTCGCCCAGATCTCCGGCCTTATCGTGATTGGCTCCGGTATTCTGATGGTGGGCATGATTGGCGGTATCCTCACCGGCACTTGGGACCCGATCGAAATCGTACTGAACTCCATGAATTCGCCAATCGTGTTGATCCTGAGCATGATCACCATCGCCTTTGCCCAGTGGTCCACCAACACAGTGGCCAACCTGATGCCGTCCGCTCTTATCCTGATGAACGTCTTCCCCAGACTGACTTTTGGCCAGGGTGTGTCCATCTCCGGTGCCATCGGCCTGCTGATGATGCCTTGGGTGTTTGCCGATAACCTGCTGTGGTTCAGCGTTATTACTTCCGGTTTGCTGGGTCCGGTAGCGGGTATCATGCTGACCGACTTCTATCTGTTGCGCCGTGGTCAGTTAAACGTGGACGACTTTTATAACCCTCTGGGACCCTTCGTTTATCAGAACAATTACAACCTGCGGGCCTTCTTGGTCTACGGTCTGTCCTTCGTCTGCAGCCTAGTGCTCATCGACTATGCGTTCTTTGTCGGGCTGGTAGTGAGCGTGTTGGGCTATTACGTGATAATGAAACCCATTGTCCGTCCTGCCGGTGTCGCTGCAGTTCCCGCAAAATCCTGAGTCTTTAGCGTTAGTTGTACCTTTGGCCCCCTTTGGGGGCCTTTTTTGTTATTGGAGTCTATGGTCTGCCAAACTGACATCGCCAGTACCATTAAGACGAATGAAAAAATCTTCTCAGAGCACAAAACAAAACCATGCTTTAAAGCAATGAAAGTGGTCGCTACTGCCTTATAATCGCCAGCGCAATTAGAGTTTGCTTAAGCTTTTCTTATGAGGGCCAACCCATCAAGTTACCTATCGAAACAGAGAATGAAGTAGAGAGTTCTGCAGCAGCCAGCTGGGCGCCTTGTCCTAAGTGTCAGGGGCGCGGCCGGATCAGTCAGAAGATCCGCAAGAAAGTGAAGCTCAGCTATCAGGCAGCGCTAGCGCAGTTTGAAAAGAACGGCGGCACGGCTCCTGCTCTCCCTAAAGCACACTTATCTTCATGCCCAAACTGTGGCGGATCTGGACTGATCGCGGCTCTTACCCCACCGGTAGCCGATACAGAAAACTATCCAACTGTGGCGATCATTGGAGGCGGCATTGGCGGCGTAGCATTGGCGGTGGCCTGTTTACACCGTGGCATTCCGTTCACCCTTTATGAGCGCGATAGTGGCTTTGAAGCTCGCTCTCAGGGTTATGGCCTCACCTTGCAACAAGCGAGCAAAGCCATCGAAGGCTTAGGTATTTTCTCTCTCGATAAGGGCGTGGTGTCTACTCGCCATGTGGTACACACCACTGACGGCAAAGTGCTTGGCGAATGGGGCATGAGAAAGTGGCTGCACTCAGATAGCACTTCTGCGCCTAAGCGCACTAACGTGCATATCGCCCGTCAGTCTTTGCGCTTAGCGCTGCTGGAACAATTGGGTGCCCACCTGAATGAACTCCCAAATACACACAGCTGCGTAAAATGGGGCCATCAGTTGGTCGACTTTAAAGAGACTGATAAAGGCGTTGAGCTGAGCTTTGAGGTGAACGGACAAATACAAAGCGCCAAAGCGGACTTGGTGGTGGGTGCCGATGGTATTAGAAGTGTCGTTCGCCACTTAGCTTTGGGGCACGACATAAGCTCCCTGCGTTATTTGGATTGCATGGTGATCTTAGGGATCTGCCCATTAAGTGCGCTTGAAGGCGTAGACAGTGATTTACTGGACTCTGCTACGGTATTTCAAACCGCCAATGGCCATGAGCGTATTTATATCATGCCCTACGACGCCGATTCTGTGATGTGGCAATTAAGCTTTCCTATGGCAGAAAACGAAGCTAGAGCCTTGAGTGCCCAAGGCACTGCAGCGCTAAAGGCAGAAGCCTGCAAGCGCACCCAGTGGCACTCGCCCATTCCGCAGATTTTGGCAGCCACTCAGGATGCACAAATTTCTGGCTATCCGGTGTATGACCGCGCCTTACTCACGCCAGAATTATTGGCAAGCGCAGGTCCCATTACATTGCTTGGCGATGCGGCGCACCCCATGAGCCCGTTTAAAGGGCAAGGCGCTAACCAAGCGTTGCTCGATGCATTATCACTGGCACGCATTATTGTCAGAAGCTGCCGGCCACAATCGAACTGGCGCGATGCAGGCATTCGCAACCGCGTGTTAGGCGAGTTTGAAGCTGAGATGCTAGAGCGCAGCGCCACTAAAGTGACGGATTCAGCAGACGCGGCGCAATTTCTGCACTCGGATGTGGTGCTGCATGAGAGCGATGAACCTAGAGGGCGTTGTTTAAAGTAACAAATGCTGAAAACAAACAGGCACCTAAATAAAGCTGATACAGAAAGATGAATTCAGTCACCAGCCGCGCTCACTAGAGCGCGGCTTTTTTGTTGAGGCCCCTTTTGTTAAGGCCCCGTCGCAGAGGAACAACAGCTTTGCTGTATAAATCTCGACCTTAATGCCTAAATAGGTATAATGCAGACTGACTTATAACCATAAGTCATATCCTAAGGGGTGGCAGTTACGATTGCCTGAGATGCGCAGACGCGAACCCTTTGAACCTGATCCGGCTAATACCGGCGTAGGAATAGGAAGCCGCAACGCTTTGCTCTGCTCTCACCTGCCTGCTCTCGTCGTTACCCGGTTTTCGTATCTATAACCTATAGATCTATGCGGAGACTTGAAATGCCAAAATTACCTTTTTTACCCTCAGCGGTATCTTCAGCCGTGGCTTTAGGCCTAATGGCCGCGTTACCGACTTATGCAGTCGCGGCTGAGGTTTATACCCTAGACACCACCACCGTTACGTCCAGCTTTCGTGATGACAGCCTGCAAGAAACTGCGGCCAGCGTAAGCGTGATTGATGAAGCTGAGCTCAATAAGCCCGGCAACAATCATCTTGAAGACGTATTGGCGCAAACGCCTAACGTAAACTTGAGCGCCGGTGCCTCGCGCGGCAAATATTACCAGATCCGCGGTGTGGGCGAGCGCAGCCAGTTTATTGGTGCAGTTAATCCTTCGGTAGGTGTGTTGGTCGATGGCATAGACATGAGCGCCATGACCTTAGGTGCCACCTTGCTGGACACTAAACAGGTAGAAGTGCTGCGTGGCCCACAAAGTAGTTTGTATGGCGCCAACGCCTTGGCTGGCCTAATCAACATTAGCGCCAATGAGCCTACCGACACCTTAACAGGTGATGTGGAACTGACGGTGGCTGAGTACAACACCCAGAACTTAGCGGCGGCCGTAGGCGGGCCTATTAGCGACAATGTCTCCTATCGCGTTGCCGCCCAGCGCAATACCAGCGATGGTTTTGTGAAAAACGATTACCTAAATCGCGACGACACTAACAATATTGATGAAACCCTGCTGCGCACTAAGTTTCGCATTGCCGTCAGTGAAGATTTGGACTTAGACCTCACCGCCTTTTACGCCAATGTTGATAACGGTTATGACGCCTTTTCTCTGGATAATACCCGCCATACCTTATCGGATAACCCAGGCCACGACCGCCAAGAAACGCTGGCACTGTCGGGTAAAACGACTTGGTATGGCAATGAGAACTTTATTCAGGAAACATCCATCAGCGTCAATAAGAGCGATCTAGAATATGGTTTTGACGTAGACTGGACCTATCCAAGCCTACACCCTGACACCTACAGCGCCACCGATAATTACCAAAGGGACGAGCGCGGTGCCACCGTCGATGTGCGCTTTATTTCCACCGAAGAGTCTCGGCTATTTAACGACAGCACCGACTGGACCGGCGGCCTATATTATTTTCATCGCAGCTCAGATTTAACCCGCGATTACACCTATCTGCCGAGCACCTTTACCAGTGAGTATGACGCGAACCGCTATGCGGGTTACGGCGAACTCTCCACCGGGCTGACCGACAAGCTTACCTGGATCAACGGCCTGCGCTTAGAAGAAGATAATACCCTCTATAGCGACAGTGACGGCAACCGCAGCAAGCCCACCGAACTATTATGGGGTGGGCGCATGGCGCTGGAATACCAAACCAGCGAGACCCAAATGCTCTATGGCTTGATCGCTCGTGGCTACAAGGTGGGCGGCTATAACTCTAACGGCAAGTTGCCTGACACACTGCGCAATTTTGATTCCGAAACCCTGTGGAACTACGAGTTAGGTGCCAAACATAACTTGTTAGACGACAGCTTACACACCCAAGTGGCGGTGTTCTTTCAGCAAAGAGACGACGCGCAAATTAATGGCTCACGCACAGTGGTGCGCCCAGATAACTCCAGTGAATACGTAGATTACACAGCCAATGCCGATCGAGCCTATAGCTACGGCTTAGAAGCCCAAGCTCAGTGGCAAGCGACGCACGCCGTGCGTTTGCACGCCAGCCTAGGCTTGCTACAAACCGAGTTAAAAGAGCCCGGTGCCAACTTTGATGGCCGCGACGCGGCACACGCTCCCGAATACCAATTTGCGCTTGGCGTGAGCTTTGATCATGGCAGCGGCTGGTTTTCAGGCTTAGATGTGGAAGGTAAAGAGGCGTTTTATTTCTCCGACAGTCATAACGCCCGTTCGGACGCCTATGCACTGCTCAATGCGCGCTTTGGTTATCAGTTAGATAACTGGACTGTGACCTTGTGGGGCAAAAATCTCACCGATGAAGAATATGCGGTACGTGGCTTTGAGTTCCCGAACGACCCGCGTAAAGGCTACATCACGGAGCAGTATGTACAGCAAGGCGCACCACGCATGTTTGGCCTGACCACCAAGTATTCGTTCTAAATAATCAGCCTGTATACGCTGCGCAAGAAATAACAAAAGCCGCACTCATTGAGGGCGGCTTTTTTGTTGTGAGACGTACATCAGCACAACTCATGAGCTAAAGCAGGTGGCTACAAAAGACGGGCTGGTCTTTTAGCTTGGTGGTTAGCGCTACCTTTTCCTCTTTACTGTCTGAAACCGTTCCGCCTGCGGCGCAATGCGAGAGCAAGCGTTCGCCTACAACAACCATGTTTCTTTTTAGCCCGGCGCTTGGTGCTAGGCGTTTGTTTATGTCGTCCCCTTCACTCTTTACCCATCCCCCTTCACCAAGCCTGCTGCCCGCTGCACTTTTTGGTGCATCCATGCCAAGCCTAATAACGCCAAGCCTAAGCCCATAAAGGCGGACACACGCCACAGGCCTTGCAGGCCGTCCATATCGATTAAGAAAATCTTGGCGATCACCAGCCCCAATAAAATCATGCCGGCTTTATAAATCAGCGGATAGCCTTTTTTAGTGGCATAAGTAATGCCAATAATGGCGTACAGCATGCCCACCACTGAGTAGGTATAGAGCTCTCCGCTATTCAGGCCAGACCAAAGCTCCATATCACTGCCGCGCCAGAGCTGGCGTATTTCAAGGGCGCTAAACAACATAAAGGCCCCTCCCGCTACCACCAATGCCCACTGTCTGATCGCCACCGATTTTGGTAGCAATTGAGGGAAACGATTGAGCATTATCGCCAGTGCTAATGCCAGCAACACGGGGCCACCATAAGCGGGCAGCAGCATATTAAATAGCCGAATGTCACTTATCTCAGCCCCGCCCCACCAAGGGTTATACACGCTTATCAATACCAGATAACTGAGGCTAGACAGGCCCAGCAGTAGCAAAGCACAGCCACCATATAACCAAGCCAACTGTTGAGCGGCGCGGCCACGCAGCAGGTAAGTCATACTGAGCCCACCCCACAACAGCGTATTAATGGTGGCTTCGGTAAAGCTGTATTGCTGACTAAAAATATCGCCATCGTAGAGCCAATAGCGCAGCTCGGCACCCAAAAATAACACCAACAAGTGCAGCGTGGCGGCTTCCAGCCAAGGGCGAATGGCGTCACTGCGGTCGGATAAATAAGTCGCGATGCCAGCCAGTAACGTGCTACCGCCGTAGGTCCATAACACCCAGCTCCATGGGCTTAACGTTTGGTTAAGCTCATAACTCGCCAGCCAAGGATTAAAGGTAAGGCGCGCCACTACGATGGCCAAGACCACTTTTAATAACAGATACAGCTGCGGCATCCGATACTGGCGGGCTAACCACACTAGACTGACAAACTGCACCGCCAGCGCCAGCGTGAGTGAGGCCTCGCGCAACGCCATGGTCACCGCCAGCGCATAACTGATATGACTCGCCAACACAGCCCAAACGGCGCCGTTCTGTACGGCTAAATTTTGTACGCCTGTATTTTGCACATCTTTAGAAGGTTGCAAGAATTTGGCTAAGGCACCATATACGGTGGCAGCCAGCAAGGCACCCAGCGCCCAATCAATACTGGGCTCAATGCCGTGCAGCAGTATCCAGCCCAAACTTAACCACACCAAAGGGCTGAGCAAGGTAAAAGAAGCCCAACATTTTGATGTGGGTTGTTGGCGCCACTGCCACCAGCCTACTGCTGCACACAACAAGGCCGACAACAGCAAATAACTGATAAAGGAAACGTGCAGCTCAAGCGGCAGCTGCACCAGATAAATCATGTCTAGGCCAGCTCGTGTCACATAAGCCAACCACCCCAACGCACTGGCGATCACCGCCGCCCAAGGTAAATACCAAAATGTATGTTGTTGAATTGAGTTAGGGCTGGCCCACACAGACACAGGTAATAAAGCGGGTATTTTTAGCGTCGGCAGCCATAACACCACCGGCCAAATCAGCAGCCAGCTCCAGAACAGCGGGCTGGGGCTAAGACTAGGCTGACCGGCAATGGACACGCCCCACGCCAATAACAGGCTCAGCATAGCCGCGCGTAAATGACGTGCGCCGACCTGATCTTTATCCGTTAACAGCACAAAAATGGCCAACAGCACTGCCAAATATAGGGGGATTTCAAACCCTATTACAGGTGCGATTGCTTGCGGCGTAAACAATGCCGCCAGCCACCATAAGAGCGCGCCCGCCAAGGTGGCATACCAAAGCCAATCACGAAATACAAAGCGCATCAGCAACAGCGAGCTAAAGGTAATTAAGACACTGTAACTCAGCACAAAGGTGATACTGCCTGCATCACTGTCGATTAATAGCGGCACTATATAAGCACCACTCAAGCCCATCAGCGCCAATAAAGGGCCGTGCAGCCGTGCTAACACCATAGTGCTCAGCGAGACAACCGCCAGTAGCGTTAAACCAAGCAAGGGGCCTATCAACTGATAATGATGAATGCCCGCCAACAAGGCCGCATACAAAGTCACGCTGCCGCCACCGGCCAGTGCGGCAAAAATTTGATCGCGGTACCCATGGCGGCGGCGTAAATATTCGGCTGCAGTATGCAATACCGCACCCACACTGAGCGCCAGCAACAGTTGCAGCACTGGGCCCAATAAGCCTTCGCTTACCGAATAGTGCACCATAAAAATACCCGCCAGTGCCAAGCTCAAACCACCGAGCCACACCATCCAGTTTTCTTTGAGAGACTGCATAAATGGCGACGGCAGCGGCGCTTGAACTTGACGGGTAGCCTGAGCGGCTGGCTTCACCGTCGGTTTGTTGGGCGAGCTTGCTGGCATGGCCGTATCCGCAGAGGCGGGCGCGCTAGCGGTCTTTATGACGGGAATCTTGATGGGAATGCTGGATTGTGGCGCTTGCGGCTTAAGCTCTTGCGATATTAATTCCTGCGCTTGGCTAAGCTCCATTTGCTGGCGTAACTCATTAACCTCACGGCTCAGTGAGTTAATACGTAAGGTCTGTTGCTTAAGGTTTCGGTAAGCGAGAAAGCCAAATATCGCGCCTACGGGAAAAAACAGCACGACCCCGGCCGCTAAAATGATGAGTATTACTTCCAAGCTGTTCGCCCTCTTCCCTAAATAAAATGCTCACCCGACGCCAAAACCAGCGCTCATGTCTCTGTGATAAATCGCCATAACAAGCCGTCAGTCTATCTTCTTTGCCGCTATTACTCACCACAGCGTGTCGGCTTATTGGCCATAAAAAAGCCGCACTCTTTATAAGTGCGGCTAATTAAGTGCTGCTAACAAGTGCGGCCTACTTTCGCGGATAGCGTACGGCGTGCTTAAAACAGCACGCGGCGGCCTTTGATGCAATCGCGACACACGGGCTCGCCTTGCAATGAACCTAATACTTCCGGCGCACTGCGTTTGCCACAACAGCTGCATTCGTGAAACGACTTTAGCCGAATAGCGATAGTCTCTTCCACCAACGTTAATAGCTGCTCTAGGCTGCCATTATGCGGCTCAATAACACCTTGTGAGCTGGGCTTGGCCGTATGAATATCGTGATGGCGCCATTGAATGGCCGGTAAAAACACCTCAACTTTATCGTGCTGAAAAGCCACTATGACCAGCGTGGGCTCGCCAATAAATAACGTTTGCGCTCCCTGTATCGGGTAGGGCAGCTGGCTTTTGAGATGCTGGCGCCAGGCTTCCAAATTTTGCGGCAATGGCATCGCCAACAATAGGGCGTCCAACAACTTGGATGGCATAAAATCCTCTCTTGGGCGAAGTGAGGCGGCGATGAACGCCGCCTGTTATGCGTCATACGTTATGCGTGATACGCCGTTAAATTAAACGCTGTACGCGATACGCCGACCGTTAAAAATAGGCAGCGTTTATCTTTCACGTACGGCGCATAACGTACAGCGTGACGCGGCCCTTCGGGCTAAGGGCGTACCAAGTAATCCGCTTGGCCTATCCACTTATAACTGGTTAGCTCTTCCAGCCCCATAGGGCCCCGGGCGTGCAATTTTTGGGTAGATACGGCCACTTCGGCACCTAAGCCAAACTGGGCGCCGTCGGTAAAGCGCGTGGAGGCATTCACGTATACGGCAGCAGAGGGCGCACCATTAATAAAGCGCTCGGCGTTTACCATACTATTGGTAAGAATGGCGTCCGAATGGCTGGCATTGTGGCGGCGTAAATGAGCCAAGGCCACATCTACGTTAGGCACTAATTTAACGCCCAGCGTTAAACCTAACCACTCGGTGTCAAAGTCACCGTCCACGGCTACCCGAACTTTGGCAGGGCCATCTTTTAATAAGGCTAACGCAGCCGCATCGGCGACCAATTCTACGCCTTTTTCGGCCATGCGCGCACTCAAACTTGGCAAGAAATCACTTGCCACCGCTTCATGCACTAACAGGGTATCTATGGTGTTGCAGACACTGGGGCGCTGGGTTTTAGCGTTATCAATCACCTCAATGGCACGCACCAAATCGGCACTATCGTCCACAAACATATGGCCGATGCCAAAGCCGCCAATGATCACCGGTATGGTAGCTTGCTCCTTACACAATTTGTGTAAGTTAGCGCCGCCACGGGGGATGATCATATCCACGTATTCATCTAGTTTCAGTAGGCCACTGACCCACTCGCGGCCCGGCTCACTGATGTATTGCACTGCAGCTGCAGGCAATTGGCTTGCGGTTAACGCTTGCTGGATAACTTTCACCAACTCTTGGTTGGTATGAAAAGTTTCACGCCCGCCACGCAAGATGCTGGCGTTGCCAGTTTTTAGGCATAAAGCGGCGATGTCGATGGTCACGTTAGGACGAGCTTCATAGATCACGCCCACCACGCCTAGTGGTACACGGCGCCGCGATAAGCGCATACCGTTTTCGAGCACGCGGCTGTCTAACTCAGAGCCTACTGGATCGGGCAGAGACACCACATTACGCACGTCACTGGCAATGGCACTAATGCGCTCAGGATTAAGCATTAAGCGGTCCAACATGGCTTCACCTATGCCGCTTTCGCGCGCCGCGTTTAAGTCTTGCTCATTGGCCACTAGTATTTGTGGCGCCGCGGCTTCTAGGGCATCGGCCATCACTAACAAGGCCTGATTTTTAGTACGCGTTGAGCTGTCAGCCAACACATAAGCGGCGTCACGAGCCTCCTGCCCCATCTGTTCCAAATTCATACTTACTCCTAACCGGTCAACATTTATAAGCGTGCTTGCTGTCTGTGCTTACCACAGCACTTATGCCTGGGCTTACAAGAGCACTAAGTCATCTCTGTGGATGGCCACAGTACCGTGGCCATAGCCTAACAAAGACTCAATTTGCTCTGAGTGTTGGCCTTTAATTTGATTAAGCTCTAGGGCGTCGTAGCGGCAAATGCCGCGAGCTAACTCGCGCCCTTCTGGATTAACGATACGCACAGCTTCACCGCGGCGAAACCGGCCTTCAATGCGCACTATGCCCTTAGGCAATAGGCTAGAGCCTTTTTCGCGCACTGCTTTAACAGCACCCGCATCGATGTGAATTTCACCGTGCGGCGGTGGGCCCGCCAAGATCCAGCGTTTACGGCTTTCAAGCGGCGTGGCGAGTGCAGGGAAACGCGTACCAATGCGATCACCATTAGCCAAGCGGCCAATCACTTCCGGCACTTGACCGGTCGCAATCACCACATCAATGCCGGCGCGGCGTGCCACATCGGCGGCTTGTAATTTGGTTGCCATGCCGCCCGTGCCCAAACCGCCAATGCTGCCACCGGCTAATTTGCGCAAGGTGTCATCTATGGTTTGTACTTCTTCGATCAGTTGAGCTTTGGGGTCGTTACGCGGATCGGCGGTAAACAGGCCTTTTTGATCCGTGAGCAACACCAGTAAGTCGGCGTCAGCTAAAATAGCAGCGCGGGCTGATAAGTTATCGTTATCGCCCACTTTAATTTCGTTGGTGGCCACGGCGTCGTTTTCGTTGATCACCGGAATAATACGGTGAGCAAGTAAGGCACGCAGCGTATCGCGCGCATTTAAGTAACGCTCTCGGTCTTCAAGATCGGCACGGGTCAGCAAAATTTGCCCCACATGTACGCCGTAGAGGTTAAACAGCGACTGCCAGGTTTGAATGAGTTGGGTTTGACCCACGGCGGCCAGCATTTGCTTGTTGGCCATGGTGTTGGCCAACTCCGGAAAGCCCAAATGCTCGCGACCGGCGGCAATGGCGGCCGAGGTGACCACAATAATATGATGGCCAGCTCTGTGTAGACTGGCACATTGGCGCACCAGTTCTACCATGTGCGCCCGATCTAAACAGCGGGTGCCACCGGTAAGAACACTGGTGCCTAATTTTACAACTATGGTTTTGCCTTTCATGGAACGCCCAACGGCTCCTTACTAACAGCAATGCCGGCAAGTGTGCCGGCAACATAATAAACTAAGACGCATCCAGGCAAATCAAGCAGGTTTAGCGCTTAACGCTAAACCTGCATTCGCTTAGGCGGGGCTTAACAAGTGATCTTTACCCTGTTCTTCAGACGGCCGTACACTCAGTGCTAAACCATCCATGCAGACACCGAGTTTATCGTAAAAATCACGCAAGGTGCGCGTAACTTCCGCTTGATGTGTTTTGGGAATCGGCTTTAGCAGCCATTCGCCCTTAGCATTGTAAAACCCCAGCTGATAATGGAACTCAAACTGTTCTCCGTCTTTGGTATCCAGTGTTAACCACCAGCCCCAAAACTCCCTTACCTCAGGCTCGGCTTTCGCGCTCATGCAGACTGATAAACAGTCGAAAAAATACTGCGTTTCGCAGGATTTTAGCTCGCGCAAGTAAGGACCCATGGCGGTAAACACCCGCACTAATTTACGATGAGAAACCTTATCTATAGACATGCCACCTCCTTGTTAACATATCTATATGTAACGCTTTTTTAGTTGGGGGTAAAGACCGCTGACGATGGTTGCAGGAAAAAACATCGAAATATTAACAGGCTGTGACACAACACAGTCAACTGGGCGGCCTTATGAATACGTAAGCCACAAAAAAGGCTCCCTCAAGGAGCCCTTTTTATGCGCAAGGTTAAGCTTGTGGCTTAATCTTGAGCGTTATTCATACTTATTCTTGGTCGTGCTTAGTCTTGATCGCAAAGAGGAGTAGAGAACACTACGCCCATGTCCCAAGGCTGTTCAATCCACGTATCTTGAGTTACGCGCACTTCAAAATCGTCAACCAGTGGCTCGCCTTGGGGCTTGGCGAACACGGTAATAAACTTAGCTTTAGGATACATTTCACGGATCACACGAGCGGTATTGCCGGTATCAACCAAGTCGTCAACGATTAAAAATCCTTCACCGTCGCCTTGTACTTGCTTAAGCACTTGCAAATCTGAACGCTGCTGATTGTGGTCGTAGCTGGCGATGCACAGCGTATCCACGTGGCGGATGCCGAGTTCGCGCGCCAAAATAGCGGCGGGCACTAAACCACCACGGGTTACCGCGATAATGCCTTTCCATTGGCTGGCTGGGAGCTGGCGTGCTGCTAATTTACGCGTTTCGCGCTGAAAAGAGTCCCAAGTAACGACGAATTTGTTGGACATAAAAAGAACCTTTGGCTGTGAGCTTCGAGATAAAATGGTCACCGCTGCTAGATTGACGCTTAAAACAAGCCTTAGCGACCCGCTTTTGCCAGACAATGAGCAAACAATGGTCGCATTATAGAGATCCCGCCCATTCTTGACCAGAGCTACAGTTTTTATTAACCGAACTTTATTGTTTAAATTCGCAAAATGCCTCTAAAATGAAAGAGTAAGTCGATTTGCTCCCATCGCTAGAAAAATCTTGCATCTTCAAAGCATTAAGCAGTCCGCCATAACTGCTGTGGATAGCCAAGCTCCAAACTGTGGCGAAGCTGGTTAGTTTTAGAGCCAAACCTAAAGCTAAATTCCAAACCGTGCTGAATAAATTTGCACCTACAAGGTCAAAACCCAGCGCTAAGACAGTGGCGAAGGAGTCTTGAATCTTTAAGAGCCTGTTACGACAACATCCACGTTAGTTCCGCAGCATTACTTAAGTAATCCGGCATAACAGGTGTGGATGCATAACGCTCCGGAGCCAACACTGCTAAGCCATATGGTCGAATACTTCCACATCAGTTACGCAAGATCACTTAGTCACTCTCCACTTTTTCCATAAATACGAGCGATAACACCGTAGAAAGGCATCACAAACGCTGCCCTTCGGGTGCGGCTAAACGCCTTTTTCTCTTTGTTGAGAGATACTTACTTAGAATGACTAAGCTACTCACCTCTCATCGCGATAAAACGCGTTTAACTCGAACAAAATTTAACCGCGAAAGGTCAACAGACCCTAACCATTTGGCAAATTTGCAGGGCAAGCGTTAAGCTAGCAGCTCGGTTATGGCTTCTTCAATCAGGTAGGTATTGATGTCCTCTTCTATTCGCACCCTTTCGCCGGGCTTGTTGTGGCAATTTTTCGACACCATTTGCAGCATTCCTCATCCCTCGGGTCATGAAGCGGCCTTGCGTCAATGGATAACCGACTGGGCACAAACCCAAGGGTTAACTGTGATACAAGACACCATAGGCAACCTGATCATTCGAAAGTCCGCCACTGCGGGCATGGAAAGTCGCAAAGGCGTGATTTTGCAGGCGCACATGGACATGGTGCCCCAAGCCAATGCAGATGTTGAGCATGACTTTACCAAGGATCCCATTCAGCCTTATATTGACGGCGATTGGGTGCGCGCCCGTGGCACCACGCTCGGCGCCGATAATGGCATTGGTTTGGCGGCGTGTTTGGCGATATTGGCCGATAACAAAGTGCAACACGGGCCCTTAGAAGTGCTGCTCACGGTCGATGAAGAAAGTGGCATGACCGGTGCTTTTGGTTTAGCGCCGGGCTTGTTGCAAGGCGAGATCTTACTTAATACCGACTCCGAGCAAGACGGTGATGTGTATATGGGCTGCGCCGGTGGTGTGGATGCCAATATAACCCTGCACTATCAGGCAGAAGAAGTGCCGGCCAGCCATCAAGCGATGCGCTTAAGCATTACTGGCCTGCGCGGTGGGCATTCCGGCATTAATATTCATCAAAACCGAGCCAGTGCCAATAAACTGTTGGCTGAGCTATTGGTCGAGACAGAAAAGCTGGAGCAGGTGCGGCTGTCAGAAGTTAGCGGCGGCACGCTGCGCAATGCCATCGCTCGGGAAGCAGCGGCCCTGTTTACGCTGCCGAGCTCCTCGCTCGACGCCTTAACGCAACTGGTCGAACGCTTGCAGCTGGCTTATCAGGAAGAGTATAAAGGCGTGGATGATTTTATCTGCCTTGAACTCAAACCAGCTGGGCTTCCAACGCGCATCATGAGCATTGATTTGCAGCGTCGCTTAAGTGCCGCTCTACTGGCCTGCCCCCATGGGGTGATGGCCATGAGCCGCCATATGGACGGTGTGGTACAAAGCTCCACTAACTTAGGCGTGATAGATACCAAAGCAGAGCACATTTATGTGCAATGTTTAATTCGCTCTTTAAGTGATGCGGGCCGCGATAAAGTGGCCGCCACCACGGCGGCGGTGTTTCGCTTAGCCGGTGCCGACTGCCAGTTTGCAGGGGCGTACCCAGGCTGGCAGCCTGATCCGGACTCGGCCATTATGCAGTTGTTGCTGCAATCTCATCAGCAGCTGTTTGGGGTGGTGCCCGAGGTAAAAGTGATACACGCGGGGCTGGAATGCGGCTTGTTTAAAGCCATTTATCCGCACTGGGATATGGTGTCGTTTGGCCCAACTATTCAAGGCGCTCACTCCCCCGCCGAGCGAGTACACATAGATGCAGTGGCGCGTTTTTGGCAACTGCTGGTCAGTGTGCTTAAGCTTATTCCTGAAACTAAGTTGTAAGTTATAAAAAGCGCCCAGCGCCCGGCCCCAAGCGCCGAGTAAGAAAAAACTTACACCTCGCATTCCGTTGCTGCGCATAGGAACGAGAAATAGCGAAACACCACAGGGTCTTTAATTAGCTGGGCGCCGGATGCTCGGCGCTGTAGTAAGGACCATAAGTTAAGTGCGTCATGCTGCGTCTTCGACTGTGACGGGCTTGTGTATCTGTCACGGTTTTTAGCTTATGCTTTGGTCACTAATGGTGAACAATTTTCTCTGTAAGTTTGCTCACTTTTTCTTGTTATCGATTTAACTTATTTTTCAAACTCATAGACAGAGGTTTTGCCATGACACGCATCTGGATTAAAAAAGCGCCGCTGTGTTTAGCGCTAACGCTGTTCGCGCTGCCGGCCATGGCCGACAATATTTTTAGCGGTGTGGTTAATTTCGGGCGGGAAATACTGGATGAAACCCGAAAGTTAGCACCCGGCATTCAAAATGACCGCCGCAATGAAACGCCCAAAGACGCGCGAGCGGCATTAGATGATGGCCGTGATCGCCCCGCTATCGAAAGCCCCAGCGCCAATCGTTCTAATATAGAGTTAGCGCCGCCGGTAAATGGTCAGCCCACCGGCTCTAACCTGAACTACACCTATGGCGAAAGCCAGCGCTCAGCTAATCCACAAGGCTATAACTCGAATGCAGGCTCCACCAACACAAATGACAGCTATGGTTCCGACCAAGGCTACAACCAAGACGCGAATCAAGGGCAGCAACAGCAAGCTCCCCAGTCCAACTTTGGCTGGCAAGAAGAAAGTAATTTATAACACCTAGCTTTACGCTGTAGGCCGTACGCTATACACAAAGAGCAAAACTGGGCCTCTGAACAATATAGAGAGTACATAGCGTAAGCTGCTGTTCTGCCCTAAATTTAAAAGCCCCGAACTGCATACAACTCGGGGCTTTTTTATGCCCTACCCACGCGAGAAGGGTCGACGCTCAGCGACTAGTCGCAGTTGTAGCTGGATTTAGCAGCTGAAGCAGCCACTACGGAGCTTGTTTAGCGCTGTATATCTTTTGGTATTATTGGTCGCCAAGTTTTATATCAAAGTGCGGGGTTTATGTTGAACGTACGGCGCAAAACGTAAGGCGTAAGGCTTTGTTAATCAGCATAAACTAGCGCCTAAATTTGACTTATGGCGATTAACAGCTAGCAATTAGCAGTTCTTTATCAGTTAATAAGCTGTTAGGGTAATAACTCATCTCTAAAAAATCATGCACAAAAACGCATTGATACGAATTCACTCATACAATAAGGAGCGAACATGAAAACCACCTCAGTTGCCCTGTTTCTTGCATTAAGCGCCGGCTATTTAGGCGCCGCTAATGCCGAGTCTCTTAGCAGTCATGCCGCTAAGGCTAACAAAGAAGCCATCAGCAGTAATGAAAAACGACTTGAAAGCGATAAAACCAGCCGTACGGCTGTGGTAACCAAGAAACAAGACTAGCGTTAACGGTCAGTCGATAGAAAAACCTTACTCTGTGCTTGGCTTATCGTTACGCTGTTATAAAAAACCTTCCAGCTATGCTGGCCTGCCGAAGTCCTCTTTACCAAAGAGACGGGCAGCTACAAATTCAAAGCCACTTTCTTGACGATCGGCGCTGTGTTCATCACCAATCAAAACTTAGCTGCTGGCGCTCAACGTCGCTCGCCTCTTGCGGTTCATGATCTAACTCTACGCTGATGCCCACTAAGCGTACGTCTCGCCCCTGTGCTCGTTGCCACACTTCAATACATAACTGCTCGGCCAATGCAGCATCTAAAAGATGAGTGCGCCGCGACAAGGTAGTTTGGGTAAAATCCGCAAACTTGAGCTTCAGACATAAGCCCTTAATGGCACGGTTGTTGAGCCGTCTCACCAGCTCTGGCCACAGTTCGGCTAGCACGGTTAACCCTTGCTCTGGCTGCTGAATATCTTCCAGCAGTGTGGTTTCTACGCCCACGGATTTTCTAATGCGGTGCGGCTGCACTTCCCGTTCATCTATGCCCTGCCCCCGTTGCCATAACAGAGCGCCAAATTTACCAAAGCGCCGCACCAGCTCAGCTTCACCAAAATCCAATAGTTGATGGCAATGGGTTAAGCCCAGTGCGTTTAGCTTTTCGGCCGTTTTTGCGCCCACACCTGGGATCTTAGTTAGCGGTAACTGATGCACAAAATCTGCCACCTTAGATGGCGGCAATACAAATAAGCCGTCGGGCTTATTTTCATCGGAAGCGATTTTGGCTAAGAATTTATTGGGCGCTACCCCCGCCGAGGCAGTGAGCTGCAGCTCTTGAAAAATAGTGGTACGAATATGCTCGGCAATGCGGGTGGCACTGCCGGCAAACCAAGGGCTGTCGGTCACATCAAGATAGGCTTCGTCTAATGACAACGGCTCAACCAAGTCGGTGTAGCGCTGAAAGATGTCACGCAGTTGCAAAGACACAGCTTTGTAACTGGCCATATTACCGGGCACTAACAATAAGTGTGGGCAACGTTGCAAGGCTTGATGGCTAGACATAGCCGAGTGAATACCAAAGGCGCG